>NZ_LQXH01000002.1:0-9813 GCF_001924945.1 Alteromonas sp. W12
TTTTATTAGGTCTACAAGATGAGGCTTTAAGGCTTGATTTGATTTCGTTGGATAATTCTTCTGTAAGCGAAAAGAATCTAAAGCTGATATTTAATTCAATGTCTGAGTCCATTCAATGTGTCCGTAGGTGCATAACTTTCCAATAACGGGCGCAGACATGTGGGGCATAATGGCGAAGCCGCCCCGCATGTCTGCGTCCCAGCGAACGAAGTGAGTGTGTTGATTGGGTTGTTATATGCCGTTTCAAAATAGCTAAACCAATGGGCATAAAAATCAATCATCGCTTCGTCCTTCTGCCCCCGTGTATAGTCCGTTACTTCCGGATTGATCTGCAACGGGTGTGCCGGGCGACGTGTTAGAAAAAGAACTTCTAACAATAAAATATGTAATGGTTGGTCCGACGATAGGGGTTAGCCAATTAATTATTAAGCAAAGGGTCATGGAGCTTTGTTGTTTAAAAAACGCTCCTCTGATACCAATAGCATTAACAAATGCTAAGACCAAGTGTAGACAAGTAAAACCAACTATAAAATAGATAGTAGTCACATGAGTCCCTTAGGCATACAACGCCCCAGCGAGCCTGCGAGCGGCTATAGTGGTTTGTTATGAACCAGTAGTTTGAATATTGCTCAGAAACAAATTTCCATCCATGACGAATGTATAAGTAATTTTACGTGTTTTACCAGAGTCATCTGTGTATTGAGCCGAAACCATACAACTTTCGTTACTGCAGCGCGTATCGAGCGTGTCTTTTTGTAAACTTATGCCAGAAAACAATGTACCAATAAGTTTTCCGCCGTTTAACGACATTTCATCTTGCTTAGAAGGTTCCCAGTAACGAATGGCTTCTGCATAATTACCTTGATTGACAGTGTGTTGAAACTTAACGGCTAACTCAGCCGCGTCATTTTTAGCTGCATATGAATTAGCTGACAACAGCGAAAGACAAGATATTAAAATTTCCTTTTTCATAATATTTCCTTATGGTTCATAACGCCTAAATATGGGACACAAACAGGTAGGCTATAATGGCGAAGCCGCCTGCCTGTTTGTGTCCCAGCCCGCCTGCGGGCGACATGATTTTTTTGTTATGTGCCACCCGATACATCCTTACAAATAGTAGCTCAATAAGCCATCTGAGCTTTCTATATTTAGGATATCCATAATTATCTCTAAATGGTCCCCAAAGTGTTCTTTCGCCTCAGTGTCTTGCATTTGCATGATTTCTAATACTGGCAAAAACGTTTCCATGACCCAAAGTCTTGATGGATTTTGCAAAAGGCCATTAATGAGTGTGTCTAAAATTGAGTCTAACAGTTTAGTTAATAGCCGTTTTTCGTTTGGAACACTACCGGGCAGTTCAGCAAACAACTCGCTATCCTTAAAACTTTTTAACTCGGATAAAGTGGACTGAGTGATGACCAAAGTCTGATCTTGAACTTCTAATAAAGGACTGTATTCCATATTATCCTCTTGGCACATAACTTTTAAATAAGGGGCGAAGGCGTGTGGGGCATAATGGCGAAGCCGCCCCGCATGTATGCGTCCCAGCGAACGAAGTGAGTGACTTAATTTTGTTGTTATATGCCATTTTTAAAAAAAAGTACCTACCGCTAAGGCATTTAAAGCTCCGATACCCAAAATAAAGTAGATAAAAGAAACTAAGTATAGTGCTGAATATTTCGGTGATTGTTTTTTAGTCTTAGCTTGATTAAAAAAGGAGAAGCCAAAAGAACATGCCCATATTCCAAAGACTAAGAAAAATAGACTCTTGATAAGTTCTTTCTCCAAAAAGAAAGAAAGTAGAATCAAAGCAGGAAGAAGAGAATAAATTATGCTCCTTAGCTTTTTAAAGTGATCTTTCTCTTTCATAGGATCTCAAATATATTTACTGGCATATAACTTTTAAATAAGGGGCGATAACGCGTAGGGCATAATAGCGTAGCGGCCCTGCGTGTTAGCGTCCCAGCCTGCGCTAGCAGGCGACTTAATTTTTTTGTTATGTGGCATCTAAAAACTTCCTAGATTGTTTATGATGAAAATAGCCAATGAAATAATGCCGAATATAAAAAATGCTGCGGAAAAGACAGCGGAATACATAAATGGGTTTTTAACTCTTTCATCTCTTAAGCCGTCTTCTGCTAAGACTTTGGGGATTAAAATTAAAACGGCTACAGACAGTAAAACGGATAGCAATAGAAAGAGAACTGCTCCAATAGCGAAGTACTTGCCGCAACCTGTATTGGGTATGTTTTTTAAAAATGCCGCTAATAGAACAATCGAGCCTGAACTTAGTGTAGTAAGATGTTTAAAGGCGTCGAATAAAAGTTTGATCGAATCCCTTTTTTCTTCAGAAAGAAACTTTTCCATCATTTCTCCTTGCCACATAACGGCCCGCATAACAGGCAAAAATATGTAGGCTACAATACCAAGCGAAGCGCAGGGAGCCTACGTGTTTTTGTCCCTAGCGAGCGCAGCGAGTGTTAATGCGTTTGTTAGGCGTCATTGCTGTCGTCTTTACTTTGTTTGACAAGTATCCTTGGTTTATCCGTTTGAGTTTTCGATGTTCCAAATATATATCCAACAATTGTGCCCAGCAATCCCATAAGCGCTTGACCATCTACTTCAATTATTGTTGTCAGTAGTACCACTATAGGAAGAATGAAAGTTAGCCCCAATATTTGCAGAACGTAAGGAGCAAGAGGGCTATTACTCTTCATCTGTTTAATAGACATTATTCCAGCTAGTATCAAAAGAAGGCAGACCATACCAACAGTCGCTTTAGGACTCATAAGTGCTTGAAATAACTGCTCAGACATATAATTTCCTCAGAGTTGAATACTGGCGCCTAACTTTCCAATAACGGGCGCAGACAAGTGGGGCATACTGGCGAAGCCGCCCCGCGTGTATGCGTCCCAGCGAATGAAGTGAGTGTGTTGATTGGGTTGTTAAATGACATGCTGATTAAACCCTTGAACCACCCCATAATTGTACTGTAGACATTAGCAAGATAGCCAATATAAGCCCAGAAACTAATGATACGCCGATGGGGAACAAAATAACTTGCCATAGTTTCAAAACCATAAAGCGCTTTAAAATGAACGAAAACAACACTATCGATATTACAACTGATGCTGGCTCTACTAAACCCGTCAAATAGGTAATTGAAGCTGAAAAAGCCTGCGTTATTAGAAATAAACCAGTAAGTAACATACTGCGCTTGTTTACATTTTCAGCCACTTTGAGTAGGTGGAGAACAATTCGAAAACCTATGAAATTTCCAAGAAGAAATGAAATCAAAAAGAAGATTGGAAACACAAAAGTACCTTTGGCATATAACTTTTAAATAAGGGGCGCAGGCATGTGGGGCATAATGGCGAAGCCGCCTCGCGTGTATGCGTCCCAGCGAACGAAGTGAGTGACTTAATTTTTTTGTTAGCTGCCACTTTTGTTAAACATTTTTGGTGAACGCCAACTAACAAGCCCTGATAATATAAACAATACGGCAAAAGTAAGATACCAATACTCTTGAGTGAGGCCGATAAGCTTTACAGTATTGTCGGTAATGAAGTACGTAATAAAAGCAGCAACCAAAATGTGCTGAATTTTTAAGGATTTTTTGTGTGTGCGCTGCCCAATAAAGAAACCAACACCAGCAGGAATGCCACACAAGAAAAACACCAAGAAATACGCTGCAATACTTCCTTGTTTAGCTAGTGAAGTAAGACTAAATAAAACAGCAATCGCCGCAACGGCTAAACCAAAAATCCATGCATCTCTATCTATTGCCAAACCTACCTCCTTGGCAGCTAACTTTCCAATAACGGGCGCAGGAACGTAGGGCATAATGGCGAAGCCGCCCTGCGTGTATGCGTCCCAGCGAACGAAGTGAGCGAGTTTATTGAGTTGTTAGTACCCGTAAACCCAATACTACCTAGCAACATTATTTAATTTTATTCCTATTTTTGATTATTTCACGATAGCTGAAATAGGTAAAAAATGGCGAAAGTAAATAAAAAGCTAGCAGCACATCTAGAGCAAAAAGTGGATAAATCAGTTCTGCTTGGCCAATAGAGCCGCAAAAGTCCGATGAAAATATAGAAATACATTCATAAACTGAAGTTGACCAGACATATGCAGTAAGACCGAATAGAACGCTAATTATCAAAAGACTTCTTAGCATTTTTAGATATAGCTTTTTGGATGGTTTTACTTTCAAGCTTCCTGCTCCGAGGGTACTAACACCCGCATAACGGGCAAAAATACGTAGGCTATAATACCGAGCGAAGCGAAGGGAGCCTACGTGTTTTTGTCCCTAGCGAGCGCAGCGAGAGTTTATGCGTTTGTTATGTGGCTGAACTACGAGAACCAACAATAGCGAACCAGAATAAGCCAGTGCCAGCAAGCACAACACCTAAAGCTGAACGCTCTTCTTGAATGCTACTAACGTAAATGAATGGCAATGCAGCCATCGCAATTGAGACTAATAGATATAGACCTTTTCGCTTGCCATTTGAATAATAAATACGTTTTCGCCACTTATTTAATAAAAGTGTACCAATGGGCAAATACGCCAACATAAAGACTTCAAAGATGCCCATCTCTCCTAGACACATAACGCCCTGTTAAGGGGGGAGCAACGCAATACCGAAGTCGCCGCATACCGCCTTAAACACTAAAACCAACGCATGATGAAAATGCCACGCGTTGCGAATCCCTCTTGAACAGTTTGTTAGGTTTTGGGCTTATTCTCTCAATGAACCCCAATCTGTTAGATTTAATTGCTTACGTCTAATGTAGTAGAAGGTTGCTATAATAAAGCCAAACAAAGTGCCAGCAAGTAACGAGATGAAAACGGCTTCTAAAACTGGTTTACCTAGCTCGTTCCACACAAGAAACCATTGGAAGATTCCCCATACAGGAGCAAAGAAAGTCACACAAAGCATAACGTTTGCAAAATAACTTTGGTAATAAGGTGGCGGAAAACACATTCCAAGTTTACGTAGCCACTTTACAATTGGTGGATTGTAGTTCGACTTCCAAACGCCTTTATCATTTAACTCTTTGTGAGCAAGTCGTAGCTTCGCTTCATAATCCATGATCTAAAATCCTCGAATTCGATGTTTCCCGCGGAGAAACCTAACGCCCTGCTTAGGGGCGGAAACACATGGGCTAAAATTTAGGAGCGAAGCGACGCAGCCCATGTGTTTGCGTCCCAGCGAGCCTGCGAGCGACTACAGCAGATTGTTAGGTGAACACTCATTTACGACCGCCAAGCCCAAATCTATGTTAGCAACAATATACCCATATTCTTTTTTGGACAAATTGCCGGTTCTGTATTGAGCTTTGGCTGATTCGTGATCCCATGCCTCTCCGCATTTTGCCTCTGGTATTTTGAGGTCTAGGGTAAGTAGATATTGTTGATCTGAATCGATTGTATGACCTTTTTGGGTAGAGCTTTTTGCGCAAAGGCTTAATGCGTACTCGACTGCAAATTTGTCTACGCTGGGTAATCCAACAAATTCTACATCACAGGCTAACACTCTCTTGCCTGAAGTTTCGGTGTAATACAGTTTCCCAGTTGTGCATGCCGACGATAAAAAGAGCGCTACAAAAATTATTAAAAATCTATGAATCAAAAGATTTCCCTGTTCACCTAACTTTTCAATAACGGGCGCAGGCACGTAGGGCATAATGGCGAAGCCGCCCTGCGTGTATGCGTCCCAGCGAACGAAGTGAGCGAGTTTATTGAGTTGTTATGCGTGTGTTTATAAGTGGAGATATGTTCCGTTGTCATAGTTTACTTCCTAGGTTTGTCGGCATCGGGGTTAAAATAAAGATAGATTAGCAACAATAAATAAACGACAACGAACGAAACTGGCCATGCAAGTATGTAACGAAGTGCTACTTCATGGTCACTGCCTACAGTCTCGCCAACCCATAACCTAAGAGTCACGAATATCATCAAAACAACTGTTCCGATAAAAGCATACTTCAGAGGTCTCTTAAAAAAGTTTTCCTTCACTTAAACTCCTAATGCTTTCATAGAGCGCTTTTACGACAAACTTTGGTTGCAAACAGTAAAGCGCATAACATTAAGCTAAGCGGCGCAGTTGCGTGGGGCATAATGGCGAAGCCGCCCCGCGTAAATGCGTCCGAGCGACCGAAGGGAGTGGTCTTAAGCGCCTTGTTATAAGCAGAGCCAGTTCCTTTGGTCTTTTTAAAAACTAATGAAGCCAGCATACGATTGATTGCTAACACAAACAAGCAAAACGACGGTGCAGTGAAGGTTTTGATTTGACAGAAGCTAGCCGCCATCTGAGCTACCAAGTGTAATGGCGCTTGCTGGCTGAAAATAAGAACTAGAAGGTAAAGCGCCTATTACACCACCTTTGAATTGAAAGCGGCGGATTTAAACCTGCCACAAGCCAGAGCGATGCAATTGAAAACAGGTGAGTGTAGTTTTACTGGGATTTTCATAAAGCCAAACGCAGTTTAAGCTGACGCCTTATAACTTTCCAATAAGGGGCGCAGGCATGTGGGCTAAAATCCGAACGAAGTGAGCAGCCCACATGTTTGCGTCCCAGCGAACGGAGTGAGTGACTTAATTTGCTTGTTATGTTTCGTCACTCAAAACTTCCTTTTTAACCGACTCGATATCAATATGTGGAATTATGAATTGCCATTGCTTACGTGCAGAATCTAGGTAGATTACAAAACCATAAGCAATTCCAGAAAAAGCTGATATTGCCAATAAGTACAATCCAGTAGAACCTTGGAAGTGCAACAAGAAAACAATCATAAGCCCAAGCCATGATATACCAGTCAAAAGCAAACTTTTCCTTTTTAGTTTTAATGCGTGTTTTTCTGGATTCTCTATCGAAGAAAGAATACTTTTCAAAGTTTTATTTTTTAATTGATTATCCAAAATTCCTCCATGAAACATAACACCCCGCTTAGGGGCAATAACACGTGGGCTAAAATTTGGAGCGAAGCGACTGAGCCCACGTGATATTGTCCCAGGGAGCTTGCGACCGACTACAGCGGATTGTTATACGTCATCGTCATCTGTTGTGTAATACTCAATTCCGTTTCTGAGTGCTGACTCAAAAAACTCCAAGTGTTCTCTAACAAATTCTTCCAAAGATATTTTTTCCTTTTCCGATTTTATTGCGAAATAACGCGCCGAGTAACAAGCTGACGTATAGAGAAAAGAAGAACTAACCTGCGGGACAGAAAGCTCCTCTTCTTTTGACACTGCCGCTTCCATAAAGCTATCAACGGTTTCATTAAACTTTTGATCAAGCTCTGTATCTTGAGTCATTTAATTCCTTTTGACGTATAACATTAAGCTAAGGGGCGCAGGTACGTGGGGCATAATGGCGAAGCCGCCCCGCGTAAATGCGTCCCAGCGACCGGAGGGAGTGGCTTGAGCGTTTTGTTATAAGGCGATGTTTCTACGAACATAATGCCAAGACCACAAAGAACCGACCACACCTAGCCCACCATAAATACTTAAAAACAAAAATGATTGAATGTCTATTGATGCCAAGTTTTTGCTAAACAATACGATTGGTGTTGCGCAACCAAGAATTAATCCAATACAAAAAAATACTAGAAAACTAAACTTACTTGACCAAGCGTTTTTAAGCCATAGCTTTATGAGTGGATAAGCTAATATTGAGCCCATAACAAATGCAATGGGAAATGCTAAAGCTCCAAAGATGAAGGCTGCACTGCCATATGGCAAGCTTAAAATAGTCAAACTTAATGTGACAAATAGAGAAGACTGGAAACTACAGATTAGTATGTGTCTGAACATCCTTCTAGCCTTATAACTTTTCAATAACGGGCGCAGACATGTGGGGCATAATGGCGAAGCCGCCCCGCGTGTATGCGTCCCAGCGAACGTAGTGAGTGTGTTGATTAGGTTGTTATGTGCAACCATTAATAACCTTGTTCTTTTGCAAGTTTTATTTCTAGTATTACTCTTTGGAGAAGGAGTTTCCCAAATTTCTCTGTCAAGTAGCTAGTAAAACCTGTCATTTCATGCTTAACGTGCTCCGCCACTTCGCTCGGTATTTGAAGTGATAGATTATAATTAAACTGATAATCATCAAACGCATCTTTCATGCGTGATATAACTATATCGGTCATCTCTAATGATGCTTCGCTTTCCGCTAATATATTCGTAAGAGTTTTTTCAAAGCTGTTCCACTCTTGAACTGCTTTGGTTGGAAAATTGACGATGTTATTCATGTTCATCCTTGCACATAACTTTTCAATAACGGGCGCAGACATGTAGGGCATAATGGCGAAGCCGCCCTGCGTGTATGCGTCCCAGCGAACGAAGTGAGCGAGTTTATTGGGTTGTTAGGTGCGGCCAACCACGTAGTGCAATGCTTTTTTACGGAAAACTGTCCATATAGCCATTGCCAGAATAAACCCCCACAGTAATGTTTGAAGCCCATAAAGCCCATATTTACTGACGAAGACTATAGCAGGTATGAAAAACAGAAATAAGCGTATAAATTCATTTTTGTAGCGCCAAGCAATCGAGTGAATAGCACAACAGTAAATACCGATAATAGAGCCAACAAAGTAAACAAAAATAGATGGCATTTGCCAATAAAACGAAGCAACAAAAGTAGCAACGAACAGGAGCAGAAGCCAATGAGAGTTTGTAATAGTATTTATATAAGGTCCAGAATCTGTCTTATTACCCATAAGCACCTAACGGCCCGCATAACGGGCAAAAATACGTAGGCTAAAATAACCAAGCGAAGCGCAGGGAGCCTACGTGTTTTTGTCCCTAGCGAGCGCAGCGAGTGTTAATGCGTTTGTTAGGTGCGGTGAGCTTTAAACGCCCGAACGACCATAAATGAAACGATACCAGCATAAATAATAAAAAAACAAGATACTGAGGTTGAAGATGTAAAACCGTGAACCAGGGTGAATTTAAGTATACAAAATAAGGTGAAGCCGATCGTGACAAAACAAGATGCAAGCGCAGCAACTAGAGAAAATGTGGGATAGTCCTCCATCCAACTGGCTAATAAAAATAGGAGGCCACAAAAGAAAATTAGAAACTTAAAGTTACCAATTACCGGTAATGCTAAATCTGGTTGTTTGAGAAGAAAAGTTAGAATAATTAGTGGCACACCCAAAGAAAAATTTAAAACCTTTAACTCACCAACAGCCCGTTCAGACTGAACAAACTCTTTCGATTTTGGCCACTTCATTCCATGAAAGTTAAACATTCTGAGAGCACCTAACTTTTAAATAAGGGGCGCAGGCATGTGGGGCATAATGGCGAAGCCGCCCCGCGTGTATGCGTCCCAGCGAACGAAGTGAGTGACTTAATTTTTTTGTTATACGTTTTTACACTTAGTTTCTTCAGAGCTACCGCCTGCTTTCAGTTGAATGTTGGATACTGACGGTTTGCTGTTTGCAATTGCTGAGTAAGCTTCTGCAATTAATGACGGTTCTGCGCAATAATCTATGTCTAAAGTGACTGAAGAAAAGTCTATTTTCGACAATTCAATTTCTAGTTCAGTATTAGTTAGCATTTTATCTGAGTCGTTTATAGAGTAACTCGTCTCACCTATATGAATTGTAATCTCGTCACTAGCATTTGAGTAAAATGAAATGACCAGAAGCAATAAAAGAGTAAAGCGCATGCTGTCTCCCTGACGTATAACTTTTAAATAAGGGGCGCAGGCATGTGGGCTAAAATCCGAACGAAGTGAGCAGCCCACATGTTTGCGTCCCAGCCCGCGCAGCGGGCGTGCTTAATTTTTTTGTTATGTTGCT
>NZ_LQXH01000003.1:0-6734 GCF_001924945.1 Alteromonas sp. W12
CATAGCGATACGGTACCACCTGACTCCATTCCGAACTCAGAAGTGAAACGTATTAGCGCCGATGGTAGTGTGGGGCTTCCCCATGTGAGAGTAGGACACTGCCAGGTCCCATTAAAAAGAAACCCGCCTAACGGCGGGTTTTTTGCGTTTGGAAGAAAGAAAAATAATGGGGTCAGAGTACATTAATCCCCAATCCCCTCAGCAAAACCTCAAATTGGGGTCAGAGTACTTTTTTTAAAAAACGAATTTAAACTATGCGTGATTTCATAACAGTGTGGGAGAAGTACTCTAATTCGCCAGCACACCTTATTAGAGAAATGTACTCTGACCCCATTATTCGAGGGATCAATGCTGTGGACTTATTTGAATGTATAGAAAAAGCGACAGGTTGAAAAATAATCGGTATGGTATAAAAACACTAAACAGCTAGAAAGTTTGTATGTCAGCCTTACCATTCAATAATAACCCAGCTTATTTGCGGGGTAATTTTCAACTTGAACCAGTGACCGCTCTATTAAAGCTGCATGCAGAACTTGTTTGCTTTCTTCTAATAGCATTCTTCTTTGTTGGTAATGCATTTATTGAAAATAGTGAAAAAGAGCGGGTCTTAGCTAATCCTCAGAAAAACGACTTTTTCTATATTGACTATAGAGCTATAGATCCTTCATCGGATGCTCGATTTCGCTATGTCCCCTTGAAATTACTTAGTGTCGATAATGATACTCTTACTTTTAAAGTCGGAAACATTGCTCACACAACACCTGTCTCACCAAGTCAACACGCGAAATTTGATAAAGCGTTATTGCTACGCAATTACTATCGTGTTGATAACCTTGTACTTAGCAAAACAAGAGTAAATGAGTTGGTTGCGTCTGGTGCCATTTACGATGCTAGGCGGCCTCGAAATATTTATATTAACGGTTGGATGGTTTTGCACCTTAATGAGTTAGTACCAGATAACAGTTAGTAATAAAAAAGCGTTTGTAAGCAATAGAGCCCAGGTAAAGTACACTCCTTACGAGTGAGGCAACATGTACCTTGAAGTGTTTATTTTATTTACTATGAATACAATACTCAGCCAATAAAGTACTCTGACCCCATTACTAATGGGGTAGAGTCAATCTACTCACTTCATTAATCTGACAACTCGTACCTTGAAGCGTTTGTTTCATTTGCTAATGAATACAATGCTCAATTAATAAAGTACTCTGACCCCATAACTAATACTATCCGCTTATGGATAATTGGTTTAAAACGCTTTACATTTTTAAGGTGTTAATGAAATGTTAAGTGCGCCTGATGAAGTATTTAGTTTTAGCTGTTATTGCCGGTCTCGTTAATGTAGTGATGTCTTTTGTTACTTCACATCTACTAATCTCTACAGTTGCTACGTTTCTTACTATCCTTTTTGCGGCCTTTATTATTGAGAAGGTATTTCAAAACCAAAATATAGCCGCTAGTAAAATTGTTCTAACTGACGATTATAAGAACAATGCACACAGCAATGATGCAACGAAAGTTAGTCATGCCGCGAGTAACATTGCAATTGGTGGTGCTTCTATCTCTTTCTTTTTAGAGCAGTTATCAAAAGCATTTAATGAGCAAGTCGCGAACATCGGCGAGATGAGCGGTAGACTCCAACAATTAGAACTTTCCTCAACTCAGTTAGATGATCTTGCCAAGAATGCTGCATTTTCTATGAATGAATCTGACGAGAAAACGCAGTTCGGCAGTACGTCGTTAAAAGAAGTATTAAGCCAGCAACAGCAGCTGGTTAAAAACATAAATGCGTCATCTGAAGCGCTTACTACATTAAAAAGTAAGGCCGAGGGAATAAGTACAATAACAAACACCATTAACCAATTGGCCGATCAAACAAATATGCTAGCGCTTAATGCTGCTATTGAAGCTGCAAGAGCGGGAGATCAAGGACGTGGTTTCGCCGTCGTTGCTGATGAAGTACGCGAGCTTGCCAAGAAAACAACCGATGCCACCTCAGGAATTGAAAGTTTGCTGCAGGATATGAATACAAGTAGCCAGGCCGCAGTGGCTACTATGGAAACGGTGCTTAACTCTAGTGATAACATGAATTTGAAATTAAAGGAGAGCGAAGAAGCTATCTCACACTCCAGTATGCTCTCTACAAAAGCCCGAGAATCGATGGGCGCTATGCAAGCAATGGTAGAAAATAATGCAGAGCATAGCGCAGGTATAAGTACCAATATACTTCAGTTGCACACGACGACAGAAAAATTAGAGCACGACCTCACTGATGTTTCTACTCAGGCGCTATCACTGAGTAGTCAAGCTGAAGATATCTTCAGGCTGCTGGAAAGCTTCGACGTAAATGATCGAAACAGCGAAGTTAGAGACATTGCAGTAAATGCAGCTAAAACTGTTGGAAAGCGTTTCGAGCAAGCGATTTCAGAAGGGAAAATATCGGAAGCAAAGCTGTTTAATTTTGACTATTCACCTATACCGAACACTAATCCTATAAAGCACACAACACCTTTTGATAAGTTCACCGACGAAGTACTTCCCGCTATCCAAGAACCTTTATTAGAAACACATAGTTTCATTATTTATGCCGGCGCAGTTGACGTAAATGGTTACTTTCCTACCCACAACAAGAAGTTTAGTCAGCCCCTTACTGGTAATTACGATACGGATTTAGCAAATAACAGAACGAAACGGATATTCGATGACAAAACCGGAAGTCGTTGTGGCAGCAATACCTCTACTTTCTTGCTACAAACTTACAAACGAGATACAGGTGAGGTCATGCATGATCTATCTGCACCGATATATGTGAACGGTAAACATTGGGGAGGGTTTCGTATTGGTTATAAAGCCAAAGAGCAGTAAGTTCTCTGTATTTACGTATAAGCGCTAGCTTCCGTTTTCTCACTTTAACGAATGAAAGTGGTAATGCTCTAGCGCTTAGCAATATTGGCAACAATATTATTCCTTCTTTGCGCTTTTATTTGCTGCTTCGTTACCCTACCATTAGCGAATTGTTCGCAGTTCGTAAAACTCTATGCCTTCACTACAACCATACAGCACATTTGGCCTCGCCGCTTCTTGTGATTCTATCCAGTCGTTTAGCGACGTTACTTCATTCCTGTCTATCTTCAAAACTTCTAAAAACAATAACAAAGCCATTTATATATTGGGCGGTGGAAGCAATTCAGTCTTCACTGACGACTTTGACGGTACAATTCTGGTTAACGAGATTAAGGGAATAAGCCATTTTGATACTGAAAGTCACCACTACTTACGTGTAGGTGCAGGTGAAAACTGGCATGACTTCGTCACTTTGTGTATGAAAGAGAAGTGGTATGGTTTCGAAAACCTCGCCTTAATACCTGGCTCAGTAGGCGCATGCCCAATTCAGAATATTGGTGCGTACGGACGAGAAGTGAATACGTTGATCGACAAAGTAGAGTGTGTATTTCTTGAAACCGGCGAGCAGGTATTGTTGGGCAATGAAGACTGTCAATTTGGCTATAGAGACAGTGTGTTCAAGCATGCACTAGCGAACAAAGTGCTAATCACTCATGTAAACTTTAAACTGCCCAAGCACTACGAACTTGAGACCAGCTATGGCGAACTAGCGGCACTCACTGAGCCTACACCAGAAAAGGTGTATAGTAAGGTAATAGAAATTAGGAAGAGCAAACTTCCCGATCCTGCCGAGCTAGGCAATGCAGGAAGTTTCTTCAAAAACCCAGTGGTTTCAAAAGCTGTGTTTCAAGCGATCGCACAAGGGTATGATTCAGTGCCCCATTTTGTGGTGCACGGAGGTGTTGAGCTGCCAGCCACTGAAAAAGAACAAATAAAAATTCCTGCCGCGTGGCTTATCGACCAGGCAGGTTTTAAGGGCAAGACTTTGAATAAAGTACGATGCCACCCTACACAGCCATTGGTACTTACTAACTTAGGTGGCGCCACCGGAAGTGATGTAATAACCATGGCAAAAGATATCATAGCAAGCGTACAGGGTAAGTTCGGCATACAGCTTGAGCCAGAAGTGCGCTTATTAGGAAGCAAAGGACTTATTTCGCTATGAGACAAGCATCAAAAGCTATAAGAAAACATATACTCGCTTTGTTGTCCGACGGCCAGTTTCACTCAGGGGAAACCATTGCACAGCAAGTGGGCCTTTCGCGCACAGCAGTTGCAGGGCATATTTCCCAACTCGCCGATTGGGGATTAGATGTATTCAAAGTAAAAGGTAAAGGCTACCGTTTAGAACGAGGGTTTCCATTGTTAAGCGCCGACAGCATTAAACGTCATTTAGGCAATACAAAACGAGCGGTTATTGATGTGGAGTCGGTATTACCTTCCACCAATACGGAAATGAAGAAGCGTATTGCCAGCAAACGAGAAGATCTTGAAAACGGCGATGTCGTTTTTGCTGAAATTCAGACCGATGGACGCGGTAGACACGGCCGTTCATGGTTAGCGCCAGTTGGCGGAAGCTTAACTTTTTCTATGTACTGGTCTTTTCCCGACGGTTATCAAAGCATGGCAGGACTTTCTTTATTGGTAGGCTTGGCAGTTTGCGATGCACTTAAAGAATTTGGCGTAGAAGACGCCGAGCTTAAATGGCCGAATGACATTTATTTGCAAGGTAAAAAGCTTGCGGGCGTACTTATTGAAGTAGAAGGGCAAATAGGCGCTACGGCGCATAGTGTTATCGGCATAGGTTTGAATGTTTGCGTACCCGATAATCAGTACGATGTTGGTCAGCCTCATAGCGATCTTGCGTCATATTTGGGCACTATCCCAGATAGAAATGCATTGGCGGCAGAAATAATTAAATCGCTTTGGTCTTATTTACCTAAATTTACCCAGCAGGGCTTCGGGCCATTCACAGCATATTGGGAAGCGCTCGACTTATACGCCGATAAACGCATTGTTTTACAAATGGGTGAGAAGCGTTTTTCCGGAATTGATAGGGGAGTGGACGCCAGCGGCGCGCTACTAGTTGAAACACAAGACGGTATTACCCGATTCCACGGTGGCGAAGTTAGCCTTAGAGGCAATTAACTTTTTATTTTTGTTTTATTTTATAGCTGAGCTACGAAGATTTTAGCCATTATTTATAATAAAAGTACTTCGTAGTTCATCTTTGTGATTTTTAAATAGCGTTTTATCCGTTCGTTTTACGCATTGCGTTGCGATTGAAACCAAAAATATGAACAACATTGAAGAAAACCACGTCATATTAGTGGATATCGGTAACACCCGAATAAAATATTCACTGCTTTGTCATGCAGAAGAAGAGCCTAATGCATGCGAAGATGCCAATTCTCTCTTCTCTTTTATCGATTCTCAGAAAAAAATTTCCCATTTATATATAGCTTCGGTAAGAAATCAGGAGCTGGTTGATGAAATATCCGCCATGTGTAACGAGCGAAATATTGTTTTTGTAGAAAAGCACACAGAAAAAGAAGCCTTCGGCATAAAAAATAGTTACGCGAATGTTCAAAAAATGGGCGTTGATAGATGGCTTGCCATGGTCTGTGCTGCAGAAAAATCAAAAAAAGCATTTTTTGTTATGGATGTAGGTACGGCAATAACGGTTGATTTTGTGGTGAATGGTCAACATTTAGGCGGTTGGATCGTGCCTGGTTTTCAAGTAATGCGTAATGCATTGGTTGCTTCAACTAAAAAAGTGTTCGCGAATGATGAAATTCCGACCACCTTTGGAGTGGGGACTGATACAGAAGATTGTGTGGCAACAGGGTGTCATGCTGCCCTATATGGTGTTTATTTGAGCGCGGTTGATTACATATCAAGCAAACAAACCGAATTTGACATAATTTTAGGGGGTGGAGACAAAAAAGTGTTTGCATTCTTAAAATCTGCTGATAACATGCGCCTCGCTCATTTGGTGATGCAGGGTCTTGCCCGCTACGCTCGAAGTGAACTTCTAAAGGGAACATCGACGTAAGTTTTTGATTAGTTGAAAAATTGGTCAAAAAAGAAAATTGAAAAATTTTCAAAAAGACACTTGCACAGAGTTAAACAATACTCTAGAATGCGCACCCACTTGATGTAGTGCCGACTTAGCTCAGTTGGTAGAGCAACTGACTTGTAATCAGTAGGTCGCCAGTTCGATTCCGGCAGTCGGCACCATCAATCTGGAGGGGTACCCAAGCGGTCAACGGGAGCAGACTGTAAATCTGCCGGCTCAGCCTTCGCAGGTTCGAATCCTGCCCCCTCCACCACTTTCTCTATGAGGTGGCCAGAGAATTAGGATTGCGGGCATCGTATAATGGCTATTACCTCAGCCTTCCAAGCTGATGATGCGGGTTCGATTCCCGCTGCCCGCTCCAAATCAGTGCTGATATAGCTCAGTTGGTAGAGCGCACCCTTGGTAAGGGTGAGGTCGGCAGTTCAAATCTGCCTATCAGCACCAGTTTATTTCTCCCCAGCTCATGTAAAATTTCTAAATTTTTTAATGTAACTTTGCTGGGATAATAGAAATGGCAAAAGAAAAGTTTGAACGTACGAAACCCCACGTAAACGTGGGTACAATCGGCCACGTTGACCACGGTAAAACTACCCTAACTGCAGCTATCACTACAGTTCTTTCTAAAACTTACGGCGGTAACGCACAGGCTTTCGATCAAATCGATAACGCGCCTGAAGAGAAAGCACGTGGTATCACCATTTCTACTTCACACGTAGAATATGACACTCCTACTCGTCACTACGCACACGTA
>NZ_LQXH01000004.1:0-3832 GCF_001924945.1 Alteromonas sp. W12
TTGTAAATGGTGGCTAACAAGCCAATAAACACACTCACTACGTTCGCTGGGACGCATACACGCAGGGCGGCTTCGCCATTATGCCCTACGTGCCTGCGCCCGTTATTGAAAAGTTATAAGGCGTCAGCCTAAACTGCGTTTGGCCTTATAAAAACCTCAGTGCAACTACCCTCTCCTATTTTCATTAGCATCGCTCTAGCTTGTGGTAGGTTTAAATCCGCCGCTTTCAATTCAAAGGTGGTGCAATAGGCGCTTTATCGCCAAATTTTTATTTTGAGTCAGCAAGCGCCATTACACTTGGTAGCTCAAATGACGGCTAGCTTCTGTCAAATCAAAACCGTCACTGCTCAGTCGTTTCGCTTGTTTGTGCTAACAATCAATCGTATTCTGGCTTCATTAGTTTTTAAAAAGACCAAAGGAACTGGCTCTGCTTCTAACAAAGCGCTAAAGTCCACTCCCTTCGGTCGCTCGGACGCATTCACGTGGGGCGGCTTCGCCATTATGCCCCACGCAACTGCGCCGCTTAGCTTAATGTTATGTGCCAAGGAAAGTACTGTGTAATGAATATTAGCTTCGACGATTATATGGATTCAATTAAGGCAAACAGGAAGTCTATGCCTCCAGAGCTATTTTCTTTTGCATCAAACGAAGATCACTACGAATTGAATCACCCTCAATCACTTCACGATTCATGGGTATCTTCGCTGTGTATAGAAGAACTTAGAAACAATACACGGCCATTTGAATGCTCGTTAAGAGTGACATTAAAGCTACTTGGTCAACAACATGATAGAACACTAGTGTTAATCTATTCAGATGTTGTCGCCTATGAGTTCTTAAGTTCAGAAAATAGTTTTAACCCAAACGACACTTTCCATGGAGATATATTGGATCATCGCATTAGTATCGCTGGCGACGCTTACAACCATATAATTGAAATGCGTTCAGGCTCTATCTTCAAGGTTGTTTTTAAGGGGTTCTCTTTTGAAGAACAAAGTAGCACATAACAAAAAAATTAAGTCGTGGGCTAAAGCCCACTGGGACGCTAACACGCAGGGCCGCTTCGCTATTATGCCCTACGTGTTATCGCCCCTTATTTAAAAGTTAGGTGACAAGGAAGGTTGATGAAGCACTACTTCTGGCATTGGGACGAGTCCCGTGGCGATGAATATGACAACTGGGGAACATCAGACTGGTATTATGAAGTCGCTGACGATGAATCTTACAATAGAGTCATTCAAATATATCAATCGGGTAACGCATTGTTTTACAGCAGGGAGCATATTGAGGATAAGTACGGCTTTTTACCTGAGGGTAGTTTCGGCTGTTGTGAATATGGCGAGGAGCCTATCTCTGCAGAAGCTTTCAATAAACTCGTAAATGAAACTTCATTTACCAATGTCAGCAATGTCACCTAACAATCACATTAAGCCGCTCGCAGGCTCGCTGGGACAGTAACACGTGGGCTCTGTCGCTTCGCTCGGATTTTAGCCCACGTATTACTGCCCCTTATGTGGGTGTTAGGTGCTTTTCAGGGAAGAAAACTTTGTAATGATTTCTCAAACTCTTTTGGTTCTTTGCTCAACCCTTGTCGCTGCATTAGCAGCCGAACTTCACTGTAAGCTACAAGAAAAGCAAATAGCTAAAAGTAAAACAGTCATAAATCTTTTTATTCACTACCTTATTACTGCCTTTTATCTTGTTTTCACCTTAATAGGAGTAACCATTTTTTGGCATGCGTATTCATCACTAAATCTGCCACAAATACAAAAGTTGGTTTTCCTTCTGTTTTCGGTGGTCATCTTTGTCTCACCCATTCTATTTATCGCCAGTTGGCGCTATCCTAGGCTAGTGGAGCAAATGGAAAAATGGCGTAAAAGCTAGGGTTTAATATGCACGCACCTAACAACCCAATCAACACACTCACTCCGTTCGCTGGGACGCATACACGCGGGGCGGCTTCGCCATTATGCCCCACGTGCCTGCGCCCGTTATTGAAAAGTTAGAGTCTTCGGAAAAAAGGAATTTTAATGAATAAAATGACTAAATTTTTTGGTAAGCATTATGACTTTATAAAGTGGCAATCAGAATGCTACGCCTTATCTGTTGGTTTCTTTACAGTCTCAATTCTGTGCTTCAAATATCTAGAACAATTAGTTTATGTGCTAGGAATCATCTCTGGTGTTTTTTTAGGCCTAATAGGTCTAGGGTTGACATTAGCAGCAATTGACAAAGCCCAAACATACATCGGAGACAAGATTGCAATCAAAGGAAGCCCTCTCTACATGTTTTGGGGCTTGGTTTATGTATCAACAGCCGTTTGTACGGGTTTTGCACTTACACTCAAGGTTGTTTCAGAGTGAACGACTCTAACAAACTACTCAAGGCTCTCGCTTCGCTCGCTGGGACAGTAACACGTAGGCTCTGTCGCTCCGCTCCTAATTTTAGCCTACGTGTTACTGCCCCTTAGTGGGATGTTATGTGCTTGGAGTAACATGCAGAAAGAAAACGGTGATACGGAAATTGCTTTTTTGGCAGCGTCGGCATTGTGGCTAGTTACTATTGGTACGAGCTGGTTATCCAAGTTAGTTTTCGAAATGTGGCAAAATGGAAGCTCTATTGAATTTGTTAGCCGAAAAGCAAGAATCCTTAATCATTTTCCAACATCGTTTATTTTCTTTCTCTCTCTGATAGTTTTAGCGATTATGGTCTTTTATGCAGCCAAGCAGACGCTTAAGTTTGTTACCTATTTGCGCAATTAAAATGCTGTTGTTTTTAAACGCACATAACAAACAAATCATGGCACTCGCTGTCGCTCGCTGGGACGCAAACATGTGCGCGGCTTCGCCATTTTTGCACACATGTCTGCGCCCCATATTTGGAAGTTAGGTGCCAAGTGGACAGTTATGAATCCAGTCTCTTTTTTAGAAAAGCTTCGCGAACAATATATTGCTACTGAAGATGACGACTTGCTTTTCACCAACAAAGAATGTGCTCTTGGTAGCACTATTTATCGGTTGAATTGCTGGAAGGATTTTCATGGCAAAGATAGCGTTGTTGTTTTTGAACTAAAGGAAAATGGGTTGCTAATCTCTACGAGTACCTGTTTAGGCATTCGATACTCCGAAACACAAGACATTTTGCTTTTAAGTGAACAGCAATTGTGGGATATAGGTATTCCCTAGCATGGCACCTAACAAAAAAATTAAGTTCGCCCGCTGCGCGGGCTGGGACGCATACATGCGGGGCGGCTTCGCCATTTTGCCCCACATGCCTGCGCCCCTTATTTAAAAGTTAGGTGTCGCGTGTGATTAAACATTGCTGTAATGAAATGGAATTAGCAATCAAGTTTGATTGTAACCATCACAAAGATGAATATGAGTGTCCAGATGCACTGATTTCATATAATCCAAAATTCGACGAGTACGGCATAATCATCCATGATGGCGGTACCGCTACTTCGGGTATCTCATATTGTCCTTGGTGTGGTTCAGAACTACCAAAGTCAAAAAGAGATCTTTGGTTTGACACCCTGGAAGCCCTCGGCTTTGATGACCCGAGTGAGCAAGATATACCAAAACAGTTTCAAGGGAGTGATTGGTATCGTAACACCTAACAAACCACTTAAGGCTCTCGCTTCGCTCGTTGGGACAGTAACACGTAGGCTCTGTCGCTGCGCTCCAAATTTTAGCCTACGTGTTACTGCCCCTTAGTGGGGTGTTAGGTGCTACTGGTATGAGTAAAGTTTTTATCTATGGTTTTACTGGCACTTTCACTGAAAAACCTGAGTACGATTACGCTCACCCAGATGTTGGTGCTACTCATAAATGCA
>NZ_LQXH01000005.1:0-3600 GCF_001924945.1 Alteromonas sp. W12
AGCAACATAACAAAAAAATTAAGCACGCCCGCTGCGCGGGCTGGGACGCAAACATGTGGGCTGCTCACTTCGTTCGGATTTTAGCCCACATGCCTGCGCCCCTTATTTAAAAGTTATGTGACCAGGAAACTTTTTAAAATGGATGTTGTTTCAATAATTCTTATCGTACTTTGTCTTTTAAATCTAAGTGTCTGTGTTTTTTTGTCACAAAGAGAGGACTTGGAAATTGTCCAAAAAGTTACTCAGATCATAATAGTCTGGTTTGTTCCCTTTCTGGGCGCTCTTGGTTTATATGTTTTCCACCGAAGCCAAGACAGAGATGTCAGTAAACCTTTTAAGGGAAAATTTGGAGGCGGAGACAATGGTAGCAGCCACACGAGTACCGGAGATTAAACAATATGTCCTCGCGTAACAGTACAAAGCACTTTTTGGGTAAGTCACATAACAAAGCGCTTAACACGTTCCCTCCGGTCACTGGGACACAAACGCGGCGCGGCTTCGCCATTCTCGCACCGCATTTGTGCCCGTTAGCTTAAAGTTAGGCCTCAGTTAACTATGTCAGATTTAAAGCCAGATTATTCAAGTTACTCAGTAGCCGAACTTAATGAAGCAAAAGAGTCAGTTGATAAACTCCAATTTCCTGAAAGATTTGCTGAAATACAATCAGAACTAGCTGAAAGAGGTGTAGGTAATCCCGAAGCTACAAACGTACAAAAATCAGCAGAAAACCCAGTGAAAAAGGTGCCTAATATTTTAACGAAGACAGACTCCAAAATTATTCATTTTATAATTCGAGTTTGGTGCATCATTTTGTTTTATCTGCCTGCCTCCGACCTCCATGAAGTATTTATGGAAGGGACAACTTACGCAAGGCGCTTGGGTACTATTAGTTACGATAGTAATCCCATTTCTTTTAGTATTGAAGTTGCTAAAAGTATAGTATTAGCCGGATTGCTTATATTTGCCTTTATCAAAAATCCACTAGCATTGGGTAAAAAAGGTGAGCCAAAGGCCTAACAAACAACTGTTGGCACTCACTACGTTCGCTGGGACACAAACACATGGGCTACGTCACTTCGTTCCTAATTATAGCCCATGTATTTGTGCCCCAAAGTTGGGCGTTAGGCTTCTCACATAGACAACTGGTTTTATAATGGAAAAGGAAATTTCTAGGTTCATTCAAGAGTTTTTATCCTTCACACCACAAGGGTCTTTATATTCTGTGGCGCGGTTACTAAATCAAGAAGAACACGAGAAGTATAAATGCATTATGATTCGATGGAGCTTTTGGCATTTTTGGTATTTCAACGCACCAAAGTCAAAAACTATAAAGAAAATTGCAAAAGATTTTCGTAAAAAGATTGGCATGTATGGAATTGAAGGTGCCAACTCACTTGTCACAGGTGTTATAGCTAGAGAATCCGGCGGTTGTGTTTTTGTGACAACATACTCTATAGGTAATAAAAAAATGGAACCATTGTGTTTCGTTATGGAAAACCAAGATAAAGATTGGGCGCTAATGCAACATGATGGTTAAATAAGCGAAAGTGGTAAAGCCTAACAAGCCAATCAACACACTCACTGCGTTCGTTATTGGAAAGTTAGGGTTCTAATTGGATATCGGAGGTATTATGGATGAAGTTTCTTTGATCGTATCAATTCTAAGTTTTGTTGTAGCAAGCGCTTTTTCTTATGTTGCTCATAAAGCTTCCAAAGCATCTCAAATCGCTACGGAAAGGGCTATTGAGCTTGCAAACACCGCAAATACGCTTACCGCAGCCTCAAATGAAATGTCTAAATCTTCATTAGCCCTCGCTGATGCATCTAACCGTTTATCGGAGTCACAAAAGACGACAGCCTTAGTATCACTTTTAGCTCCAGCAACGGAAGACCCTGAACAGTGGCGTTTATTTGTGAAGTTTTTAATTAAAAATAATAAGCTCCCTGCTTTATCGGATGAAGATTATGATTTCGTTAAATACCTTGAGCGTAGATTGTCCATAAAGGCCTCGATCGTAAATGGAAGACTCACAGTCGATGAACCCTAACAAAACGCTCAAGCCGTTCCCTTCGGTCACTGGGACGCTTACACGCGGGGCGGCTCCGCCATTATGCCCCACGTGCCAGCGCCCCTTAGCTTAAAGTTAGAAGCCAAGGAGAATCATGGCTCGTCGCTCAGAGTTCAAAGGAATCGTAAGAAACTTTGCTCACATGCTAAATAACCGCAATAACGATCATCTTGGTTACTGGGCTACAGGACAACTATACTTGCTCGCACAGAAACAGAACATCTCTTCTATATCAATCAATCTGTTAGAAATAGAGCATAACAGCGTAATAAACCACCTCGAACCTTTTGCTAAAAGCATTCGGAAATCACTCATTAATATGCTGAACTCTCATAAAATCCCCTCATCATGGCTTACGTCAGCTACTGTTACTTTTAGCTTTAATGAACAATATCAAAAGCAGTATCACTATTGGCGTTCAGCTCTGGGCTCACCCTATCTGGTAACGTTGGAAATCACGTCAGACTTAGGCAAGGTGTATAAACAAACATTTGGTGGTAATGTAAATCCACACGATCCTCTTAAGGAACAACGGCGTGCAGGCTTCTAACAAAAAAATTAAGTCACTCACTTCGTTCGCTGGGACGCATACACGCGGGGCGGCTTCGCCATTATGCCCCACATGCCTGCGCCCCTTATTTAAAAGTTAGCTGACAAGAGGATTCATGGAAGATTACTCTCCGAATAAAATTCCTAAATCGAGCCGAATTTTTAATATCGTTTGGGCACTGTTCTTAATTGCTATGTGTCTTTATGGCTTCACTAACGAAGCTTTGGTATATCCCGGCGTAAGAGGCTCTTACCCTATTGAATTAACTGGTATGCCTCTACTATTTTTCTGCGTTGCATTGCTCTCGGGTGCTGTTAATGCTGCGCTGACCGTAATTTACCACTACGACAAAAGAGATAACGAAAGAAGCTATAAACAAATGTCACTTTATCTAAACGTCCTAAGTATATTTACAATAACGTTAGCTTTTGGATATCAATTCATTATTAACCAAGAGTCAGCGGTAGTTATTGGCAATGTCAGCTAACAAGCCAATAAACGCACTCACTTCGTTCGCTGGGACGCATTCACGCGGGGCGGCTTCGCCATTATGCCCCACATGTCTGCGCCCGTTATTGGAAAGTTATAAGTCAATGGAATACGTTTGATGTCAGAGCTTTTTAATACAATCCTAGTCGTGGTTATATGCTGTTTAGCCACTGCTCACATCAATGGCTTTTTTTCTATATCTAGAAAATCACCAAGTGTCATTTGGTTAAAATCAAAACGTACCGCTGTAGTGGTTTCGCTTACAGTTCTTTTTGTTATCGTAGCTATAGCTAAAATTTTGCTTTTACTTGTGTAATCTAGGAAGGTTTTTTTTAAAAGTGACTTATAACAACTCAATTAACACACTCACTTCGTTCGCTGGGACACAAACATGGCGGCAGTGTCACTTCGTTCCGATTATAGCCGCCATGTTTGTGCCCCTTATTTGGGTGTTAGCCACCAAAGACACTATGAGCCAATTTTTTTCATTTT
>NZ_LQXH01000006.1:0-3321 GCF_001924945.1 Alteromonas sp. W12
TGGGACCTGGCAGTGTCCTACTCTCACATGGGGAAGCCCCACACTACCATCGGCGCTAATACGTTTCACTTCTGAGTTCGGAATGGAGTCAGGTGGTACCGTATCGCTATGGCTGCCAGGAAAAACTGGTAACAATCTAGAAAACTGGATATCAATTCAATCAGTGAGTAACTACTTTTCACTCTACTTACTTTAGCTTGTCTACAACACTCAGAAGTCTAAAGCTTCTTGGGCGTTGTATGGTTAAGCCTCTCGGGCAATTAGTACAGGTTAGCTTAACGCCTTACAACGCTTCCACACCCTGCCTATCAACGTCATCGTCTATAACAACCCTTCCAGACCTTAAAGGTCAGGGATGACTCATCTTTGGGCCGGCTTCCCGCTTAGATGCTTTCAGCGGTTATCCGTTCCGAACATAGCTACCGGGCAATGCCATTGGCATGACAACCCGAACACCAGCGGTTCGTCCACTCCGGTCCTCTCGTACTAGGAGCAGCTCCCATCAATCATCCAACGCCCACACCAGATAGGGACCGAACTGTCTCACGACGTTCTAAACCCAGCTCGCGTACCACTTTAAATGGCGAACAGCCATACCCTTGGGACCGACTTCAGCCCCAGGATGTGATGAGCCGACATCGAGGTGCCAAACACCGCCGTCGATATGAACTCTTGGGCGGTATCAGCCTGTTATCCCCGGAGTACCTTTTATCCGTTGAGCGATGGCCCTTCCATACAGAACCACCGGATCACTATGACCTACTTTCGTACCTGCTCGACGTGTCTGTCTCGCAGTTAAGCTAGCTTATGCCATTGCACTAACCTCACGATGTCCGACCGTGATTAGCTAACCTTCGTGCTCCTCCGTTACTATTTGGGAGGAGACCGCCCCAGTCAAACTACCCACCAGACACTGTCCACATTCCCGATAAGGGAACAATGTTAGAACATCAAACATACAAGGGTGGTATTTCAAGGACGGCTCCACACAATCTAGCGACTGTGCTTCAAAGCCTCCCACCTATCCTACACATGTAGGTTCAATGTTCAGTGCCAAGCTGTAGTAAAGGTTCACGGGGTCTTTCCGTCTAGGTGCGGGTACACAGCATCTTCACTGCGATTTCAATTTCACTGAGTCTCGGGTGGAGACAGCGTGGCCATGGTTACACCATTCGTGCAGGTCGGAACTTACCCGACAAGGAATTTCGCTACCTTAGGACCGTTATAGTTACGGCCGCCGTTTACCGGGGCTTCGATCAAGAGCTTCGTCCGAAAACTAACCCCATCAATTAACCTTCCGGCACCGGGCAGGTGTCACACCCTATACGTCCTCTTACGAGTTTGCAGAGTGCTGTGTTTTTAATAAACAGTCCCAGCCACCTGGTCACTGCGGCCTCCATTTGCTTACCACGCGAAGTGTTCACAAACAGAGGCGTACCTTCTCCCGAAGTTACGGTACAATTTTGCCGAGTTCCTTCACCCGAGTTCTCTCAAGCGCCTTAGTATTCTCTACCTGACCACCTGTGTCGGTTTGGGGTACGGTTCATATAATCATAAGTTTAGAAGCTTTTCCTGGAAGCAGGGCATCAACAACTTCACTCCCTTGGGAGCTCGTCTCGTGTCTCGGCCTTGAAAACCCGGATTTACCTAAGTCTTCAGCCTACTCACTTTCACTTGGACAACCAACGCCAAGCTTGCCTAGCCTTCTCCGTCCCTCCATCACTGATTATATAAGTACGGGAATATTAACCCGTTTCCCATCGACTACGCATTTCTGCCTCGCCTTAGGGGCCGACTTACCCTGCCCTGATTAGCATGGGACAGGAAACCTTGGTCTTCCGGCGTGGGAGTTTTTCACTCCCATTATCGTTACTCATGTCAGCATTCGCACTTGTGATATGTCCAGCAAGCTTTACAACTCACCTTCATCCACTTACACAACGCTCCCCTACCCAGCAAGTAAACTTGCTGCCGCAGCTTCGGTATATTGCTTAGCCCCGTTACATCTTCCGCGCAGGCCGACTCGACTAGTGAGCTATTACGCTTTCTTTAAAGGGTGGCTGCTTCTAAGCCAACCTCCTAGCTGTCTATGCCTTCCCACATCGTTTCCCACTTAGCAATATTTTGGGACCTTAGCTGGCGGTCTGGGTTGTTTCCCTCTCCACGACGGACGTTAGCACCCGCCGTGTGTCTCCCGGATAGTTCTCATTGGTATTCGGAGTTTGCAAAGGGTTGGTAAGTCGGGATGACCCCCTAGCCTTAACAGTGCTCTACCCCCAATGGAATTCGTCCGAGGCTCTACCTAAATAGATTTCGGGGAGAACCAGCTATCTCCCGGTTTGATTGGCCTTTCACCCCCAGCCACAGGTCATCCCCTAACTTTTCAACGTTAGTGGGTTCGGTCCTCCAGTTGATGTTACTCAACCTTCAACCTGCCCATGGCTAGATCACCGGGTTTCGGGTCTATACCTAGCAACTAAACGCGCAGTTAACACTCGCTTTCGCTACGGCTCCGTTATTCACTTAACCTTGCTACTAAATATAAGTCGCTGACCCATTATACAAAAGGTACGCAGTCACCCCGAAGGGCTCCCACTGCTTGTACGTATACGGTTTCAGGTTCTATTTCACTCCCCTCACAGGGGTTCTTTTCGCCTTTCCCTCACGGTACTGGTTCACTATCGGTCAGTTAGGAGTATTTAGCCTTGGAGGATGGTCCCCCCATATTCAGTCAAGATAACACGTGTCCCGACCTACTCGATTTCACTGTAAAGAATCCGTCGTGTACAGGGCTATCACCTTGTATCGCTCCTCTTCCCAAAGGATTCCACTAAATTCTAAACAGCTTAAGGGCTGCTCCCCGTTCGCTCGCCGCTACTAGGGGAATCTCGGTTGATTTCTTTTCCTAAGGGTACTTAGATGTTTCAGTTCCCCTCGTTTGCCTCGTTACACTATGTATTCATGTAACGATACCTATAAATAGGTGGGTTTCCCCATTCGGACATCTGTGGCTCAAATGCATTTTGTCGGCTCACCACAGCTTTTCGCAGACTTACACGTCCTTCATCGCCTCTAACTGCCAAGGCATCCACCGTATACGCTTCGTCACTTAACCATACAACCCCAAACAGCCTTTTGACTTCTGTCTAAGTTACGTTGCATGAATGACAAGCTAATCGGAAGAATTGCCTTGCTATCAAATCATCGATTGATAACAAGCAATTCAGTCAAGTAGAGTAAAAAGTTCATCTTTCGATTTCTCAGTTACTCAATTTTGATTGATTACTATTAATATCAGCTTTCCAAATTGTTAAAGAACAT
>NZ_LQXH01000007.1:0-877525 GCF_001924945.1 Alteromonas sp. W12
GGCAGCCATAGCGATACGGTACCACCTGACTCCATTCCGAACTCAGAAGTGAAACGTATTAGCGCCGATGGTAGTGTGGGGCTTCCCCATGTGAGAGTAGGACACTGCCAGGTCCCATTAAAAGAAACCCGCCTAACGGCGGGTTTTTTGCGTTTGGAAGAAACAAAAAAATGGGGTCAGAGTACATTAATCCCCATTCCCCCAAGCAAAACCTCAAAATGGGGTCAGAGTACTTTATTACTTTAAACATCAGAACATAGTCATTCCCTTACCCCCCCAGTGCCGCTAAATCAGAGAAATGTACTCTGACCCCATTATTAAAATGTGTTTTTCTGCGACTGCTCTTTTTACCTACTTCTAGTCACTGTGAAAGTTTCATTTATCGAATAGTTTAAGGCGCACAAACTCCGATACAGACCTTAAGTCTTTTCACTCAGGAGTAAAGGGGTCAGAGTACTTTTTTAACATTCACACTTATTAAAACGAAGAAATGTACTCTGACCCCATTATTGTGGGCTAACTCAATAATTCGAGCTCTTTAATTCTCTAGGGCATGTAACAGGTAGTTTGAAAATACGGTAGATAGGTACAGACTGTAGGTGCAAGCGTTGGAAATACGAATGTAGGGTCAGTGTACTTTAAAGCGTTATCTTTTAAAAAGTACTCTGACCCCACTATTTGCTGGGGTTATGCTTCGGTTTGTAGGGCTTGCTTCTTCAGTGTTTCTATCATGTATTCGCGCATTTTAAACTTCTGAAGCTTCCCTGTTACTGTCATTGGGTACTCTTTCACTACGCTGATGTATTTGGGTACTTTAAAGTAGGCTAGTTTGGATTTCAGGTAGTCGCGTATCTGATCTTCGTCTATATGTCGATTTTCCTTTGCCTTAATCCATAGGCATACTTGCTCGCCATATTTGTTGTCAGGAATACCAAAGACAGCGGCGTCTGACACATCCGCATGTTGATATAAGACTTCTTCAATTTCTCTTGGATAAATGTTTTCGCCACCACGAATGATCATGTCCTTTATTCTACCAACTATTGTGACATAGCCTTCTTCGTCCATTTCTCCGAGATCACCCGAATGAAGCCAACCTTCATCGTCTATGGTGGCTTTCGTCTTAACCTCATCACCCCAATAACCTTTCATTACACAGTAGCCTCTCGCGCAGATTTCGCCCGGTTCTCCAATAGGCACCGTATTGCCTTGGGGATCTATGATCTTCACTTCTGTATGGGGCATAGCGCGTCCTACGGTTTTGACCTGCTTTTCAAATGGCGAGTCAATGTCAGTAATATGATTGATAGGGCTACACTCTGTCTGACCATAACCTATGACGACTTCTGTCATATGAAATTCACTATGGACCTTTCGCATGAGCTCTTCTGGACAGGTACTACCTGCCATGACACCTGTCCTTAGTGTTGATAGATCAAAGCTCTTGAAGTTGGATAGTTCGAGCTCAGCAATAAACATGGTAGGTACGCCATGTAAGCCCGTACACTTTTCTTCTTCTACCGTGCGAAGCGTTGTTTCAGGGGCGAATGATTCCCCAGGAAATACCGCACACGCTCCAGATGCTAAGCATACTAAGTTGCCCAATACCATTCCAAAGCAGTGATAAAGCGGTACGGGAATACAAAGTTTGTCTTTGTGTGTGAACCTCATTGCTTGTGATACTAATAACCCATTATTTAGAATGTTTCGGTGTGTTAACGTTGCGCCTTTCGGATTTCCCGTGGTGCCAGAGGTAAACTGAATATTGATGTTATCATCCGCGCTAAGGTTCGATTCAACGGCCTCCAACTGAGACTTGAGCGCTTCCGTTGGTTCTATTTGCAATGCAGAAAAAGCCTGTAATCCTTCTACAGGCTTATCGCCAATAGTGTATACATATTTAAGTGAAGGCAACTTAGAAAGCGTTAGAGGACGCTTTGGTGTGTTCTTATCTTGGCTGTCGATTTCTGGCGCAAGCTCTTTCAACATGGCGACGTAATTTGACTGCTTGAATGACTGCGCCATGACTAAGTATTTTACGGCAACGTTATTAATGGCAAACGCTAATTCATTAGGACGATAAGCAGGGTTCAGGCATACCATGATCGCCCCGATTCGCGCAGTGGCCATCTGTACGATCGACCATTCGATATTGTTCGGAGACCATATACCCACACGGTCGCCAGGTTCTACACCGTTTGCAAGTAAGCCGCAAGCAACACGTTCTACTTCATACCAATACTGCTGATAGGTCCAGCTAACGTCCTGATGTTTTACAATAATCGCTGGGTTATCGCCATAATTGTCGACAACATTTTTGAAATACTGACCGATAGTGAGCGACGTCAGCTCAGCGTCATCAGAGCCAGTAAACTCACTTTTCTGAAGAGGGAGTAGTGAGTTCGGTGTAAATTTTGATTCCATCATATCTTGCCTCCATGCGCGTACGCATCTGATTTATATATAAATAATAGAGTTGGCTGTTTCGGCTTTTTGTTCCAAATAACCAATGGCAACAATTGCAGTAAATGCTGAATACGCAACGAATAAAACAAATAATTCAATCTTTATTAACAATATTGTTGCAAACGGGTTTTGTCGACAAGATGTTAGTCGTATATGGGGTTATTCAACGATGAATTTGTGTGACTCGTCGTACACGCTGAAAGGAGAGTAATAACCAAAAGTGACAATGTATTTGATGTCTAAAGAAAATTTTCTCGACTTTAATGAAACAAAAAAGCCTCCGACGAAGGAGGCTTCCTAAAAATTTTTACTTTACGAGAGGTGAGCGTCTATTCAGACTCAATACCTTCGAAGTAGGCACGATATTCCATACGGGTAACGTAAGAATCGCCATTTTCGTCCATCATCTCAAAGTCACCTTCGACATGTGCAACCTTTAACTCCTCGGCTGTAAGCTTACCGTCGCTGTCTACATCGATTTCAGTAAACTTATTGTCGGCTGTGGCTGACATCTCGGTGCGAAGCTCCTTATTCTTCTCTGATATCATTTCACCGTCAGCTTTAGAGAATAATTCAGGATTGCCCTTTTCCGAGAGTAGAGCGTCATTGGTGCCTTCAGTTTTCACCTGAGTAATGATGTCGTCGCTAAACATTGATGGTTTTTCATCAACAAATTTGTTGAATTCAACACGGCTAATCATGCTGTCACCATCGGTATCCATTTTTGCAAGAAGCTTACTGTCAATAACGCCTGAAGACTCAGAACCGACGATATAGCCGTTTCCATCCTTATCCATTGCGTTAAATCCCATCGAGATCTTCTCTTCGTGGTGGCCTGCTACTGCTGAAGCAGATAGTGTTGCAGCAATAACAGCACTGGTAATCATACTTAGTTTTGTGATCTTCATAATCAAATTCCTTCTGGCTTTTACAGTGAACTCGGGCGTTCAATTGCCCTAACCACTAGGTCCACAGACCTCAACATAGGTGCAGATTGGAAGTAAGTTTCAATCTGACACCGCTAATGACTTACGTAATTCATTATTCATTGAATGTGCCAAATGCATAACTAACTGATTTAGTGAGGTAATAAAAATTTAAGGCGAGGTTTTCAATGTTATTGCTATGTTAAATTGTCGCAGTGTTTGCAAGATCTTCATACGTCAAACTTAAGCTGTTCTCAGATATAGATAGAACCCCATTAATGAGATTAAAACAGCGAGAGTTGATCGTTCGCTATTGTCTCAAAATTCAGGCCAATAAGAGGCAAGATACTATCGGCAATGGGTTGGATTTGCTTTTCAATATAGTGGTCATATTGAAGGGGGGCCGTGGCGGTTTCTGCGGTTTGAGGGCCCTGTACTGTAATAACATAAGCAATGGTAGTATTAAACTGATAGCGAAGTGGCAACCCCTGTTCTTTATAGTACTCGTCCGCTAATCGCGCTGCCTTTACGTGGGGAGGTAGCGACTTGGTATACGACGACAAAGGCTTTCGCAGCCGCTTTTTATAGACCAAAGCGTGATCCATTTCACCGGACTTTATCGCTGCTATCGTGCTATTTATGTAGTCTTCAACAGGCTGTCCAGTAAACACTTTTTTGTACAGCTCGTACTGGAAGGTTTTAGCTAGTACCGTCCAATCAGAGCGGACATTTTCTAAGCCTTTAAAGACAAGTTCACTGCCCTTCATTCCTGCGTAACGTTTTTTGCTGCCTTCGGAAGAGCCTCGGATCGTCGGCATAAAAAACGTAGAAAAGTGAGATTCAAACTCAATTTCTAAGTGGCAATCAATGTCGAACTCACTTTTTAGTAACTCTGTCCACTTTCGATTAATAATGCTAGCGAGCTCAAGTCCAGTCTCTGAGGGCGTACCCAGTGCATCATTACCTTCTACATGAACAAATGTTGAGTCGGTATCGCCGTAAATAACCGTATAGCCTAGTTCTTCAATCCAACCCGCAGTGGTTTGCATAATCTCGTGACCCCTTAATGTGATTGAGCTAGCCAGGCGAGGATCGTAGAAAGGGCAACCTCCACTACCAAGCACACCATAGAAGGAGTTCATTAATATTTTGATGGCCTGAGAGCGCGGTGCGTCATTCTGTTTTTTGGCTTCGTCGCGCTGAAGCCATAGGTTTTCAATGATGGAAGGTAGAAAATGAGATTCGCGGCTAAATACTGCGCCTTTAAAACCTTCTATCGCCGTGTGGGGGGACTTAAGCCCTTCTGCAAGTCCCAACGGATCGATTTTAAATGTACGAATGATGGAAGGATACAGGCTCTTAAAATCGAGGACTAAAACGTCTTTATATAAACCTGGCTGGGAACGCATGACATAACCACCCGGACTAGCCAAGCCTCCATTTTCAGGTCTTACCCCCGCGACATAAGACTTGCGGTGAAGCTTAGGCAAGTACACATTTAAAAACGCGGCCACTGACCCTCCGGGGCGACTCATATCTAGGCCGGTAAGAATACTGCGCAGCGCCAGAAAATCGATAAATTGGGTTTTATCCTGAATGCGATTGACCAGTTCCGTGTCTTTAAAGTTATAGTTAGCGAGTGCAACAGGGTCGCTATGATAAAGACGCTTTATCGCTTCAAGCTTGTCTGCAGCCTGAATAAGCTTATTTTCGCCAAGCAGTTCTTCAGATACGTGATCGAGCGAGAACGACTCGAATTGATAAGTCATTGTTTTTAGTGCTTCGATACCATCAATAACGCATCGTCCTGGCACATCAACGAGGGTTTGATCTTCCCACTGTCTTACAGAAGCCTCTCTGCCATGGCGGCCGATAGCATACTTTAGCGAGTTAGCCCTAGCGCGGCGTTCAAGTACCGCCATATCGAACTGTTTAACGTTCCAGCCTAAAATGATATCTGGGTCGTAGGATGTAAGATAAGAAAAAAATGCTTCAAGCAGTACTTTTTCTGATTCAACGGTAATGAGCTCGTACGCGCTGTCTTCTTGTCCTTGCAATGTTTGCCCAACAAAACGTGGCGGGCATAAAAGCAGCACAACGTTGAGTCCTTCACCGGCTAACGCAATGCTAAAGAGTTCTTCATGCTCATTGCATTCGATGTCTATGCTAAGTGATGTAAATGTGGTTCTGAATTGACAGGGTCTGATTTGCGCATTTTCTATAACGATATGAGACGTATCGTCGAAATCTTGCGGAGCCAGAAATTCCACCGCACCATACACAAAGCGCTCCATTAAGTAGCGATCGGCAACGCGAATATCGGCTTCGTACAATATAATACTGCTTTCCTGCGCATGCTGGCGAAGCTGATGCATGTGTGATTCGGTTGCGGTTTTTACCGTCGCAACAGGAACTTGTTCCAGCGTATGAAACCCGTCATCTGAAACACTGATCTTTGCTGAAATACGCTCGGCGATATTGCGTAAATCATTGGCGTGATCAACAGATACAAAGCAAGTGGGGTATTGGGGTGAAGAAATTAACCTAGCGGTGCTACTGGGCGTTTTTACCCATAGCTCAACATACACCTTGCCTCGCCGGGTAAACGTACTTTTATTGAGTATGAACCCTTGTTGTATTGTTGAGGCTGACATGGATCTGATTTACTAACCGGCTTTGTTGACGTTAATTTCTTTAAATAGCCTCATGGGCGTGTACGTTTTATAAACTCGCATTACCATTATCTGTTCAATAACTGGCGCAAAGGTGCAATAAAAATGCGCTACCACTGTGCACGAGAAACGGCAGTAGGCTTAGTATAACGTTTGTTATCACCTACTCCTATAGATCTCTATTCGACAGATATGTTTGTTTTTGTAAGCAGCGCGAGTTAAAACGAAAACGTACAGTCTTTGTGCACGTTAGACCATGCACGATAGAAAAGGTGAGGGCGATATGGAATATCTATTCGATAAACAGGTAGAGCCGGGCGAGCTAATAGAAGTGGCCGATGGTGTTCTTTGGCTAACAATGCCGCTTCCATTTGAACTTGACCACATAAATTTGTACCTGATCCGCGGTGAAGGCGGTTGGGTGGTCATTGATACTGGCATAGGAACGTCCACCACCAAAGCGCTGTGGGAGCGTATATTCAAGCAATTAGACGGGCCAATAGTTGGTGTCATCGTTACGCACTTACATCCTGATCATGTAGGGTTAGCGGGCTGGATAGCCGACACGTATAATGTTCCCTTTTATATGTCTCAAACTGAGTACTTTACTGCCAGAGCGTTTGCGGCAGGAAGAAATGGCGCAACGAATGACCGGGATGTGCAATACTACCAACGAGCAGGTTTAGACGAATCCATGATCGCAAAGCTTACTTCTGGTGAAGGCAACGGCTACAGCAGCGTCGTTTCACCACTACCTATTAGCTACACACGTCTAAAGCATGGTATGACGCTGTCGCTTGGCGGTAACGAATGGCAGATCATCATTGGCCGCGGCCACTCTCCTGAGCATGCGTGCCTTTACAATAAGCAAAAAAATATTCTCATATCAGGCGATCATATTTTGCCGATTATCACGCCAAACATTGGCGCCTACTCAACAGAGCCTGATGCCAACACTTTAGACGACTACCTTTCTACGCTGCCGCAATTCAAGAATTTGCCCAAAGATGCGACAGTATTACCTGCTCACAAGCTACCCTTTATCGGCCTGCATGAGCGAGTAGATTCGCTTATTGCTCATCATCACGAGCACCTAAAAGCACAGTTAAATGCTTGCGAGCAACCTCAAACGGTCGTAGAGCTATTACCGGTTATGTTTAAGCGCAAGCTCTCTAGTCGCAACATGGTGTTTGCAGTAGCAGAGTGTTTGTCTCACCTTAATTACTTGCTTAATGAAGGAGCCATTTCGCGGACGTTAAACAGCAAGGGTGTGTATACATTTAAAGCCTGTGAAGTAAAAAAGCTTGCTTGTTAGTTCAGTCAGAGGACATACAAACAGAGTGAGGATTAACAATGTCCTACTCTGTACTGGGCTATCTGTTTTCTAGGCCGTTTGAGAGCTTTCCGCTTCGTTTTCTTTATTCTCGTCATTACCTTCACTGGACGGGGGCTGTGCTGCAGGCTGTTTCGGAATGGTGATTTCTACCACGGTTCCTTTTGCCTCTTTGCTGCTAATAGATATTTTACCTTGATGTTGTTCAATGGCGGTGTAAGCCACAGAAAGGCCCAGCCCTTGGCCTTGCCCTTCGGGCTTTGTAGTAAAGAAGGGTTCAAAGACTCGCTTTAGATGTTTTGTAGGAATACCGCAACCCGAGTCCAGTATTTTGATGGTCACCAACGTAGGTGAATCGAGCACAGTGAGTTTAATAAAGCCCCTATCTTCTATGGCCTGTGCTGCATTTATCATGACGTTCATTAGCGCCTGTTTCAGCGGCCCAGGGTTTCCCATTACCTCCACTTTCTCTAATTCACATTCAAATTTATATTGGGGCGTGCTGTACTGGGCGGAAATAAGCGTGATCAGCTGGTGACACACGGCGCAGATATCTACTATCTGCACGCCTTCAGTAGTCTCCAGCGAAAAGTTCTTAAGGTTTTCGACGATGTCTTTTACGCGGGTAAGACCGTCTGTAGACTCGGCAATTAGCTCAGTAATATCGTCCTTTAACAAGTCGTAATGATTAGACTCAAACAGTGCGTCAATCTGCTCTTTAAGTTCGTCGGTGAAGTGTTCGAGTTGCCCCTTAACGCCATCACAAATCGCAATAAGGTGAGTTGAGTATTGCTCAAGTGTATTGAGGTTAGCGCTCACAAAACCAATAGGGTTATTAATTTCGTGGGCTATCCCCGCCGCGAGCTGACCAGTAGAAGCCATTTTCTCTGCTTGAATAAGCTGGCTTTGTGCGGTATCGAGTTTGCGAATTAACTTTTTTTGCGCTTCGTGTTCTTTTTTCAGCGCTTCTGAAAGCTTTTGCTGGGCTCTAAAATAGCTAGCTTGGGCGGTCACATCTTGCAGAAAAATACACGCCAATTTTTGCCCTGTGTTTTTGTCTTTAATGGGCAAGATTTCCATGTTTTGATACATCTGTGTTTCTTCACCCGTTATAGGGCGAGAGCTCTTAAACGGAAAGATGTGGGGGCGTTGTTCCCAATAGCTAAAGCTAGGATGCTGCAGAACAAAAACTGACTTTAGTCTGCGTTTTAGAAACTTACCTTGTCCTTGAAATAACTCAACAACTGGCGTTTCTTTATAGCAGTCGCGCATATTGTGAGGAAGTCGATCTAAAAAGAAGTCATTTAGGTAAACAACCTTAAAGCTCTCATCGACTATACCAATTCCGACAGGTAATTTACCTACCAGTTGTTCAAACATTATGCGAGTAACTCATCCAATGTGTCTTTCATGCGTGCAAGAGATTCATCGTCTAAGCAGAAAACAACGCGCATGCTAAACGACGAGATCGCGATAATAAACTGCACTTCCATAACTAAGCTGTGCTGCCATTGCAACTCATCGAAGTTCGCTTTATCGGGCAAGAATAACGTGGGCATGTTCAAATTAGTGGTAAGCTCCAACTGGTCGGAAAGACCAGCCAAACACGCACCTGCCAAAATGTTACAAAGCTCCAAGATAATCTCTTGAATGTCTTCTTTGCTTAACGGTTCATCGTAATCCATCAACGTTGCGACCTCACTCAATCCAGCTTGAGATAGCACAGACATCACTTCGCCGTGTACGTCGCCTAAAAAAGACTGACGGGTATAGAAAGCGTCTTCGGTTTCAAATAAGAGACTGTAAAGCTGGGTGGGAGTAACCGCTGAGATTTTTGGGATAGAAATATCAATTTTGGTTTCAATTAACTGCGCAAGAGAGTTAGCCGCTTGCCCCATGGAAATATTTAGGAGTTCTTGAAGGGCATCTCTTTGCTCTTCGTCTAGTGGTAGTACAATGCTCATAGATACCCCAACTCAAACAACGACATTGCTAATTCTTCTTTATCAAGCGGTTTGCGTAAAAAGCGCTTTGCCCCCAGAGACATGACAATTTTCTGTTTTTCTGGCTGAAAGTCAGCGCTAATCACAATTACATTTGGGGCGTCGGGCCTTTGGTGCAAGAATTCCAACACACCAACGCCGTCAACTTCTGGCATGGTTAGGTCTAAAAGTACCAATGCAAATTCACTTTCTGACAGCGCATTTATGGCTTCTTGCCCGTTTGTTGCTTCGGTGATGTCATACTCTAAATCTTGCGGAAGTGAGCGAATCACACTACGCCTCGACAACTTAGAATCATCAGCTACTAATACAGAAATTGACATTTACAGCCTCCTAGAGCGGCATTTAATGCGATGCCTTTTTAGTAAAGTATGTGCAACTTTAGCGTTACTGCAACAATACCGTAAAAATTTTCCAATCAGCGTATTCTTTGAGCAGTGGCGCTTTAAAATGAGTATATGACAGAAGTGACTTTTATGCGTATTAGACTTTTAGTTGAAAATGACTAGGAGAGTAAACGAGGAAGTAGCAGAAAATTTAAGTCTATAAGTAGCGAGGTGTGCATTGGCCGACAATGCACACCCTTGCAGCTAAGTATTTTGCATAGTGTACATTTTTTCAAGTGCACTGGGCATGGCATCAACATAGCGTTTTACATCGCCAATTTTTCCCATACTTACGCGAGACCAGTTGTCGTACGTACGGTAGATTCCTCTAATCAGCACGTCCTGTTCTGCCATGGCTTGGCGGAAGTACTCTGCGTTGCCGTCACCTAAATTAACAAAAATAAAGTTAGTACTAGAAGGTAGCGCTGTCAATCCATTTGCTTTTACTGCGTCCATAACCATAGATTTACCTTCATAAATTTTCTCTTTAGAGAAAGTTAAAAAGGCATCGTCATTGTAGCTGGCGATAGCCGCGGCAAGGCCTGCTTGATTCAATGTATAGCCGCCCATGCCATAGCGATTGATCCACTCAGTGTTTTCCTCTGATGCGATTAAATAGCCCACGCGCATACCTGCTAAGCCATAAATCTTTGAGAAGGTTCTCGCTACAATGATATTATGACCAGCTTTAACGAGCGGAATCATTGAATGCTTAGGAGGCTCATCGATAAGCTCGTTATATGCCTCGTCGACCAACACCAGTGTTTTTTTAGATGCTTTTATGCAGAATTCGCGAAGCTTATTCGGATCGAGCACTTTTCCCGTTGGATTGTTCGGGTTACAAATGTGCACCATACCAATAGAGTCGTCTATTGCGGCGTACATGGCATCAAGGTCAATATCAAGCTCTGCCGTATTAGCAACTCTCACTATTTCTGGCGCACCTTGTTTTTCAGGTGCTTTAGACGTGGTGTCCCAAAAAAGGTCCGGGCCCAGAATTTTTCCGTTCTTGCTGGCCGCAAGGGCGGCGTAGGAAAGAATAGGGCTTGAACCTGCGCTCAAAGAAATGTGCTTTCGAGTAATGCCATAGCGCTCGGCAATCATATCCAATAGTGTCATAGCGGCAGGATAAGCATAGTAGGCTCCACCTTCCGCCGATGCTTTTGCGATAGCGTCTAGCGCTTTTGGGCTCGGCCCAAACGGGTTTTCATTGGCATTGAGCTTTGCAACCCCAGGCTTTGGTCCATACATAACAGACGATGGGGAAGCGCTTGCGCTAACAGATTGGGCGCTCACAAGGTGACTTATGCCACTCGCACCTATTGCTGAAGCTGCAACTGTGCCACCAATAAACAAGCGTCTTGAACGGTTATAACTCACGGGTTGTCTCCTTCTTCTTTTAAATGGCTTTATAGAACATTGCGCTAGAAACAATGACGAGATAGATGCCAAATAAGCGCTTTAGCTTCTTTTCACTGAAGTTGTGCGCCATTTTGGCTCCGATTGGAGCGGTAAAGATTGCCCCAATACTGATAGCAATAAGCGCAGGTATATTGATGTAGCCAATAGTGCCTACCGGCAACGAGGCGGTTTCAGGGTGCTTCATAAACAAAAAGCCAATGGCACCTGGAAGCCCGATAAGAAAGCCGACGCCTGCGGCGGTCGCAACAGCCTGTTGAATGGTGCGCTGGCACATCACCATAGTGATTACGGTTGGCGTGCCACCACCTATGCCAAGCAGAGCAGAGAAACCACCCAGAACAAACGCCAAAACCGCTTTGCCTATGCCTTTAGGCATATCGAAAACAAGCCCGGGTCTTACAACGAACTCAGGGAAAAGGAAGTATACGGAGTAAAGTAGAACACCAGCGGCGAACACGACCGTTAAACCATTGGCGCTGGAGTTGTTTGCGATGAGCAGCCCGCCACCAACGCCAAGAATAAGCCAAATACTCCACGAGCGAAGAATGTCAAAATCCACCGCACCTTTAGCGCGATGCGCCATCACTGACCGAGCGCTTGATACCACAATGGATGCCAATGATGTTCCGATGGCTACCTTAACGAGGGCTTCTGATGGAGGAGTAAAAAACGGAAAAACAGCGAGAAGAGCAGGCACGACAACAAATCCCCCGCCATTACCAAACAGACCTGCCGTGATACCTGCAATGGCACCAGTTATACACAAAGTAACTACAAACCACAGTAGCTCTATTTCCATTTGCTTTTTACTCCGCATGAAACAGCTTTAAACATGAATGACCTTTTAAGTTTTTCTTATATACAGTTAACTACATACACAAACACCGACTTATGTCGGTGTTTGCAAGGAGCCAGTTAAAAACGGGCTGCAAGTCGGGTGTAGTAATATCCTCCCTGCCAATCAACCACCGAGGCAGAGTCATAGACTTCACCGCAACAGGCGTCGCCGTTAGTACTTACATCTGGGTAATTGTCGAAGAGATTTCTTACCCCCACTGACAGGGTGAGGTTTTCGTTAATAAGATAGGAGCCCTCTATATCGAACATATATTCGTCACCAAAGGTTTGAATATTCGTGGCGTTTACCCCGTCATCGCTTCCCGCATTTTCGTATTCGCCAAAATAGCTAAGACGTGCAACGGCAGACCACACGTCGTAACTGTGGGTAACTGAGAAGACACCACGCATTTCGGGACGGCCATTTTCAAAGTCGAACTGATCCTCAGCGTTCAAGTATTCACTCGGATCAGAATCGAACTCTGTTTTGTTGTAATTCACAGAGCCGGTTAGCACGGTTGCGCCATACTTCGATTCCATCTTGTAAGTAGCAACAACGTCCACGCCCTCGGTTACGGTATCGAAAGCATTTTGGAAGAAGAACACACCACCAATGGACTCGGCGCCAGAAACATTGGCACCTGCTAGGGCTAGATAGTTTTGGTAGGCGTCATAACCGTCTGCTTGAGGATCGGTAACGACAGTGGTGGAAACATCTCGGGTAGACACAGAGTAAAGGCGGTCTTCAAGCTTGATGTTGTAGTAATCAACAGTGAGCGTTAAATCGCCATAGTTCGCAGTCATGCCCAGCGTAAAGTTGGTCGATTTTTCGGGTGAAAGCTCGTTGGCACCAAGCGCCTGCGCTACTTCGCCGCCGGCTGGGAACAGACCTGTTGCTACTGGGAAGCCATCGGGCAGACGGGTAGATACGTTGGTGGTTCCTTGCTGACCTGGAGTAGGAGCTCTAAAGCCAGTGCCAAAAGACGACCTAAAGCCTACTTCATCACTAAACTGATAGAACCCTGCTACTTTGTATACTACTTCTGAGCCAAAGTCAGAATAGTCTTCATAACGCAGCGCAGCCTGAGCAAACAACTCGTCTGTAATGTCACCAGAGATATCCGTGTATAACGCATATGAGTCACGCTCGTATGAGCCCGAATAGTCTGGTGAATAGCCAGGGAAGCCGTTGGAGCCAACGCCTACAACAGTATAAACGGCGTCTACTCCAGCGAATCCATCATCTTCAACCCCATCGTCGTTACTGTCAGCACTGGTGTAGTTGGCACAATTCAGAGTTGAACCGTTTGCAATGACAGCAGCGCCCAGTGCCGTAGTGGTGTAGTCGTCGTTACAAAACTCCCAAGGGTCGGATGTGGCGTAAGAGCCTGCAAAATAGGAACTTAGCTCGCCTTCAGATATTTCGTATGACTCGTCTAAGTAACTTGCACCGAAGGCAAGAACATACTGGTTCAAGTCATAGGTGAAGTCAGCTTGAATCTGTGTTTCTTCGTTGGTTAAGTCACCCGGCTTAAATGAAGTAGGTGACTCGTTACCCAGTGACGGGTTAATGGTATTGGCTAGTGTGTAAGAGATTTCATTATTGCCGTAACGGCCACTGATATCATAAGTAAGGTCGCCCGACATGCCCTTAACACCACCAACAAATGAGTAGTCAGTCACATCACCGAAGAAACGAGGCGTGAAGCCACCAGGGAAGAACTCTAGCGGGTTCCAGATTGAACCGTCCTCAAGTCGAATGTCTTCAATGGTGCCATTGCCTGGATAGCGATAATAGAATGAACCGTCACCTTCACTTTCTGAATAGTTACCGAATGCGTAGAGTTCAAGTTCACTGGATAGTGCGTAACCGGCGTTAAAGAAAACACGCGTCCCGCTTGTATTTGGTTGCCCCCATGGTTGGACTACGTCTGAACCATGAACGCTGTTGGCCATGGCCGTAGCATCAGCGATGTATTGATCTGACTGGTCATCCACACAAAACCATGGCTCACAATATTGCTCACCACGAAAGGTGGCTTCGCTGTCAGAGTATTCGGCTGAAATACTGAAAAAGCCATCGTCGCCTAACGCGAAACCTTTATTCCCAGTAACGGTAATTTGATCGCCATCTCCTTCGTAGTAGCTGCCGTAGTCGGCAGTGAACGAGCCGCCTTCGGTGTTATTTTTTAATTGAAAGTTGATAACACCTGCAATGGCATCTGAGCCATATTGCGCAGCTGCACCGTCGCGCAACACTTCAACACTTTGAATTGCTGCGGTGGGAATAGTTGCTATGTCTGGCCCCTGTGTGCCAGAACCGCCAATTGAAACAAGTGCGGCCCTGTGACGACGTTTAGAGTTAACCAAAACAAGCGTTTTGTCGGTGGGCATACCTCGAAGCGTTGCTGGACGGATAAACGTTCCGCCGTCGGAAATGGGTTGACGGCCTACGGAATAAGAGGGAACGAGTGTCATAAGGACATTGTTCATATCGGTAAACGCAACGGCTTCAACGTCTTCGGCGGTGAGTACATCAACCGGTACAGGAGAGCTGGTCACTGAACGCGGTGCACCGCGGGCACCAACAACGGCAATGCGTTCTAGGTCTTTGGCTTCTGTGGTTTCTTCAGTCACTTCTTGCGCCTGTACAAGCAATGAAGTAGTGAAAAGTGTTAATCCGGTAAGTGCGTAACGTACTGCAGTGTGGAGCTTTTTCTGTTTCATTTGTGTTCCCAATCGTGCTTATTGCTACTTAGTTTTGTGGGTGTGGATTATTAAAATCTGCACTCTTTTTAGGCACGCACGAGCACTACTTTGATGCGAGAAGCATCTTGTTATTGTTGTCTAGCCACTCGTGTACAAGAACAAGGCTAAAAACTCTTTGGCTTTGCAGGAAGAAAGAAGATTATTCAGGGGTATAAGAAAAATATTGAGCTGTCTCACAGGGCGCTAATTTAATGCTATTAGACTTAAGTATGGGGGAAGACAAGATTTTCATGCCCCACTGCTTTTAGCCCATTTTTACAATTTTGCTTCATATAACTTAATGGAATGGCATATTCGTTGCTGCCGTCTTCATTAAACCGTTCCCGTTCTAGAACTCACCACCTTTGTAAGGAGGGCAAGTGCATTCAAAACAGCTGCATTATTTTGTTATGACTGTGCGTAAGGGTAGTATTGCTGCGGCAGCGAGAGCATTGGATATCGCTCAACCCGCCATTAGTCAGCAGTTGGCAAGTTTAGAAAGAGAGATGAAAGCGACGCTGCTTGAAAGAAGTTTTTCGGGAGTAAACCTAACATCGGCGGGCGAAGTTTTTTATAAACATGCATTAAAGCTGCTAACCGAAATAGACAACGTTAAGGCCGCATTGGAAGCCTTTCAAACTGGACAAAAGAAGGTAGTAAAAATAGGCATGCTACCATCAATCGGCAATGTGCTTTCTTTACCGCTGCTCACGGAGATAACGGCGAACCATAAAGGGCTCAAAGTCGAAATCAGCACTGGACCGTCTTACACCATTAATGATTGGCTTGAGTCAAAGCAGGTGGATGTTGCGCTTACTTATCAGCAAGCTGTCGACCCTAAATTCATGCGAGTCACACCGCTAATTCAAGAAGATCTTCATTTGGTTTTTTCTGCTTCCTCATCGTGTGAACAATACGCCAAGCTTCGAGACAGAACGACGATCCGTTTTTGGGAAATCAGTGAATTACCTTTGCTATCACCGGGTAACAAAGATGCATTGGGTCAACTAATTGCTGACTATGAAAAAGCAACGGGCGTTAGTTTGCAGCACGATTTGGCCTATTCTGGACAACTCATGACTGGCCTTAGGCAAGTTATGCAGGGAGAAGGCGTGATGATCCTTCCTACATCAGCTATTTTTCATTTAAAGGAGTCTGGCCTAGTTTCATCACTGAAAATAACACAGCCAGAAATGCAGCGTACTGTACTCGCTGCGACAAACAAAAGTGCCAAGACGCTACTAGATAGCAGTCCGATCATTGATATTCTCAGAAAAGTAGTGGCTCAAGAAAACGCACTGAAACACTGGTGCGGTACGTTAGAATTTGCCGCTTCATCGTTTATAGCGCAACCTGCATAGCACTATGCCAACACAAGATAATGCTAAATCTCGCGTACGACGAGAATAACGCAACCCGTTAAGTGCAAAAGATCACTGGGTTAGTAGTTCTGGGGCAGTTCAATATCAACAAGCACAGGTAAATGATCTGACAAGATTCGAGTTTTCGCATTTTTTAATTTTCTGCACGCTTTTACCTTGATGTCGTCAGACACCCATACTCTATCAAGTGCAAATACAGGAAAGTGGCTTGGAAATGTTGCCCCCACTTTTTGCTGTAATAGCAATTCGTTAAGTGCTTTAAACGCTTTTGAGAAAAACTGCCACTCGTTGAAATCACCGGCTAGAACTAGAGGGATTTGCTTCTCTTTCATCTTCAAAGAAAGGTGCTCATGAAGCAAAGAAAACTGTGAGCGACGTTCTAGCTTCTTAAGCCCCTTATGGGTATTCACTACCGTAAGGGGGGTCTTCTCTGTCTTGAGCTCTACAATCTGAACATTTCTAGGCTGTCGCCCGTTTTGGCTGACATCCAGTGTATCGTGCGCTAATACGTCAAAGCGAGTTAGGATGGCGTTGCCATACCAGCCATCAGATTCCCTAATGGCTGGTGATGGAATGAGCTTAAACGTGTTTTCAGCGCAGATATCTTTAACGTCCTGTGCTGTACTTCGCTCAGAGGGACGAGTATCCATTTCTTGCAGCAGCACCACGTCGGCGCCACTGTTTGCCAAGAATTGCCCTATACGTTTGTAATCGTGCTTTTTGTCTCTACCTATTCCGCTGTGAATGTTGTAGGTCACTATGCGGCACATTTCTCTACCTCATCTTTGTCACTATTATCACTGGCAGTATCTTGATTCCCCGACTCCTTCCGAGCTTGGTAGTAGCGTGCAAATTTTTGCGAGCCCCAAATCATAAGGCCCCATAAAACGATACCGCCAACTAAATAGCTAATGGTTTCCACAGAAGGGTTCTGCCAAATTTGTGCTATCGAATCACCCACAAGCCCTTTCGCAATCATGGGCGGGAACATGCCTAAAAATGTCCCCACTAAAAACTGGAAAATGCCAATAGATGAGATACCCGCTACCAAATTCACCAAACTAAAGGGCGCTACAGGCAACATTCGAATGGCCGCGACGCCAACGATACCGCTACGCTTTAGTTTTTCATCAACGGCAGCTACCTTTGGACCACCAATTTTTCTAAGCCCCGCGTTGCCTGATAGCTTGCCTATTCCAAACATGATTGCAGAGCTCATTAGTGCTCCCATGATGCCGTAGATGGGCCCCCATATAGGGCCAAAAATAGCAGCCACAGCAAGTGACAGTACAGTGACCGGGAAGAATAAAACGCCGCCGACCACATAGACCAGCAACACGGTAGGCAGAGCAAAGTACGTACCACGACTTTTCTCTAGAAAGGCGTTAATGCTGTCGGAACTTAACCATGGTATGGACTGGCTAGCCCAAAACATAAGCCCGCCAAGAACAGCAATGATGGCAAGACCGATCAAAATCATAATACTGCGACGTCTTGGGTTACGTGCAGGCATAGCAGCTCCATCAAAGGTTGGCACCGAAATAAGGGGTTCTTCAGGGTCAGATAACGCTCTGAACACATTCTTAACGGATTGTTCGGTAAACACCTCATCACGAACTTCGGTAAGTACGTAGCCGTGTGCTATCTGATCCTGCATTAATGCTTCAACCGGATATTCATTGTTGAATAACGCTGGCATTGCATCAATATCGCGTCCCGTGTGCTCTGCGAGTAAGTCGTTTCTCACTTGCTCAATACACGCCTGATTGTCTTTGGTGTTACCAAACAACACCGTGTCGATTTCGGTGTCTAGCGTCATTGAGCGATTACTCAAGTTTGATGACCCGATAACAAGGTATTTGTTATCAATGGTCATCACTTTGGAGTGTATGCGCTTGTATGCCTTGCGGCCTTGCATGTCTTCAATTGAAGAATAAGTCAGTTTTACTCGCTTAGGGTCAATCCCTTTTTCTAAAATTTCCTTGAATTCTATGCGGCTTGCCCAAAATGCTTCGCACTCAAACTTACCTTTTGGCTCGTAGGAACTTACGATAATGACCGAAAGATTAGGTTTCAGTTTGAGCTGCTTATTTAGCGCTTCAGCGATCTCCTGACGCGTTGTGAACTGATTCTCAATGTAGATTACAGACTCTGCTTCACCGATAAGATCAAGCAGCATATGACGTACCTCTTGAGCAGGCTCGACCTCATCCATAAATGGAATTGTTCTGGCAAGTGCACACTCTACGTCTTCAAAAAGGGGAGGATAATCTTGTGGCCAAGCATCAGGCAACGGGGCATTTTCATCAATGCGCGCGTCCTCGCGGATATCAATAGGTGAAGAGTCAGCAACACGCTGCCACCTCCATCGAACTAATTTTGAAAAGTCGGCTACTACGGGTCCACTTGATACCATTTGCACATCATGAAGAGGACCATACTCCCCATCAGGCCCATCACGCTCTTCTGAAACTACGGGATGGTCACGGGTATCCCAGCGGTTAGTGGATACATCCATTCCACCTGAGAATACGAGTTCATCATCGATAACCACAATTTTTTGGTGCTGACTTCCGCCCATCGGAATCGTGTCATCGAGCTCGGTTTGCACATTGTCTGGAGTTTTTTCTTCCCACACTTCCTTTGCCCACATTTCGCGCTGCGCGAAAAAGGCTAGCGATGAGTCCCAACGTAGCAGGTAAATTTTAATGTCAGGATTTTGCTCAGCTTTCCACTTAAGTAAATCACTTATTACGCTCGGCGCTTCACTGTTCGCTTCGTCGTCGCCTCGCAGCAAGCGAATGCGGCTATCTATATCCCATCCAACAATGAAGATACTGTGCTTAGCTTTAACGATAGAGCTGTGCAAGGCTTTATAATAGTTTCCGCAATCTATCAAAGGTGTAGAAAAGCGAGCCTTGCTCTCTACCCAACAGTTTTGACCGGGTTGAAATACACTCTTTCCTGATTGCATGTGACGTTTCCTATTTATTCATTTTTCACTATTTGTATTCTGTTGCAGAATTTGTACCTCTATAAAACGAAAGAACGATAAATATAAGTAAATGATTTTTATCGATAATTAGAGTTTTTGAGCTCGTGTGTAAGATGTATCAGCTCGTAATGTGTAATATTTTCACTGTGAAACGAGTTTAATATTCACAGTTGGAAAAACAGGGAAAGATCTTCTATATAACTTAAAAAATTTAATGAGAAGGTCTAGATAAATGAAGTTTTTTTCAAAGGAAAATGCGGCGAAACAGGCGCTTGCTCAATCAATCTTGGCTGTAGTTACCATAGATGAAAAAAACAACATTACGTTTTACAACGATGCCGCTCAAAAGTTATGGGGCTATACGCCAAACGAGGTACTAGGCAAAAATATCAAACTATTGGTTCCCCACGAACACAAAGCAAATCACGACAATTACGTTAATTCTCATCGACAAACAAATGTTAATAAAATCGTTGGCAGCTCGCGAGAAGTCGAATTAGAAACAAAAAGTGGGGAGCGAATTTGGGTTCAGCTTGCTTTATCTCAGGTTATTGTTGCAGGAAAGAAGCACTACACCGCTTTCGTTCGAGACGTTACAGAAGAGCGAGAGTCTCGCGAAATAGTGGAGCAAACATTAGAGCAAGCGTTAGATGCTGTGGTGTGTATCGATGAAAACAACAACGTAACCTTGTTCAACGCATCCGCTGAGAAGCTATGGGGATACACAAGAGATGAAGTAATTGGCCAAAATGTGAAGATGTTAGTGCCTCAGGCGATTCAAGCGAACCACGATAACTATGTCAACGCAAATAGAGAAACAGGCCAAGACAAAATTGTCGGAACCAGCCGCGAAGTTAAAGTGGAGCGGAAAGACGGTAAAAGCCTGTGGGGCAGGCTGTCTTTGTCTAAAGTAAGGCTGGCTGACCGAACCCTCTACACAGCATTTATTAAAGATGTAACAGAAGAAGTAGAGCAGCGAGAGTTACAACGTATGCTTTCGCTGGTTGCCAACGAAACAGACAATGCCGTCATTATATCTGATGCAGATGGTCTCATAGAGTACGTTAATAACGGGTTTTACCGGTTGACGGGGTGGGAGCTGGACGAAGTAAAAGGCAAGAAACCTGGATCATTTTTACAAGGTGAGGAAACCGATCAACGTACTGTGGATGTGATACGACAAAAAATTAAAAACCGCGAAGCATTTTATGATGAAATTCTTAACTATAGAAAGGACGGTACACCTTACTGGACTTCACTATCAATAAACCCCGTTTTCAAAGAAGAAAAACTCGTTAACTTTATCGCGGTTCAGGCTGATATTACTCGTGTTAAGCAAATGGCTTTAGATTTTACTAACAAATTAAAAGCTATAGGCAGTGCACTTGTTCTTCTTGAAATGAAGCCTAATGGTGAAGTCGTTGAGGCAAACAAACTACTACGCGACACATTGAACGGGGTAATGAGCTCTGAATCATTTGCAAATGAGGTAATGAATAGTCTTTCTGCAGAGGACAAGTCTACTCTAGAGAGCGCTGGTTTTGTTTCAAAAATTACTGAGTTTCAAGTGGCTGGGCGTTATCTTGCCTTTGACGCGAGAATCAGCGCACTTAAGAACTTCAACGGGCAAGTAACACGTTATGTCTTTTTTGCCGTTAATATCACCTCTAGAAAACAAGCGGTGAACGATACTCAAGATTCTATGAAAGAGCTACTGGTTACCAGCCAGACTATAAGTAATATAGTGGGCACAATTAATTCTATTTCTGAGCAAACTAATTTGCTAGCGCTAAATGCAGCGATAGAAGCGGCACGAGCAGGTGAAATGGGAAGAGGGTTTGCGGTTGTGGCTGATGAAGTACGAACGTTAGCAGGTAACTCCCAGTCCTCATCCAATGAAATTGACAACTTAGTTAAAACGACAGTGTCAAAAATTGAGGAACTGGCGCAGCTCATCCAGAAAATAGATGGGTAGCAAAAAGTAAAAAGCCTTGGCTGTGTTGCCAAGGCTTTAGCATTCTCATTAAGTCACGTTGCTAAACGTGAGGCAACCAATGTCTTAGAAACGATACTCAACACCAATACTGGCTTGCTTAAGATCGGTTTCAAAATCGGTGTCGTCAATGTCATCAAACGCTTCGTCTGCATCAAGCTCTGTATCATAAACAGTGTACTCGGCGTTTACTAAAAAGTTACTAGTAATCGCGTAGCTTAGACCTGCGCCTACAAACAAGCTTTCGTCATCGTTATCACGTGAAACGCCAGCAAAGTTATACTCGGTTTCTGACCAAAGTTGACCTGCTTTCGCGTAGAGAGAAAAACGCTCTGTTAATGGAAGAATACCCTTGATCGCCGCTGTGTAGCCGTCTGTTTCAGCACCTGCAAGGTCGTTACCGTAATCACCAAAATCGATGTAACCACCTTCAATTGCAATCCACTCATTGAATTTATATCCAACAAGGCCTTGCCAAACATCTTTGTCATCGTCAAAGTCATCTTCACCTTCAACGCGTAGGTAACCGTAATTACCACCTACATAAAAACCACTGTCTTTTGCTTCAATTTGATTTGATTGAGCATGCGCACCGAATGAAGCCATAGCACTGATAGAGGCAACAGCTGCAAGTCCGGTAAGTGTCTTAAGTGTGTTTTTCATAAGTTCATCCTCATTACTTCTTTAACATTCCATCGACTTCTTATCTGAAGTTAATGCGTCTTTAATTGCATCATCTCTGTATCAATTGCTGTGCCATGGTAGAAATTGCAGAAGGTATTTCAATTAGATGAAAACTTTACATAAACCGGCACTTTTTAGTTGGTTATTTAGCCGCTTATAGAAAGTATGGAAAAGTTTCACTCTTCAAGAAGCGAAAAAATTTCCCAATCTCTGAAAGAGATTCACAGATCCAGCTCATTTTCCGCATTACATAGTTCTACTGAGCGACAGTCGATTACGTCATAAAGTGAACTGGGTTCTTAACATATTGAAATTAATAAACTTTTCATTGATTGGATTTTCTAATCAGTTGAATTCATTTTATCAACTGTAAATATTCTCTAAGCCTGTCTATCTTTTAACTGCTTATGAGGTAAACAAAATGTTAACAAATTAGTGGTGTGATTCGCACTCACGCTTTGGTAACTACAACAAACTCAGACGGGAAAAGACCATGACTATAAACAGGTTTAAAAAAACCACAGTATCAGTACTTGTTGCCCTATCGCTTGGTGCAACAGGGGCTATTGCCAACGATCAAATTAGTAAGCCTGCTGGTGCTAAAGGCACGGGCACTGCTAAAGCTTTTCAAGCGAAAAATAATCAATTTTGGTGGCCTGATCAGCTCGATCTCTCTCCGTTAAGAGATCACGATAATCGCTCAAACCCACTAGGTGATGATTTCAGTTATGCAAAGGCATTCGCTAAGCTAGATCTCGACCAAGTAAAAAAAGATGTTAATGAGCTACTCACTACTTCTCAAGATTGGTGGCCGGCCGACTTCGGAAATTATGGTCCTTTCTTCATTCGACTTTCATGGCACAGTGCAGGTACCTATCGTACGCTAGATGGTCGTGGCGGTGGTGACGGTGGTCAAATGCGTTTTGATCCGCTGAACAGCTGGCCAGACAACGGAAATCTTGATAAAGCGCGTCGCTTGCTTTGGCCTATTAAGCAAAAGTACGGTGAAAGTTTATCTTGGGGCGACTTAATGATCCTTGCGGGTACCGTAGGCATGGAAAACATGGGCTTTGACACCTATGGATTTGCGGGTGGTCGTACCGACGACTGGGAACCTGACATGGTTTATTGGGGCCCAGAAGTGGAAATGCTTGCGAGCGATCGTGAAGAGCGCGACGGTAAGCTTCAGCGTCCGTTGGGGGCAACGCACATGGGCTTGATCTATGTTAACCCTGAAGGCCCTAAAGGTGTGCCTGATCCGATGGGATCTGCGAAAAATATTCGCACTGCATTCGGCCGTATGGCGATGAATGATGAAGAGACCGTTGCGCTAATAGCGGGTGGTCATACATTTGGAAAAATGCACGGCGCACACAAGCCTGCTGATTGTTTAGAAGCTGAGCCAGGTGGTGCAGGCCTAGAAGAGCAGGGACTAGGTTGGAAGAACAATTGCGGTAAAGGCAATGCAGAAGACACAGTAACGAGCGGTTTGGAAGGTGCTTGGACACAGCTACCTACTAAATGGACGAGCCTATATCTCCAAAACTTATTGGGCTTTGAGTGGAAGCAAACTCGCAGTCCTGCCGGCGCTATCCAGTGGGTCCCTACCGATGAATCGCTTCATAAATCAGTACCAGATGCGCATGTAGAAGGTAAGAAAAATCCTCCTGTGATGACTACAGCTGACTTGGCGCTTAAGTATGATCCAGAGTATCGAAAAATTGCCGAGCGCTTCTTAGCGGATCCTAAAGAGTATCAAACGGCGTTTGCCAAAGCGTGGTTCAAGCTAACTCACCGCGATATGGGTCCTAAGGCACGTTACTTGGGTAACGATATCCCAGAAGAGAACTTCATCTGGCAAGATCCAGTGCCTAAAGCTGACTATAAAGCGATCTCTGATAAAGACGTTAAGAAACTTAAAGCTGACATCTTAGACAGTGGTTTAACCGTTCAGCAACTTGTGAAAACAGCATGGGCGGCAGCGTCTAGCTTCCGAGCATCTGATTTACGCGGTGGAGCGAATGGTGCTCGTATTGCCCTTGAACCGCAAATGAATTGGGAAGCCAATGAGCCTGAAACCGTTCAAGCCGTTGTTTCTAAGCTTAAAGAGATGCAAGAAGACTACAATTCACGCATGTTTTCTAAGAAGAAAGTGTCTCTTGCTGACCTCATTGTGATTGGCGGCGCGGCAGCAATTGAAAAAGCAGCGGCAGATGCTGGCGTCAAGGTTACTGTGCCAGTGGTTCCTGGTAGAACTGATGCTACCCAAGAGCAAACAGACGTTAATTCGTTTTCATTGTTAGAGCCAACAGCCGATGCGTTTAGAAACTATTACAACGCAGAAGCTAGCTATCGTTCGCCAACCGACATGCTGGTAGACAAAGCCGATCAGCTTAATCTAACGGTACCAGAAATGACTGTTTTGCTTGGTGGTCTGCGTTCATTGGGAGCAAATACAGATGGCACTAGCCACGGTGTATTTACTGACAAAGTAGGCACGCTTAACAACGATTTCTTCGTAACGCTTCTTGATATGGGCGTTAAGTGGAGAAAAACAGATAACCCGTCTGTATATGAAGGTGTAAACAGAACTACTGGTGAAGTTATGTATACAGGTACGCCTGTAGACCTGGTCTTTGGATCAAACAGTGAGCTGCGTGCAGTGGCCGAAGTTTATGCCTACGACAATGCGAAAAGCCGTTTTGTTAAAGACTTCGTCGACGCTTGGACCAAAGTGATGACGCTAGACCGTTTCGATTTACGTCACGATCTAAACGCCAGCTTGGGTAAATAGATGCGGTATAACTGCTATCGCGAATTAGCTTAACAACTAATTCTCAATAGACATAAATCTAAAAGGGCGCTTCCGCGCCCTTTTTAATTGATTTCTATAAGTTGTGTTATGAATTCTTAATGTGATTAAAACGCCCGCGAGACCATCGCAAACCCACCTTTAATTCGATACACTGAACCTTTATTTTTCGCTTCTATAGACAATTACCACAATGGCTAGTCTTCAACGAACGTTGGTCAATTTAGAAATGCTAAGCGACGATATTAATGCACTTCACGTCGACGCACTTAATACGCACGCCCACATTAAGCTTTTACACAATGTGTTGAATGAGCTAAAGAACGCCGAGCAATTTGTTGCCTTAGAAACAGAGGCCAGTTTCCAAAAGTCGTTATCTGGCTCACTGTTTGAGAACATATTTGAACGAAAGCGTATGGTAGGTGTTTACATAAAGCTGGTGGGCTATGTTATTACAGCGTGGGAAGCGACCAATAAAGCGAATGCAATCATCAGTGAAAACTTCGATTCAAGTGCCGATAAGCGATTGGAGTTACTGCAGGTAAAAGCAATAAAAGCCAAATCTCAATTAAAAACCGTAGCGTCAGCGATGGGCAAAGAAGACTATGCAAAGTTTGTCCAGACGTTAGGTCTGTCTGCCCAAGAGTGGCAATGGGATACACTTCGCGCTAGGTTTTAGCCAGCGCGAAGGTATGACCGAAAGCGCTCATTTCATGAGCGAGTTTAGCTACGGTGTGGTATTTCGAATACCAATGCCTTGTTCGTTGATAACTCTTACTTCGCGTTGAGGGAACGGTATTTCAATGTTGTGCTCGCGTAATGTTTCAAACACAGTAAGCAGCAAATCGCCACCCACGCGGTTTTTACCATCGTCCACACCTTCCATCCAAAACTCAACGAACATGTTAACGCCAGAGTCGCCAAAGCTATCTATTTCACAGTCAGGCAGCTCTTCAAATGGAACATCATCGCCACTGATCACCTGCGGATGTTCCGATACCGCCTCTTTAATAATCTCTACCATCGCGCGGATGTCAGTTTTATAGGCGACAGAAAAGTCGATGCGGTAACGTTGTTTTTGGTTTTTGTGTGTCCAGTTTATTAGCAAGGAGCTGATAAACTTTTCGTTAGGCACCAGTACATCTTTACCGTCATATGTCTCTAATACGGCATAGCGCATTTTAAATTCTCTGACGATACCTTTCTGCCCGTCTTCCAATTCAACGTAATCGCCTACGGTCAACGATTTATCCAATAGAATAATGATGCCCGAAATGAAGTTTGATGCGATGGACTGCAGACCTAAGCCTAAACCCACACCTACTGCACCACCAAACACGGCTAATGCGGTAAGGTTAATTCCCATGACGTTAAGCAATAAAAGAAAGACCACACAGAACAGGGCAACTTCAAACAGCTTTGCGAACACTTCTTTGGTAGAAACGTCGAGCGACTTATGGTTTCGAATAATATCTTGCCCAATGGCGTTCGAGCTGCGGCCTAGCCAGAACAGCAAGCCACCAAACAATAGCACTCTTGTTACGCCATACGCTGAAATTTCAACATTGCCGACTGATATTGCCATTGACTCCAATGCTGAAGTTATCAGCGGAAGCACGCCAACTAAGTGTAAAAATAGGATAGGTAAACCTACCCATCGCATAAACGCTGCAATGGTGTTGTTTTCGACAAAACCAGTAATCAAGGAATTAACAAACAGCATTAGTGCTACAACAACGGCTATTTCCAATAGCCATGCATCAAACTGAAATTGCGCCCCCAACACGGTAGTAAGCTTTAGCATACTGATGGTGATAAGCGGGAATAGTGCCTCACCCAGATTGTATAAAAAGCCGTGCATAGTATGTGCGCCTTGCTGTGGCTTTTCTCGGGTAAACTTAAATGGCTTTTTTACTTGTCGTGCAAGCAAAAACGCAACGCAATAAATAATTGCGATTGTTGTAAGCTGGATAACAAAGCTATCAGACATCACCGATGCTTTGACTAAAGCCAACTTTTCCTCAAAGTGCTGGGTTAAACTATCAACATTCATGTTTTCTACTTCACTTGTTTACCACACTGCAGCAGCGTGGATGTAATTTGAGCGTGGAATAACTGCGCGCTTTTTATCTGTTATAACAAATATGGTAAAGCTTTTTTTATCTATCCAACAGAAATTGGCTATCAAGTTGTCTTTAATTTCAAAGATTTTGAGGTGTTTTTACGTAGAAGAGCCCTGTTTAAATTGTTTTTTTAACGCACACTTTTAAAAGCGAAATGTCTTAAGGTATTGATAAATATAATTAAACTCTGTTACTTGAAAAGTTTACGTTTCTAGGTCGCAAAATTCGTACTAAATAGATATTTATCGTTTTGATAAAAATATAAATATAACAATATCTCTCCTAAAAATGAGGGAAGACGTTACTGTATAAGACCATTCTCTTAGTGCGAAAAGCCGATAAAACTTCCCATGCTCTTAAGCTATGTAAATCGGAACTTATTAAGTGAAACGTCAGGAATGCTTAACTAGATTTTGAACAAAAAATGCGCTGGTGGCTTTCGGCTTTTAGTGGTAGACTCCGCGCGCAATTTGTAAGAGTAAACACCTACGTTCTTTTCTTGATGTCAAACACCAATAAGCCAAGTTGGCAATGGCGTATCTCTTTAGGTTTTCCCAGTAATCTATAACCCCCACGGTTAGCAATAAAGCACTAACGCTTATACCTTTGCGGTATGCAATTTTTTATAAATACCTATGACAGGAGTTTATTAATGTCATTTACCCAATTAGGGCTCGCTGAACCCTTGTTAAAAGCTATTGAAAAACGAGGATTTAGTACACCATCACCAATCCAGGAAAAAGCAATACCAGAAGTATTGCAAGGAAAGGATGTGTTGGCAGCTGCGCAAACGGGAACAGGGAAAACTGCAGGATTTGGACTTCCTATTTTACAGAGATTGATGGAAGGACAACCTGTATCTGGCAACAATGTTCGGGCACTTATCTTGACACCCACGCGAGAACTTGCTGCTCAGGTAGAAGAGAGCATCAGAGCGTTCAGCGAGTTTTTGCCGTTAAAAACTGCCGTGGTATTTGGTGGTGTAGGGATTAATCCTCAAATGATGAAGCTGCGTAAAGGTGTGGATGTGTTAATTGCTACGCCTGGACGATTGCTTGACCTCTACCAGCAAAACGCTGTTAAGTTTTCTCAGCTTGAAGTGTTGGTATTGGATGAAGCCGACAGAATGCTTGATATGGGCTTTATTCACGACATTAAGAGAGTATTAAAGCTATTGCCACAAGAGCGCCAAAGCTTACTGTTTTCAGCCACGTTTTCTGATGAAATCACTGCGCTGGCGAAAACAATAACGCGCAACCCTGTGAGTATTTCAACCGCGCCAGCCAATACCACGGTAGAAGCGGTTCAGCAGCACTTAGTGACCATTGATAAATCTAAAAAGACGACCGCGCTTATTTGTCTGATCAAACAGCAGAAGTGGGAGCAGGTGTTAGTATTTAGCCGCACGAAACACGGCGCAAACCGTATTGCAGAAAAGCTAACTCGGTCAAAAATTCCAAGTGCCGCGATTCACGGTAATAAAAGCCAAGGAGCGAGAACTAAAGCGCTTGCTGACTTTAAAAATGGCGCAATTAAAGTGCTGGTAGCTACCGATATCGCAGCACGCGGCATCGACATTAGTGAATTGCCTATCGTTGTAAACCTAGACTTACCCAATACGGCTGCTGATTATGTTCACCGAATTGGTCGTACAGGGCGCGCAGGCGCTAGTGGACAGGCTTGGTCATTTGTATGTGCTGAAGAACTGCAAAACCTGAAAGATATTGAGACACTGATTCAAAAGCTGCTTCCTCGTGAAACGTTGGAAGGTTTCGAGCCTCAGCAAGCCGTGCCTGTTACCACGCTTTCTAAGCCTAAAAAGCCCAAGAAGCCGAAAAAGTCGAAAGCTCCACAAGGTGAGAGCGGCAGCGAAGGTAAACGAAGTGGCGAGAATAAAAAGTCGGGTCAACGTCAAGGCAACCGTAGCGGAAATGGTAATCCGCGCGCAGGTAAACCGGATTCGCGCAACAATAGCGGTGGAAAGCCTGCAGGTCGAAGACGCTCAGGAAGTGAAGGAAGTGCCGCTAAACGACCAGCTAAGCGCAGAAGTAATCCGTCAAATAGCACCACTAATAATACGGCATCAAACAGGGCAAAAGCGTAAACAGTTGAACTGCGCTTCATAATACCGAGTTTATTAAAAAAGGGCCGTTGGAAAGGCCCTTTTTAATGTCCGTACTCTTTGTTGCGTCACCTTGATGTAGAACCTCTATACCTGCGATAACACGCCGCGATTACGAACATCTTAAATCTCGCTGAGTGGGTAATTAATTATGTTCCCACGAAAACGGATTGTAGTGTCGCAATGCTGGCGTGGTGTTGACTCCGTTGCCATTCTCAGAATCTAACGTAAGCTCGGCGCGCTTTATCAGCGTTTGTTGCAGTTCAGTGCGAAACCCTTTGGTCTCTTTCCATAGCTCGTTAAGCCCTTGTGGGGTATTACCTTGTAAATCTAGCGCAAGTAGCGGACCGAGTTTGTCATAAGCGCTTTGTAATCTGAGTGCTTGCTCTTTATTGTAAGCTTCTTCTTCATCTGTCGCTTCCCAGTTAATAAACGGGGCTTTTTGCGCAGTTGTCATTGCAGGAAAGCGAGAGAAATACTGAATGTACTCCGATAAGGGAATGCTGTCAGCGCGCCCCCATATATCCATTGACGTTCTGTTTAACAATGCGCTGGTTTTAGGTTCAACCACCATTACTGTTGGTGTGGCGTAATAAATGGGGTAGTCAAATCGCTCGGTTATATTTCTTCTGTCTTCAAGTGTTCCCACATCAACAAATACGGTTTCATAATGAGCGCGTAGAATAAGGTCCATTTCCTTTGTCGCAAAACGCTCAGCTAAGCCAGTACTGTCGTGGCACCACTGAGCACCCAGAACAACCAAAAGTAATTTGCTTTGTTCCACAGCTCGCTGCTGTGCATTGACCACATCTTGATAGGGTGATGCAGACGGAGCGTAAGTGTAAGGACTTTCATTTTGAGTACTTACACAGCCATTTAACGTGGTGAAAGTGGCAATTAGGACAGCAATGTTCAGGCACTGTCTAAAAAAACGGGCTCGGCGAGTAATGAAATTTTTTTGCATACGGTTATCAAAATAGTAGTTAAATCAACAGCAATGTAGCATAAAAAGGATGCAGCGACGCACCTAAAACGCAGTAGAGTAACTTAAGCACTGTAGGGCAAAGTCAGGCAAACTCGGGTGCCTGTTGGTTTGTTCTGGGAAATATCAAACTCACCATTTATCAACTTTGCGCGTTCTCTCATCGACAGCAGGCCGAGTGTGGGTTCAGCGTTTGCTAAGTGGGCAAAATGCTCAGGGATGCCGCCGCCGTCGTCAGTAACGATAAACACGGCACTGTGTTGCGCATAGTTGATATCAATACTGAGCGACGTCGCATTGGCATATTTTATACTGTTTGTCACCGCTTCCTGCACAATGCGATAGATATGTATTTTCTGGTCTGAATCGAACGGTACTGGCGTGCCGCTAACGTTAAACGAATAGTCTATGTTTGCGCGCTTGAGCGTGGTAATGATCTCTGAACGTTGGATCACGCTTTCAATGGGAAGTGTATCAATACCGGACGGACGTAATCCTCCTAAGCTTTTCTTCATTGCGTGGTATAGAGCATCTATCTTATTGAGCATCATGTCGTTGTCGCTTTCTCTGCTATCTAGCGACAGTTGAAGTTTCAAATCGACTATGCGGTGACCAAAGTCGTCGTGTAAATCCCGCGATAAGCGCTTTCGTTCATCTTCTTGCACTACCACTAATTGACTGGCCAGTGCTTGAGCGCTTTGCACCGATACTTCAAGATCCTCGTTTTTCTTCGCAAGCTTCATATTCAGCAAGGTAGATTGGTTAATTGAAGCACCTAAAATGAGGCAACTTGTACATGATGCTAAGATGTAAAACTGATGCTCAATGGGAGGAAGTGCGCTCTGGCTTGCCACCACGAACGCAGTAATACCTATGAGTAAACACGAAAACGCACTGCCAACTATGGCATAGCGATACGATAAAAAGAGCGCGGGGAAAACCGCTAGATACTTAACTTGATAGCTGATGTTAATTTGTTGGGAGTAGGCATAGCTGCTCAGCATCAGCAAAACCAGCCAAGCGATTGTTGTAAGGTACAGTACTAAATGACTCTTAGGGATAGATGGCCGTTTATATAATGCGAAAAGAAAAGGACAAAGAACAACAATTCCTACAAAGTCACCCAATGAAAAATCAAACAAAATAGAAAGAAAAACCTCTATGCCTGTTTGCAGTTCAATAGCCCTTCTGCCCAAAAATACCGCCCCAAGAGCAACACTTATAAGAATACCAAAAGCCAACGTGGCAAGGGTGCTGAAAACATTGTCTATATAGGGTGCGCTAAAGCGACGTCTGAATAAATAAACGCAGGTGCAAATTACCGCAGGTGACAGCACTAAATGGACTAAGTACCAACCTATGGTTCCACTTAAAAACGCCGTGTTGTCGAGAATGCCACCGGGGTGAAATAAAATGAAGTGGGTTGATTTTTCTGCGATGAGTAGCAGTGGCCAGCTGTAAATTGGCAGTAGTAAAAACGCCGCCAGGCGAACTCCAGCAGGCAAATACCAGCTCACCGTACCTGAAATAATTTCGAATTGGGTGCTGAACAACCACACGCCGTGAAATAGCGCGGTATAACCTAATCCCATTAGTAAATAGGTAACGTTGAAATACCGCGTTAGATTCATCAATTTGCTTTGACTAGCGTATCGTCGTAGATAACGTCAGAAACGTCGAGGTACCCAGTTTCTAAAGCAATTCTAAGTAAACCAAATTGGGAGGTTACATTGAGTTTCTTGTAAATATTAGTTCTGTGAACCATCACTGTTTTCGGGGCAGTATCTATGTAGTAAGCAATCTGTTTTGGCTGGAATCCTTTTGCTAACAGTAAGAAAATTTCCTTTTCCCTTTCAGTAAGGATAGAGGTTAGCTGTTTATCACCGAAAGCTAACTTTTTACTAATATCTGTGCTTAGATAATTCTCGTCCTTTTCTAGAGACTCCAACGCGTCCATCAATTCTTTAGTGGCGGCATTCTTTGTAACGTAGCCATCGGCGCCGAGTTCAAGCGCTTTACTAATATAGCCAACATGATCATACATGCTCAGCATTAAGCACTTTATAAACGGCGCGTCTTTCTTGATTTTTATCAGCGTGTCGAAACCACTTTCCTGTGCTAATGAGATATCTAGAATGGCAACGTCAATATCGTCTAACGTAGCGAAGGAGGGAAGAGCATCCAGAGAGCTTACTGCGTAAGAAACATGCCAGCCATACTCTTGCTCGATGAGTGTTTTAATGCCATCCCTTACAATTTCGTGATCGTCAATAATGAGTATGTGCATGAAAAAATGCTTATTATTTCTTAATGCATCAAGTGTACGTTGTATTTGGCTTATAGTGAATAAGCCGATGGCTTAGATTGGTGCTCTCTTTAATTCTCAGAATAAAAAAAGCCGGCCTATCCTTGGCCGGCAATTGCTTAACTCTTAACTGTTCAGCGTATCATTCGCCAACTGTCACGAAGAGCGCGTCAGCGATACGCAAACTACATTAAAGGTTTACAGACACTGGTGCAGAGCATGCAGAGGTTTCATCACAAACCATATAAGTATACTCACCAGGTTGAACGCCTCTGCTTCTGTCGCGATAACGTCCAGTGTTGCTTACTTCTTCAAGTAGCTCACCGTTGCGATAAATCATTACAGTATCGGCCATCGAGCCACTATATGATAAATCTACGCGTAACGAACCGAATCGAGACAGCATAGCGCGGTCAATTTCTGCAACAATGTTGCTATCTGAAACTGATACGGTTTCTGTTGATACGCCAGTTTGGCCTTCAGAGTCGGTAACCGTAAGGGTTACGTCATAGGCGCCAGTGCTCGCGTAAACATGCGTTGGGTTCTCTTCCGTTGAAGTAGAGCCATCGCCAAAGTCCCAGCTATAGCTGACAATGTCGTCATTAACGTCGTTACTGTTATTAGTAAAGCTTACTGATAATCCTGAAGCGTCATAGGTAAACGCAGAGTTAGGCGGTGTTGGGCCTACTTCACCAATACCGGTCACCACAAGGCTCCATGTGTTAACAGTGCCGTTGTCACCGTTGAACGTATCAAGCACGTTCAAGGTCCAATCGCCTGTTGCTACTTCGCCGTTAAAGGCATCAGAGTTATAGCTCTCAACGATATCATCTGTAGCGCCACCTTGATTCTGACGAAGAACGGTGGTCGTACCCTGAGGAGAGGTCAGTGATAGTACGAGATCTCCGCTATAGGTGTGTGTGATATTTACCGACGCCTGCATACCGAATACGGTTAAGTCGTCAGGAACGTTAATCACTAGGTCCACGCCGACATCGTCTGGATCTTCTTCATTCGGTAACGTAGGTACAGCATCACCAGAATACGCGTAAGGGAATTCGTTTAGCCCTTGAGGGTAAACATAAAGATTCGCTGATTTAGATTTCTCAATATCACCGCTTACACCGTTCACCGTAAAGCTGTATGGACCCCAAGGCGTATCTTCAGATGTCTCTACGGTCAGTGTTACCGTATCGCCAGGCATTGCCGAGCTTGCACTTAAAGACGCGATATCACTTGGCTCTGCAAGCGATAGCTGTACTTCTTCTTCGTAGCCAGCAATTGAACCAACTTCAATAGTGAAGGTGTAGGTTTCACCCGCTTCAATTTCAGCTGAACCAGGTGTAATGCCCAGTTTAAAACCTGGAGTTGGATCAGCTTCTTCAAGTGCGTTAAGTACATTTAGGCGGTTACCAGATACGGTGCGACCATCAGCCCATAGGCTAGTTTCACCTGTAGACATTAACAGCTCTTTCATTTCAGATGGCGTAAGTTCTGGGTTTAGTGACCACACAAGTGCTGCTGCACCCGCAACATGTGGCGTTGCCATTGATGTGCCTGAGTATGCCGCATAGCCGTTACCTGGGACTGTAGATAGGATAGCTGTACCTGGCGCCGCGATGTCTACAGTTTCAATACCGTAAGAGTAGCCGCTGTCTCCGTCAGTACGAGTGTGGCTAGCAACTGCAAGCAGACTGTTTGTTGTAGTGACATAGTTAGACGGGTAGTTATCTACGTTGTCGTTGTTTGAACCAGAGTTACCTGCCGCAGCAACAAACAAAATACCCGCTTGGCCAGCTTCTTCAATAGCAGTTTCTAGCGCTTCACTATAGCCGCCGCCACCCCAGCTGTTGTTGGTAGCTTTAATATTGATGCCGCGGTTCTCTTTAAGGTCGGTGAAGTAATCGATACATTCAATAGCGCCAGCGGTTGAACCGCCGTCAGGACCTAAGAATTTACATGCAGCGATTGACACGTCATGGTTTACACCGACCACGCCAATTCCGTTTCCGCCCACAGCGCCAATTGTCCCGGCCACATGCGTACCGTGAGAATCGTCGTCCATAGGATCAGAATCGCCGTTAAAGGCATCGATACCGTAAACATCGTCAATATAACCGTTGCCGTCATCATCAATACCGTTTCCAGCAATTTCACCTGGGTTAACCCATGCGTTATCTGCAAGGTCTTCATGATTGTAGTCAACACCCGTATCGATAACGCCGATGACCACATCGCTATCACCGGTTGTAATATCCCATGCTTCTGGCGCGTCAATATCCACATCTGCAGTACCGCCGGCTTGACCGGTGTTATTCAAACCCCATAGGTCACCATAAGAAGGATCGTTAGGTACCAGAGCTTTGCGGTACAAGAAGTTTGGCTCGGCGATTTTAACCGCAGGATTTTTCTTTAAGATTTCTATGGCGTCTTTTACAGACTTGCCACGAAGTTCCAGTTTGGCAATGCGACCATTTAAAAGGTTAGAGAAGCGATCATCTACCTCATCACGGTTTGCGTCACTAATTCGTGCACCTACCGAAGAGCGAGCGCGCATCTTTTCCGCTTTGCTTACATTTTCTTTGTACACAACGATAACGCTATCGTCGAAAATTTCGGCTTTTGCGGCGTGTGCATGACTAGATACCATTAGCGGTAAAAGGGCTAATGACAGTGCTGAAAGGCCTGTTTTAAAAGGCTTTGTTTTCATAATTAGATTCCATAATTAGCAATAATGCTTTAATCACAGAACCTTCTCGTTCGGTCTGATATAACTAACGGTTAAAACTTATAACGCAAATTTAAAAACCTGCCACCCCTAACAGTAAAATTTGCTCAAAAATACTACTTAACCACTAGGAAAAAGTGAGAAGAGAAGCCCAAAGTGGTACTTAATTACTATGATTTTTGACAGGTAGTTCAGATCTCTATGTCTTAGGGGCGAGCTGTAGCAATACCCGTTAAAAGACCCTACAAAAACTAGGTGGTCTTACCAATAATTACTCGGTGCGTGAATTTTTGTCAAATCTAGCACTATGGTATTACCCATTATAAATAACTTGCTGATTTAACGTGTGCTAACTGTATTTGACCTGTAATAAATACAACTTATTGGTGATGGATTCTCGCCGTCTTAAGGAGTGTTATAGAGGGGTCACCTTTGTTGTTAATCAAGGAAGCAGTCGTTCTCATGGACAAGAAGTTAAAGGTTAAAAAGAGCCAATTTGCTAATAACGCTAAGGCATGTAGAGCCGTTGCGTTGGCAGCCATTACCGGGTGCAGTCTTCTAGCCGTAAATCTTCCTGCTTATGCTCAACAGTCCGACTTATCAACAAGCTCAGACATGGTGGAATCTTCTCTTTCAATGAGTCTGAATGCTCAAGCTATAACGATAGACGATGAAACGGTCTTCATCGCTGTTAGTCAGTTTGGGCTAAATAACATAACTAACATTATCCAAAGCGGCAACGGCGCCAACCTATCGAATGTTGTTCAAAACGGCAGTAATAACGAAGCTCTGATCACACAGCTGGGTGAGGGGAACGTGGTTAATTTACTGCAGCAAAACAACAATAACTATTTCGAGATTATTCAAGATGGGTTCGACAATGTAGCCAATGTTAATCAATTGGGTGAACAGTCTTTTACTGTTTACCAGATAGGGAACGAAATGGTGATTAACATCACACAATATCAAGAATGATGTGATTGCCATAGGGAGACAAATGTGAAAATGAAAAAAACAAAAATAGCGAGTGCATTGCTTTTAGTAGCAGCGACAGGGTGGGCATCGGCTCAGGAAGTTCCAGCGAGTAAGACAGTTGATTTCAGTGCTTCCGCAGATTTTATTGCTGCAGCTGAAGGCAATGAAATTACGCTAACCCAAACGGCACCAGAGGGAAATGAGGTAGGTAATGAATCTATTTTAAGTCAGGAAGGTGACTTAAATGCAATTTTTGTAGAAGTAACGGGTGACGCAAACGAAGTACTAGCTTCACAAATGCAGTCAGGTAATACCTTCTTTGCAAGTGTCACAGGTAACGGCAACTTCTTAGAGTCTGAGCAAGATAGTTTAAATAGTACAGCCGATGTCGTTGTCGAAGGTGACGATAACACGGTTTCACTTGTTCAATTAGGTGATGGCGGCCCTATCGGTTTTATTTTTAATCGCTCAATAAATAGCATTTCGGGCAGCGGAAACACGTTGTCAGTGTATCAGGGCGATGGTGGTAACTGGGCTAATAATGCCATTGCGGGTAACGACAATACGGTATTTGTTGATCAAAGTGGTGACTGGCACGAATCGTATGTTCGCGAGTTAAGCGGTGATGCAAACGTTATCGATGTTATTCAAGACGGCTATTACAACGTGTCTGATTTAACCGTTATCGGCTCAGAAAACGAAATTGAAATTGACCAAGATGGCGACCAGAACGCTGTGGGTTGGAGCATGATTGGCGACGGTAATGTGCTAGAGTTTGAACAAGATGGTGATGGCAACGAGATTACCACAGGAGTATTTGAAGGCTCTGGCAATGAAGTTAATATCGATCAAATCGGTGACGTAAACTTAGCTACCGTAGAAACTATCGGCGGACAAGCGAATACGTTCGAAATTAACCAAGTGGGCGAAGGCAATACGGCTTATGCTGGCGTAATTGGCTTATTCAACGAGTTTGATTTAACTCAGGTAGGTGATGCCAATGAAATCAGCACAGTTAATTTCGATGGCCTGTTTAACACCGTTGAAATTGAGCAAGATGGCGATGCCAACTTGGCGTTAGCACAAGCTGGTATTGGTGATGCAACTTACTACGCTGATGGCAACATCATTGAAATGTCTCAAGAGGGTGTTGAAAATACGGCATCAGTTGAGTTGGCAAGCAACGTTACATCAAGCTACAACGAAATTATGGTTTCGCAAACGGGCGAGCTTAACTTACTAGACCTATTGGTTAACGGTGACGACAATATTGTTAGTGTTATGCAAGAAGGCGTAGGAAACTGGGTAACAGACGACGCGGGTGGTCAGTTTGTTATTTCTGGTGATATGAATACATTTGAAGTTACGCAAATGGGTAACGATAACTTAGTTACAGGTAGTATCACTGGCAACGGCGGCACAGTAAGTGTTACGCAGGTTGGTGACTACAACGTAGCTACCGTTGTTCAGATGTAAACCTACAGATGTAAAAGTGAGTAGCCGGGCGTTTGCCCGGCTATATTCAGTAAAATGAAGTACTTGTATTGTTTCTCTCTTATCACACTGCTTTTTAGTGTGTTCTTTTCTCCGATTCACGCAGAAGAAATTCGGCTAGGTGGACTGTTGCTCGATAACAGTATTAGCCGCCAAGGCCACGAATTTGCCTCTCGCATTAGCCAATACTGGCGAGAAGTCCCAGACAGTTCGGGTAAGAACCTTGTTGTTAAAGAAATTATTGTGCCACAAGCGGGTACTCTTCTTTCGGTGATTTACGACAATAGAGTGGTTTATCAAACGTACATGGGGCGTAGACAAGTACCGTTAGATGAAAAAGTACAGCAAGCCATCATGTTAGTTTTAGACGCGGTGGCAAACGCGAGTATAGACAGTAGAAGCCCAGATTTAGCAGGGGACGAATGGTAATGAAAAAAGGGATATTGATAGCAGCCTTAATCGCGACTGGCTCGTGGACTTCAGCTAGTGTGAAAGCAACAGAGTTGGTGTATGAACCGATCAACCCGTCATTCGGTGGTAATCCACTTAACGGATCATTTTTATTAAGTAAGGCGAATTCACAAAACGCTCATACAGCGCCTTACAGCGAGCGCTCCTATGACGAACGCCTTCAAGAATCACTCGAACGCGCCTATATCAATCGTATAGTCCGCGAAATCACAGACATCGCATTCGGTGAACAAGAATATGATGAAGATGGAAACCCGATAGACAGCATATTCAATCAGGATAGTATTTTTGTTAGTGGTGACTTTCAGGTAGAACTAATAACGAGTAATCCTGACAGCATTGTTGTGAACATTACTAACTTACTGACAGGTGAGGTTACTGTCGTTGAAATTCCACGGTTTGGGTAGGGAAACACATGAGAAGTACCGTTTTTTTAATAGTGGCCATGGCGCTTGCAGGATGCCAGTCCATCACTAATACGCTGCCGCCAGATACAACGGCCGCTGATGTAATTAAAGACAGTGCCACATTGTCTGAAGTAAAAAGCTTGCCAGCGCCTATGGGACAAATTCCGGTTTCTGTATATGCGTTTAGAGACCAGACCGGGCAATATAAACCTAGCACTGGGGCAAGTTCGTTTTCTACTGCGGTGACTCAAGGCGCAACCTCTATTCTTGTTCAGACCTTAAGCGAGACATCGTGGTTTTTACCTGTGGAGCGTGAAGGGCTGCAGAACATTCTTACCGAACGCAAAATAATTAGAGCCGACGAAAGCAGCGGAGGCGATTTGCCGCCACTCACGACAGCTAGAATTATTATAGAAGGTGGGATAATTAGCTACGATACCAACATTCGTACCGGCGGCGCTGGTGTAGAGTACTTTGGCATTGGAGCGAGTGAACTGTTTAGGGAAGATCAAATTTCCATTTACATGCGTGCAGTTGACGTGAGAACAGGTCAAGTACTGGTGTCGGTTTCAACCTCTAAGAAGGTACTAAGCCAGGAGGTGAGAGCAGGCCTGTTTAGGTATGTTTCGCTTAAGCGCCTGCTTGAAGCAGAAACGGGCTACACGACTAATGAACCCATGTTCGAGTGCGTTAAACAAAGCATAGAAAAAGCGGTGACTGAGTTGGTGTTACAAGGAATGGAGAAAGGCGTATGGCGCGCAAAAGCGTAAGCGCCATACGCAATTAAATTTAATGGATTATCAGTTTAGATGCTTACTTGTTGTGGTTGGCTAAACTGATGATCGAACCACTTGATAAGCTCAACGCGATTTCGGCAGTCCGTTTTCCTAAATATGCTGTAAACGTGAGTTTTCACCGTATTTACGCTGATGTGTAAGCAGTCTGCAATCTCCTGATTTTGGGCACCATCTGCAATTTTGCGTGTGATGGCCAACTCCCTCTTGGTCAGCACAGTATGTGACGATTGAAGTGCAGCAACGGGTTTTGCTTTAGACACTAAATTGGCATCAATATAGCGACTCATAATCTCGCGACTGAACCATTTGTTGCCCGCCTGAACTTGTTGAACACCGCGAACCAGAAGTTCTAAGCTATCTTCAATATGGAAAATACCATTAATACCATGTTGCAGTGCCGCATAATGAAAATCGACGTCAGACTCTGGCACGTTGAAAATGACTTTGTTCAACTCTGGGTTATCGTTGACTACAGGCAAGTTGAGCATAGCGGCAGAGTCACAATACTGCGCATCGATAAAGAAGGTATAGGTGTTATTAAGCACGCTTCGAGGTGGGTGAATCGCACCGGTTGTGACGACAAATCCACATGACGGCAAAATACTTAGGAATCGTTCGTAAGCCCCATCCCTTCTAGTATTTTCTGAAAAACTTTTTCTTGTTAAAACGAACGCTTGATGTGACATGAAAGCTCCTTTTCGTGTCTATCAACCTTACGAACTATACATTGGCTTTACAATACTCCTCTGGTCTAACTTGCTCCTCCAAAGCGTAACAAAATGTAACAGTGAAAAACGCCTGTAAGTTTTGCTTAAATGCTAGAGCCTCTAAGTGTTCAACGAATTAAATATAAGTAAATTATCTCGATAAAAGCGGCTTGCCCCCTTTGTTAATAATGGTGTTAGTGTATAGTTCAACACCAAGTCATTCCTTCCATTATTTCAATACACAGAGAGAACCATGACCGTAAACGTTGACACTCAGTCTTTGATTGCATCAATGCGCGATGTAGTAGGGCAGGCCTATTTGTTAACTGATAAAGCGAAGAAGCAGCCTTACACTAAAGGGTTTCGTTTTGGTGCGGGCGAAGCGCTTGCGGTAGTGCGCCCAGGAACGCTTGTCGAAATTTGGCGTGTGCTTAAGCTGTGTGTTGAAGCCGACGTTGCGGTTATTATGCAGGCGGCCAATACAGGGTTAACGGGTGGCTCTACGCCAGATGGTAAAGATTACGACAGGCCTCTCGTTATTATCAGTACTATGCGTATTGATGATATTCAGTTAGTTGACAACGGAAAGCAGATCGTTGGCTTAGCGGGGAGCACCTTGTTTGGATTGGAAGAGACGCTTGCGCCTTATGGTCGCGAACCTCACTCTGTGATTGGTTCTTCATGTATTGGCGCATCGATCGTGGGGGGAATATGTAACAATTCAGGTGGTGCTTTGGTCAAGCGAGGCCCTGCCTATACTGAATTAGCGCTTTTTGCCCAAATCGACGCTAATGGCAATCTATCTTTGGTAAACAACCTGGGGATTAACCTAGGTAGTGAGCCAGAAGAAATTCTGAATAATCTTGAGAACAAACGTTACAAAGAAGCTGACGTTCAGCACCCTGACGCTCGTGCATCAGACAACGAGTATGATGAACGAGTTCGAGACGTTGATTCAGACACACCTTCGCGCTTCAACAATGACGGCAGAAGACTTCATGAAGCTTCAGGCTGTGCGGGTAAGCTTGCCGTGTTCGCAGTGAGGCTAGACACCTTTCCTATTCCTGAGAAGAAGCAGGTATTTTATGTGGGGTCTAATGACGCCGCCGTGTTTACCAAAGTGCGTCGCGATATTCTTTCTACCTTTAAGAACTTGCCTGACTCGGGTGAGTACCTTCACCGTGACTGCTACGACGTATCCAAGAAATACGGTAAAGATATGTTTATCGTTATCAGCAAGCTTGGCGCCAAATTTATTCCTAAGCTGTTTGCATTTAAGCGCAAATTTGACGCATTTACTGACAAGCTGGGCTTCTTACCCAACAAAATGTCAGATCGCGTTATGCAGTATATGAGCTACGTTTTTCCTAACCACTTGCCTAAGCGAATGGAAGAGTACAGAGACAAGTATCAGCATCATTGGATATTGGAGATGAGCAACGACGGGGTAGATGAGGCCAAAGCCTACCTTGATGCTTTCTTTAAAACCAATGAAGGTAGTTATTTTGAGTGTACAGAAGAAGAAGCTGATAAGGCTATTTTGCATCGCTTTGTTGCTGGTGGCGCGATAGGTCGTTACCACGTGATGCACAGCAAAGACGTGGGCGCTATGATGACCATCGATGTTGCACTTCGCCGTAACGATCCTGACTGGTTTGAAGTGCTGCCTAAAGAAATAGACGACCAGATAGACACAAAACTGTATTACGGCCATTTATTCTGCCACGTAATGCACCAGAATTACGTGTTGAAAAAAGGGGCGGATGCCAAATTGTTAAAGGGTAAAATTCTGGAAACGTTCGATGCGAGAAGCGCTGAATACCCAGCAGAGCACAATGTGGGACACGAGTACTTTGCAAAAGATGCGCTGAAAAACTTTTACCGAGAGTTAGACCCGACCAATAGTTTTAACCCGGGAATAGGCAAAACCACCAAACTTAAAAATTGGGCTGAGCATGATGGAAGTTGTTGTGGTGGGCATCATTAAGCGCAAACAACGCTTCCAGCCACTTGTGCATTGGTAAAAGAGCCATAAAAAATGCAGTGACCCCCAATAGTTGGACTATGCAATTACTGGGGGTCTTTTTAGTGGCCTTGGTGCCAGCGATACTAAAAAGCGAGAGAGTCGAGGTTAAGTTCACTGACTGATTTTGCACCACATAGTGTCATCGCGACATGCATTTCCTGTTTGTACAGGTCGAGTAAGTTCTCTACCCCTTGTTGGCCTTCAGCAGCAAGTGCATAAATAAAAGAGCGCCCTAGTAAAGTACAATCGGCACCTAGTGCCAGCATTCTCACCACGTCCAAGCCGTTACGAATACCTGAGTCTACGAAAATACTTAGATCGCCTTTCACCGCGCTAGCAATCGCTGGAAGAGCCTTAGCGGTTGAAAGCACGCCATCTAGCTGACGACCGCCGTGATTGGACACTACAATGCCTTCTGCGCCAAAACTCAGGGCATCTTTGGCATCTTGTTCAGTTAAAATGCCTTTGATAATCATTGGGCCGTCCCAAAACTCTCTGATCCATTCTAAGTCTTTCCAACTGATAGACGGATCGAAATTGGCGCCTAACCAGCCAATATAGTCTTCCAGCTGGGTCGGTTCGCCACGATAAGTAGAAATATTGCCAAGATCATGAGGCTTACCGAATACGCCTACATCAAATGCCCAACGAGGATGAGTCATCGCTTGCAGTACGCGACGGCTTGCAGCAAATGGCCCACTCATACCGGAGTGTTTATCGCGATAGCGAGCCCCTGGTACAGGCATATCTACGGTAAAAACCAACGTTGTTACACCCGCTGCTTTGGCGCGCTCCAGAACATTCTTCATAAAGCCGCGATCGCGAAGCACATAGAGCTGAAACCACATTGGACGTTCAATGGCTGGTGCGACTTCTTCAATAGGACATACTGACACCGTCGACATGGTAAACGGGATGCCTTTGTTTGCTGCCGCTTTAGCAGCTTGCACTTCGCCACGTCGCGCATACATTCCGGTTAATCCCACGGGAGCAAGGGCAATAGGTAAAGCCAATTGTTCACCAAAGACCGTTGTAGAAAGGTCAAGCGACGACATATTTCTCAGCACTTGCTGCTTTAATGCAATGTCAGCCAAGTCAGTTTCATTGCGTTTAAGTGTATGCTCTCGATAGGCACCACCATCAATGTAGTGAAATAGGAACGGCGGTAATATTTTTTGCGCAGCGCGTCGATAATCAGTCGGCGATGAAATAATCATGTCTTTAATCGATTGTAATTAACTTGATAAAAATATAACGTTTCTCGCCTTAGGGATATACGGCAACAATGAAATTTATCTTTTCCAAAAGTGAAGTAATAACGTGAGAGCAGACGATTTAATTCTCTTTGCACAAATTGCGGAGATGGGCAGTTTTAGCAAAGTGGCAGAGGCGAACAACATTACCAACTCGGTAGTCAGTAAGCGAATAGCAAAGCTTGAAAAAGAGCTGGGAACGCAGCTTTTGTATCGCACTACTCGCAAACTCACGCTTACCGAAGCGGGTCAAGCTTTGAAGCAAGGCGCCATGAATGTAAAGGCGTCCACGCAGGAAGCTATCGACACAATTTCTGGATACAGTGAACAAATATCCGGACACATTAAGATGTCGGTTCCAACGATTTCGGGCGATTTACTGTTAGCCGATGCGGTAGCTGAGTTTTGTACACTTCATCCAGGGTTAAGCGTTGATATGTCTCTGGATAATCGATTTGTAAATTTAGTCGAGGAAGGGTTTGATCTTGTTATTCGAACGGGATATTTGGAAGACTCAAGTCTGATCGCACGGCACTTTTTAGATTCCCATTGGGTGGTTTGCACATCGCCGGATTACATTAGACGAAAGGGCAGGCCCAAAGCACCTGAGGATTTGAGCTTTCACAACTGTTTGTTGTATTCCTACCACACATCCGGCGCAAGGGAGTGGGAGTTTACGTCGTCTCAAGGCAGTTACACCATCACCGTAGATGGCGCATTTTCAAGTGATAATGCAGGGGCGCTTCGCAAAGCAGCTCTTGCTGGTAGAGGTATTGCCTACGTACCTAAATGTTTGGTATTCGAAGATTTATGTAATGGAACACTGGTCGATTTGTTTCCAGAGCGGGTAGGTAAGGTGTTAGGCGTTTATGCCGTTTATCCTTACAGCCGCCAGCCATCTCGAAAAATTAAGCTGTTAATTGAACATATCAGGCAGCGCTATTTATCTATGTCTGATTATTTTTGATACGCCAGAGGCAATCACGCCCGTTAATCTCTTTTTTCAGAGCAGGTCCTTGCCGCTTAGAGCGCCTTATTTACTTGAAGTCACAGTCTGTAGCGCCAAGAAAAGAATATATCTGGGTAATTATCTGAACCAAAGCAAATCCTCACTAGTAGAAAAAAGCAGCTTTTAAGTTTTCGCAGGGTTTCAACTTACCTGTCAGTGAAAAGGGATTTGCTATGAAAGGCCAAGTAAACAACTCCACCATTCTTCTTCCTGTATTTCTCCCCGCCGTCGTCATTATTTTGCTTCTGGTGATCGGAACCATCAGCAACCCCGAACTTGCCGGCGACGCCTTCGACAGTACATTGGCATGGATTACAGAAACCTTTGGTTGGTTTTACATGTTGTCGGTCGCTATCTTTTTGGTATTCATTGTATCGGTAGCATCATCTAGCTGGGGGAACATAAAGTTGGGGCCCGATCATGCAGAGCCTCAATATAGCTTTCCCGAATGGTTTTCTATGTTGTTCTCAGCAGGCTACGGCGTAGCGCTGCTCTACTTTGGCGTAGCAGAGCCTGTTCTACACTATTCTTCACCGCCTGCAGGAGCAGCTGAAACTGTTGATGCGGCGAAACAAGCCATGCAAATCGCATTTTTTCATTGGGGCTTTCACATCTGGGCGATCTACGGGCTAGTCGGTTTGGTTCTTGCCTATTTTGCTTTTCGACATGGCTTGCCCTTGTCTATCCGTTCGGCTTTGTATCCGCTGATAGGGGATAAAATTTATGGCCCTATAGGTCATGCGGTAGATGTATTCGCCATTCTCGGTACATTATTTGGTATCGCCACTACACTCGGACTATCAGTTACACAGATCAATGCGGGGCTTAACTATCTTTCTGGCGATATCCCCATTGATATCATGGTGCAGGTAGGCACCATTGCTATCGTAACCATTGCCGCAACAATATCGGTCATCGCGGGCATGGATAAGGGCATTAAAAGGCTATCAATTCTTAATATGGTTCTGGCTGTATCGCTTATGAGTACCGTTTTTATCTTCGGAGAAACGGTTCATATTTTAGAAACCTTTTTACAGAACACAGGAAGTTATATCAACGGCATCATTGAGCGCACCTTTAATCTTCAGGCCTACAGTCGCAGCGATTGGATTGGCAACTGGACGCTGTTTATTTTTGGCTGGACCATCGCTTGGGCGCCGTTTGTAGGCATGTTTATCGCCAAAATAAGTCGAGGCAGAACCATTAGGCAGTTTGTTTTTGGTGTAATGCTTGTGCCTACCATGTTCACCTTCCTTTGGTTTTCCGTGTTTGGCGACACCGCGCTAAATGCCATTATGAACCAAGGTGTTACTACACTCATTAGCGATGTGCAGGAAAACGAAGCGGTTGCCTTATTTAAGCTCTATGACTTGCTACCTGGCGCGTCAATCATGTCAGGCTTGACCGTGTTATTGATCATTACGTTCTTTGTGACGTCATCAGATTCAGGGTCGTTGGTTATCGATTCTCTTGCTTCTGGTGGTAAAGAAGAAAGCCCGGTTTGGCAGCGTATATTCTGGGCGTGTCTGGAAGGAACCGTTGCTGCAGTGTTGCTGTTGGCTGGTGGACTGAATGCCCTGCAAACGATGACCATTGCGAGCGCCTTACCATTCGCCTTCATTATGCTAGCGTCTGCAGCAGGTCTATGGCGTGCGCTTGTCATTGAAGGCTACCGAAACAACAGTTTGAAGGCGAATACGCTTAATAGAAACCACGGTCGCTCGACTAGCCTAAAAGGCCGACTCGCAGCAATGGTCGATTACCCAAGCCGAAGTGAGGTGCATGAGTTTATTGATAAAACTGTGATTGCAGCGATGAAAGACGTACAAGCTGCTTTGAAAGCGAGAGAGTGGGAGGCGTTTGTTAAGCTTGATGAGGAAACGGGAAGGGCCACCTTCACTGTTGAGCGTCACGATCACATGGATTTTATCTACGATATTCGTATGACTGAATATTTAGTGCCAGGGTTTAGCTACGCAGAGCTGCGTTCAGAAGAAGATGAGTCGGAAAAATATTTTCGCGCTGAAGTATTCCTTCGCCGCGGAGGGCAAGCTTACGATATTTACGGATATGACAAAGAGAGTATTACTAAGGACATCTTAGATCAGTTCGAAAGTTATCTTCACTTCCTCGATACCAGCCCAGGCGAACTGCCTTGGGAAATGGATGCGTATGATGACATGTTGACGCAGCCTAAAGAGTAAACAATCCACAGGGGCTTAGGTTGAAGGGAAAGCAAGGCTGCTTTCCCTTATTTATCCCCTAATTAATTACTTACTTAGAAGTAGTTAGCAATTTGGTTAATAACCGCATTTACTGCGCGGTAAGCATTAGATTCGTTTTCAACGCCACAGGCTTGGCCATTACAGCCTGACCAGTAAGGGTCAGAGAAATAGTCTAGCTGGGTGGCACTACCGAACGCCTGAGGATAGGCCATGATAGTTGAGAAGTTATTATCAACGCCGTGACCGATACCATCATCATATACACCGCCTACTGAACCTTGGCGAACAGAGTGGCCTAAGCCCATGTTGTGACCGAGTTCATGAACAAATGTGGACAGACCGCAATCAAAGGCGCTGATGCTGTACATGCGGCTTTGCGAGCTAGAGTACAGTGTACCGTTGTTGCCTTGACCTACCCAGCCAATGCCGCACACGTAACCCACTAGCTGACCGCCTTCATAAATGTTTTCACGATTACCTAAAAGCACAACCATGTCTGCGCCGTTTGAAGATCGTGCGTTTTGCACACCACTGCTATCAGTTAACAAGTCTAGCGCACTTTCGGTAGGTCGAAGGTCGCTAGATGTAGCAGCAGAAGACTGAGCGCCCACTAAACGCAACTGTAAATCTACCGCATTATTTTGATAAACACGGTTGGCGTGTGAGATGTATTGGTTAATTTTAGTGTCGATATTAGACACATTATTTGCAGCAGGTTGGGTGTAAAGCACCATTACATCGATGGTGGCTGCTGTTACTGATGTTGCACAAAGCAGTGAAACTGCCATTGCCGTTAAACACTTAAATGTGTGTTTCATTTTTATTTCCTTCTTGTTGTTTTATTTGAGCTTGTTGAATTTCCTGTGAAGCTCAACAGGCACTAGGGGATTAGTTTTGGCGGAGATCGAAGACTTCTTCAGCGTTGTCGTCGCTAAGCGGGCGTTCGCTGTCGGGTTCACGTTCGATGTGGTTTTGCATCATTGAAGACTTTGGTGCGATCCACGCGTATTTATCATTGCCTTCAAGCACAAACACGTCGCGAGGCGTGGCTAAGTTTCCGTAGGTGGCGTTTTCGCCAAGCGTTATAACGGCGGCGTAGAGAGAGCCCGCACCTGGGATGTGGGCCTCTACGGTACGATCGCCGTTTGGATGAGTGACAACGTGGTCAACTTCACCGGTGTAACTGCCACCGAACTGTGGGATGTATAAATCGAGATACTCGCCAACTTCTACCGTCATTAATTCTTCACGATCAAGCTCAATGTAAGCTTCATCGGTTACGTCAGCGGGAATATAGCCTTCTGCTTCAAGTACCTTTTTGCCATCTTCTGATGTTGTCCAGACGATGGTGTCTTTCTCTGATTTACCGTTAGTAGTAGTTGTAGCCTGAGCTTTTAGCTCGGCTTCATTTTTTGGTTTGAAATTATCGACACCTGTCGATAACACTTTGCCGTTTCGTTGCCTTTCAACAGCGTTTTCTTTACCAACAGGTTTTGTCTCAGCATTCGCCGCTGCTACCTCTTTTTTGCCCGAGGGGGCTGTATCGATAAAGGCGAAAATACAACCAATAGCTACAATTGCCGTCGAAGCGGCAACAATACGCTTTTTCATAGTGTGTTCCTTTTATTTTTACTTACTGAATTTAGGAAATTGAACGTTAGAAATTAGCGACACTCTGCTTCTCAAAGCGCGCTCTAAGTGAGCGATATAGAGAACCAATGTGTTTAGTGAAATTGCTTAGTGAATTAAGTAAGTCATTAAAACGTATAATATTTTCACGGTTATAAAAGTATCGCTTTGCATAAGGGTGTATAAAATTTAGCCCTTTAATGCAGTGTAAATTTCTTAGGCTAAATACGGGACTGCAAGATGTAGACCGAACGCCGAATTGGCTCGTTTTGACCATGTGAGTGAGAACGAATAGCCACCTAAAAATGGCTTCTGGATGATGAAAAGGGAACACCAAATAACAAAGGAACAATTCCGCTTGGTAAGGGAGCTTGCGAGGTAACAACAGCGCAAAAACAAGCGGGATAGGAGGGAAAAGATAAAAAAGAGCGAGTAAAATCCTTTACTCGCTCAGTAAGAAGGCCACCTCTTCTGAGGGAAAGTAGCCGTCGGAGAACTGTTGGTTTTCTCTTATGCTAGTCGGTTGATTATTGAAGAGAAATCCATCCCTGCATTGCCTTCTTCGCAATGCATTTCAAACCACTTTGCAGCAAGCTCACCCATAGGTACTTGCGCGTTGACGCCCTTCGCACCCTGCATGGCCAGCCCCAAGTCTTTGAGCATAAGCGCCGAAGCGAAACCGCCAGCAAAATCGTTATCAGCAGGGCTTTGTGGCCCTACACCTTTTACAGGGCAGTAGGTGGTCATTGACCATGTCTGTCCCGAGGCATTTGACGCGATATCGAAGAACACTTGCGCATCTAAGCCAAGTTTTTGTGCCAGCTGGAAGCTTTCACACGTCGCAATCATGGTCGCGCCAAGTAACATGTTGTTACAAATCTTTGCTGCTTGTCCCGCACCATGGCCGCCCGCATGGACGATTTTTTTGCCCATTGCGCTAAGTACACCATGGGCTTTGTCAAAGGCATCAGCGTCGCCACCCACCATAAACGTGAGTGTGCCGCCTGCAGCCGCTGCAACACCACCAGAAACTGGCGCATCCAGCATTTTAAGGCCTTTTTTCTCAGCTAATTCTGACACACTCTTCGCCGTTTCTACGTCGATGGTGGAGCAATCAATAAGCAAGGTGCCTTCGCGGACAGAAGCCAAGATCTGATTTGAATAGATATCTTTTACGTGCTTGCCTGCTGGTAACATAGTAATAACGATGTCGGCCTCAGCAGCAGCTTGCTCGGTACTTTGCGCAATAGTGCAGCCTGCTTCTTTGGCTTTGGCCAGTGCCGCTTCGCTTAAGTCAAAAGCCAATACGTTGTAATCGTTCTTAACTAGGTTATCTGCCATCCCTGAGCCCATATTACCTAGGCCAATAAATGCAACTGTGGTCATAATAGTCTCCTCACTTAGCCCATGGTTGGAATAACAAAGGCGTTGTCGTTCGTATCTGAGCCATCAGGCCAGCGCTGCGTAATGGTCTTAACCTTGGTCCAGAATTTCACCCCTTCCATACCGTGCTGGTTGGTATCACCAAATGCAGAGCGTTTCCAGCCCCCAAAAGTGTGGTAAGCAACTGGCACTGGAATAGGTACATTAATCCCTACCATGCCCACGTTTACACGTTGCGCAAATTCGCGCGCCGCATGGCCGTTACGGGTGTACATAGCAACACCGTTACCGTATTGATGATCACTTGCTAAGTTAACCGCTTCGTTGAAATCTTTCGCGCGCACCATTTGAAGCACTGGACCAAAAATCTCCTCTTGGTATGAGCGCATGTCTTTGGTCACGTGGTCGAAGAACGTTGGGCCGATGAAGTAGCCTTGACTGTCGTCTGGGATCTGACTGGTTCTGCCGTCGTAAACAAGCTCAGCACCTTCTTCTATGCAAAGGTCGATATAGCCTTCAACGCGCTCTTTGTGAGCAGCAGTAACCACAGGGCCATAATGAGCGTTAGGATCTTCACTATGACTTACCATAATGTCTTTAATAGCCGGAATAAGCTTGGCTTTCAGTTTCTCAGCGGTTTCATCGCCCACTGGAACGACAACCGGTAGCGCCATACAGCGTTCACCGGCACTGCCGTATGCAGCACCAACTAAGTCGGTTACCACCTGATCTAGATCTGCATCAGGCATTACAATGCCGTGGTTTTTCGCGCCGCCCATAGCTTGAACGCGCTTACCTGCACGAGCGCCACGCTCGTACACGTAATTAGCGATATCAGATGAGCCTACAAAGCTCACCGCCTTAATAGTTTGATGATCTAAAATACCATCAACCACTTCTTTGTTACCGTGTACAACGTTAAGTACACCTGCAGGAAGGCCTGCTTCAATCATAAGCTTTGCCAGTTCAACAGGTACTGACGGATCGCGCTCTGATGGCTTTAAAATGAACGCGTTACCGCAGGCAATTGCCACACCGAACATCCACATTGGGATCATGGCCGGGAAGTTAAATGGCGTAATACCTGCCACTACACCAAGTGCTTGGCGCATGGAGTACACATCGATTCCTGGGCCTGCGCCTTCGGTATATTCACCTTTTTGTGCATGAGGGATTCCACAGGCAAACTCGATAACTTCAAGGCCACGCTGAATATCACCTTGCGCATCAACCAACACTTTACCGTGCTCGCTTGATAATAGTGCCGCTAAGCGATCGCGGTTTGCTTCAACCAACTCTTTAAACTTGAACATAACACGAGCGCGTCGTTGAGGATTTGTTGCTGCCCACTCAACCTGTGCAGCTTGGGCTGTTTCAATTGCATAGGCCAAAGTTGAAGTGTTAGCCAAGCTTACTTCAGCCTGTACTTCACCGGTGTTAGGCGCAAATACCGACGCGGTATTCTCGCTGCTATCCTCAAAATCTTTACCTGCAATAAAGTGAACAATCTTTCTCATGACATAGCTCCTGTAATTTTTAACAATATTGAAACCTTGTGTTTGCAAAGGCAATACATATACTTGCAGTATGGTGCTGTAAAAATGCAGGTGTTTAAGTGAATTGGGATGACATGCGTTTGTTTCTTGGTTTGGCAAGAAATGGTCGTGTAGCTATTGCAGCTAAAGGCTTGAAGGTAGACCCTACGACATTAATTCGTCGTGTAAAAAAACTGGAGGACTCATTAAATTGCAAGTTGTTCGAGCTAACTAAAAAGGGGTATGTGCTTACCACCCATGGCAGTGAGCTAGTTACGTATATTGAAAAAGCAGAGCATTACTTTCTAGAGGCACAAAATGAATTAGGTGATGAACGCTCGCATTTGGCAGGTACGATCAGAGTGAGTGTTTCTGAAGGTTTCGGTAGCTGGTTTTTGGCGCCTTTACTACCCGATTTTAAAAAGCAGTATCCGGGGATCAGTATTGAGCTTGTGGCAACCAGCGGCTTTTTAAACCTGAACAAACGAGAAGCCGATATGGCTATCTTGTTAGAAAAGCCCAGTAAAGGCTTGCTGGTTACACAAAAATTAACTGACTATAACCTTTATCTTTATACCCACCAGTCCCTTATCAGCGACAACGAACCACGAACATTACAAGAGCTCACCGCCTTCAATTTAGTGAGTTACGTGCCCGATTTGGTTTACGCTCCTCAATTAAAGTTCATTGAAGAGACTGCTTTGTCACAGTTAAGTGCGCTTCGCAGCACCAGTATTAATGCGCAATATCAAATGCTTGTAAATGGCGCAGGGGTAGGCATTTTACCTAAATTTATGGCTGAAACTCAGCCAGGCTTAGTTCGACTCATTGAAAACGAGATTCATATTAAGCGTACATTCTGGCTGGCCACACACAAAGAGACTCATTCTCAAGCACGCTTTCAGGTATTTACAAAATGGCTTACAGATAAAGTTACGCAATACCATTCAAAATTTCTCGACTAAAAAATTAGACGTTTATCTACTGTCTTTTGCAGGGTAAATATGTAAAAAATAGCGTAGCAGCGTCGAAAAACTCGCCACGCATTAATACAAGTGGCTGAATGTGGTCTAGGCTTTAATAAATTAGGCCGACACGTCCTAGTTAAAAGGACATTGTCTAGCGAACCGTTTGCTAAACCTTGTGTAGATTAATCAAATTATCGTTAAGGCAAGGTTAGTTACTGCCGATAAACGGCATATTACTGTAATTCTCTGTCAGGGAAGGCCCTATGTTCAATAAACACTTAGTGAAAGAAAACGAAGCGCTTCGCGAGGAGCTACATATACTCAAGCAAGTGCGAGATGGCTTGCGCGAAGAAATGATCTTTCTCAACCTTAATGAGCGTGGTGAAATTGAAGCCGTCAACGAGATGTTCGAGAAAGAGCTAGGTTACTCACTCTCTCAAGTGAAAGGGCATCGCTTCTTTGAATTTGTTCCCGAGATTGCCAGAAACACGCCTCACTTTAAAAAGCTGAAAGATTCTATCGAGCAGCGTGTTCATTACTGGGGGGCGATTGAGTTTCTTCGTGAAAATGGTGAAGAAGCGTGGTTAAGGGGCGTAGTTGAACCTATTTTTGACGGAAAAGGGAATATTCACAAATTCTCAGTTAACCTCAACGACCTCACGCGCACTATAGCCAACTCGAAAGAACACGAAGATTTGGTGGCCGCACTACATAAGTCAAATGCAGCGATTGAATTCGATTTGAACGGCAATATTCAAGACGCAAACGAAGCTTTCCTAAAAACCGTTAAGTACAGCCTTAATGACATTAAAGGTCAGCATCATAGAATCTTCTGTGATACCGAGTATGCAAATTCGCGCGAATATAAAACGTTTTGGGAACGACTTGCTCAGGGTGAATTCGTCGCAGGAAGATTTGAACGCTTCGACGCTCACGGCAACACTATTTGGCTGGAAGCCACCTACAACCCGATTTGTGATTCTCACGGTCGTATGTATAAAGTGGTTAAGCTGGCTACTGATATTACTGAGCAGGTGGCACGAGAAAATGCCGTGTCCAGTGCTGCTGATATCGCCTACCGTTCTTCAAACACTACGGATCAAATCGCCACGCGAGGAAAGGAAGTCATTAGCGAACTGCTTTCTGAAATGTCTTCGCTGTCGCAGCAAATGGATAGGGCAAAAGAGGGGATTAATGCGTTGGACGCTCAGTCTCAACAAATTGCCACTATTATCGGAAGTATCAGTGCTATTGCCGAACAAACCAACTTGCTTGCTCTAAATGCTGCGATTGAGGCGGCGCGTGCTGGCGATCAGGGGCGAGGTTTCGCTGTAGTTGCTGACGAGGTGCGTCAATTAGCATCACGTACAACCGAAGCCACAGAAGAAATCATCAATGTGGTTAAACACAACCAGACATTGGCCACCGACGCAGTGAACTTGGTTAATGAAGGTGATGAAAAGGCGCAATCAGGGCTCAATTACGCCAGAGAGGCGGGTGAAGTTATCGAACAAATTCAAGACGGTGCAAAAGAAGTCGTTGATGCAGTAGGCCAATTCAGCAGTCGACTGGGAAGCTAGTAGCACAGAGAAACAGGCTTACCGATAAGTGTAAACAGTCTAAGTTCTTACCAAATAAAACATTGCTCAAAACAGAATTCATCCTACCTTGGTAGGATGAATTCGCCCCTATTGCAGGATGTGCTTTTTAACGTAGCCTGTATAGCATAACCCTGTAATAAAAGGCTTGCAGGGGCGGTTATGTCAGGTTTTACGAAAATATCTACAGCTATAGTGGCCGTATTCATTGGCTGCTTTTTGGTTTTTACCTGTCTGGTCTACTTCCACATACAAGATAACATTGAGGAAGAGATGACGGGCGCGCTTAATCAAGTGCGAGAAATGGTCAACCTCAATTTCCCTGTTGCTGATATCGAAGCGATTGTAGAGCCTAGCCCTCACTTATCCGCCCATTATTTCACGGGGCGCCTTCAGGCAGAGCAGACCTCAGTGATGCCGACAACCGAACGTACTGCACTCACACCTGTTATCATCCCAATTCAGGAAAATCAGTATCTTATTGTTACGCCTTTTGATGCTACTGAACTCACCCAGAATCTCACTTTTTTTGCCTTGGTGGCGGGACTGTTTTTCGCAACCTTTGTCCTGTTGCTGTTTACGTTAAAAGTGGCGGTTAAGCAAAGGTTAGTGCCGCTAAATCAGCTCGCTGACGCGTTATCTGAGCTACGAGAAGGCAAGGAATCACAGCCCCTGCCACATTCAGATATCACCGAAATGAACAGGGTATTAGACCAATTTAAGCATCTGCAAAATGCACTTAAATCAAAAGAAAAGCAGCTCATAAAAATAGATAAGCAGTTAGCCCTTCTTCAAGAGCAAGAGCGTAATTACCTTGCCAGAGAGCTTCACGATAATGTGGGGCAGTTGCTGACCACGATAAAAGCCCACGCTTATATTCTGGTTAACGCAAAAGAGCGATCTGTTGTTGAACTGTCGGCGCAGAAGGTTCAAGTGATGTCACATCAAATAAGCGATGCAATTAGAAAACTCACTGCTCACCTACACCCGCTTGTTTTAGATAGAGTCTCTCTTCAGTCGTCGCTTGAGCGACTGGTGTACGAACAAGAAGTAGCACAGCCCGATACGCAGTGGGACGTGTCAATTAATCTAAAGCGCTATCAAGAAGATAATGAGCGAGATATTCATCTTTACCGATTTGCTCAAGAAGCCATTAACAACGTGATTAAGCATGCGAAGGCCACCAAGGTTAGCATTCAAATTTATGGCGATACTCACCGTGTTTCTGTGATGGTCAAAGACAACGGTCGGGGATTAGGGAACCACATTGTAGAAAATATTGGCATGTCTTCAATGCGCAGCCGAGCACGTTGTATAGGAGCAAATTGCAGTGTGACGTCACCCGATGATGGCGGCGTTGCTGTATCGCTGTCCCTTACCCTTAAAAAAATGCCTCCTCTTATGGGCGCTAACGTCGCATGAATATTCTAATTGTCGACGACCACGCTGTGGTGCGTGAAGGATACAAGGCTTTACTCAATGCGATGATGCCCGATTGCCGTATTTTTGATGCTGAAAACGGCGCGCAAACCCATCGTTTATTAGCCAGTAGTGACATTGAGATCTTAATCCTCGACATAAACCTTTCAAATGAAAGTGGCCTTGTTTTAGCCAAGATTTTTTTGAAGCGACATCCAGATTTAAAAATTATCTTTTTCAGTATGTTCGAAGACAGCGTCATATTGCACCGCGCCATGCAGACCGGTGCTATGGGGTACATCAGTAAAAGTAGTTCGCCTGAAATATTGATCTCGGCAATTAAGGTCGTCGCAAAAGGGCAAAAGTATATTGAGCGAGGCCTGGCGGTAAATTTAGCCAATCAACTTCTCGATACCAACGTGGACATTGCTGCCAAATTAACAAAACGTGAGTTCGAGATATTTATTGCGATAGCGATGAATAAATCCCGCTTCGATATTGCTGATGAGTTGGGCCTATCGGCTAAGACTGTCTCCAACGCACTTACCGTCATTAAGCGAAAGCTCGACGCGGTGCCCTCCCAATTTTCAGCCATTGCGGCTAAACACGGTTATATCGGTGATGCAGAGTTTTCAGCGTCTCAATCGGTGTCTTTTGTCGAGAAGAGTGAGAAGTAGCCATAGGTTTCCCCTCCTAAAGTAGGAGTCAAATCGGTCTATCGCATCATGGTAGGTACAACGTAAAAGTACCATTATCAAACTACACAACAAACCAAGTTAGTGCGCGTGGTACGCGCAAAGTTATCAAAAGGTACTTCTTATGATTTATGCAAAGCCAGGTAGTGAAGGTTCGGTCGTAAGCTTCAAAGAAAGCTACGGTAATTTTATCAATGGCGAATGGGTAGCACCGGTTAAAGGTGAGTACTTCACCGCAACATCTCCAGTAGACGGCAGCGACATCGCACAAATCCCACGCTCAACATCTGAAGACATTGAGCTTGCGTTAGATGCCGCTCACGCTGCGAAAAAGGGCTGGGCAGATACGTCAGTAGCTGAGCGTTCTAACATTCTTCTGAAAATAGCCGATCGCATTGAAGAAAACCTAGAGCTACTTGCCGTTGCGGAAACATGGGACAATGGTAAAGCCGTTCGCGAAACGCTTAATGCAGACATTCCGCTGTGCGCAGACCACTTCCGTTATTACGCAGGCTGTATTCGAAGCCAAGAAGGCACCATCGGTGAAATTGATAAAAACACGGTGGCGTATCACTTCCACGAACCTTATGGTGTTGTTGGGCAAATCATTCCATGGAACTTCCCGCTACTTATGGCTGCATGGAAACTTGCGCCAGCACTTGTTACCGGTAACGTAGTGGTGCTAAAGCCAGCAGAACAAACGCCAGTATCTATCTTATTGTTCGCCGAACTAATCCAAGACCTACTGCCACCGGGTGTACTAAACATCGTTAACGGGTTCGGGGCAGAAGCCGGACAGGCTCTTGCAACAAGCACAAGAATCGCAAAAATTGCGTTTACTGGCTCTACACCTGTTGGCGGACATATCCTTCGCTGTGCTGCTGAAAACCTTATTCCATCTACCGTTGAGCTTGGCGGCAAGTCACCAAACTTATTCTTCCCAGACATCATGAATCACGAGCCTGAATTTATTGATAAGTGTGCGGAAGGTTTAGTGCTTGGATACTTCAACCAAGGTGAAGTATGTACGTGTCCTTCTCGAGCGATTATTCACGAAGACATCTATGATGCATTCATGGAAAAAGTGTTGGAAAAAATTCAGAAGATCAAACGTGGCAACCCACTAGACACAGACACCATGGTAGGTGCACAGGCATCTAATGAGCAGTTCGAAAAGATCCTTAAATACATCGATATCGGTAAGTCAGAAGGGGCTCAGGTTGTCACTGGTGGTGAGAAAGAGCAGCTACCTGGCTTTGATGGAGGCTACTACATTCAGCCGACTATCTTGAAGGGTGAAAACCACATGCGTGTGTTCCAGGAAGAGATTTTTGGTCCGGTAATCGCTGTTCAAACCTTCAAAACCGAAGAAGAGGCGATTGAGATTGCCAATAATACAAGCTTCGGACTTGGCGCTGGTGTATGGAGCCGCGATGCGAATGTAGCATTCCGCGTGGGTCGAGCGATTGAAGCAGGTCGCGTATGGACGAACTGTTATCACTTGTATCCAGCTCACGCTGCGTTTGGCGGCTACAAGAAATCGGGCATTGGCCGCGAAACCCACAAGATGATGCTAGATCACTACCAGCAGACAAAAAATCTATTGGTAAGCTACGACATCAACCCACTTGGTTTCTTCTAAGTAAACCTGAGGGCGGCGCCTACCGCCGCCCGCTACTTTTATGCGCATCGCATTTTCCTCAATCATTTTCTTGCTGTTTCTCAGCACCAATGTGTTGGCGCAGTCTGACGCGACAGACATTCCACAAGACATTTACAAAATATTTCCCAACGCTACACGCGTGGGGGAGATGCACACTGACATCAAGGTAACCCCGGTCTATCAGCTTCAGCAACTACTCGGATATGTTTTTGAGTCGAATGACTTTGTCGACTTCATAGGCTTTTCAGGCAAACCAGTTAATGTAGTGATTGGGCTAGACACACAAGGCAATGTGGTTGACCTTTTCGTCAAGCAGCATAGCGAGCCGATTTTTTTGCACGGGCTTGGCGAGAAATCCATGTTTGATTTCGTTGCTCAATATCAAGGGCACAGTGTCAAAGAACGTTTTATCATTGGTGGTAAAAGCAATGTAGGCAAAGACGCTACCTACTTTGATGGGGTTACGAAAGCCACCGTATCGGTGCTGGTTATCAACGATACCATCGTGACATCTGCATTAGCCGTTGCCAGAGCTAAGCTCGATGGCTTTGTTGCGCCTAGCAACAATATTATCAATCCAGACTTTTACGAACCTCTTACTTTTAGCGAATTGGTGGACAACGGCTACATTCAAAAGCACCAGATTACTCAGCAAAATACCGAAGGGCTTTCGAGAGAAGTGGTTCGGGCGGTTGACGATATTCAAAGCGAGTTTGCTCTTGATGGTGACATCATTGCCGAACACTACTATGCGTTTTTAAGTCTTCCTATTGTGGGGAAAAACCTGCTAGATGAAGAGGAATTTGCTCGGTTACAGGAAAATCTAAATCCGGGTGAAATGGCACTGATGGTACTGAATACGAAAGGGTTCAGTTTTATCAGCGATGAGTTTATTCCCCAAACCACTCCTGAGCATTTACGGGTATCTCAAGGCGGCTTTCCCACAGCTATCCGCGATATCGATTTTTATAGCTTCTATGACCCCGCATTTTCACAAGCATTGCCCGACTACAACGAGATCAAAGTACTTCGAGTAAAATCGAAAGGTGGGCTGTCACTTGACCAAGAAATGGAAATAGCGATTAGTGTGCCTTTTAAGCCGAGTTTCTTCGAGCAAGATGAGCATCTGTTCCCTTTGAAAGTGACACTGCCTAGTGAACTATTTATGGAAAATCCTGAGGCTCAGTTAGCGAAGCCCATTCCGTTGTGGCAGAAAATTTGGAGGGACAGAACCTTAACGATAAGCATCACCGTTGTTTATCTTGTAGCGCTGTCGTTGTTTTTTGCATTCCAGCAAAGGCTAACGCCTTACACCAAGTTTGTGCATACAGTGCGGGCATTTTCCCTTGTGTTCGTGCTGTTTTTTATTGGCTTTTATGCTCAAGGGCAACTGTCTGTCGTCAACATATACACGCTGCTACTGGATATTGTCGACGGATTTTCCTTAGAGGTATATCTTCTCGACCCGGTCATTTTTATTTTGTGGAGCTTTGTATTTGTCTCGTTGTTTATCGTTGGACGGGGACTATTTTGTGGCTGGCTTTGCCCCTTCGGAGCACTTCAGGAAATGATGGGAATACTGGCCGAAAAGCTCAGGATAAAACAAATTAGAATTAAGCCACAGCACCACAAACGGGCGCAAAAAATTAAATATGTATTGCTTATAGGCCTAGTCGCGTGCTCATTCTATTCGCTAAACCTTGCGGAGAAGCTCGCTGAGATAGAGCCGTTTAAAACGTCCATAACCCTACACTTTGTTCGATATTGGCCTTTTGTACTGTATTCGGTTTTATTACTGCTATTTAGTTTAAAAATTCATAAAGTGTACTGCCGCTATTTATGTCCGTTGGGAGCGGGGCTTGCCATTCTGGGGCGTTTCCCTTTAGTTAAATTGCTTACACGTAAAGATGCCTGTGGTAATCCGTGTCAGCTGTGCAAACAAAAGAAATGTGGTATTGATGCTATAGAACAAGACGGCAGCATTGACTATGCTGAATGTATTCAGTGCCTTGAGTGTGTGGTTACGTTAGATAACCCTGACTTGTGCAAAATCGATAAATATAAAAAGAAAAAGGTGCCAACGCGTGTCAAAAACCTCAATCCTGTCCGCACTTAGTCAACCTGCTAATAGCAAGGTTAACGATGACAACCATTCTAGTTTATACGGTGCTAAAGAAGCCTGCCGTGATGTGGCCAATGAGATTTTAGCCAACGTTAAGTGCGATGAAATAGAGCTATTACTCTTTCATACCAGCACGCTGTTTGACTTAGACACCGTAGCAAAGGAAATCTCCGCACGTTTTCCGCACGTGAATATTGTTGGCTGCACCAGTGCTGGAGAATTTAATAAAAATGGGTACGGAACAGAAAAACTTTTGGCCGTAGCGTTTTTGAAAAACGAATTTTCTATTGCCACAGCATTGGTGCCTAATTTAGGCGAAGTAAACTTTGATGAAGCCCACGATATTGCCAGTGGTTTGCGGCGAGCCTTACAGGGGAGGGAGCGTCGTTACGATACAGAGCAGCACTTCGTTATTTCTGTGCTCGATGGGCTTACCCGCCATGAGGAACATTTTCTAGAAACCTTTGCGACCGCATTTGGCAATATTCCACACTTAGGCGGTAGCGCTGGCGACGATTTAAAGCTTGAAGCCACCTATGTGTTTTACAACGGTGAATTTCATCGAGACGCAGCAGTACTGCTGCTTGTTGGCACGGGAAAGCCCTTCACCGTGTTCTCCATTGATCACATTAACTCTCCCGTATCGAAACTGGTGGTCACCCACGCCGATCCTGAGTCGCGAACCGTGTATGAGATTAACGGTGAACCTGCTGCGCAGTATTACGCCAGTTTATTGGGAATGAAAGCTGAAGACTTAACGCCGGATGTGTTTTCCATGTTTCCCCTTGCAGTGATGGTAGGTGGCAAATATTTCATCCGCTCTATTCAAAAAGTAGATTTGGCCACTAACGCCATTACCTTCTACTGCGCGGTAGATATTGGCATTATTCTTACATTTGTTCAGCTGGGTGACTGCATTGAAGCATTAGAAAGTAAACTAGACAAGCTGCGCGCTCAGCTTGGCGAGCCCGAGTTTGTCTATGCTTGCGATTGCTTTTTGCGAAGGCTCGAAATTCAACAGGGCAAAAACGACCTCGAAATAAGACGGCTACAGCAAAGGTACAATGTCGCGGGCTTCAATGCCTACGGCGAGCATATTCACTCGGTTCACTTGAACCAAACGTTTACGGGGGTGTATTTTGCAGCCCAATAATCAATTTACCGACGTGGAAGCGCTCCAAAAGGCCCTTTACGAGCAACGGCGTGAAAACGAAAAGCTTGAAAAAATAAACGCAGCGCTGATGTATCGCATGGAAGAGGGTGGTTTTAATCATCACAGCTACCGCGCCTTCGAACATTCAGTTCAACTTTCTGAAAAAGTGAGCCAGAAAACCGAAGAACTACAGTCAGTACTGCAAAAGCTGGAGCAGTCAAACGCCGAACTGGTGCGGGCTCACGAAGAAACCCATCAGGTTAAACAGCGTTTACACGACGCCATTGAAAGCACTAATCAGGCGATGGTGTTGCTAGATAGACTGGGCGGGATCATCTTCTTTAATCGGCACTTTGAAACTGTTTGGGATGACCTTTCCATCACCCCTAAAATTGGCGATAACTATTACGATATCACCCAAGCTGCCAAGCATTCCGGGGTTATTCGCCGCGCCCTGCCTGCTGATGTCGAAGGCAGGATGATCTATCAGTTGTCGAACCGGCGATGGTATCAGCTGACCAATCGACCCACGCAAGAAGGCGGGAACGTTATTCTGTTTAACGACATCACTGAAGTAAAACTGCTTGAATCGAATCGTTACGAGCAAGTCATTAAAGAGAAAAACAAGCTGTTGCAAAGCCTTATCGATAATATTGATGTTGGAATATTGCTCATTGATAAAGAAGGAGGCATTGCGTTTTGGAATAACACGTTTTTGACCCAGTCAAACGTGCCCCAGCACGTACTGGTAAACAGTAAGAATATTTATGCCCTTCAAAATAACCGTCACTGGAGCGGGCTCAACTTAAACCCGGTGGGGCCAAGTACACAGATTATCCACGAGCAACTGGTGGTTGAACGCAACATCACTACACTGCCCGACGGCAATACGCTGTGCACGTTCACCAATGTTACATCGCAGCATCACTACGCGGAAACGCTGAAGCAAAACGAAAGCTGGATCCGCATGATAACCGATAATGTACCGGCGCTTATTGCTTACATTGGTACCGATAAAAAGTTTCAATACACCAATAAAGGTTATCGCGATTGGTATGGCGTTAGTGAGCAAGACATTAATGATATGCCTATGGATCGAAGCCATCTGAAAGAGGTTTACCCCAATCTTATTCAGTACTTGCGCCGTGTTAACCAAGGCGAAGTGGTGAGCTTTCAAAGCAAAGAAAAAAATGCTCATGGCGACGTTGGCTTTTTACAGAAAGTTTATTTGCCTCATTTCAATGAATCTGGCGATATCACCGGGCACTTTGTCTTGGCAACAGACGTGTCGCAGCAGGTAGAAAGCCAACTCCAGCTTAAAGCGGCTAAAGACCAATTAGAATCGAATGTAGAAAAGCGTACCCGTGAACTCAATCACGCCAACATCGCCCTTCAAGAAGCGATTGATTCAAAGAGCAAATTTTTGGCTGCTATTAGCCACGATCTTATGCAGCCCCTTAGCGCTGCCATCTTGTTCAACGAAACATTGAAAGATCAAGTGGATAGTTCATCCAGCCCCATTGTTACCGCCCTCGATAATTCACTGTCTGATTTACATGGCCTTATTCGCACGCTTATTGAAACATCCAAACTGGACGCTGGGGTGTTACAGCCCGATAAGCAGCAAGAAAATGTATTGCCGTTACTTATGCAGCTAGCCGAAGAGTTTACGCATATCAGTAAAGACTACAGTGTAGATTTTCGCTATCGCTTGAAAGAAGCTTTCGTGGTGACAGACGTGAACTTACTTTCTCGAATATTGCGAAATTTACTAATAAATGCAATGAAATACGGTGCCAACGGCAAGGTGTTACTGGCAGCACGAAAGGTGAATGAGAACCTAGAAATTAGCATCTATGATCAAGGTGTGGGTATAAGCGAAGACGATCAGAAAGTTATTTTTAAAGAGTTTTCCAGATTAGAAAACGATTTTAACTACTCTTACAGTTTGGGTCTGGGATTATACATTGTAGATAAAATGAGTAAGTTGCTAGAGCACGATATTCGAGTGCGCTCGAAAGAGGGCGTAGGCGCATGTTTCACGGTGACCATTCCTATTACCGAAGTGTGTGATACGAGTCAGGAACAAGACTATCTTTATACTTTGGAGCCATCGTTACCAGATTACGTTTTGGATAAGCATATATGGCACATTGATAACGATGCGAATATGCGCATTGCTATGCAAACGTTGTTCGCAAACTGGGACATGGAAGTAGACACTTTCTCAGGTTTTGAACAATGCAGTGCTGTAAATAATGGCAGTTTTGACGAGTGCGACATGCTTATTGTCGATTACCACCTAGATGAAGAAGAAACCGGTTTAGACATTGCGAAACGCGTAAGAAAAATCGCGCCTTCAATGCCCATTATGATTTGCACCGCTAATCACTCAAAAGCGTTAGCGAATGAACTTGAAGGCACCGACATTCAGCTGCTGCACAAACCTGTTAACTCCGAGGTGCTTAAGGCGGCGCTAGTCTCAAGCTTGAATGGCTAAAAGTATAGGAACATGGGGTCTGTTAATCTTCGGTGCACCGCAAAGATCAACAGGTCTTAATTAAATACGTATTGGTTAAAGTCGATATTCGCGGCACTGGCCACAACCTTTACTCGGTTGCTGGCGCCTAATTTTTTGAGAATAGATGAGACGTGAGACTTAACCGTGGTTTCAGAAATATTAAGCTCGTAGGCAATCACTTTATTGGCTAACCCTTGAGTTAGATATTTCAGTACAGTCAGCTCTTTTCGTGTTAATGAACGAATTTGCTCAGGCGAAATACCGTTGTCATTGGTCATGCGTGTTCTGGTAGACGGCGTTCTCAATATCTCTGATGGTAAACACACGTTCCCTTCAAAAATACTCTCGATAGATGTGGCGATTTCTTCAATCTTGCTGCTTTTTGAAATGAAGCCAACGGCACCATAAGAAATGGTTTGCAGTATATTTTGCTTTTCCGTTTCAGCGGAAATAATCACTACAGGTACATTAGGGTGTTGGTTTCGAATTTCTAAAAGTCCGTTTAAGCCACAGGTTTCCGGCATATTTAAATCAAGCATGATTAAGTCGAACTTCGCGTCTTGCTCTAGCAACGTTAACGCTTCAGAAATTGAATTGGCTTCGAGGGTTTCTGAGTCGGGAAACTTTTTCCCTAAGATAGTAATCATTGCGTGACGAAAAATAGGGTGGTCGTCAATTATCAAGATACGGTGCATGGTCTTTCCCTCAGCTAAAAAAGCGACATTTGCCGCTGGCCTTGTGACTTATTTGGGCTGGCGTTTTATTCACACATAAGCCTTTTAGTAAGACAAAATTATGGCGTAAATGAAACGCTTCAAAGTGACCAAATTCTCCGAAATATTAAAAGCTAAACAGTCACTTCACGTGTTTACAATGTTAACATTAATATAACATTAAATCAGGCCTAATAAGACCAATGGCTTATAATAAAAAAGCACGTAAGACCAGTACTGACGGGACTTTCGTTCTATAACTCGTCAAGTAACTGCCTTCTTTTTTCGGCGTATTCTGTTTCGCTAATTAGGTTTGCCTTTTTTAGTGCGTCTAACCGTTTAAAACGAGCAACGATATCGTTTTCTGCTGGTAAGGGGGCCGAGCCAGCTACGTCTTTCTTACTGGGTGTGTTTTCCCTATTCGCTGGGGAAAGTGTTTCCTTTTCTACAGGTGCTTCAAATGCCAGCTGAGTCGGTGCGACCACCCAATCGAAGCGATTTTTCGTTTTCAGTTCTATACCAGGTGCGGAAAAAGAAAGTGGGGAATCGAATGAGAACTTTGCTTGTTTCCGGTTACCAAAATCAAAGTCGTATTTTACCAAGCCCTGAGAAGTAGGATCATAAGCCATTTCGTAGGCTTTATTGGCTACTTTGTCGAACTCGCCAATAAGAATATTGAGCTGGTCGTCTGCAACGAAAATACTGCCTGCAACGTAATACGTTTGAGTTTTAAGGCCTGCCAAATAGCGCTTCTCTTTACTAAGGGCAAAAATTACGTCTTGCTGAGCAGTCGCTGTTCGCAGCGCCTCAGGCAGATAGGCGGCAAGTAACGCAACTTGTTCGTTGGAAAAAAGCGGTGTTGACGTATTTTTGTTCTTAACCACCTGAATAGCGCTAAGTATGGCGGATACATCCTGCTCTTGCAGCGTGAAGGGGTGTTGGTTGGCACGCATGTCACTGCCTGTTTCGTTTTGCTTTTTAACAAGGCGAATAAAATTGTTTTTGTCCTCCTGAAATATGACCTGTGCGTCTGCGATATGTACTGTCGTTATGAAGAGTAGGGCTAACAGAATGGGTTGAGCTGAACGTAATGAAAATAGAGATATATTTTTCATGATCTTTCCTTTTTCAATAGGAAAAGCGAGAGTCAATCTCGCTTTTTTATGTCATATCTTTTAGCTTAATTTTAATTTCTTATTTAAGTGTAAAAATAATCATTTTTTTATCATTAATTAAATGAATCGAGTAATTTTTAAATTTCAGAGTAATTAGATATAAGTTCAATGTTAAAATATGACTGATTTTTAATTCTCAATTAAAAGAACACAGTGCCACCTAGTTGAATTAGGGTTAAGTCTTCTGCGCTGTTATAAATTCCTTGCGCAGATTCTGAACCATCAATATCTAAACTTAGATTTTCGTATTTCGCGTACACCAAGAAGCGCGAGCCAAAATATTGTTCTGCTGCAACACCCCACTGACTAAGCTCTGAGCCGGTAACGCCATCTAAATGAGCCATGCCGTATTGGTCGTTATAACTGGCATATTCAGCATAGAAAGCAGAATCACCAAAGCGATTAAACTGTTTTCTAATACCTGCTTTAAAGTAATAGGCATCCGTATCGTCACCCGACCCAACAATCGCGTCGTCAGCCTCTTCCATCTGATAAGTGGCTACCCCAAATACACCTGACTCAATATGCATGAGCCCTGCTTGCAGTTGTAGCGTAGTTGAACTGTTGCCCCCAACATTGCTACCCCCATCTTTATTCACTGAGTAACCTGCATGAAGGTTAGTTTTGAAGCCTTCGTGCTCAGCCGCATACTTAACCGCAATATCGTAAATTTCGTCGTTTGCATAACCTACTGCAATACTCACGTTGCCCATTTGAGGGAGATCGTAGCGCACGCCGTTGCGATATATACCGTTACAGTCAATACCAATACCCAAGCCAGGCGTAGCTAAGCACTGAGCAAATTGACCCCACGCGACATTGGTTGAACCTTCTTCTACGCCTCGAATAAAGAAGCCATTTGCTCTAAATAATGGAGAAATTCCCGACCAGATTGTGCCAGAGGGATCGGCTAGAACGGCAATGTTATCGGTGGGAAGGCTTTGTAAACCAACGGTGATTTTACCCCAGTCGCCACCAAAGTAGAGGCTACTGCCCAACAGGCCAATGTCGCCGCCGTTGAAGGTGTCTAAGTTATCCTGATTGGCAAACAAAAGCGGCGTTTGATGGCCACCACCGGCGTAGTTGGGTGCGCCTGAAAGAGGCTCAATAATGACTTCAAAGCCCACGTCCATGCCTTGTTCTTCCAGTTTATAATTCCCTGAAAGCGTAATACGGCTGCCTAGCGTTGTACCGTTGTCTGAAAGTTGTGCCACATCACTACCCACACCGTCGTCGTAATAGGTTAAGCCTTCATTTATCCATCCAGAGATATTCCATGAATAGGGCTCGTCTTGGGCAAAACTATGGCTACTGACTGTGCTTAAAATGGCAATAGATAAACAGGTTTTTGTAAATGTATTCTTTTTCATTTTACTGTCCCAATATTGGTAATGTTGATTAATTACAGTGGCTTTTTATTTTTATTTTTGACTGGTTTTAATGCTTTCGGTGTCCAGTAAATTGATAATAGGTTCTATTGAATTTTGAACCATCGGCCGTAAGGCGTGTTAATCTCCTTCTTTAGTAGCGGGAAAATTAAATGTATAAATGATAAAAAACGCGACTACTGTGAAAAAGTAAGTCGCGTTTTTTATTTTTTAGCAGCTTTTGTGTGGATAAAAGCGCGTGTGGTAACAAATGCTATCTGATTAGAATCTCGCTTTTAGATTTACACTGACCATTCGCGGTTGTGCGGGGCCCACGAACTCTGCACCTTCTACGTTGGGATAAATGTCTTCTAACACCTCATCAGCCTCGCCATACGTGCCAAAGGTTTCATAGTCTTTGTCGAACACATTATTCACACGTAGCGATGCGGTAAATGTGTCGTTGAACCGGTACGATGCATAAATGTTTGCAATAACGTATCCGTCAATCTTTTCGTTTTCGTTAGCCTCATCGCCCCTAAAGTACTGACTAGATGCTGAAATAACTTCTGCGCCTAAACGCGCTTTATCCGTTAAGGCGTAATCTGCGTAGAGCTTGACTAAATGCTCTGGCTGGCCTGGAATTTTGTCACCTGGTGTTACGAGTCTGTCTGGACCCTGAGGGTTAAAGGGGCTAAACGACGTGAATGTTGATTCATAGGTTGCGTTAAGATAGTTGTAGTTTAACCGGTAGGTTAGTTTTTCCCACGTTGAGCCTACGCTGAATTCAACGCCCTGACGCTGGGTTTCATCAACGTTAATAAAGTATCCGCGAGAGGCAACAGAGCCTGCTTGTTGGAAGATAATGTCGTCCTTACTTCTACTGTGAAAAACATTTAGCATCAGGTCGATGTTATCAATGCGTGTGGTGTAGTTCGCTTCAATAGTTTGGGTGACCACCTGATCAAGAGGAGGATCGGCCACAAAACCGTTCGGTAAGCGGCACGGGTCGTCTTCATCTGCACAGCTTAACTCTGCTGGGCTTGGCGTTCTTGAAGACTGGCTGATTGCAAGATTCAACTGGCTTTGCTCATCAATAGTAATGTCTACACCTACCGCTGGGTTAAATTGGGTAAAACGGTGATTGCCGTCCAATGAACCTTCACCGTCATCAATCAGGTCTTCCATAACAATATGGTCTCGGTTAAAACGTCCACCAAGATTGAGTGATACGGCTGAAGAGAGCTGTGTACTATTCATGAAAAATAGCGACCATGCGGTGGTGTCTACATCTAATCTAACCCTGGCTTCTTGTGCCATGAGCCCGTCGATGGGTAAAACGGTGCGTGAGTCTTGTGCAGATTCGTTTTCCAAAATACCAAATGTAGTATCAGCGGCGTAGTTAACATCTCCTTTGGTGTAGCTGGCACCAACAATTAACTCTGAACTGAAGCCGCTTAAGGCATATTGTTTTGCTAGCTGAAAAGATAACCCAGTAGCTTTGGCGTCTGTCCGGCCCGTATTGTATGTTCCATCAAGTTCATCTGCGTCCACATCTGATATTTCGGCAAGCGCGGTGTCGTCATCAAAGCCAATGAATTCAACCGCTTCTATATCGTCGCCTTCGCCTACAACAGGCAAATCATCGTCATCATCGTCGTCGCCATCATCACTATCAAGCGGAGCATCATCATCATCATCGTCGTCATCATCTTCAAATTCACACAGTGTTACGCGTCCATCAGCGAACTGGCAGGCACCAAAATCACTGTCATCGCCGTTGATTGATTGAGTTTGTGTGTCGCGATAAAACATATTGGCGGTTAAAGATAAGGTGTCAGTTAAAACGAAATCACCGGTTATATTAACGTGCGTAAGTTCGTTGTTGGTCTGATCGGGGTGGGTGTAGACCGCTTCTCTTCCTTCAATATCCAGCAGTTCAATAGGCGATGCACCATTGCCGAGTAACTCGTTATCGGCCATAAACAGGTTCATGTCGAGATGCATTTTGTCACTTTTATAGGCAAGCGATGTAAATACTTGCTGCACTTCAGATGGCGAATAGTCGCGCCAGCCATCTTCCTCATAGTGATTCAGGTTTACATAATACGCCCAGTGATCGTTATGACCACCTGATTCCACAGACGCGGCTTTCTGGCCGAATTGTCCAGCCTGTAAATCTATTTCGTTGGCGTTGAAGCTAAACCCTGTTTTCGTTCTTAGCGCAAGGGCGCCGCCTAGCGTGTTTTGGCCAAACAGAGGGTTTGAACCAGAGTACAAAGAAACGGTATCTATCGCATCTAGAGGCATTAGGTCCCAATGCACAGTATCGCCAAACGCTTCATTAACCCGACCGCCGTTTAAGTACACCGAAATGCCCTGAGGTAGACCAAGCAGCGGAGAGGCAGTAAACCCGCGGTATTGCAGATCGGGTTGAAACGGATTGTTTTGAACATCGTTTAGGTTCACGCTTGCCAGTTGAGTTTTGAGTAGCTCCGGTAGTGAACGGTTGACGCTCCCTTCAATATCGTCTTGGGTGAGTGTCTGAACGTTACCAAATACAGCAGAGTTATTGCTGTTGGCGCTAAGCGGTGTCGCTCCCTGTACCTCTATAACCTCGTAGTGGTCCATTGCATCGTTAGCTTCTGCAGCAGAGCTAAACGCATAGGTTACAGCGCTTGCAATAATCGCAAGAGCAAATGGTGAACGGGCAAGTTGATGTGTTGGGGATTGTGCAACGTTTTGGCTAGAGCTTTTAGTAGAAATTCGCGTAGGCATGGTCTTGACTGCTTCGTTATTATTTATACTTTCAGTATTGCCTTAACCATTCCCTAAAAATATCCTCCTTAAGTGGGAGGAAGTATCATAAATTGGTAGCAGTGTTTTTTCCCGAATTCCCTACGAGAGAATCGATAAAACCTTATGACACCAGTTTTCTCGCTCTGTGATATTTGTGTCGCTGGCACCAAATAGAAAAAGGTTATTTTCATAGGTTGCAGCGCCCAGTGCGTAGCATTCCCCCGAGGTTCTTGGTTGCCAGAAAAGGTGGTGTGCCAGTACCGCTTGTAGTCTTGACTGTTGATAGAACGCGATGCGATACACCCAGTGCGAGGCCAAATAACCAGAAGCAGGGTTTTGAGAAGCCGACTCTAGAGTTATTGAGGGCGATGGAGTGGAAAACGGCGTTAAATGCAAAGCAATGTGTTCAGCGTTAAAGCGTTTCAAATTGGTGGTATTGTTGGCGAGTGGCTGCAATAAACGTGGAAGTGCAGGCAAGTGCTCTAACGCAATAAAATGTCGGTATTTAGAGGTAAGACGCGGCACTAAAAGTGACTGGTCGCTATTGGAAGCGCTGGCTTGCGCGGAAAATCCCTTACGTGCCTTTCTAATCCGCTCGCGAGCGATTGACTTTTCAGGTGAAGGTAGAGGCCGCAAATAGGAGAGCGATACCTTATTAGCACTCGCCAAATAAGCGCTTTTGGTGGCACAATCTTTGGCGGTACACTTGTTCGAATCCAACGCATCTGTTAGTTGCGCAAAATAGCGAATAGCCGCCCCCACACCATCTGCGTGTTTATCAGTGTCTGGCATTGGCTTTGAAGGTCTAATATCAAATGAGGCAAGACACGCGGATACCACATGTTTTAGTTGTCGCAGCCTTTTATCATAATCATCGCTCACGAGCTTGTGTGTTAGATTTTGTGAAAGCTTTGGAAGTGCTTCTATCGAAAGCTCGCTTGCTACTTCCTTCATCGCTTCGTCTGCGACGAGGCGAATTGCAAAATTGCCTTGTTGATTGATTTCGGGGTCGATAAATAAAGTGTTTTCAAGGCCTGCTACGGTGCTAAGTGTTGCTTCTTGCTGTAGTAAACCATTTAAAAAGCACTGAGGAAACCACCAGGTTAATACATGCCTTATTGATTCGTTTTCGCCTTTTGTCATTTGCGCATCAAGAGAGGCTTCTTTGTCTAAATGTGAGTGTTCACGTTGAGATGCGTGCTGACTCAGAGAGGCGTTTCTGTTCAGTGTTGATTCTTCGCTCAAGGTTTTTTCAGCGCTCAAGGCTGTTTCCACGCTCTGCGCTTTCATTGCGCTCAGGGCTGTTTGCGCGCTCAGGGCTATTTCTTCGCTCACGGCTGTAACAACCTCCTTGCACTGCTCAAAAAAGTGGGCTGAATTACTATAAACCAGCGTGGTGATATTGCTTGGCTGATACCACTGGCGTTTGTAGTCTTGAAGCGCTTGAATGCTGTTGCTGCCTATGGTTTGTGTAAAACCACCCGCGTGTTGATAGGCATTTTTATTGGTATCGGTTAATCGAATAGCGGCGTTTAATGCATAGTCGCTGTTTGTCTCTAGCATGGCGAGCTCGTTAAAAATAACCCCGTCACGCTCTAAGATAACCTCATCGGTACCGTAATCCCGGTTAAGCAGGCCACAGTACAGGTAATTTACAGCATCAAGCAGCACGTTCGCTTTTTCAGATGAAGCGAAAAAGAAGGTGTACTCGGCGAGTGTGGTAGCGTTAATAGTAACAGGCAGAAGTGTATTGGCCGTAAAAAGCTCGTGGGCAGCAGGGTATGGGTGAGAGCGTCGAAAGCTCATGTGCTCAGCTAAATGAGACAACCCAGTGTGGCCTGCTGCAGGGGTTTTTAGCGCAAAAACAACGCTATGTACTTTTGACCCAGAGCCGGCATCAATGAAATGAAATTCAGACATACACTTTTATCATTGCGGTTTAACGGTATCTCTTTTTGTTTCGTACTTATCGCAGCCCATTTATTTCCTAGTACTTACCTCGTAGCACTTACTTCTAGAATGGGAATCGGCTTTTCCACCTTCCGATACTGTAGTGCCTTCGACGGTGCAGTACCTGCTTTATCGGTAATGCCTTTCATCAAATGGTGATCGGGCGACTTGCTGCAAACCGGATCCGTCTTATACATATCACCTGTTAGCAGGTAGGCCTGACATCGGCAGCCGCCAAAGTCTTTATCTTTTTCATCGCAGTCCCTACAGGGCGACGGCATCCAACTATCGCCACGGAAATGATTAAAGCTAAAGTCTTGGTGCCAAATATCGTGCAACGAGCGTTCTTTCACATTAGGAAAACGAAGGGGCAATATCTTTGCACTGTGACACGGAAGGGCACTGCCATCTGGCGTTACGGTTAAAAACGTTGTGCCCCAGCCATTCATGCACGCCTTAGGGCGAGATTCATAGTAGTCGGGCGACACAAATATGAAGGTTGGCCCTTTACCGTTTTGCTGCGCGCGGTAGCGGTTCACTGCGGCCTCAGCTTCCTGTAGCTGCTGTGACGTAGGCAGCAAATGGTCTCTATTTTCATAGGCCCAGCCGTAATACTGTACGGTAGCTAACTCGACAAAATCAGCGTTCAGCTGCTCGCTGAGCGCCATCACGTCTTCTATTTCGTGAATGTTCTGCGCGGTAATACAGAAGTTAAGCACCATAGGGTAGTTGTATTGTTTTACCAGCTTCGCAATTTTAAGTTTTTGTTCAAATGAGTGACGCTTGTTGCCTATTAAGTCGTTGACTTCAGCATTGGCTGCCTGAAAGCTCAGCTGAATGTGGTCAAGGCCGGCTTCTTTGAGTTTGGCAATACGTTTTTCTGTCATGCCAATGCCAGAGGTGATCAAGTTGGTGTAAAAACCCAAAGCCCGCGCATAAGCGACTAAGTGCTCTAAGTCTTTTCGAAGCAATGGCTCTCCGCCAGAAAAGCCCAATTGCACGGCGCCCATTTCCCGCGCTTCACGCAGTACACGCTCCCAATGCTCAGTAGAGAGCTCATTAAATGTTTCTTCCATATTTACTGGGTTTGAGCAATAGGGGCAATGCAATGGGCACTGATAAGTAATTTCGGCTAGGAGCCACAGCGGAGGCGTTATGGTATTTGGTACGTCGGTTTGTAAATCAACGTCTGTATTATTCGTCATAGCGGATCCACTTCTTTTGCTCGGCATGGACCAGAAATGCATGAACATCTTCTTCTAAATCTTCAGGTGCATCAGGGAACGCCTGGCGAAGCTCAGCACAAATGGCATTTTCCGTATTGCTGCCATCCACACGCTTAAGAATTTCTGCCGCAGAAGGATTAAGTTTGATCATTCCTTCGGGGAACAACAAAACATAACAACCCTGAGCTTTCTCGTACTGCATGCGAAAAAGCGGATTTAAAGAAGCTATTTTGTCTCTTGTGCGGCCGCCCTCGTTGTTGTGACTGCTGCTATTTTCAATGTTATCTTCCACGTTATCAGCACCGACGCTATCAGCATCTAAGTGGTGCTCGGTTTGTGATTGTAAATTCGACATCATTAAAACCTCCCTATATGGCACACCCGCTGGTCGGCAATACCATCAAACGGCTTTCTCTTATATTCATAGGCAAAGCAAATGGCATCAGCAATGCTCCACAAAATATCAATTTTGAACTGCAGTATATTGAGCGCATGTTCTTGCTGTTGTCGGGTAACAAAGTGGTCAAGGGTTATCTGCAGGCCATGCTCTACATCACGGCGCGCCTGACTTAACCGCATTTGAAAGTAGGTAAAGCCTTCACTATCAATCCATGTATAGTGCCCAGGCCAGGTATCTAATCGGCTTTGATGTATTTCAGGGGCGAACATTTCAGTTAACGATGAGCAGGCAGCCTCTTCCCACGACGCACGGCGGGCAAAATTCACATAGGCATTTACTGCAAATTTAACCGCTGGCAACAGGTGGGTTTCATCAAGTAATTCACTGCGGTTCAAGCCTACCGCTTCGCCTAACCGCAACCAGGCTTCTATGCCGCCCAGTCCGTCTTCACCTTCCCGTCCATCGTGATCGATAATTCGTTGGATCCAAGTTCTGCGTACCGATTGATCTTCGCAATTCGCTAAAATTGCCGCGTCTTTAACCGGTATTGCCATTTGATAATACAGTCGGTTGGCCACCCAGCCCTGAATTTCATCAACGCTGCAGTGTCCTTCATTCATACGTTTATGAAAGGGGTGATGAATATGGTAGTAAGCGCCTTTTTCTCTCAGTTTTTGTTCGAATTCTTGTCTAGACCATGCGTTTTCTGTCATTACTACACCTCAATTTCCATACCGTCGTAAGCCAATTCAATGCCTTGCTCACACAGGCTGTGATAAGCACTGGAATCTTCGTCAAGCACGCGATTTGTGTTGTTGATATGAATTAGTACTTTACGCTTAACGTTAAATTCATTTAGCAGCGCAATGGCTCCGCCCTTTCCATTAACCGGCATGTGTCCCATATCAGTGCCCAGCTTGTTGCTAAAGCCGTGATCTATCATTTCTTCATTGGCCCACAGCGTACCGTCAAATAGCACGCAGTGAGATTCGCGCATTACTTGTTTTACTGTGTCGTTTGCCTGCATACATCCCGGCGCGTAAAAAAGCACGTTGCCCGTGGTGTCGTCAGTTATCTTCAGGCCGATATTGTTGCCCGGCACAATGTTGTCGCGATACGTCGAGTAAGGGGGCGCATTAGACTCTAATACCACGGGTTGGAAAGTCAGGCCTTCTGCCCCTTTTGGTACAAAGCGTTGATGATAATCGGTATTAATTGAATGCTGCTGTAGTCCGCCGTGCCAGTGTTTTAATACGGTAAAAAGCGGGAAGCTGGTGGTTAGGTCTTCGGCCACAACATCGGTACAATAAACGGGAAGGGGTAAGCCTTCGCGCAATGTTAGCAGGCCTGTCGTATGGTCTATTTGACTGTCGGTAAGCACAATTGCGCTTATGCGTGTGCCGCGAGACACATGGGCGTCGGGCCACAGCTGTGGATGGCTATTTATCTGCTCCCTTAAATCGGGGGAGGCATTGATGAGAACCCAATTTTTACCATCACTACTGACAGCAATGCTCGACTGTGTTCTGCCTTTCGCCTTTATTTTACCTTCGCGTAAACCCTTACAATTTGGGCAGTGACAATTCCATTGCGGAAATCCACCCCCAGCGGCAGCACCAAGAATCAATACGTGCATAACTACTCCATACTACAAGTAAAAAAAGGCTGCATCGGCAGCCTTTTTGTTCATCATCCCAGAGGGCGTTGCCTAGCGGTTATTGATGTAAAGAGTTACTTCAAAACCAAGGCGCATTTCTGTGTATTGGGGTTTAGTCCACATAATTGTTCCTCTTCTTTATGATTAAACGCATGACTGAGTATATGTTGAATATGTGTTAACAGATATCCTCCTAAGGGAGGAGAACTGTCATGAATTTTGATGATTTATTGATTATTTTGTATAGCGCAGCTGCTTAAGTAAGATAACAGCAAAGGGATAGGGCGGCCGGTCGCCGATAACGATTTGGTGTAGGTAAAAGCGGTTCCTGCCACATCGAGGTGAGCCCACGGGGTGCCGTCAGCAAAGCGAGAGAGAAAGCAGCCTGCCGAAATAGCACCGGGAGAGTTTATGCCCGTATTCATCATATCCGCGTGCTGAGAGGTAATGGCGTCTTGATATTCTGGCCAAAGTGGGAAAGGCCAGCACCTGTCGTTAGCCAGTTCACCCGCTTCAACTAACGCACTTTCAAGCGCTGGAGCGTTGCTAAAAAGTGCAGTGGCTTTGTGCCCCAGTGCGCTAATGGTCGCGCCGGTTAGGGTTGCAATATCAATAATAACCGAGGGGGAGAACTGTTTCGCGTAGCTGATTGCATCGGCCATAAGCATACGCCCTTCTGCATCGGTGCTCATGACTTCCACGGTTTTTCCTGAGTGCATAGTAATGATGTCACCCGGGCGATAGGCTTTGCCATCAATCGCATTATCAGCGCTCGCCACAATACCAATAATATTTATATTTAACCCCAGTGTGGCAACCGCCTGAATGACGCCCAATACACAGCCAGCGCCTGCCATGTCGTAAATCATATGGCGCATATCAGGGCTGCGTTTTAACGTTATGCCGCCGCTGTCAAAGGTTACACCTTTGCCAATTAACACTACTGGCGGTGAATTCTCTAAACCTTTGGCTGTGTAGCGAAGAATAGGCATGGTGGCAGCGAACTGTGAACCTGCGTTTACCGCTAAATACCCGTTCATGCCTAACTGCTTTAGCGCACTTTCATTGAGTATATCGCAAGACACCGTATTAAAGGTTTGCGCCAGATGCTGAGCTTGTTCGGCCAGGTAATCTGGCGTACATAAGTTGGCTGGCATGTGGGCGAGATCTTTAGCCCACGTCATCGCGGCATTCAGGGCTGATTCATAGCGGATAGTGTGTGAAACGAGACGCTTTTGCGCGTTATTAAAATGCTTGGCATCTAATGCAAGAGACAGCGTGCCCCTAATATCAGTTGCTTGGTTAATTGCTTCATTAGTTGCGGCGTTTTTTTCAACACTAGTTGCGTTGTTGTTGCCATCGCGGGCTCGACTGCTAGAAACCGAACGATTATTCGTCTTATAGCCCTTAAAGTGATAACCGTGCTTGAAATAGCTTCTAAGTAGCGCACTCAGAAATGGTGAGTGGCTTGCAATGGTGTTAACAGGGTCACTGCTTGCTGTTTCAGTGGTAGAAAGCGCCATTAACGCCAGCTTTTCCAAGGTTACCGACAAGCTTTTAAGCTTTTTAAACAATGCATCGAACTGCTGTTCTAAGTAGCGAAATGCTGGCGCGTTAGTTTGCTTCAAGTCACTAGTGCTTTTCGAATAAAACGCGGAGTTTGAATCGCTAGCGTAGCTTGAGCGGTTAACCATGGAAGGGTCATTAGTTTTAGATAAAGTCGAGGCACAGCTAGAGACGTTGGGTGCATCTGACGCTTCAAAAAGCGCAAAATCGACACCATAAAACAGTACCCGTTTTACTTCAGCTAATTGTTGGCTAATTTTGTTTTTTCCGCTGTTTTCAGTGTCTGAGATGTAACTTGTTTTAAACGCCTTAAGGCCTTGTACTAATACACATTGGCCTTTATTTCCTGCAAAACCTTCATCGTCAAAAACCTGCTCAATGTATGTCTTAGCGGGTGTTGAAAAGTGAAAGAGTTGGCTCGCTAATAACTCGGGCGTAGTTAAAATAAGTAAGCAGTCACTATCGTCTAACGTTTCAACTTTATTGCTTTCATTAGCCCAGGTTAGGTTTGCTTTTATCACGAGAAGCGCCCTTTTGAGGCTTTGGGGCGAAAGCTTCTAACAGCCAAAATAAAAGTGATAGCCGTAAGACAAAGTACAACGGCTAGCGCGTTGTGTTCGAGTTTTTCATAGAGCGCAAATCGCAGTAATTCTACGCCGCTACTAAAGGGGTTAAAGGCGCAAATCTGATACAGCCATTCGCTGGCCTCACGCATTTTCCAAAGCGGGTATAGGGCGCTTGATAGAAAGAACAACGGGAAAATGACAAAATTCATGACCCCGGCAAAGTTCTCTAGCTGCTTAATATAGTTTGCCAGTAATAGTCCTAACGAACCTAAAAACAATGACAGTAGCGCAATAACAGGCAACGCATAAACGTATCCCAACGCAGATAGGCGTACATCCAGTAAAAGCGCAAAGGCAAAGAAGATGTACACCTGAATAGCGCTTACCAAGGTGTTGGCTATAAGCTTGCTGCCTAGCAGAAAAGGGCGGGGAACCGGGCTTAACAGCAGTACTTTCATGCTGCCCATTTCTCTGTCGTACACCATGGACAATGAACTTTGCATACTATTAAAAAGCACAATCATGGCGGCAAGCCCGGGTACAATATACTCTTCGTATAAAATATAACTCTCGTAAGGCTCGGTCATTGAAAGACCCAGGGCCGAACGAAACCCTGCTGCAAAAACAAATAGCCAAAGCAGCGGGCGAACTAATGCACTTAACAGGCGTGTGCGTTGCTGCCAGAACTTCAGCATCTCTCGGGTAAGTACGCCCACAAAACAGCGCCAATACATCAGGAGCCTTCCTGCATCAAATGCTGCCAAAGGTGCTCAATATCTTGTTGATGATACTTGGCTAACAAGGCTTCACATTGGTCGTGGGCTAACACTTGTCCTTTTGATAAGACTATCAAGTTGTTGTTGTGCTTCACTTCTTCAAATAAATGCGTGGCCCACAGTACACTTACGTTTTGCGAATGAGCTAGCGCTTGTACTACCCGCAAAATAAGATGACGGGATTCTATGTCTAAGCCAACGGTGGGCTCGTCTAATAGCAGCAAAGATGGCTTGTGAATAAGGCAGCGAGCTAACTCGACCCGACGTCTGTGCCCGCCATTTAAGTTGCGAATTTTTGTGTTGAGCTTACTCGTAAGATCGAGCTCGTCGAGCAGGCCTTGAATATGAGATAGCGCGCTAGTGGTACTTATGCCGTGGAGCGAAGCAAAGTAGGACAAATTTTGTTTCACTGATAAGTCGATATCTAAGGTACTTTGCTGAAATACCACGCCCATTTTCGCCATAATACTTGTGCGAGATTGAGACAGGGTAGCACCATCAAAGGTAATGCTGCCTTGCGTGAGTTTTTGAAGGCCCGTAATAAGCGCAAATAAGGTACTTTTGCCTGCGCCATTTGGTCCAAGCAGCATGGTTAAGCCTGGTTTTAGGCAAAGGCTTATATTGTCCAGCGCGTTGTGGCTGCCGTACTGATGTGAAACTGCTTGAACCGCTATTTCCATTTAACCGCCACGCCCCAAGGGTATCGCCCCACTTTTACCGTATGCTCTACGTTTAACGTGTGGGTATTGATGACAGAAACATCACCGCTCACACCGTTAGTGGTCAGCAATAAAGACTGATCTTGGTTAAACGCTAATTGCCACACTCGTCGCCCAACCAAAATGTAGTCTTCCACTTCAAAGGTATCGGTATTGATGACCGCTATGCGATTCGCTGGACCAAGCGCCACGAAGGCGTAGGGCTTATCTTTCATAAGCACAATACCCACTGGCTGAACCTTGTCGCGATAAACGCCTTTAATGGCGAAGGAAAGGGTCTTCACTTTTTGCTTAGTAGCAGTATTGAAAATACTAACGGTGCCACCTATTTCGGAGCTTACCCAAAGGTACTTGTCATCTTTGGTAAAGTGAGCATCTCTGGGTCTTGCATCAACTAAGCTATTTGCAATATTTTCGTGCGTTTTGGTATCTATCCAGTGCACCATGTTAGTGGTTTCTGATGTGACTACCATCATGCTGCCGTCGTGACTCACAGCTAGCCCCTCAGGCTCTACGCCTACATCTATCTGAGAAATGACCTGAGCGGTTGGAATGTCGATAACAGTAAGAAGGGCATCGTCTTCATTAGCGGTGTAAATAGTGGTGCCGTTAGGATGTAATGCTATGGTTTCAGGATCTGCACCTGAGGGAAGATCGCCGACTATGGAATGGGTAGACAAATCCATAATTTGAATGCGATCAGCATCAGAGGCACAGATATACGCGTGGGACTGGTCTGCACTTAAAATAAACCCTCGGGGTCGCTCTCCAACCTCGATAGTTTCAATCACATCAAATGTCGTCATATCAATGACAGATAGCGTGTTGTCTTTTTCGTTAGTGACATACGCCTGAGGAAGTGCAAAGGCTTGAGGAAGTGCAAAGGCAAAGCTTGCCATTAAACTGCCAAGCAAGAGTGCAAAGCGATAGCTCATAACTTGTCCTTACAGGTAGTGTGTGTTGCGCCTAATGTGTCCAGTTCGTTGGTTTGGTGCAGAAAGCCTTCAAGGGGCGCATGAGTCACCAATGCGTCTTCGTGGGCCAGCGCAATAGGCTGACGAAATTGGTGGGTGTAGGGGCGAATAGAAAGAGGGCGGCCTTTATAGGCACCCAGCGTGTAGTGGTCGCTAAGCAAGGTTTTAAGTATTCCCTGCTGCGTTAAATCGCTTCCTTGCTGCGCAGCATTTGCCACCGCCGTTACTGCAAGATACGCGGCGAAGTCGACTTCATTCATGTGTCTGTTAAACCCGTCGTTAAAACGGCTTTGAAGCTGACGGGCGCCCCATTGTTCGTGGGTAAAATGCCAACCTAGAGCTTTTAGGCCGGCAGCACCTACCACAGGTACGGGATAATAGGTGTTAAAGGGTAGGCTATACGCGAATTGCGCCGCGCTATCGGCGGTAAAAACAGCCTGATAGGTTTCGGTTGTTCGCGTAAATTGAGGAATTTCAGCAAAGGCAGCCCTGCGTAAATCAAAACTGTCCTGCCACTGTTTAGTTTCAACAAGTGAAAGCTTGAATTTCTTAGCGCTGCGTTTGAACGCGGCTAGGTATGCAGCATCGTCAGCGGTTTTTCCGTAAACTGCAAATATCTCGTCAATACGCTTAGTGCGAAACCACTGGGCTAGCGCGTCGGCTTTCATCTGATAACTGGGGATTGTATGAAACAAGGGCAGGCGACATGAATTTTGTCTCAGCAAATCATCGCTATTAGCTACGTTAAAAAATACGGCATTAGGAAGCGTGCGTTGTATAGTGGCAATCAACTGCTCAATTGAGGCAGCCTTTACCTTATCACTGCTTCGCATGTCCAGTAGTACAACGGGTGCAATGTTGCCTTGCTGATTGCTGCTTATTTCTTTGTGATTTGCGTTAGCACTTGATCTAGAGTGCTGGTGTGTTTTAGCTAAAGAAGCTTGTAGTTCGCCGATAGAAGGCACACTGATTTCAGTTAACTCAAACTGATAACCAAGAAATTTTCCCGTGATATTGGCATCCTCTATCGCCACACTTGCGCCAGCTGTCCCCTCATTGCTGGGGGACTTTAAATAGTCTGGTGTGCCTGGTGGAGATGTGCCTGCAACTTTTATGTAAATGACCACAATAGTGGCAAAAGAGGCCTGTGGTGCAGCTTGTTGAGCATGTGAAGGTTGCGCTTCATTAAACGCGAGCGCGCTGTTTAAAAACGACAACAGAACGCAGCAAAAAAGTGACGCTACACACTTTTGATAACGCTTACCGGTTAATCGTCTTTCAACCGTGCTTTTTACACCCTTTGCCATATACCACCCCGAGCTCAGCTGCATGCTTTTGCTGATATCTGTTTGTCTGACATAAGGGTATATGGCAATTTTCCCGAAGAACATCCTCCTAAAGGAGGAATGCTATGGCGCTAAAGTAGCATTAGTAAAATCACGCTAACCCCTTAGTATGCTTAAGAAGTTCGATTGAATAAGTGGGTAAGCTGTGCAGTTAGTTAAACCTTTTCGAGTTATTTTCATTTTACTCTGCCTGATAACGGGTTCTGCGCTTTCTGCGTTCGGGGAAGCAAGATCGTTAGACGATATTAAAGACAGCGGTTTAATTAGAATTGCGGTGTACACCGACTATCCTCCATTTTCATTTATTGAAAACGACAGCCCCACTGGAATTGATATTGATATCGCCCGTGAAATCGCGAGCGCCCTTGGTGTTGAGCTAGAACTGATATGGATGACACCAGGTGAAACGACAGAAGACGATTTCAGAAATTACCTATGGAAGGGCCATATTATCCACCGCATTAAGGCCGATGTGATGATGCGCGCGCCTTACGACCCCAGTTTTTCTCAAAAACGTGACGACGTGGGCTTATTGGTTAATGAGCTTGTTCATATGTTTGCCCCTTATCAGCGTGAAAGCTGGCAAATCATTCACAACACGCACACCTTGCCCGAAGTGGAAACCATGGGCATGTTTCAGTATCACACGATTGGTGCGGAAATAGACAGCATTCCCCACTTTTACTTAACGTCAGCGTTTGGCGGCCGATTGCGAGAAAAAACATCGCACTATGGCTCAAACGCAGAAGCGTTTGACGCAATGAAAGCAGGAACCGTCGAAGCGGTAATGGGATTGCGCTCGCAAATATCCTACCTCAGTCAGTTTGTTGATAATGAGCAATATCGCCTTGCAAGCAACGCGTTTCCGCTCATCGGAAAGCAAAAGTGGGACATAGGACTTGCTGTTCATACTAATTATCGCGCACTAGGCTATGAAATTGGTGATGTAATTACGCGAATGGTGGTAGAGGGTGATATGCAACGGTTATTTGAGAAATACAAAACTATTTACGAGATGCCGCCTTATTTTGCGGGGAATGAAAGTTCAGAATAAGATAATTCAGTATAAAAGCATGTGACCAATAGCGTTCATAGCGATAGTACATTAGGCAATAACTCTATGGCCAATTGCCTTCTCACCTCTAGCGCCGTTATCAGTCACGCATTAGTTTAAAAAGACGTGAAAGCGTAAAGGTGTTAAACAAAAGGGAAAATAGCCCTTCATTCCTCCTCCTAAAGGAGGAGTCAAATCACTCCGCTGTTGCATAGGCATCGACATCCCCCCTAGCTATGCTAATCCTAACGAATAGTCTGAAACAGACCATTTATGGCCTACATGCAACTAGGAACCGTTATGAATAATAATATGCCAATTAAAAAACTTGCCTTATCTATGCTGGTTTGTGCAAGTGCGTTAACTCCTGTCCATGCTGTTGTCACCGACAAAGATATTCAAAATGACCACGTTACCACTGATGACGTAGTGACGTATGGAATGGGCTTGAAAGCTCAGCGCTACAGCCCGCTCACCGCCATCAACCGCGATACAGTAGAAGAAGTACGTCCCGTGTGGGCGTTTTCATTAGGTGGTGAAAAGCAGCGGGGTCAAGAATCGCAGCCTCTGGTAAAAGATGGCGTGATGTATGTAACCGGATCTTACTCTCGTGTGTGGGCCATCGATGCGAGAACTGGTGAAGAGCTATGGCAATATGAAGCGCGTTTGCCAGACGGCATTATGCCTTGCTGTGACGTGATAAACCGTGGCGTTGCGCTTTACGATAATCTGGTCATATTTGGCACCTTGGATGCCAAGTTAGTAGCACTGGATAAAGACACGGGAAAAACTGTTTGGAAGAAAAAAGTTGAAGACTACCGAGCGGGCTACGCCATTACTGCAGCGCCTATTGTAGTTGACGGAAAAGTCATTACAGGGATTTCCGGTGGTGAGTTCGGGATCGTCGGTAAAGTGTATGCTTACGACGCGAAGTCTGGCAAACAGCTATGGGTTAGACCTACCGTTGAAGGGCACATGGGGTACTTATGGAAAGACGGTAAGAAAACCGAAAATGGTATTTCAGGCGGCGCGCCAGGTAAAACATGGCCTGCTGATTTATGGAAAACCGGTGGTGCAGCAACGTGGCTAGGCGGCACTTACGACTCAGATACAGGCTTGCTATTCTTCGGTACGGGTAACCCTGCACCGTGGAACTCTCACCTACGTCCGGGCGATAACTACTTCTCGTCGTCGCGCTTAGCTATCGACCCTAATACAGGCAAAATTGTGTGGCACTTCCAAACCACACCACACGATGGCTGGGACTTCGATGGCGTAAACGAGCTTATCTCGTTTGATTACCAGGAAAACGGCAAGACAGTGAAAGCGGCGGCAACCGCCGACAGAAACGGCTTTTTCTACGTCCTTAATCGCGAAAACGGTGACTTTATCCGCGGCTTCCCGTTTGTTGATAAATTAAACTGGGCAAAGGGACTGGATGAAAAAGGTCGACCTATCTACATTGAAGAAAATCGCCCAGGAAGCCCAGCGCAATCAGCTGATGGTAAACAAGGTGCACAGGTTGTCGCTCGCCCTGCGTTCTTAGGTGGTAAAAACTGGATGCCAATGGCCTATTCCAAGGATACTGAACTCTTCTATGTGCCTTCAAACGAATGGGAAATGGATATCTGGAACGAGCCTACCTCTTACAAGAAAGGTGCAGCGTACTTAGGTGCTGGTTTCACCATTAAATCAGTGAATGAGGACTTTATCGGCGTACTTAAAGCGATTGACCCCAAAACAGGTAAAACCGTTTGGCGCTATAACAACTTCTCTCCACTTTGGGGCGGCGTGTTAACTACAGGTGGTGGTCTGGTTTGGACCGGTAACCCTGAAGGTTATCTGATGGCCTTTGACGACAAAACTGGCGAAATGGTTTACAAGTTCCAAACTGGCTCAGGTATTGTTGGCTCTCCAGTGACATGGGAAATGGATGGTGAGCAGTACATCTCTGTACTATCTGGATGGGGCGGCGCAGTGCCATTATGGGGCGGTGAAGTTGCAAAACGCGTGAAGCACTTCAACCAAGGCGGCACCGTGTGGACGTTTAAATTGCCCAAGCGCTATCAGCAGGTGGCAAAAAACTAACCTTAGCTGAGCAGTAAATAGTGATTAATACATGGCCAGCGCCTAGGTGCGCTGGCCTTTTTTTCTTCACCTATTCATTTACCTGTTGGCAAGGTAAGTCTTCATCATTCTTATGGGCGTTATTTCGACTCTGACTTTAGCACTAACGTTGAAGCAGCAATTGTAAAGCTTGCGCTTTCAGTGGCTATCATTGTGGCCTCCTACCAAAGGAGGAGCCTTTCAAAACCAAAGTAGAGTTACCCCTTATTTCCTCGTACGTATACTTAATTCATAGTCTTTTGAGGATGTATGAATTATGAAAACAAAAATATCGATGTTGTTTGCTGCACTCGTGGTAACTGGCTTGTCTGGCCACGTGCTTGCACATGGAAATGTTATCCCTCAAGGAGCAGATAGCTCAGCTATGCCGCCAATCACTGATGGCGATGAGTCTGAAAATGGTTGGGTGTTTGAAAACCCATATCGAAGCCTTGATGAAGAAACCAAAACGAAGGTCATCAAGTTCGGTGAGTCAGCTTATGCAAATAACTGTGCAGGTTGTCACGGCTTGCACGCGCAGTCTGGCGGAATAAACCCAGACCTTCGTGAACTCGACCCAGAAAGCTTTGAAGACGACGAATGGTTCGTTGAGCGCTTGCGTTTTGGCTCGGCGAAAGGCATGCCTGCACTTGGCGGTATTCCTGAAGGTCAAACCGATCCTATCTTAGACCAAGAGACACTTTGGGCTATTAAAACCTACGTTGAAGCACGTCGCGTTGTGGCCATTGAAGAGGGTGAGATCGAAGCAGATTAGGGCGACGTCTGTTACGCCTTTTTCGCCGGGTTAACGTCGAGTTACCCGGCGCTTTTAATTTTAGCTAATACTCTGATTATTAAATATTTCTTTAACAATCTATTAGCCTGCTTAACGGGGGCATTTAGTTTTTCTGCTCCATGTGTGTAAAGGCAATAGTTTTTAGGAAAACAGGTGCAAAACTTTCAAAATCTTCAATATGGGGTAAATGTCCCAATCCTTCTAGTTCAATTACATTAATATTGTTATTTCGTAATTTAACTTCGCCACCTAGCTTGTCATAGCGACCTAATTCTCTAGAAACCCCTTCTCGTTTGTTTGCTCTACCAGGCGCAGTGCGATCACGTGTGCCCAATATGAGCGCAGTAGGAAGCGTTAAGGCGTTAAACTCTTCTACAACGGGCTGAGTGAAAATCATGTCGTAAGTTAGCGCATTTACTCTGGCTAACGTTGTCCAATCAGGCCCATTTATCCAGCCTTGCAGAAATTTGGCGTGTTGCGCAAATGCGTCATTCCATGTGCCATCGTAATAGTTTTTTGTTTGATAGTTGACTATCATTTCTGGGGTCTTTTTTAGCTCACTTTGATAAACTTTTTCAATGTCGGTATACGATTGATAAAGAAGATAATTTTCGAGACCAATTGGGTTAATTAACACCAATTTTTCACTGGTATCAGGATAGAGTAAAGCAAATCGCGTAGCGAGCATTCCGCCCATTGAATGACCCACAATAATGCTTTTTTCAATGCCTAGAGAACTTAGTAATTGCCGAGTATTGTTCGCTAGAGTCGCAAAGCTGTACTGATATTGAGTGGGTTTTGATGATTTTCCAAACCCTATTTGATCGGGTATAAGTACGCCGAAGCCGTGGCTTTGTAATAGCTGAGCGGTAGTTTTCCAATACGCGCCGTTGAAATTTTTACCATGAAAGAGTGTTACTACAGTTTTTCCCTTTTTTGGGGGTACATACATGTAGGCCATTTCGAGCTGTTGTCCTTGGGAAGCTAACTCAAATAGGTTTACTTCAAACGGATAAGGCATCGTAGTAAGGCGCATATCAAAGGACAAGTCTTCTTGTGCTGTTACAACAGAAGGCCAAGAAAATAAGAAAATGATGCCGTAAGCCAGCGCAGTTTTAACATAACTATACATAAACGAAGCTCGGTTGAAATAACATGAATACGTACAAACAATATGGCATGTATCGCGTTCGCTAGCTAATACCAATCGCTGAAACACGATGATGTACCTTAACTCAGCGATGTATATGATTTTATTTCATTTAGTAGCGATAAAAAGATAAGACATTTGGGGTTAGTAAGTGATTATCTTGCACGAATAAAGAAAAAGTACGTGGTTTTTAATTAAACGAGTTGATATTTATGGAGTAAGCCAAAAGCAAGCGCAGTGATAGGTAGAGACAATAAAGTGCTTATCGCGATTATGCTAGCCGCTAAGCGGTAGTCTCCTCCTAGATTTCTTACCATGACATAACTTGCAGCAGCAGTGGGAGAAATAGCCATGAGAAGAACAATGCCTAACTCCATTCCCCTAAACTCAAATAAATAGGCCATAGAAACTAAGACCATTGGATAGATGGCACACTTACTTATTGTACTTATTGTTATATTTAACCAGTCGTTTGAAAAGGAGCGAAACTGTAGTGAAGCTCCTGTACAGATAAGTGCTAGCGGTAGTGTGAGTTGGGCGAAATACTCCCCTGTTTTTATCAGTGTACTTGGAAGCTGCCATTCGAAATAGGAAAAGGGTAGTGCCGAAGCAATGGAAAGAATTAGCGGGTTTTTCGCCATGCCAGTAACTTGACCCAATAAAGAACGCGACGTGCCTTGATAAAAATTAAGAACAAAGACAGACAATACGTTAAACAATATAGTAATACACCCCATATAGACCGAGGCTACAGCAAGCCCTTCTTGCCCATAGGTATTGGCACAATAAGCAAGGCCAATAATGCCCATATTGGCTCTGAAACCGCCTTGTACAACCACACCTCTGGCTTTGTACGGATGCACGGTCAGATGAGAGGTAATCATCAGAGCGGCAAAAACAATGAGCGTGCCCATAACTCCAACGCCTATCAGCGATAGGTTGGCGGCTTTAGAAAAGTCTGCTCGCGCTATCGATAAAAACAACAGCGCAGGGAGCGCAACGTTAAATACCAGTTTAGATCCAGCTTCTATAAACCCTTCATTGAGCCATTTAATGCGAAAAAATAGCCATCCCATTAACAGAAGGATCAAAACAGGAATCAGCGTGCTGGTAATAAAACTAAGCATAAAAGATACGTAAGCCTTTACATGTGGAAACGAAACAACATAAAAACGCATTTGTAGAATATTGATGAATTTAACCTATTCACAAACGGTTTTGATAAGCGTAACTTAATATTTATATAAGAAAGGGTTGCCGATACAAAAGCTTGCCCTGTGTTTAAAAGCCCCTATTCAAAAGAATTGATGTATGAAAGCACTTCTTTTATTTATTGGTTTTGTAATAGTTAATTGCTTGTGGGGCGGGCTCTCTCACGCTTACGCTAAAAGTACTGCGTCTTTAGATAAAATGCAGTTAGTTAACGACAAGCTGTGGATGTATTACGAGGAAGGTAGTCAGCTTACTGCTGAAGACATCCTGACTAAATATCAGCAGAATACACTTATAAAAAATACTAATGGGCGCGTTAGTTATGGGTTCACTGGTAACACGGTTTGGGGGGTGTTGGCTGTTGAATTAGATACATATGGTGTTCTTGTTACTCGTATTGCTAAAAATAGCCCAATAAACGTACCTTTTCTTCCTCTGAAAATAGAAATAGATAATGCGTGGCTAGACGATATCGACCTCTATTTTTTCGAAAACGGTCAAAGAAAGCGTCATGTAAAACTTGGTGATAATCAGGTGCATAGTGCTCGCTTTGAAAACGCGCGAATGCCTTCTGTATTCTATCGATTTACCCAGCCTGAAACGCTGGTGGTTTTTCGATTTTCCTCTGAAGATCCTATGACGATCCCCATATACGTAGGACCACCAGTAGTTGCTAAAAACAAGACAACGGAAAATGCGTATTTTTATGGCGCGTTGTACGGCGCACTCGTTATTTTATTGGTTTACAACTTGGTTCTATACTCCTATCTCAAAGAACGGCGCTACCTGCTTTATTCCTTATACCTTCTCTCGTTTTTGCTATTTAACTTCACTTATACCGGTCATGGTTTCTGGTGGCTTTGGTCAGAATCGATATTCCTTCAACAGTGGCTTTTGCCTGCGCTAATGTTTTTGTATTTGTTCAGTGCGGTAAGATTCACCATCGAGTTTCTTAATACCCAACTCTATCTACCACAGCTCTATCGCTGTAGGAAGTATATCTATGGCGCATTGGGCGCACTCGCTGTCACCATTGTGTTGATTGGAAGTCGCTCTTTCGCGGTGATGTCGCAGCTTGCCGTTTTAACAACAATAGCGATTTGGATGTTGTTGATAGGAATTTTTGCCTACCGTAATGGCGACACATTAGCTAAATTTTTCCTTCCAGCCATTTTATGCGGAACCGGCGGTGCGATGGTGTCGAGTCTAGCCACATGGGGGCTTATTCCATACTCGAAATGGGCATTTAGAGGCATTGAAATCGGTATGGTGTTGGAAATGTCTTTGCTATCTATCTCACTGGCATTTAACTACAAACAAGTACAGCAAGCGCGCAGAAACGCCGAGCGTGACGCAAGGCTCGATCCACTTACGTCGCTTTATAATCGGCGAGCTTTTGAAGACTTGGTTTATCCTATTTGGGAGATGGGAAAGCGCAGTAATAAGTTCATGTCGGTTATGCTCATTGATATTGATTTGTTTAAAGGTATCAACGATAAATATGGTCATGACATGGGTGACAAGGTGCTGAAAAAAGTCGCTGAAGAAATTAAAGGGCAAGTTAGGGGCTCTGACATTACCTTTCGCTGGGGCGGCGAAGAGTTTTTGGTATTTTTGCCCAATACTCGGGTGCATTACGCCAAGCAAATTGCCGAGAATCTCCGCGTACACCTTTTCACCCACGACATTAACAAATTCATACGAGTGACAGTAAGTATAGGTGTGGCAGGAACCTCGCCAGGCGAAGAGGATGTCAATGTTCTCATTAAACAGTCAGACCAAGCCTTGTACCTAGCGAAAGCAAAAGGTCGAAACAAAGTGGTGGTTTGGGAGGAAGATTCAGAATAAGAGAAAATAACCGAGAGGAGAAATAAAGGGAAGTATCTAGCTGATTTATAAATACAGCATTCTCACGTATGATTCTGCTTTTCATTTTCTCAGAGTATCCTTTTCATGTACCAAGATTTTCAAGCAGAGTTGGCGTGGGCTAGCCTTCATATGCCGCGCACTCGTAATGCCATTGCATCACTTCCCGATCTGTCGAACGTTAAACTTGCTTGCAACATGCATTTAGATTTGAAAATGGCGCCTTTGGTTGAAGGGCTACTTTCACGAGGATGCGACATTTTTCTTACCACGTGTAACCCCACTACAGTGCAAGATGATGTGGTGTCTTACCTTGTTGATAAAGGTGCAACGGCCCATGCATGGCGTGATATGAGCGAGGCTGACTGGTCTGAGTCATTCGATAAAGCGCTGGCGTGGCAACCTACCCATTTGTGTGAAATGGGCGCTGATCTGACAACTCGACTTCACGAAAATATAAAAGCAAATAAACCAGTACCGAGCATTGTATCGGGCTTAGAAGCAACGGGCTCTGGCATTAACCGTTTAAATGGTATGGCGCCAAACTATCCAATATTTAACTGGGATGATTTACCAGTAAAAGAAGGGCTTCACAACAGGCACATGGTGGGTTTAAGCGCATGGCAAACCTTCTTCCAAACCACTCATCTAACCCTGCACGAAAAAGTAGTGGTTGTTATTGGTTATGGCTTGGTTGGGCAGGGCGTTGCCGCCTCGGCTAAAGCGTTCGGGGCACAGGTTCAAGTTGCAGAACTTGATCCAGCAAGAGCACTTCAAGCGAAATACGACGGCTGGCCAGTGGTTGATTTAAATGAAGCGGCTAGCCAGGCTGATGTTATTGCCACAGCAACTGGTGCGTATGGCGTGGTGAATTCGAGTCATCTAGACAACATGAAAGACGGAACGTTTATTTTAAACGTAGGCCATGTAGCCCAAGAAATTGATGTGCCTTACCTTAAAAACAAGGCTACTCACAGTGAGCCAATGCCTTATGTAAATGCCTATAAACTGGGCGATAAAACACTGTATCTTCTAGCCGATGGCTCTATGTTTAACTTAACTGCGGGCTATGGTGACAGCATTAATGCCTTTGACGTAACTTTGGCTGTCATGGCTGCGGGCATCGGCTTTATCGTGAATGAAGGTGCAAAAAGCGAAAAAGGCTTGTACTTGTTACCAGAGGCTGCGTGGAAAAGTGCGCTTTAAAGCGCTGCAAATCATAAGAGAGTGTTTATCTTTAAGTACGCAGTACAAAAGGTCTAGCCACCTCTGCTTATCTCGACATTCCTATTGAATGTTGTACAGTGAGCCCGTTTTAATAAATTCATAGTTAAGGCGGGCTGATGATCATTCCAATAGACAATCAGCCTTGCGCCAGTGTAGGGACGAAAAAAATGGGCAAAATAATAGGTACAAAAACACCACAGCAGGCTTTAGATAGCCTTGTCAACATGACAGGCGATCTGCGCCCCATAGAGCTCTCTGAATACAAAGCCCGAATTGCCAAGGCGCAGCATTATATGCAGGAAAATGGCATTGGTGCGCTTTACTTAAACGCTGGTACTAACTTAGCGTATTTTACAGGTATGCAGTGGTACGCCAGTGAGCGTTTAGTCGGTGCGCTTTTGCCTGCAAAAGGTGACCTTGTATATCTAGCTCCTACCTTTGAAATCGACTCTTTAAACGAACGCAAATTAGTGGAAGGCGACATAATTGGTTGGCAAGAGCACGAGAGCCCATATGCGCTTGTCATAGCTATGCTAGATAAACTAAATACCGCTGGAGGCGATAAATTGGGTGTGGATGAGTCGACCCAGTTTTTTATCGTAGATGGTTTGAACAAGATGCTTGGCCAATCTTGGCAAATTATCAATGGTGCAGAGGTAACAGCACACTGTCGCATGCACAAATCTGAAAGTGAACTCGCGCTTATTCAACGCGCTATGGACATGACCCTAGCTGTGCACAAAGCGACTGCCAGTATGCTTTATGAGGGCATTACCACGACAGAAGTTGAAGCATTTATTAACGATGCACATAAGAAAGTGGGGGCCACTGGTAACTATTTTTGCATTGTACTTTTTGGAAAAGCCACCTCGTTTCCCCACGGCGTTAAAGACCCTCAAGTACTAAAGAAGAACGACTTAGTATTGATTGATACTGGCTGTAAGGTGCACGGCTACCTCTCTGATATCACGAGAACCTATTGTTTTGGTGAGCCAACCGATAAGCAACGAGCATTATGGGAAAGCGAAAAGCGCGCGCAGCTTGCTGCATTTAACGCTGCAAAAGTTGGTGTTCCCTGTGGCGATGTTGATAAAGCCGCGCGAGACAGCTTAGCTAAAGATGGCTTAGGACCAGACTATAACTTACCAGGTTTGCCCCATCGAACCGGGCACGGCATCGGTATGGATATTCACGAATGGCCGTATTTGGTGAAAGACAATCCTCACCCGCTAGCATCTGGTATGTGTTTTAGTAACGAACCTATGATCGTAGTACCAAACGAGTTCGGTATTCGCTTAGAAGATCACTTTTATATGACCGAAGATGGCCCTGTGTGGTTTACTGAGCCTAGCGAATCGATTGACGCGCTTTAGTAGCGTCTAAAAAACATTTAAAGGAATAAAGATGAGAAGAACGGTGGGCAGGTTTTTAAGTGCGCTATTGGTTGCGTTGTCTTTTGGCAGTGCACACGCTTCGGATAAGCTAAAAATAGGTGTGGTTGGGTTAACCCACACCCATGTTCATTGGATTTTCGAAAGCGAAAAGCAAGGCCAATTTGAGATTGTTGGCGTTGTTGAGCAAAACAAAGATCTGGCTCAGCGTTATGCCACGCAGCACAACTACTCCATGGACAAAGTGTATGATTCGATGGACGCCATGTTCGCTGAACAAGACGTTCAGGCGGTCGCTGCGTTTGGTACCATTTACGAGCATTTAGAAGTCGTGCAAAAGGCGGCGCCGCGCGGCGTTCACGTTATGGTTGAGAAGCCCCTTGCGATTAATATGGAACACGCATCGGAAATGGAAGCCCTCGCCACAAAGCACAACATTCATCTACTCACCAACTATGAAACCACGTGGTATCCCACCAATCACAAAGCGTATGAAGCAATAAAGAATGACGAAGTTGGCGACATTCGCAAAGTCATAGTACGCGATGGTCATAAGGGGCCAGCGAAACTTGGCATTAACAGTGAGTTTTTAGACTGGCTTGTTGATCCGAAGCAAAACGGAGGCGGCGCGATTGTCGACTTCGGTTGCTATGGTGCAAACCTTATGACTTGGCTGATGGAAGGGAAAAAGCCGCAGAGCGTAACGGCAATCACTCAACAGCTTCAAGCAGAAAACAACCCTCAGGTAGATGACGAATCTATCATTATTCTAGGCTATGAAAACGCCAATGCCATTGTGCAAGGGTCTTGGAACTGGCCAATAGGGCGCAAGGATATGGAAATTTACGGTGAGACAGGCGCAGTATATGCCGACAATCGTCATAACTACCGAATGCGCATTGCGAAAGGGTACGACGACTTTGAAGAAACAACACTTACCCTGCCTGAACGAGCTGCGCCATATAACGACCCTTTCCACTATTTCAAAGCACTCATCAACGAGGAAATTTCTATATCACCTTATGACCTATCTGCGCTGGAAAACAATATGGTGGTAGTAGAAATTCTTGATGCGGCTAGAGAAAGTGCCAAAACCGGTAAAACCGTATATTTGAAGTAATCTCCCCAACCGATTTTGCTGAGCGAAAAGCGTCATCATTTAGCTCGCAAGGACTGTTTTCTAGCAAGTCTTTGTGAGCTCAACCAACACCTTCAACATCTCATTTATTAATAAAATTCATCTTTCTTAGCGATTAATTTCAATAGTGTGTACCTGTAAGACTCGGTAGGGTTAAACAGTCATTTGACGCAGCTCTACGCCAGTAAATTAGCCTACCTTCAACAGGCACCGTGCTATCTATCTGAGTCAAAAAAACTCCAAAAGCGTTTGATGTCATCCATTTTTCTATTTCCTAGTTTATGCAATTCAATTTGGAAGGTTTTATGTCGATTGAAAAAGACCAACACGCAAAAGACGAGTCAGCTACAGCTATGGGACGTCGTTATTTCATTAAAGCATCTGCGCTGGTTGGCGCAGGAATGGCCACTGGAATTCACGAGTCCGCTATTGCTAAATCACCATCGGCTGTTCATTCAAGCGCTAATGAACGCATAGCGCGAAAGCTTGGAGAGCTAGAAGTTTCGCCATTAGGTTTAGGGTGTATGAGCATGAGCAGTGGTAGCTACAACCCGCCGAGAAGCGTTGCTGAAATGGAGCCTGTAATTCGAGGCGCTTTCGATGAAGGCGTAACTTTTTTTGATACAGCGGAAGTTTACGGTCCTTTTACCAATGAAACTTTGGTGGGGGAAGCATTAAAGCCCATTAGAAACAACGTGATCCTGGCCAGTAAGTTCGGTTTTGATTTTTCCAACAGTCAGCGAAGTGGAAGAGACGCCAGGCCTGCCTCCATCAGAAAGGCTGTGGAGGGGATGTTATCCCGACTGCAAACTGATCGTATCGATTTGCTCTACCTTCACAGAGCAGATCCAAACGTGCCCATTGAAGACGTTGCAGGCACAGTGGGTGAACTTGTTAAAGAAGGGAAAGCCCGGCACTTTGGGCTGTCAGAGGTATCGCCCGATACGATCCGTAAAGCTCACAAGGAATTCCCTGTAAGCGCCGTGCAAAGCGAGTATTCAATTATTGAAAGAGCGATGGAAAATCAGGTACTAGACACCTGCAAAGAGCTAGGCATTGGTTTTGTTCCTTGGGGGGCTGTGTGCCGAGGTTATTTAGCAGATAAGTTTAACGAATACAGCCGATTTTATGATGAATCAAGACTATCGTCAGTGCCTTATTTCACTCCTGAAGCACTAGCTAATAATCGTAAAATCCTCGATCTAGTGAGAAGCTGGGGAGCGGAACGAAACTTAACGCCAGCTCAATTTTCACTTGCTTGGGTACTTTCTCAGGGAGACTTCATCGTGCCAATCCCTGGTAGCACTAAATTACATCATATAAGAGAAAACCAGAGCGCATTGAACGTTAGATTTAGCCAACAAGAATTAGCAGAATTTCGCACCCAGCTAGACGCTATAGCGCTAGTCGGCGTGCGAAATCCTGATTCTGTTCTCGAAAATAAATGATATTCATGAATTAAACTAATTAGTCTTTGCGTATTTAACGAATTAATTAGCTGACGCTCTCAGAGTAATCTGTAAATGGCTTAGTTAGAGCACTAGCCACAGGGGCTAGTGATGATTACGGAGAGCGTTATGGCTTCAGAAATAAAAGCACTTGTAGCAGAAAAAGCGGGAACAACGTTAAGTCCCCTTACTATCTCTCGCCGAGAACTTATGCCAGACGACGTGCAGTTTGACGTTCTCTATTGCGGGATTTGCCACTCTGATCTCCATCAGATGCAAAACGACTTCGGTATGTCTCAATATCCAATGGTACCGGGTCATGAAATCGTAGGCAAAGTCACAGCAATTGGCAGTGATGTGACCAAATTCAAAGTAGGTGATCTCGCTGCGGTGGGATGTATTGTAGATTCGTGTGGCAGCTGCGCATCGTGTGATGGCAAGTTAGAACAATTCTGCGAGCAAGGCGTAACGTTTTCGTTTAACTCGGCAGATAAATATTCAGGCGGCCAAACGTTAGGTGGATTCTCAAAAAGCTATGTGTGTAAAGAGGCTTACACACTAAAAATGCCTGAATCACTTGACCTCGCGGCAGCTGCGCCATTGCTATGCGCAGGTATTACGGTGTATTCACCGTTGCGACACTGGAACGCAGGCAAGGGCAAGAAAGTTGGTGTTGTCGGTCTTGGTGGTTTAGGGCATATGGCGATAAAAATGGCCAAAGCGATGGGCGCTGAAGTTATTGTTTTTACTACATCACAAAATAAAGCAGCTGATGCAAAACGATTGGGAGCACACGACGCAGTGGTCTCGACAGACAAGGTCAAAATGGCCGAATACGCATCAAAAGTAGACCTTATCATTGACACGGTTTCAGCCAAACATGACGTGAACGAGTATTTGAACTTACTCGCCATTGACGGCAGCGTTGTATTGGTGGGGTTACCGCCAGAACCGCTAGAAATAGGTGCCTTTAATATCGTTATGGGGCGCCGAAGCTTTTCCGGATCAAACATTGGCGGAATTGCTGAAACACAAGAAATGTTAGGCTTTTGCGATAAACACAACATTACTGCAGATATTGAATTAATTAAGGCATCAGAGGTTAATCAAGCGTTTGAACGCCTAGCGAAAGGTGACGTTAAGTATCGGTTTGTAATTGATATGTCGACATTGTCTTAGTCACTTTTTGTTAAGGAAAAACCATGCTCGCATTGGTTAGAGTTGCACTGAATAAGCCGTACACCTTCATGGTGTTGGCGCTATTAATCGTGATTTTAGGAGCTATAACGGCAGCAAAAACGCCCAAGGATATCTTTCCTAATGTAGACATTCCTATCATCGCCATCGCTTGGCAATATCGAGGTTTGCCTCCGGATGAAATGGCGGGGCGCATAACCACGCCATTTCAAAGGGCGTTGACCAGCACGGTTAATAATATTGAGCATCTGGAGGCGACGTCATACAACGGTTTTGGTGTGGTGAAAGTTTATTTTCATCCCACTGTCGACATTAATATGGCAAATGCACAAGTGACGGCCGTGGCGCAGACCATGGTTCGTCAAATGCCTTCAGGAACACAGCCTCCGCTTATTATGAATTACAGTGCGTCTACTGTACCAGTGCTTCAGCTGGCATTGTCAGGGAAGGGGTTAACCGAGCAACAGCTAGCTGATTTAGCAATGAATCAGCTGCGCTCTCGTCTTGTCACTGTTCAGGGAACGGCTATTCCTTGGCCGTTTGGTGGAAAGTCACGACAAATTCAAATAGACCTCGACCCCGACGCGTTGCAGGCGAGGGGGTTGTCAGGTCAAGACGTGGCAAATGCGCTGGCAGAGCAGAACGTCATTATTCCTGCTGGCACGCAAAAGATTGGTGAGTATGAATATACCATTCAAATAAATAAAGCTCCTAAAACCATTGAGGAGATTGGAGACTTACCGATACGCGTAGTAGACGGCACCATTATCTATATTCGCGACGTTGCTGACGTGTATGACGGCAGCGCTGTGCAAACGAATATTGTGCACGTAGACGGCGGTCGCTCGGTGCTGATGAGCATCTTTAAAAATGGAAATACCTCAACATTAGATGTCATAGAGGGCATTAAGCGTCGTTTAGAGGAAGTTAAACCCTCCATGCCTGACACGCTAGAAGTTAAACAAATTGGCGATCAATCTCTCTTCGTGAAAAACGCGGTTAACGCGGTTTTGCTCGAGGGTATTATTGCTGCGCTGTTAACCTCGTTGATGATATTGCTGTTTCTAGGTAGTTGGCGCTCAACCCTCATTGTAACGGTATCAATCCCGCTCTCTATCCTCGGAGCACTGACAGTCATGTCTGCTCTTGGTCATACGTTAAATATTATGACGCTAGGGGGGCTGGCTCTTGCAGTAGGTATTTTGGTTGATGAGGCTACCGTTACGATTGAAAGCATCAATGCTCATTTGGAAGAAGGGAAAGATGTTGTTAGCGCCATCGTTGATGGAGCGCAGCAAATAGCAACTCCTGCTTTTGTTTCGCTTTTGTGTATATGTATTGTATTTGTACCTATGTATTTTCTACAGGGAATTCCGAAGTACCTCTTCGTTCCAATGGCTGAAGCTGTAATGCTGTCCATGCTGTTTTCTTTTCTTCTTTCTCGAACGCTCATTCCAACACTCGCCAAATACCTTCTGGTAGAAAACAACAATCATTCTGTGCGCACGCCAACTGGAATGGCGTTATGGTTAAGTAAGGGGCACAAGCGCTTTGAACAAGGTTTTAAATCGTTTCAACATAGCTATTCGCAAGTGCTTACGAAAGCCATTGCGAGTCGAAAATTATTCCTAGCGGGTTTTCTTAGCTTTGCCATTGTGTCATTTGCCTTAATGCCGTTTATTGGCCGAAATTTCTTCCCTACCGTTGATAGCGGTCAAATATCCATTCATGCCAGAGCACCTGTTGGCTTGCGTGTTGAGGAGACCGCTGCGCGTTTCGGCGACATACAAAAGGTGATAAGGGAAGTCATTCCAGAACGTGAGCTGGCGGCTATGGTGGACAACGTGGGGACGTATATTTCAAGCATGAATACCATTTACGCGAACAATGGAATGATAGGTTCGCAAGACGGCGACATACAAATTTCACTCGCACAAGATCACGCGCCAACAGACGTTTATATTAAACGCCTGCGCGAAGTGTTGCCTGAGCGCTTCCCCGATATGACGTTTTCGTTCTTGCCCGCTGATATGGTCAGTCAGGTCCTGAATTTTGGTGCGCCATCGCCAATTGATATTCAGATTAGAGGGAACGACCTTGATGCCAACTTCGACTATGCCAACACGCTAATTAAAGCGTTAAGAGCGATACCAGGAATTGCTGACGTAAGAGTGCAGCAAAGTCGACAGTCACCGTCGTTAGACATAGAGGTAGATAGAACCCAAGCGGCCTATGGCGGCCTAACTCAGCGTGATATTAGTCAATCGTTAGTGGTGAATTTGTCGGGTTCAGCGCAAGTTGCGCCAACCTTTTGGTTGAATCCTGAAAATGGAGTGAGCTATCCCATTGTTATGCAAACACCTCAGAGAGCACTGGACTCTTTGTCCGCCCTAGAGAACTTGCAGCTGAGTCAGCCATCCAGTAATGCCAGCGACATTCCAATAACGTTGAGTACTGTAGCAAGTTTGTCTCGCTCGAATATTAGCGGTGTTGTGTCGGAATACAACATTCGACCTATAGTTCAAATATTTGCAACAACGCAAGGGCGAGACTTAGGTGCAGTTAGCGAGGATATTCGCTCAGTGATTGATTCTTTGGCCGAAAGTAAGCCGAAAGGGGCTACCGTTGAACTTGAAGGGCAAGTAGCCACCATGAACCAAGCGTATAACGGTTTGCTATGGGGGCTGCTAGGCGCGGTTGGTCTTATCTATTTTGTCATTGTTATCAATTTTCAGTCTTGGCGAGATCCGTTTGTCATTATTTGTGCTTTGCCTTTTGCGATAGCCGGAATTTTATGGATGCTTTTTGCCACTAAAACCACGTTCAGTGTACCCGCACTTACTGGCGCAATCATGTGTATGGGCGTGGCAACCGCCAATAGTGTGCTAGTTATCAGTTTTGCTCGTGAAAAAGTCCGTGAATTGGGCTGCGCTCGTGAAGCTGCCATCGCTGCTGGTTTCGCCCGATTGCGCCCCGTTTTGATGACAGCCTCGGCAATGATTATAGGCATGTTGCCTATGGCTATAGGCTTAGGGGAAGGCGGAGAGCAAAACGCCCCATTGGGTAGAGCCGTAATAGGTGGCCTATTAGTAGCGACCTTGGCCACGCTTTTCTTTGTTCCCGTTTTGTTTAGTTTGCTCCACAAAAACTATGTTCAACCTTCGACAGGAGACGCTAATGTCTAACGCAACCATCAATAACACCAAAAAGGTGAAAATTTTCGCTGTTGGAATTACCCTTTTTGTAGTAGCTATCGTGGTAGAAGGGACGCTATACCGGCAAGCTCATAGTGAAGAAGTCAAAGCATGGACAGAGCAGCGGCAAATACCTACTGTCGCAGTAGTAACGCCTGCGGTTGAGCAAACAAGTAAAGTCATTGAACTGCCAGCAAGATTGGAAGCTCAACAAGCGACAGCGATATTCGCCAGAGTTGATGGGTATGTTAGCAATTGGTACTTTGATATAGGCAGTCGCGTTGAAAAAGGGGCTGTGCTTGCTGAACTGGAGACGCCGGATATCGACCAGCAAATGTATCAGGCAAATGCTGAGTTAGAACGCCGCAAGGTTGAAGCTTCACTGGCACAAAGCACGTTCAACCGGTGGTTAGGGTTAGCTGAAACACAGGTAGTCAGCCAGCAAGACGTAGAGCAAAAGCGAAGTGAGCATTTGGCTGCGCAATCGGCAGTAAAAGCTGCACAGGCAAGTTTGCAGCAGTGGAAGGTGCAAAAGCAGCTTGCTCGTGTCATTGCTCCTTTTTCTGGCACTATCGTGGCGAGAAATTTGGACGTGGGTGATTTAGTTAACGCTGGCTCAAGCGATATGCCGCCTTTATTCAGAATAGTTTCAGCGGATAAGCTAAGAGTCTTTGCGGAGATCCCACAAAAATATGCCGCTGTAGTTGAGTTGGGGTCGTCTGCAAACCTTATTGTTCCGGAATATGCTGATAGAGTTTTCGTAGCAGAGGCTGTGCGCCGCACTTCAACGGTTAACCCGCTTAGCGGCACATCGCGCGTAGAGTTTAGTACAAGTAATCAAGAGGGCTTATTGATGCCCGGAGGCTATGCGAAAATCAGAGTAACGTTAGAGAGCCCTGCACCTGCTATTACCATACCTGCAAGTGCACTGATCTTTAATGCACAAGGGCTTTCGGTCGCTACAGTCAACGAAGAGAACGAGATAATCATAAAGCCTATTTCACTGTCCCGAGATTTGGGGAGAACTGTGGAAATAGCACAAGGGCTAAATGAAACGGATCGCGTCGTTACTAACCCTCCCGATGGTGTGTCTAATAAAGATAAAGTTAATGTTGTGGGTTAAAGGAGCGCATGAAGTGGCGTACTGCATATGAAAACACGTTTGAATGACCTGATTGCCTTCGTGGCTGTAGCAGAGGAAGAGAGTTTTACTCGAGCTGCAGCACGGCTTTCCGTTTCCCAGTCGGCCTTAAGTCATACGATAAAAGGGATGGAAGAGCGGTTAGGCTTACGTTTACTTACCCGCACAACGCGAAGTGTGTCGCTGACAGAAATTGGTCGTAAGCTCTACACGTCTGTTTCTCCAAGGCTGCAGGACATTGAAAACGAACTCGACTCGCTAAATGCGCTAAAAGACAGCCCGTCTGGCACCATTCGAATTTCCTCTGCTGAACATGCGGCTCGCAATGTGTTGTGGCCCAAAATTGTGAAATTCATGGAGGCATACCCAGACATAAATATTGAAATGTCGGTCGACTACTCACTTACAGATATCGTTGCCGACAAGTTCGATGCTGGCGTACGTTTAGGGGAAAGCTTGGCTAAAGATATGATTGCCGTCAGTATTTCTCCTCCTTTAAGAATGTCGGTTGTTGCGTCACCAGAATATTTTGAAAAGCACGGTATTCCGCAAAGCCCAAAAGATTTGTCCGCGCATAAATGTATAAATTTAAGGTTGCCGACCTATGGAAGGTTATTGGTTTGGGATTTTGAAAAAGAGGGCAGGGAGGTCAACGTACGCGTAGAGGGCCAGTTAACGGTCAACAAGTCATTCTTTATTCGGGACGCAGCATTGAAAGGGTTTGGTATCGCTTATCTACCTGAAGATATGGTTAAGCAAGATATAGAAGCTGGATACCTTCAGCGTGTACTCGATGATTGGTGTGATGAATTTCCCGGCTACTATTTGTATTACCCCAATCGAGCTGAATATTCCCCTGCGTTTTCATTATTTGTAAAGGCGATGCGTGAATACTGAGTTCACGCTATCAAGCCTTTTACGTTTTTCAAAGTGCTATTACGAAGAGCAGCTGTAGTGCGCGACTCCGCCAGCACTGAAAAATTCAAGTGGGCGCAGCTGGTAGTACTTATTCTCTACCTCTATTGATTGCTCATCATAAGGCGCAGTAAGTATCTTCTGAAGTTCGTGAATTGGCGTAAAGTCACCATTCTCTGCGGCTTTATAGGCAGGCACAATAAGCCATTCGCGCCATGTGAATTTAGGGTTTGCTTTGCGCATATTCTCTGCGGTAGTAGCAATAGCGTTTGTAACATCACCTTGTGTTTCGGCGTCCTTTTCAATGCGCTCACGCCACGTTTGTAGCCATGCTTCCCATTCTGTCATGACCTCTGCTTTAGGCGGGTAGTAAAAGCTTTTCGTCAAGCTCGCCATATCTTCAGGCATTGACGATAGCTCTCGGAAAAACAGATTGTAGTCCACGCCTGTGCGCAGCATTAATTGCAGCAGCTTAATCAGCAAGTCGTGGTTGTAGCTGGCAATGCCAAGCTTTGTTGCCCACATACTCTCCATGGCGCGTTCCATAACGCCAGAAAAACCGTCGTTGATCTCGTTAAGCTTAGAGAGCTGTTCACTGTTGCCTTCAAGTAGCGGCATCAGTGAGCGACAGAACATATCAAAGTTCTTTTGCGCAGCAATGGGCTGGTTTAAAAACGAGAAGTGACGACCGCCGCCTGTCCAAGGTTGGTAGTCTGCTTCAAAAAATTCACAAAAGCCGAATGGTCCATAATCCAGCGTAAAGCCTCCTGCGGCGCAGTTATCGCTATTAAAATTGCCCTGGCAATAACCGACTCGAACCCAACCAGAAACAAGACGCGTTAGCCGGTCTCGAAATAGTGAAGCCAGCGTTACCACTTGCTCTTCAAACGGCGTGGTTGTGTCAATTTCACTTGAGTACTCTCGCTCAATAAGGTGCTTAACAATGGCTTCTAGTTCGTTTAACGCTTCGCTGTGTTCGTTGCAGCGAGCTCGCCTAGCAAAAAGCTCTATTTGGCCTACGCGCAAAAAGGAGGGCGCCACGCGGGTGGATATGGCCGTTATATTTTCTACCATCACTTCAGGTTCATAGGAATGAGACCCTTCGCGATACCACGGCCTGTCTACCGTGTCTGATTCAGACATAAACAAGCTCAGCGAACGTGAGGTCGGAATGCCAAGCGCATGCATGTGTTCTTGCACTAAAAATTCGCGCACGCTTGAGCGCAATACGGCGCGCCCGTCTGCGCCGCGACAATAAGGCGTGCGACCCGCACCTTTTAACTGCATTTCCCAACGCTTGCCGTTTAATACCGCTTCAACAATAGAGATTGCGCGGCCATCACCGTAGCCGTTACCTGTTCTAAACGGGCACTGCTGTGTGTACTCCGTACCGTAAATTGAAAGTGCGTAGCCGGTTGCCCAACCGAAGGGGGGCATTGGTGCAGGTACATCCGACATGTCTCCTGAGAACAGCTGGGTGAAATCTTTAGATGTTGCCAAGCTATCGTCTAAGCCTAATTCGGCAAACAGCGTTTCGCTATGAGCAACGTACGTCGGTGCTGTTAATGGGGTCGGAGTAACTGGCACATAGTGACCTGAGAACACTTGGCGTGGGTCATGGTCGTCACCATCGCACGTCGACTGCGGGTCTGGGGTAAGGGTATTCAGCAAAGAGTAATCTACGTGCTTTGCGAATTCATCTAGTGTTTTGATACGTTCTGTCACTATGCCTGCCTATTTCACTGAATGGGAAAATCTGTTTGCGAGCATCGAGGCTCAGGTTACTTTTGCACCTTTTACCATTAACAATCTCGACACATCATACGTTTTTTCAATGATTATTGTTTAGGTCGAAGTGCAAGCTGCCCTTGCTCTACAGTTAACTGTAAAGGTACCGTTGAAAGCATGCTTACTGCTTTGTTCGCAGGGTCTAAGCGATAAACGGGGTTAGTGGCTAGATAGCCGTTGATGAGCTGCATGAATTCGCCACTTACAGGGGCTAAATTACCCTTAAAGCCGCCAGCATCAATTGTGCTATCAAGTAGAGACAATGAGCGCACAAAAATCGCTTTTTCTTCACTGTCGTAATAAGGCGTGCCTTCCAAAGCTAGACTTACTTTTGCAGGGTAGTTCAACCCAAATGCACTAATACGCGCCGTGGCAATAGCGCCTAGCTGAACCACGTCTCTGCCATCTGGGCCTATGGTTGCTGTCATATCTTCCACGTCTAAATAAAGAGGAATACCAGCAAGTGACGTTTGCTTTTGCAAATTACTCACTTGGCTATCAAGCACTTGTTCTAACTCGGCATTAGATACAGTGTAAACCGCCAGTTGAGAGAGAGTAGCGCAGCCTGCAAGAATGGTAGCGAAGGCAATGGAAAGTAGAATTCTCATAAAAAGTCTCTTTTAGCAATGAGTTGTCGAATTACACCGTGCGAGCCAGAAACACTGGCGCTGCAACAACGAAGTGCCTCTATTGTACGGGCTGAGGAAAGGGATGAACAATGAAATCGTTAACTCGCTAAGACAACGGCTTATTCAGGCAACCCAGTTCTTTGTTTAATCTGCGTATTGATGACAAAGAAACATTTAGTCTGGTAGGAATGAGTTGAAGGAAGCACCATGAAAACACAACCGCATACGAATTCAGCTAACACTGTAGAGCCTAAACAACAAAGGGTAAGCAGCAGCGATGTTGACAAAGAAACACTTCAATCAACAAAAGATGAATTGAATAAGTCAATGGTGCTAACAGAAAACGAAGTAGAGACCTACTTAACGTGGTTAAGCGGTTTTCCTTTGGAAAGCCGAGGAGAAGGCGTTTCAATTACCATCGAGTTCTTCCCCGGTTTTGGCGACCGAATTGTCGCTAGACTTTCCAATAGCGAGTGCGTGTTAAGGGATTATTTTTAAAGAGAAAGCTAAGAATTAGTTCAGGTCCATACAAATAAAACCTATGGACCTGGCTATTCAATCGCCTAACTATATTTCGTTTGAAGTTGTTCCATCATGAATGTTACGACATTGAAGATCTCATCAATATCATCAGCTCTTGGGCGTACCTCAATATCTTTTTTAATCCCAGCTCGCTCAAGATAATTCTGTAATCCAATGTAGCTGCCTACGCTCCCATTATTTATTTTTAGTGGGGCCATGGCCTCTGTAAAGCGCGCCTTCGATTCTTTATCTGTATTCGTACTTACGAATTCTGGGCTAATTGTTCTTCCCGCTAGTGGTAGCTTGAGTCTTATAGATACGTCCATCGAAGGATTATTTATCCATAAACCAGTGTCAGAAGGCGACTTACCGATAATCTCACTGACTGAATATTCAGTATCCTCAAGCAGAGGCTCGATATTTTCTTTGATTGACTCAAGCTTGGCTTCAATATTGTTTTTCACAAACTTTTCTTGCTGAGCTTTAGTGAACGAACCGTCATTGAGATTCGGCGTGTACTCCACGTCAATACCTGGAATGTTCTCGTAATCACCCATCGTACGTATTAACGCCGAGTAACGGCCATGCACTTTGTTCGTAAGGTTATCAAAGCCGTATACCCATTTAATGAGCACAGTTTCAACCGCATGGGCTTCGTTTTCAGTTGCGTAGCGCCCTACAATTCGTTTACCGAATCGGCTGTCCTTTTGTAAGGCTTTAATCTTTTCAGTTTTTTCACTCTCGATAGCATCATTTTCATGATGATCAATTCTAAAACCTTTGCCTTTTCCTACGTAGAAAACGTCATTGGTTTTTGTATCAAACAATATATAAACGTAATAGTCCATTTGAAGCTTCTTAATTATCTGCTTTTATTAGTCTTTTTCTATCTATAGCTCAGATAAGTAAGCCGCTCTATAAGACAATGTCCTATGCAGAATTTCCCTCATGGGAAATTGATTGTTTACATCACTATTTTTCATAAACAAGTGCTTTTTCTATACCAAAAACTTTTGCCATAACGCCCTCAACAACGCAGTATAAGAAATTCTTCTTATTAAAAATAAAAACACTACAAGGCACTTTCTATGGTTTCACAGAGACTGGTTTCTGGGAAAATGGTGGCTGCGCTTGCTATTTGCGTAAGCGCGCTTTCTAGTTTCTCGCATTCTGCATTCGCACTTGAAGATACCGTTAACCCTGAGCTTTTCGATAAAATGGAGTATCGATTTATTGGACCTTACCGCGGTGGGCGTTCGGTGGCGGTTACCGGGGTTGAAGGTAATACCAACCTTTATTTTATGGGCACCGCAGGTGGCGGTGTTTGGAAAACCGAAAACGCGGGTTTATCGTGGAAAGCCATATCCGACAAAACATTTAAAGTAGGTAGTATTGGCGCTATCGCGGTTGCTCCTTCAGATCCTAACGTTATTTACGTAGGGACTGGTGAAGGCCCTATTCGAGGCGTAACCACTAGCCACGGAAAAGGTGTTTATAAATCTACAGACGGCGGTGAAACCTGGAAGCTGGTGGGTTTAGATAAACGCGGTCAAATCCCCAAAATTCGTATACACCCCACCAATCCCGATATAGCTTGGGCTGCAGTACAGGGCAATATTTGGGGGCCTAATGAAGCGCGCGGTATATTCAAAACGATAGACGGCGGTGAAACATGGCAGCATGTGTTAAAAGTGAACGCCGATACCGGCGCCGCTGACTTAGCAATAGACCCATCTAACCCCAGAATTCTTTATGCCAGTATGTGGCATCACGGCAGAACGCCTTGGTTTATTAAATCGGGCGGTGAGGGCGGTGGCCTTTATAAGTCAACGGATGGCGGTGAAAGCTGGGACAAGTTAGAAAAAGGACTGCCTACGCTTATCGGTAAAATCGGTGTGGATATTGCCGCGTCTAACCCGAAGCGCCTGTATGCCATTGTCGAGGCTGAAGAAGGCGGCGTATATCGCAGTGACGATGCGGGCAAGTCGTGGTCGCTAATGAACGGCGACAATATTCTTAAAGCACGTGCGTGGTACTACAACCACATCAAAGTTGACCCAAACGACGAAAACACCCTTTATGTAATGAATGTGCAGTTGCACAAATCTATTGATGGTGGCAAAACCTTTGAGACGGTTTCGTTACCCCATGGCGATACCCACGATATGTGGATAAACCCTGAAAATAGCTTAAACATGATCAACGCTAACGACGGTGGCGCAACTGTTACCTTCGACGGCGGTGAATCGTGGTCAAGCATTTACAATCAGCCAACGGCGCAGTTTTATCGTGTAATTACCGACAACTTAAATCCTTACTATGTTTATGGCGGACAGCAAGATAACTCGACCATGGCAACGCCTTCTCAAACTTGGGGAGATGGCATGGGAATAGAAGATCAGTTTGCCGTGGGTGGTGGCGAAAGCGCGCATATTGCGTTTAACCCTGACGATCCAACACTGATCTACGCTACTACAATCAACGGTACATTAACCGAATACAACCGCGATACTGGGCTAACGCGGCCCATTATGCCTTACCCTGAATATGTGTTTGGCCGAAACGCACGGGATCAAAAGTATCGCACCAACTGGAATGCCCCAGTGGTAGTGTCAAAGCATGATCCTGACACCGTGTACTACGGCACGCAGATGATCTTAAAAACCACAGATCGCGGTGTGAACTGGCAGGAAATTAGCCCAGACTTAACCCGTAACGAGCCAGAAAAGCAGGGGCTGAATGGCGGTCCTATAACGAACGAGCAAGCTGGTGCTGAATACTACAATACGGTTTTCTATATTGCCGAATCGGCAGTTAACAAAGGCGAGCTTTGGGTTGGAGCCGATGACGGTAAGCTGCATATAACCCGTGATGAAGGCAAAAACTGGAAAGATGTTACGCCTCATAAAAAAGAAGCGCAGGTCAATTCCATAGAACTTAGCCCTCACGCACAAGGCAGAGCTTACGTTGCGGTAGCAGGCTATAAATTAAATGATTACACTCCTTACATTTACAAAACCGACAACTATGGCAAGCGTTGGAAGCGTATTGACGAAGGCCTACCAGAGGACGCCTTTGTTCGTGTAGTGCGTGAAGACACAGAGCGCGAAGGTATGCTATTTGCGGGCACAGAAAGCGGTATGTTTATTAGTTTCGACGACGGTAAACACTGGCAAGAATTAGACTTAAACCTTCCGCCTGTGGCGATCACCGATATGCAGGTTAAAGGTGATGATCTAGTCGTAGCGACCCAAGGGCGAGGCTTTTGGATATTAGACGACATAGCACCATTACGCGAAGTGCATAAGTCGCTAGATGGCGAAGCGCTGTTTCAGTTTGAACCCGTAGATGGCATTCGCTTGCTATCTGGCGGTGGCATGACTGACCAGCCTCAAGCGAAAAACCCACCACGTGGCGCTACCTTCCGTTATTACCTGAAAGACGCGTTAGAAGAAGAGCAAACGCTACGCATTGATATATTTAATGCCGATAACGAGCTTGTTCGCACACTGTCATCTGCACCGGGTGCATTTGAGAAGTGCGCGAAGGGTAACGAAGACGTTCGCAGCCCTGTTAAATTTAAACACCCTGCAACAAAAGCGGGTTACAACGAATTTGTATGGGATCTTCGTCGTAAGCCATTGAACTGCATCGAGAACGTAAAACTGTTTGGCGGTTGGAACGGCGCCCGTGTTATGCCTGGAGACTACAAAGCGAAAATTACGGTAGGTGAACAGGCACAAACCCGCGCATTTAAAGTACTTCCAGACCCAAGGGAAGAAGCAGATAAAGCGCAGCTTCAAGTGGTTGAAAAGAGCATTCAGGCTACAGAAACTTTACTCAATGATTTGTTTGCTCACCTGCAAAAAGCCCGTGATGTTAGAGCGCAATTAAACGGTGTGTCTGAAGATAACGTAATGCTGGCAAGCGATGTGTCGGCTTCAATCGAGCGCATTGTTAGTGCAATCGACGACTGGGAAGCGTTGGTTATTCAGCCCAAACATCAAACTTTTGAAGATGACATTAACTGGCCGAATATGCTCGACAGACAAGTACGTTTCTTGATGGATAACTTCGACAGAACGGGCGCGCCTGCACAAGCTGGTGCACTAAAACGGTTGGAAGACTTAGAGTCAAAGTGGCAGCAGTATAAAGTGCAGCTAGAAACCTTGTTTGGTGAAGAAGTGAAGCCATTAAACGAAAAGCTCTCAAAGCAAGGCGCGTTTGATTTAGAGAGTTTATAGGATTGAGGTAACCATAAAAAAGCCCCGTATTACGTAGTAGTAATACGGGGCAAAAAGCATCTTTAACGGGAGTTATCGATACTTGTTACGGGTCAACTGTTTAACTCGGGCGAATACATCAACACCAAGTTGACGGTAAACGTGAAGTAAGTCTATTAGCACCCAGTTTTCGCGTATCATGCCGTTCTCATTGCGCCAAAAATCTAAACTACGCATGGTGATAGACTTATCGTTTGGCACGATACCAAGCCAGCCATCGCCTGAAATGGTCATGCTCATGCCAGGCCAGCCAGTGAACCCCACATAATTATTTTCGGAGAACAAATGGCCGTTTGCGGGGTCGCCCACGCGGTTAGGCATCCCGTTTAAAAACGCTTCCTGATGGGTATTGCGAAAGCCTTGAATACCGCGTCCGGTACCAATACCAGATGGGCCATACCAGTTTGATTTAGGATGCCAGTATTTGTCTAGGTTCATGGCAGCAACACCGCCTTCGGCGAATTTTCCTAAACTATTTAGCATATCAAGCACAAGCTGATGGCTCTGTGCGGTAAGCGACTTGTCTTCTTCAAACAAGTGTATTCCGTCTTGGGTTGTTGGCCCCGGCACATGCCACTCGGTACCTAAGCTTGGACTAAACGGCCAGCACTTTGCCTGCATCATGACTTCAGGCAAGTCCCAAATGGCTTGAACTTCTACTATGGTGTCGCCTTCAAAACGATAAAATTCATGAAAGCGCATATGAATTTGATCGCCAGTCGCAGGGATGTCTAACCAAGGCTTTTCAAGACGCCCAGTGTAGTAACCACAGCAACCTAACCAGCGCAATTGTTTGTCGTCCTCGCCAACCATAATTATGGTATCGCGGCGCTCAAGATCGGGGACAGACTCCAGCAGTGGCGCATACACCTTATCTAGCATTTCGCGGTGGCCTGTCATGTCATCAAAAGGCACACAAAACTTAATGGCGGCATCCTGTGAAAAAAGGGTATCGCCCAGCGTTTTTAGCTTTTCGAGGTCAAAGTCGTACTGTGCTTCTCGAAAAGGAAGAAACGCTTTTTTCAGTGCTATATTTGAAAAAGTAGACATCGCAATGGCCTCTAATCAATAAATTCTGGGGCTTTGGCTGTGTCACCACGTCGGGTCACATAAATTAATGCTACCTCATCACCTTGCTGGGCAAAACTGCGGGCTGCGCCAATAGGTGTGGTGAATGTATCGCCTTTATTAAGAATGAGCGCTTCGCCGTCAACAAGCATTTTTATGCTGCCTTCTTGCACATATACTACTTCTTCCTCGAAGCGTTTATGCGTAGTAATAAAAGCACCCGGCTTGAATTTAAGGGCGCGAACGCAGAATCCATGAGACCAGTTTAGCTTTGTTTCACCAAGCTTTTCATCGGCACTTGCAGGGCCGATAAGCGGCGCTTCCAAAACTTCTGTTCCTTGGGTTAATGCCGTGTTGTTGCTAAACGGGAAATCAGCTAAACGCACCACGCACTGCTCTAACGCTTCATCATCAATTACGCGGTGTTGTGCTATTTGTTCTGCCGATGTTTTTGGCATAGGCGCAACGCCTTCAGGAATTTTTTGTCCCAGAGTAGTATCAACCAAACCACCGTTTTCGAGCAAGACAAGCCCGTAGTCGCTGGCCATATCAAAAACTTGAGGAGCCCAAAGTACACGACCTGGATCGTCTTGTCCCAATACTGCGTAAAGGTATCCCGTGCCGTCGCCTACATTTTCAAATCCGCGAAACAAATCCATAGGAATAGAAATAATATCGCCTTCTTCCATACGCACTACGGCATCGTTGCCTTCAACGCCAGTAGTAAAGTGCCAGCTACCTTGAGACACAACAAATACTTCTTCGGTTAGGTGGCTATGCTGCGAGTTAAGGCAGCCGGGAGGCTGACGAGCTCCGCCAATGTTAAAGCCGTGCGGAATAGCAATGTGAACATGCTGGTCAGGGTTTTCGGCGACACCTGGGCCAATTATGGTGAAGTTCTCTTTTTGATCACTGCCTGGCGAGCGCGTATCGATAAACGCGTTGCGGCATGGGATTAATTCTTCATAGCGGACTAAACGCTGGGATAATACTGACACGGTGATACCTCGTATTTAATGGGCGGTCCAACCGCCATCGACTTTAAGACAACTACCCGTGGTGGTCATAGACAATTCACTAAGTAGAAATATGCACGCGTTAGCAACGTCTTCGACGCTGCCTAAGCGTTGTAAGGGAATGTTGTTCATCACCATTTCAGCAAACGCTGGTTCTTGAAGCATCGGCTCAGTCATTGGTGTTTTAATAAATGTTGGCGCTACGCTATTGACGCGAATATTATTCGGCGCCAGTTCCACAGCCATGGCTTTCGTTAAGCCTTCAATGGCGTGTTTGCTTAAGCAATAAAGCGTGCGGCCAGGAGAGCCCACAAAGCCCATTTGTGATGACATGTGAACAATGGATGGAGCCTGACTTTTAAGCATTGGCGTAATAGCGGCCTGCGCAACTTTGTATGCAGAGCGAATATTTAAATTCAAAATATCGTCAATATTCTCATCGCTCTGTTCTTGCATCGGCGCAACGCGGTTCGTTCCGGCGTTATTGATTAACCCATGGAGGAGGGGAAGTGCTTGGATCTTTTCATAAAGCGCCTTATCTTGAACATCTCCCACCCAAAAGCTTAGCCTTTCTGAACTCTCATTCTTAAGCGCCACAAGGTCACTCTCGGTACGCGCCACAGCAATAACATTTGCACCACATATGTCAGCCAATAAAGCACACGCTTTACCAATGCCTTTACCCGCACCTGTAACCAAAATTGTCTTGTCTTTTAATAGGTCTTGAGAGAAAGCCACATGTCACCTCAAAATAATAATTGCATTCGAAGTCATTCTTATGTAATTTTTGGTGAAGATCAAGATAAATATTTGTTCGATTAATGTAACATCTCATTCACCTTTGTAGAGGAATAGACCGTGATCAAGTACTTGAAGCAAGGCAAGCAGGCTGAAGAAAAAGCAATTGATAATCAGAAAGTTAAAGATATAGTTGAAAATATAATTAGCGATATTGAAAGACGTGGAGACGAGGCTGTTTCGCAATATTCTGGTCAGTTTGATAAATGGACTCCGGAGTCTTTTAGGTTGAGTCGTGAAGAAATTGACGCATGTTATGAGCAGTTAACCGAACAAGAGATTAGCGATATCAAATGGGCGCAGGAACAAGTTCGAAACTTTGCGACCATTCAGCGTGAGTCAATGAAAGACGTTGAAGTTGAAACGCTGCCCGGTGTAGTGCTTGGCCACAAAAATATTCCTGTAGATAGTGTGGGTTGTTATGTGCCCGGTGGTAAGTATCCGCTGGTGGCTTCAGCACACATGAGCATTGTTACGGCAAAGGTGGCTGGTGTGAAACGGGTTATTGCTGCTACTCCTCCGTTTCAGGGTAAACCCGCACCAGCGGTAATTGTAGCCATGGACTTAGCCGGTGCTGATGAAATATATACCTTTGGTGGTGTACAGGCGATTGCCGCTATGGCTGTGGGCACTGATACTATTGAACCGGTAAGTATGATTGTTGGGCCGGGCAATGCCTTTGTGGCCGAAGCAAAACGCCAATTGTTCGGGCGCATCGGTATTGATCTTTTTGCGGGTCCAACAGAAACGTTAGTCATTGCTGACGACAGTGTTGATGGCGAATTATGTGCGGCGGATTTGCTAGGGCAGGCTGAGCATGGGCTTAATTCTCCGGCCGTGTTGCTTACCAACAGCGAGCAACTGGGTAAAGATACCATGGCCGAAGTAGAGCGCCAGTTAACTATTTTACCTACTGCAGATGTGGCCTCTGTCGCATGGCGAGATTACGGTGAAGTCATTGTATGCGACACCTATGATGAAATGTTAGAGGTCGCTAACGACCTAGCATTTGAGCACGTTCAAATTATGACGAAAGACGTGCCGTACTTTCAAAAGAACATGCGTAACTTCGGTGCACTGTTTTTAGGCCCTGAAACCAATGTGTCTTACGGCGACAAATGTATTGGTACAAACCACACTCTACCCACGAAGGGCGCAGGTCGTTATACTGGGGGTCTATGGGTTGGTAAATTCTTAAAAACCTGTACATACCAGCGTGTTACGGAAGAAGCCTCAGTGATGGTTGGCGAGTATTGTTCACGTTTATGTGCAATTGAAGGTTTTGCAGGTCACAAAGAACAGGCTGACATTCGATTACGTCGTTACGGAAAAAAATAATTGAATAAAAAAAATAGGGTGACGTCATATGACGTTGCCCATGCAGCAGGAGTCTCTCAGTCGGCAGTGTCGCGGGTATATCGCCCGGGCGTTAGCGTATCTAAGAAAACCCGTGAAAAAGTGCTAAAAGCCGCAGAGGAGTTAGGCTACAAACCTAACGCCATTGCACGCATGTTGATAAACCAAAGCACGGGCATGATTGCGGTAATTATTTCATCGCGAGCTAATGTGAACTTCCCCGAAGTATTGGCACAGCTAAATAAACACATCGCTGAGAAAAACAAGCGGGTGCTGTTATTCACACTTGATGACGCAGAGCAGCTAGAAACGGTTATTGAGCAAATATTAGCGTACCAGGTCGACGGCGTAGTTGCGCTTACAGCGCACTTCGAACCCGACAGTGTCACGCAGTTTGCTAAACACAATATTCCAGTGGTGTTGTATAACCGTGAGCTTCCTGATCACAGTGTAAGCTCGGTATGTTGTAACCATGACCAAGGCCTTCGCATGTTGGTGGATATTCTAGTTAACCATCATCACCAGCACTTCTTAATTATGGCTGGCCCAAAAGATTCTGATGTGGCCCGCGCAAGGTTAAGTGGTGCAAGGAATGCCTTATTATCTCATGGGTTTACCGACACCAACGTGGTTTATGGCGACTACAGCTATGACTCGGCGAGAGAGTGCTTAAGTGCTTATGCCGAGAAAAATGCGCTTCCTACTGCAATTATTTGTGCCAACGACACAATGGCAATTGGTGCCATTGACGAAATACGGGAAAACCTGAATTTGCGGGTACCTGAAGATATTTCAGTTGTTGGGTTTGATGGTATCAGTGCTTCTTCGTGGCACAGCTACCAGCTGACTACCGTAAGTCAGCCAACCTATTTTATGACAAAAGCAGCAGTAGAAACCCTGGTTAACTTAATTGAGAGCCCTGATATACCGCCAGAGACACGTTACTGGCCGGGCAAGCTCATTGAAGGAAACTCAGTGGCCGCTGCGCCAAGAGATAATGAGTAAACTATTATTTATACCCGGAACCCTTTGTAACGGAAACGTTTTTACCAACCAAATAACGACCTTAACCAATGCTGGTCATCAGTGCATTACCTTAGAGTATGACCAGCATGACAACCTGAGCGATGTTGCCAGTCACGCGTTACATCTTTTTGATGAAGGCGAGCCCTTCAGCATTTGCGCCTTTTCAATGGGCGGTATGGTGGCGTTTGAACTTTTAGCGCGCGTTCCCGAGCGAATTGAAAAAATAGCATTGCTAGACAGCAATGCACATGCAGACAAACCTCAAGGGCGATCAGCCAGAAGCGAGCATCTAAACTATGCCGTTTCGCATGGTTTAGACACGCTTATTCACGATCAGTTTAGCAATGTATACCTACATAAACCCAATGAAGCATTAATGAAACTAATTGCTCTGATGGCGCAGGATACGGGAATTGAGCGTTATAAAGCCCAGCTCGAAATTCTTGCAACACGCCCTGATGCTAGCGAGCTGTTAGCTAATTGCGCACATCCAATGCTGATAATTGGCGGTTGCAACGATGTGCTTTGCCCGCCGTCAGAGCAGCAAAGAATGCATAACCTGGCGGCAAATAGTGAATTAGTGCTGATTGAAGACGCGGGGCATTTCGCAATGCTTGAGCAAAGCGCACAAGTGAACCTGCATTTGTATAACTTTTTCGGAGGTGCTGCACATGCTTAAACAAGCGCTTAAAAACAAGCAAAGCCTTTTGGGTACGTTCATAAAAACGCCCCATTACAATGTAGTTGAAGTATTGGCGCACGCTAGCATGGATGTATTGTGTTTAGATGCTGAGCATGCACCATTTTCAAGACAGGATTTAGACACCTGTATTCTTGCGGCAAGGGCAGGGAACATGCCTGTTCTAGTAAGAACACCAAACGATGCCCCAGAAACACTGCTAAATGTGCTGGATATGGGCGCAGACGGTGTGGTTGTGCCACATGTGAAAACGGCGGAACAGTTAAGTGCTATCGTCAGACATTGCCACTACGGTGCAGGCGGAAGAGGCTATGCAGGTTCAAGCCGATTTGCAGGCTACACAACAAAGCCACTGAGTGAAAATTTAGAGGCGGGCAAAAACGTTAGTATTGTTGCCCAGCTTGAAGATTTAGACGCAATTGACAACATAGAAGCCATTGCACACGTTGACGGTGTCGATTGCTTGTTTATAGGTCGAATGGATTTAACCGTAGCACTTGGCGAAACCAGTGCAGACGCCCCAAAAGTTAAACAAGCGGTTGAGTACTTAGTTGAAGTAAGCCACAGGGCAGGAAAGGCTACGGGTATGTTCGTGGGTAATTTAGAAGAACTGGCCTACTGGAAAGAAAAAGGTGTTTCTCTATTCTTATTAGGTTCTGACCACGGTTTTATGTTAAGTGGCGCCAAAGCACTGCGCGAGACGTTTGATAAGGCGTAAAAAGACGGGGTTATACTTTTTTGTTTTGATTGGGGCAGCCTTTTGGCTGCCTTTTTTGATGAACGTTGCGATTTTTTGTGTGGCTCTTGTCTCAATGCTATTGGTAAAAGTGCAGTGATAGATACTTGGCTGTTTTTAAAGAGCCTATGATTTGATGGAGTGAACACTCTAGTCCCCGTTTTCTATTTGTAAGTATTTGAATGGCAGGTGTACGTAGAGCAGCCCTCCAATTAAAAGCAGGTGAAATTCCTGTAATTCGCTTTAAGCAGCCTATAAGACTGCCAACCCTATAGGCGAAATACTCAGATTAGATCTGAGCTTATATAAATTAAGGTGTTCTTCTCAGACCAACCCATTTCCCCAAAAATTAGCCTCTTATGTCGTCTGCTGAATCAAAGCTGCAGCATGTTTAATGGCTTTTCGAATCCTATGATAGGTACCACAGCGGCAGATGTTGTCGCTCATAGCATCATCAATGTCATCATCGTTGGGATTGGGATTAGACTCCAATAGTTTGACGGCGGTTAAAATTTGTCCCGCCTGACAAAACCCACACTGAGCGACATCTTCGTTTATCCATGCTTCTTGCACCGGATGCAGAATGTCATCGACCGCAAGCCCTTCAATAGTGGTTAGCGATGCACCCTCCACTTCTTCCATCGGAACAATGCATGGGCGGGCTAGTTCCCCGTCTTTAAAGATAGTGCAAGCGCCACACACGCCAACACCGCAACCATATTTTGGGCCAGTAATACCAAGTCGATCACGCAAGAGATACAGGAGCTCATCGTCGTTTTCAGCGTCGATAGAAACCGGGTTATTGTTAACATTAAATGTAATTTGTGGCATGAATTAACCCTCTGGATAGAAGTCACGAAGTGGAAAACGACGTGGTGCAATACCCGTCGCCCTGGCAAATGCGTTGGCTATCGCCGCTGCCGCCGCAGGCACTACCAACTCGCCTGCACCTCCCGGTGTTTCTCCGTTAGGCGGCATAAAGTGCACTTCAATATCCGGTGGCGTGTTACGCATTCGAGCAATTTCAAAATCGCCGTAACTGCTCTCGCGTATTGCGCCATTGTCGAGGTGTAAACTGGTGCGAATCATGTAGGTAATGGCATCGGTTGCCGCACCGATAACTTGCGCCTCTAGGCCGGTTGGATTCAATACTCGGTTCACATCCAGCGCAACAACAATCTTAGTGACTTTACATTCTTTCTCCGGATTTTTGAACGTTTGTAATTCAACAAGCACTGCGGCTCGAGACTTATACTCTTTATGCAACCCGAGGCCCTGGGCACGTCCTTTTTTCATTCTCCTTCCCCACTTGCCCTCTCGAGAAACTTTCCGCAGAACAGCTTTGGAGCGCTCATCATCAAGCATTTGTAATCTGAACTGGCATTCGTCCTTGTTCATTGCGCGTGCCAATTCGTCAACAACTATCTCGTTTGCGACGGCAGCTGTGCCGGAGTAGATGCCGCGCCAAGAGGAGGTTGGCACAACGAATTTTTTTTCGTTTAGCAGCAAGGAAGTTACACCAAACTTATATTGCACTAGTTGCGTTGAGTGCCAGACTGTCTGGCTGAAAGCAGCGGGAGCTAATTCTCCTCCCAATGCAGTAATACCCTCGCCAAAGCCATGTTCGAGATCCAATTCAGCGGTCGCAGCTCGATGGTCAAACGACAACACTTTTTTGCCAAATAAAAAACCTCTAGTGTAAGTCGCTTTTACGTTATGCAAGCTGAGCGGTCGTGCGCGGCCAAACTTTGTGTCGTCCTGTCGGGTAAACATAAGTTTGATGGGGCGGTTTACAATTTGTGAAATACGCGCGCCTTCAACTGCTGCATCAAAAAATAAGCGACGACCAAATGAGCCGCCGCTCTGAATTACATTCACCTCAACGTCAGTGGGTAAGACTCCAAGTTCACGCGCAATTTTGGCTTGTGCTGCAAGTGGCGTCTTGGCGCCAGTCCATACCCTGATCTTTGAGCCGGTTGCATCGGCAACTGCTGTCATGGTTTCCATAGGGGCATGCGCTAGATAAGGAAAGATGAACTCGCCGCCAACCGAATCGGTAGCCAGAGGAATTTTAGGTAAGGTTGGCAGGTTTATCGCACGTAACTGCTCAATGACCTCGGCGTCAGATAGATGTTCGGCAGCACCCTCACTCCATGTAATATTAAGTGCATCACGCGCCCGAAATGCTTCGCCAAAGGAACGCGCAACAACGGCCACGCCAGAGGAATTTGCATCAACATCCAACGGAACTTCTTTGATGGCAAGGACACCGGGCAGGCCTATTGCCTCAGAATCGTCATACGTGATCACGCAACCACCTAAGCTGGGTGGCCTAGCGACCACAGTGGGCATCGCGTCTGGTATGTCGAGATCCATCGCGAAATCTAGTTTGCCGGTAACAATATCGCGCGCGTCAGCGCGCTTTTGCGGCGTACCGATAATTTTGTATTGTGACGGATCTTTAGGCTTTGCCAGTCGAGCTGCATCGTTGCGTCCCTCAACACCTGCGGTGAGCTCAGAGTAAGCAATGCGGCTGCCATCGTTACCAATTGCAAAGCCATTTTCTGTACTAATTTCGTTCACAGAAATCCCGAAATGCACTGCGGCTGACAATTTTATCTTGTGTAACAGCGCTGCCGCGACCTTGCGCAACGGGTCCCAAAGAGAGGTTACCGCGTGAGAGCCTCCTGTTATTTGACCAGTCGCTCGTCTGATCTCTGCCGGAGATAAGGTCGCATCAATTGAGGACATTTCAACGTCCAGCTCTTCAGCAAGAATCATCATTGCAGCAGTTAATATACCTTGCCCTACTTCCATTCTTGGAAGCTCAAAACGGACACGGTTATCACTCGTTATCTTAATTAAATAATCGTAGTAGAAAGGGTCACCGGAGATAAGCAACAGATCTGTTAAATCTAGTTCATCTGCAAGTTCTGGTATTCCTAACAACCGGGCGTTGGCATCCTGAGGACGTATAGCTCCGCTAGTTATGTGTAACGCAACAGCAAAACTCGACCCCTTAAGCATGTAACCAATAAACTTTCTTCGTTCGGTGTTTTCTAACTCGACAATGTGTTCGTCATCACTACCGGATTGATCATGTTTCTGTGAGGAGGTAATCGTCTCTATTTGTTCTGCATGGTTGCTTTTTGTCATAAATTCTCCGTTTCAGGTCAAGACCTTCAATCGTTAACTTAAGCTTAAGAAAATTCGTTTATTTAACGTAGGTATTTGCAGATTGCTAAATAAATGTTAATGAGATGCTAACATTGCGTGCACTTTATTAAGCATTAATAATAATTAATACTAAAGTAGGGGGATCCCCTTATTGTAATAGCGACTTTACTCACTGCGAACGCGATTTTCTTGATCAAAAGGGCAGAAGCTCACCACGGCCCGTGCTGGCTAATGGATAACTATCCGCCAGGGCATTGCTGGCTGCCATCAACGAGCCATCGCTGATTAAGGACGGAGCATAAGAAACATTAACGCTATAGGCTAGGTACAATGGCAGCCGTATTTGATTCTGGTAGGTTTTCCTAATAGGTGTTTTGAAGAAAATATGAAATGAGTTTTCGCCAAGGTAATTCAGTGAACTGAACTGTGATCCTAAAATTCGAAATGAGATTTGTGGAAGTTCTTGCCTCAACATATAGTATGCTCAAGCTCTCGCATGTTTTGCAACTTATGCATCAAAGTCAAAACCATCGTTGGATGGTGTAGTCGTCAAAGCTTGAGGTTTGTGCGGGTTCGAAAACCTGCTGGGCTCGACAAGTATTGGCGGTAATCGGAGAGTCTAATTTGTCTAAATGCATTATTAATTTGTTGATGTCCGCTTGACTGAACGGTCATCAGCAGTAATACAAGGGGCTATAGCCTCAGATCACTTATTATCACTTTTTACGTTTTTATGAATGTTTTCCATATAGGAATCTGAGACCAGGACCGAAGTTCAAGGAAATTTTCTGAATATCCGCTCCTTGCCAACAGCCGTCCCTTAAAACTAAAGCATCCACAAAAAAACTAACCCCTCAACCTCTAATCACCACTAATAGAAAGCCAAAAAAAACGCCTCTACACACGGAGAGGCGCAAAATTCTAACGTATCAAATTTTAGTGACTGGAAGCTGATACGTTAGCTTAAAAAGGGTGATTAGAATGGAAGGGGAGCACCAAAGCGTTTTTCAAACGCGATAGAATCAACTACCCAGTACTCGCTCACAATCTTATTCTCTTTAAACGTAAGCATGGTTGCTAAGGGCAGGCGCACGCGTATTAGGCCGTTATCAGTCTTCAGGTCTGCATCTATTCGCCATCTAACTAGCGCGTTACTTTCATCAGCTATTACTTGTTCCAACTGGCAATAGCGGCGGTGTAACTTTCCCTCAAGTTGAGTCAGCCAAGACGAGACAGAAGGGGAACCTTCTTTGTTTAACACTTGGCTATTTACGCTAATATGGGTAGCGTCACTGTATAGTTCTTTGATGCCAGCCGTGTCGAAGCCTTGCCACACTTGCCACCATTGCGACAGTAGCGCCTTGCTCTTATCGCTAGTGTTATTTGCAACCACATCGTTAATGCCCGCATGGGTTGTCTTAAGATGAAGTTGAGGGTCAAATTCGCTCAGCTGTAATGGGTCTGACTCGGGCCAAAAAGGTAGCGACATCGAGTTGTCATAGCCAGGGGCTTCTTTTGTATTGTAGTGTGCCGCTAGTGAAGCACTGTCTACCCATTGAAGCAATTGCTTGATAGCGCCATTGCGATGTTCGCATTGTGCAATAAAGTATGTGGTGGTCGATGCTGATGAAAGACAAAATACACCTGCTTCAACATCACCACTTTGCACCTTCGCGCATAATTCAACGGTCTCAAAATGCGTTGTAATATCAAGCCAATTAGCCATTAAACCCCGTTGCTGAATTGGCCCGTAGTGCAGTCTTTCTCCTAAAAGCCAGCGGCTTGAATGAAGCAAGGCAGCGGTAAGTGTTTGTGTGTCTTGTTTTTCTAGCAACTGCTGAATTGTGCTTAACATGCTTATGCCTCCGTCGCTTGTGGTAGTTTGCGCATAAGGTTTGCCAACGCTGCTACTTCGTCAAACACCGTAAACTCCTTGGCTATTACACCGTCTTCAATCTCAAAGTGAGTTGCCCCTAAAATGTAATGGGGTTGCTGATTAAACTGCGCATATTTGCTTTGTGTAGCATTGTAATGACCCGCCAGGCCCCACCTAAGCGCAATGTTCACGCGATTGTCGTCGTAATGGGTAACGCAAATGTGATCTACTACCATGTTGGCGTCTGGGCAACTGGCCAAGTACTTAATGAACATGCCGCCAATAGCTGCATTGCCAGTGGCTTGGCGTCCGCCCGGCCACTGCACTGAAGCATTAGGTTTATAAAAGTCAGAGAGCTTATTGAACATGCGCTTATTGAAGATTTGGTCGGCCCATGATTTGGCAAAGTCGCCCCACGGCTTGTCTTGCTCTGGCAATGCTTCCCAGCGCGATGCCTCGTTAGCACATGTTCGCGCGTACTCTTCATTTAGCCATTGGGTAAACGTGCTCGAAACAGGAAACTTGGCTTGAAACGCTGCTGCATCGTCTAGCTCAATACCAAGCTGAGCGATAAGAAAGCTATTGTCTCGCATTAACCATTCGTAAAAAATCTTATTGTCTCTGCACATGCAGTCTGCAATGGTGGTAACACGCCCGGTTTTGCCTGTTGGCGCGCCAAATTCAGAGGGGCCTTTATTGGTCATAATACTGGTGATACGGTGCGACGAATAATACACATCGTTGGCTTCTTCACGGTAAATAACGTCTTCACCTATAAGCGACCTGTCAGGGAAGGCGGCAATGGTTTTTAACGTGTTTTGAACCACCACATCAACACTGTCGGCATAACCGCCAAGCGTATGTACCGGGCAGTAGTCAGCATAATAATCGTAGCAAGCGCCAATATTTTTCTGCTCCCAAATACGATGGGTAATGCGCAAAATATAGTCTGCTAAGTCGACAAACTCTTCATCGAAACCCGCCAAGGTTTGCGTTTTACTTCGTGCAGGGTCCAGCATGTCATGCAGAGGCTGCCAATACACCGTTTTTGCTATGGATGTTTCGCTCATAGAATCTCCCTCAAAAGCGCTGAGTTTGGCTTTTAAAACATAAATTGAATTGAAAATAAGAACACGAGTGTGAGTAAGAAGAACCCAAACAATATGTAGTTGATTGGGTCTACGCGGCCGGGTACGCGATACCATCCTTGCTCTTTCTCATCGAGACCTTCGCGCGCGAAGTGTTGCTGCTGCCCTTTAATGGTATAAGCGTTGTATTCGGTTTGAACGCCATCGATAAGGCGACTAGCAATCATAGACACCACAATGTTGGCACTTGCACCTATGATGCAGTACCAAGGCCACGCGATATCTGTATTTAAGGCCACTAAAGTCACAACAATAAAGCCGCTCAATGTGCCAATGATCAGGCCATTTTCGGTTGTTTGCTTAGAGAAAAATCCTAAGAAGAACATGCCCATTTGCGCACCTACAAAATAGGAGCCTACTTTAGACAAAATTTCTAAAATTGAGCCTTCGCTGAATAGGTGGTAGCCAATTGCTGGAAAAATAATAAGTACAGCGAAGAACAAGGTAAAAATACGTGAAGCCTTAAGGTAATGGGCGTCCGACGCGTCTTTCTTGAAGTATTTGATGTAGAAATCGATAGTTGCCACTGTCGATAGCGAGTTAAATGAGGAGTCTAGGCTAGACATGGAAGCGGCCATAACCGCGGCTGCAATGATACCCATTAAACCCGGCAAGCCGTAATCGGTTGCGAACTGCAAAATGATTGTGTTGCTGTTTTCGAAGGTTTTGCCTTGATAAAAGTCGTAGAACAACACGCCAAGTACAATGAAGAAGAAGTAGATGAAGAACGCGCAGAAACCCATTAATAAATAAGATTTTTTGGCGTCACCAATATTCTTGGCAGCCAGCGTTCGCTGCACCATCATTTGGTTGGTGCCGTAAACGGTGATGTGGTACAGCGTCATAGCAATAATGCCGCTCCACACTGTAGTTTCTTCAGTAAAGTCGAAGTCCCAATTAAGTGGGTTTAATTTACCCTGAGCTTTAAGCTCGCTCATTGATGAAGATAGCGTAGTGTCGCCGCTTTCAAGCAGGGCGTACATAATGATGCCCGCGCCCACAAATAAGATCACTGACTGAATAACGTCAGTCCAAATTACGGCTGTAATGCCGCCCATCATGGTGTAGATAAGCGCTATGGCAGTAACTATAACGATAGACCACACTACAGGTACGCCAGTAATGAACGACAACACAAGAGAGGTAGCATAAAGAATAGCTGCTGAGCTCATGATTTGGCTTAGCATAAAAATGCTGGATACCATGGCGCGGGCACGCTTGCCGAAACGCCGTTCTTGGTAATCGTAAATGGACGCGACACCCGCGTTATAGAAGAATGGGAAAAAGAATATGATTACAGCCATGATGACGAGAGGGTAGTTCAAATGAAGTGCTATAACGGATAGCCCCTCTGAATAAGCCCAGGCTGGTGCCCCAAGAAACGTCATGGCGCTAACGTAAGTGGCAATAACCGAAATGCCTATTGCCCACCACGGAGTTTGTTTTTGACCGAGATAAAAATCGTCGGAATTTTTTATATTTTTACCAATCACCAAACCTAGCAACAGGTTCGCAATGATGTACCCGCCTAAGATAGACCAGTTTAAAACGCCAAAATTTTCAGTCATATTCTTTACTCTGCCTGCTTAATAAGCGCGCTTTCTATTTACAATAATATTCAACCTAATACATAATGACTTCGAAGTCATTAATTATTTCAGGCCAGTATTAACAATTTTTTAAACAAAGAGGCGTAAGTCATGAGTTTTAATAGCGAAAAAGCCGTTGTCAGATCCTATCAAGCCGCTTTTGACAAAGGTGAGGCAAGTGATGTTAAAGGCGTAGTGAAATCGTATGTTTATGAAAATGCAAAGATTTATGCCTGCTATCCGTTTGATAAATGTTCGACTCCAGCAGAATTAGTGAAAGAGTTGTGGGAGCCGTTAAAACAGAGTTTTACGCGTATGAAGCGCCGTGAGGACGTATTCATGGCGGGAGATAACAGCGCCGGCGAAGGCAAGTGGGTTATGTCGATGGGTCACTTTGCTGGACTGTTCGACAAGCCTTTTCTTGGTATTAGAAGTACGGGGAAACTGGCTTTTTTACGGTATGCCGAGTTTTTTGAAGTACGTGAAGATAAGATAGTTAGCCACGCTATTTTCTTCGACTTAATTGCACTAATGCAGCAAGTTGGGCTTAATCCTTTGCCCGTAGAAACAGGCCATACGTTTGTTTATCCAGGGCCATGTGATCACAACGGTTTACTGTTTGAAGAGCAAGATCCTCAGGAGTCTAAAAAGACCATTGAGCTGGTTGAGGAAATGGTAAAAGACCTAGATTCTTTAAATAAATCGGGTAACGACAACTGTCCTCCAGAGCTTCTCGCCAAATGCTGGAGTGAAGATATGGTGTGGTATGGCCCAGCGGGAATAGGGGCTACATTTACTATCGAACGTTACCAGCAGCAACATCAATTTCCTTTTCGTAAAGGTCTGAAAGATAAAGTGTTTAATGGTCATGTGGCGCGCTTTAGTGAAGGCAATTTTGCCTGTTTCTTTGGCTGGCCGAACCTATCGAATACGGCTGGTGGCGGCTTGTTCGGCATGCCGGCGTCGGGTATTCGTGCCGACATGCGAGTGGTTGATGTGTACTATCGCAAAGGGGATAAATTACTGGAAAACTGGGTGTTGATGGATGTGCCTTATTGGTTAAAACAGCAAGGGTTAGATATCTTATCGCGCACTACCACCTACAGTTAATCGAACAATACCAAAGGCTTTATACCTGAAATTGGTGTACTGACTGACGTCATTTTCCCTCGAAGCTACCTAGCAAAACGTCCGTTTTTGCTAGGTGGGCTTTCTGATAACCCAAGCTATCTCAAGTGCACTTTCTTACCTTTCTTCACTAATGCTTAACTCATGCATCAGCATTCGGTTTCTATCCATTCGAGTGCCATTTTTCTATGCAGATCCTACCAGTCATTTTTGACTTGAAGTCTATATTTATACTTCGAAATCTTGTTTTTACTGTCATTGCTAAAGCTCATTGTTTTTAAATAAAGCCTTTTATTGCATGGGTTTATTTGTTCTCAATGTATTTAAACAAAAAATTAAAATTCATGAATTAACAATCTTTGAACATTTTTATTGACTTCGAAGTAAATTGGGTTGTATGTTTGTTTAGACCAAGAATTAAACAACCTAGTATGATGTTGTCACAGGCAGGGTCATCAAAGGCTTGATAAACGCAGGGCACTAACAGGTTACTGCAGATAAGGTTTTATTAATCCGGGAACTATCACGATGAAGCAAGACCAACGAAAGTACCATACAACATACCTCTCCCGCGCTATTCAAAGTGCACTTCTAATCAGCGTTAGTTTTTGCGCTAGCGCCCAACAAGAAACCCCTGACAGCGAAGCTAAAGCAGCGGGCGTTGAACGTATTGAAGTAACAGCAAACCGACAATCTCAAGATTTGCAGGAAGTATCGTCTTCTGTGAGCGCGTTAGGTGCAGATGATATTTTGCGTAACGGCATTGAAAATATTAGTGGTCTTGAAAACGTTGTTCCCGGGTTAAGAATAGGCAGCTCAGGTGGTGAAGTTCGTCCCGCTATGCGTGGTGCTCGTACCAACGAAGTTGGCGTGGCCGGTACAGGTATTGCTGAACAAGTTGTTGGTATTTTCCAGGATGGTATTTATGTGCCAACGACCACCGGTGGCTTAGGGGCTTACGTTGATATTGAGCGCATTGAAGTACTGCGCGGGCCGCAGGGAACATTGTATGGAAGAAATACATTTGCAGGTAGTATCAACGTTATTTCAAAGCAGCCTGAACTTGGCTATACCAGTGGTTCTGTGAAACTTACTCATGGTAGCTATGACCGTTCGGCCTATGAAGCTATTTTAAACCTGCCGCTTAGTGATAAGGCCGCTACGCGCTTTGTCATGAGTCACGACCGTCATGACGGCATGATCGAAAACCATTTCTTGCCGGGCTCGTCAGACGATTTACGCGAGAAAAACCAATTCTACTTACGTAACACGACTAAATACGAATTCTCAGACGATGTTACTGCATTGCTTCGCCTCGATTATAGTAAGAAAGACGCAAACTCAGAAGCAATTTGGGGTTATCAACAAATTGCGGGATATCAAATTTCTGAAACCTCACCGGGGTCGGGCGTTTACAACCCTATTGCTACGGTAACACCTGGCCACATTTATCAGCCAGCTGATGCAGAGCGAGATGATGAAGGCCCTTACGATGTATACAGAAATGCGGTGTCTTTTGATAACCAAGAAGCGTGGTCGGCAACCTTGACACTCGACTGGGCGATGGACTGGGCAAACGCAAAGTGGACCACTAACTACTCTGAACTGTCAGGCGAGCAATTCTACGATAACGACTACAGCGATGGTGGCTTAGACTTTGTTGGTGGCTTTGGACGTCAGGACGATCAAAAAGCGTTTTCTACCGAACTACAGTTGTCGTCTGTTGAAAGCGATAGCCCGTTTTCTTGGATAGCAGGCGTTTATTTGTTCTCGCAAGAAGCGGATTGGGAATGGCTGTGGCGTGAGGATACAACCGGTAACGGTGAGCCAGATTCTATTACGGTTCCTTCGTGGGGAAATCCAAATCACGACCCGCATGAAGTCGACTCTGTAGCCGTATTTGGGCAAGCTCGTTATCAACTTAACGACAGCAACCGCTTGTTGGTTGGCCTTCGCTACAACAAAGACGAAAAGACATTTACAGGCGATTCAATTCCCGATTGGGACGACTCAGCGGTATTGTGGAAATTAGCTTACGAGCTAGATGTTGCAAAAGACATGATGGTCTATGCCAGTGCAGCAACAGGTTATCGTACTGGTGGTGCTAACGACGCGAGGGTGGTAGCGCGTGGTGCCGATCCGCTATACGACAATGAAGAAGTTATTTCTTACGAAATTGGCCTGAAGAGCTTTTTATTCGATAACACCGTTCGGTTTAACGTTTCTGCTTTTGCAAACCAATACGATGACGTGAAAGCGCAGCTGTTTGCAGTATCGTGTAACGACACAACAACTGACTTAACCGTGGCACAGTGCGTTTCTACTGGCGTTAGTACAACCTTTGAATACTATGAAAACGGTGGTCAGGTTGACACCTACGGGTTAGAAGCTGATTTGGAATGGCGCCCACTAAGCGAGTTAACGTTAAATGCAACTTTGGCGCTTCTTAACGCCGAGTTCGCTGACGACTTTGCGGTAGGTAATTCTCAGCTTCAGCCATTACTTGGGTTAGGCAATGTTGATGGCCGTCAGGATATAAACGATCCAAATAGCCAGTTTAGCTTTGCGGGTTACTCTCCAGCTATGTCACCAGATTATACGCTGGGCCTAAGCGCAAGGTATGAGTACTCATTGCCAAATGGCGGTTACTTAACGCCTTATCTTCATGTGAACTTTGTTGACGATCACTACGCGTTTGATATCAATATTCCTGAAACAAAAGTAGATGCTCACGCCATGGTAACGGCTCGCATTTCTTGGGAAGTAAATGAAAACTTAAACGTCGATTTCTTTGCAAATAACCTGACGGATGAAGAAGTGCTTACTCGTGCAGTGGTTCAGTCTCAAGTGCTTAATGGGCTGCCTATCAACTCCATTCAGGCAAACTGGAATAACCCGCGTACATATGGCGTAAGCTTACAGTACAAGTTCGACTAACACGTGTAGCGCAGTGCGCTATTTTAAACGCTGAACAAACTGGGCAATCACTAGGGTGATGAGCCCAGTTTTGGTTCTTAGCGCTAAATCTCTACTTTACGCTCTGTTTCAAAACCCTAATTACGCATTCTTTAAACAGAGCTTTTAATATGCAGTACTCAACACTTTTTTGGGAGATATGAGATGAAAGGTTCACGTCCAGAACAAGGCATTCTTACAAAAGACAACGACTTGTCAAAAACGCAGGAAACCATTGATACCATAGACGCTATGGTCGATGGATTAAATGATCATGATATCGACAATATGGGCCGTTTCTTCAGCGAGAACTTTCGCTGGATGGGCAATGCAGGTTGCGGTTTCAAACAAGGGTTAAAAGAGTTTCAAGACAACTGGCAGCGACCGTTTCAGGCTGCGTTTTCTGATAAAGTTTGTATAGATGAAGCTCGCGTCACACAAGGTGAGTGGTGCGCTGCGTTTGGTCGCCAAGAAGCGGTTCACACTGGAACCTTTATGGGAATAGAGCCTACCGGTAAAAGAGTTGAAATTCGCTATATGGATTTTTGGAAAGTGGTAGACGGTAAAATTGTAGATAACTGGGTTAACGTTGACTTCCCCTACATTATGCAGCAGCTAGGTGTAGATCCGTTCAACGGGCACGGGTGGGAAAACCGTGACTCAGGGAAAATGCCAGTGCAAAACGGCGAATAGAAATGTATACCAAACAAGCCGGAACATCGAAGCCACCGGCTTGTTTGATTTTATTACTAGAACTGGTACTTAACGCTCACCGTATAGTTGGTCGGTGAGCCCGGCATGGTCCAAAGCTGATGGTATGAGTTCTCAAAATAATCTCTGTCGAACAGATTATTCACGTCAAATCTCATAGAAAGCGCATCGCTGATATTCACTGACCCTGCTAAGTTCACAAGGGTATAAGACGGCAAAATGAATGTTGGATCGGTGGTTTGTCCTAAGCGATCGCCCACGTAACGCATGGTCACACCAAAGAACGCTTCTTTTTCAAATACGCTGGTGAAATGGTTAAGCGAGATATACCCCGAATGCTTGGCAATATTGATTAAGCGCGACCCTTTTGGAATAGGCACGCCCCAATCCAAGTTATTGACTTCGTTAGCGGTTTTAGCATCTATGTATGCGTATGCCATATCAAGGCGAATGTCTGAAGTAAGGTCAGTGGTTAACTGAAATTCTACCCCTTGGCTTTCAACTTCACCGAGCGTAGCTGAAAAGCCAGTGTTAGGTTCAGCGGTAAGCATGTTGGTCTTTTCAGCATCGAAAATAGCGACGCTACCAGAAAACATATCAGCAATGTTTTCCCACTTAGCTCCTACCTCAAAAGAGGTGGTCTCTTCAGGGTCAAACGCGTTGCGGTCAGAGTCAAGTCCGGGGTTGGGTCTGAAACCTTCTGCATAACTAGTGTAAAGGCTTACAGAATCATTGATTTCATACACGAAACCAAAGCGTGGCGTCACTTCCGTTTGGTCTTGTTCTTGCCCTTCATTGCTTAACTTATTAAGAATGTCTTGCTCGAATTTGTCCACGCGAAAGCCAACTAAAAGCTTGGTTGCTTCGCTAAGTTCTATAACATCTTGTGCGTAGAAACCTAACCCTTTTTGCTTTTCAGCCGTGAGTGTAGTGGGCGTAACGTCAGGTCTGAAAATAGTGTAGTCTGGATTTTCAGGGTCGATGCTATAAGTGGTATCACCCGCACCCCACGCAGTGCGCCAACGACGATAGTCTGTATCGATGTGGTAGTTGTAATAGTCCAAACCAAACAAGACGTTATTTACGAAGCCTGCCACGTCTACCACGCCACTTAATTCAAAGCGTAGTGATAAGTCTTGCGCTTGATAGTCACGGGTTCTGCGTTGCCTTGAAAGTATAGATGGGTCGGTATACAAAAGCTGACGGCCTTCTGACAGTTCAGTATCTGAAGACTGCCCTTCAAAAGAAGAGTCTCTGTAGGCGAAGCCACTGAGTAAATGCCAGTTGTGATTCAACTCGTGATTTAACACTAGCTGATGTCCGAAGGCTTTAACTTCATGGGCTCCGTCTCTAACATCACCATAAAAGTCTTCGGCATCTGCGGCGTCAAAGTCGTTATTTAATATGAACACACCGCGATCAAGCGGCTTTTCCTGATCCAGTATTTCCATCTGATAGCTTAAGCTGGTGTGATCAGAAATGTTCCAAATGAATGAAGGGTTAAGGTTCAAATTCTTGAAAAACACGTTATCGCGATAAGTATCAGAGTCTTCGTATGAACCGTTAACGCGATACGCCATGTCTGAATTAATGCCGTTCGTGTAATCGAATTCTACTTGTTTTTTATCAAAATTACCTACGGTACCCTGGATGTAGCCTTGCTCTTCGAACTGAGGTTTTTTGGTAATAACGTTAATGGTACCGCCAGGTTCACCTTGACCATATAAGGCTGATCCCGGACCCTTCATTACTTCTATGGTTTGAACGTTAACCGTGCTTCTATTACCGCTATAGCCACGCACGTTGAAGCCGTTTATTAAATAACCCGATGGGTTATTTTCATCGCCAGAAAAACCTCGGATCGCAAAGCTATCGAACATGCCGCCAGAGTTGTTTTGTCTAACAATGGTGGGCGCAAAATCTAGCGCATCGATGAAACGCGTGATCCCTTCATTCGCTAAGGTATCAGCAGTAATTCGGTCGATTGCTTGTGGGGTGTCGATTAGCGGTACATTACCACGGTATGGCTGAAAGTGTCTTTTTACCTCAATGTGTTCAAGTTCATCATGAGCACCTTGAAGGGAGCTTTCATCACTTTGCGCAGCGGCGCTTACTGATAATGCAACTAAAGAAAATATAAACGGTGTTTTAAGATCAAGCATAAGCAAGGTATTACGTGTCTTTGGCAGGTTTTGTAGAGGTCGCGAATGTTATGTTATCTCGTTTCTTTTAGCAAGGAAGGTAAGCAGACAATAAGGTGAGATTGATAATTATTGCGGGCTGCTACAGATACAAACAGTCTGTTTATATTGATAAATGGAAATGTGCAGAGCTGTGGGTAAAAATAAACTTACTGGTCTAAACTGACCTGCGCAGCGTTTTCCTCGGTCTACTAATGCTATACACTTCGCGTTTTTATTACTCTTGCCTGCAGGCTGAACCTAAATTTTTAACTAGGACACTGAATGCGTCACACAATCCTATCTTTACTCTTTTGTACTTTACCTTTTGCCGCCATGGCCGCTGAAAGTGTTGATTCATCAAACGCTAACTCTGGCGTGGACAGCAACGAAAAAGGCGTAGAAAAAATTACGATTGAAGGGGCGGCGACGGCGAACAACGAGCCGGTAGGGACGTTTAATTCACCTATATCTAACTTAGAGTACGATCCGCGAGTCGATTTGCAATCAAGAAACATGGCAGAAGCGCAGGCTGACGTGACTATTCGCGGCGGTATATTCGAAAACACGGGTTTTCGCATAGGAAGCGCAACGCTGATCGACCCGCAAACGGGGCACTATTTCGCTGAAATTCCGATTGCGCCAGAAATGTTGACGAAGCCGAGTATTTTCACAGGGGTCGATAACGCGCTTTACGGTGTAAATAGCTCTGTAGGTACCGTGTCTTACGGCTGGCGTCCCATCCAAACAGCAGGCAGTGTGTCAATGGGAGTAGGTAATAACAACTTCAATTTGCAGCGTGTACACGGTGCAATAAAGCACGCGCTTAGTGATTTACCCGGTTGGTCTGTTGGGGTTGAAGGGGAGTATTCTCGCTCTGAAAGTGATGGCTCTATCGCTAATGGCGATCATAATTTCGAACGCGCGTCAGGGCGTATTCAGCTGGCAAGTGATGACTCACAAACCGACGTGTTTTATGGCTTTCAGCAAAAGTTTTTTGGCTGGCCTAACTTGTACACGCCTTTTAACGTAAACGAAACAGAAGACATTCAAACCCGTTTGGTCATGCTAAATCACAAACAGCGCTACGGCGAAGAGAGCATGAAAAATACCTTTGAAGTTTCTGCTTACTACAGAGAGAATGACGACCATTACGTGTTCTCACGTGAAAATCCTGAAGCGTTTCAGGCGTTTCACGAAACCAAAGTGAAGTCATTGGCGTTTTCCGGTACTCATAATATTTCGCAAGAATTTGGTATTAACTACGCAGCACAGCTTACTGCAGACGACATCACATCAACCACGCTAGAGAACAATTTCACCTCTCGCGACTACTACAAAATAAGCGTAGTGCCCGAGTATCGAACTCAGTTGAACAGCAATGAATCGCTTACCGTTCGTTTAGGTGGGGCGTTTGACGATACGAATCGCGACGACGACCGACTGTCTTTTGTGGGCGATATTAGTTGGCTTACCCAAACAGGGAGTAATGCCTCGCGTACACTCTATCTTTCGTATGCAGAGGCGACGCAGGTGGCTGGCTACACTGCTGTAGGCGGCAGCACCACAAGCGGTCTGTTTAGAAGTAACAATCAGTTACAGCGAGAAGTCAGCAAAAACCTAGAGTTTGGGGCGTCATTTGATAAAACGTCTTTCAAAGTTGATACCGCTGTATTCTATCGCTGGGATGACGAGCTGACAGATTGGACGTATAGCTTCGATGCTACTTCAGCTCGCAGTGCAAACCCGGTTGATATCGAAACCTTAGGTGTTGAGGTGATTGCCATTAAACGCTTTGAAAGCGCAGATGTGGTGGCCAGCTACACCTATTTAGATAAGTCTGAAGACTATAGAATTGATGAGGTAGACGCGAGCTTTTACGCGCTTAACTATCCGCCGCATCGCGCCACCCTTGGGTTGGTGTGGTTTGCAACCGATACGGTTGAAGTGCGCATTGACAACGAGTGGCGGAAACAAGAAACCAATGCGCTTAGAAACGGCGGTGACTCTGCGTTTTTCTCACATGTCACTTTCACATATTCACCTGCTCAGGTTGAAGGGTTAAGCCTGGTATTGGCAGTCGATAACTTGTGGGATGAGCGCTTTGAAGAAATCCCAGGAACGCCGGGGCGCGGCGACCAATATTCTGCCACTGTTACCTATTTTTGGTAAGGGCGGCGCAATGACAGTTAATTATCCTCATACCTTGGACGATTTTGCTGGACGATGGACGCTAACGCGCAAAATCATCCAGCGAAATGGCGATGTATTTACCTTTTCTGGCGAGGCTGAATTTAGCTGGCTGGAAGGCAGCGTACAAAAAGAAAAAAGCGGCTTGGCGTATTACGAAAAAGGCGAAGTAACCGCGCCTAACGAAAGCGTAATGCTCGCAGAACGTCGGTATTTCTGGCAGCAGCCTCAAACCGGTTTATTTGAAGTGTTATTTGACGATAAGCGCTATTTTCATTCTTTCAGTGCGACCAACCCAAACGCTGAGCACTTGTGCGGCGATGATAATTACGTGGTGCGCTATGACTTTACAACGTGGCCTGTGTGGCGCTCTACGTGGCAGGTCATTGGGCCGCGCAAAGACTACACCATGGTGAGTGAGTATAGTCCTGCGTAGCTTTGGCCTTTTTGAGGCTTATAACTGTTTCTGCTTCTTAGTGTGTTGATGAGACATCCAAAGTGCAATAGCAATGATGGCACCGCCAAGAAGCAGGCGAGAAAAGTCGGTGTCTTTTTGCCAAAGCAGTAAATTAACCACAAGCCCCGCAGGAATAAGTGCGTTATTCATAATAGCCAACGTACCACCAGAAACGGCTAGCGCGCCTTGGTTCCAAAAGTAATATCCAAGCCCCGACGCCACAATACCCAACCACAGTAGCACTCCCCATTGCTCGGTGTTCTGCGGTAGTTGGCTTGGGTTGCCAAATAGGAAGAACGCAGGTAAGGCAACAGCCAGTGCGCCTAAATAAAACCACGCGAATACGTTGTGATAGGGTACTTGAGCTGTAAAAGTCGAGGTCAGCTTTTTATAACCCACTTGTCCTAGTGCAAAGGAAAGATTAGCACCCTGAACAATGGCAAAACCAAACCAGTAGTTATCAGTCACGCCTTCAAAGCGAATTATGGCTGCACCTGCGGTGGCAATAAGTGCGCACAATAAATAAAACGGGGTAAACCGCTTAAACAGGGCGTCGTTCAAAATGGCGACATAAAGCGGCGTAAAAATGGTGAAAAGCAACACTTCTGGCACGCTTAAAAACAAAAATGCGTGATAGAAGAAGATGTACATCAGCCCTAATTGCACAGCACCTAAACTGGCCAGAATCACCTTTTGTTTAAGGTTCAATAATGCCGGCCTAAGGAAAGGAAGGAAGACCAGTGTGGCGAGCACAATGCGTGTCAAAACAGCAAAATAACTGTCTACTGAGCCAGCCAAAAACTCGCCTATGAGCGAAAAGGAAAATGCCCACAGGACAGTAACTGCTATTAAATAAAACACACGCTATGCTTCTTTGTAAGTTCAACCGCGGCGTAAAATAGGCCATCGCCGCTCGTATATCAATAGTTAGCTTACCCTCTATCAACACTCGCTTCAGAAGTTTGTGTAACAGCGGAAGTTTCGCAATCGTTTGGAATAGTGCAGGCGCGACTTTCTGGCGAAAGGGAATGACCTATTAATACAGGGTACAGCCAAGCGCCAAAGCATGCTCCACATATAGGCGCTACAATAGGCACAATAAAGTAGGGGATGTCTTTCGCCCCATCAAGCGCATACTCCCATCCCGCAATATAGGAAAAGAGCTTAGGACCAAAATCGCGAGCTGGGTTCATGGCAAAACCGGTCAACGGCCCTAAAGAAGAGCCAATGACAGCAATGACAATACCAATTAGTAGCGGATTCATGGCTCCACGTGATGCGCCGTTATTTTCATCTCCCAATGCCAGTATTGCGAACATCAAAACGGCAGTGATAACGAACTCAACGCCAAAGGCTCCCCAAAATGAAAGGGCTTTGTGGGGAAAAGTAGAGAAAATGCTTGCTGTTGTGAGAGCGTCTACACTATCGCGCGAGAGGTTATGAGTAAGTTCATAATCTATAAAAAGTTGATGATACAACCCGTAGATAAGTGCAGCAGCAGCGAATGCCCCCAAAAACTGGGAAAGAATGAAGGGGGCAACTTTGTGCTTTTCAAAACCGTGAAAAAGTGCAAGCGCAATAGTTACCGCTGGGTTGATATGTGCACCGGAAACGCCAGCAGTACAATAAATGGCAACAGCGACGCCAAACCCCCAGACAATACTGATTTCCCATTGACCGAACGAGGCGCCTGTTAATACCAATGCTGCAACGGCACCAACACCGAAGAATATCAGAATTGCCGTGCCTACGAATTCAGCAACACACTGGCGGAAAAGCGTTGGTTCCGTGAGAGGTAACATAAATCTTCCTTTTAATCTTTAACCAGTACAACGCATTGTTCAGAAAAAGAAGCGACAGAGCTATGTTATGAAGAATGAAAGCTGAAACCGTTTTATGTTGGCGCAATAGTGCATTAACCGTTCATTCAACTAACAGGCCGTTAGGTGCTAATTCTGACGCAGCTTCCCATGTACATTTAATAGGAATGCATCATAAAACGAACATAAACGAACTACAAATGAGCAAAAACGAATATTTATCGTTCTTGGTGTTGATACTGGTATTCAGCTTGGTATAGCAGCACCGCTGTTACCTCAGAGCGGTAATACTAAAAAGGCCAGTCTTAGTGGAGTACGGATATCTCAGTACTGAGGCTAGCATTTTTGTTGTCGCTATCGCCTTTTAACTCTCCCGCTTCTTCAACCAATGCTGTCATAGCGTCAATAATATCGAGGAAGCTTGCTAGCTGCTCTGGCGTTAGACCATTAGATAAGTTTTCAATTTTATTGATAAGCTGTTTGGTAGGTAAGCGCATAGCGTCAAAATCTCGTTGTTTACATGTTTAAAATTCAGTTTCTTTAAGTATCTTTCAAGTTGCTTGCCAACATGCAGAATATAAAATTCCTGGGCAATTTCTTGCCTTACTAATTGAGTTCAGATCTATTTTGCAGTGAAAGGCGGAGCTCACAAGTGTGTGTTTACGCGAAGATGAACGGGTTCCTATTGCTTCAATTGAGATCCAATGTCATTGTAGAAACATCAGCATGTTCAATGTTTATGACAGAAATCTACAGCTAAGGTAAGCAGGCTCTATTATGGCAGATACAAAAAGACGACAATTTTTAGCAACCGCAGGAGCGTTTGCTTCGCTATCTGCATTGCCCGCTATAGCGCATTCGTCCCGCACCACAAACGCTGAGTTACCACCTATCCTTCATATGGTTTACTTCTGGCTGAAAGATCCAACGTCAACAGAAGATAAGCAAAAGCTCATTGCTGGTTTGCAATCGTTGCGTGCTATCCCACAAGTTCAATCGCTTCACATTGGTGTGCCTGCCAATACACTAAAGCGTGACGTGATAGATAACTCGTTTGACGTGTCTGAACTTATGCTATTTGAAAGTGTTGAAGCGCAAGATGAGTACCAGCTTCATCCTATTCACAAAAAGTTTGTGGAAGAGTGTTCTCATTTATGGCGTGAAGTGGTGGTGCGAGATTCTGTTTCGGTGTAATTCTTAATTTGCCGTGACAATGTTTTACCCTTTTACCGAATAGTATGGCATTCATCGCGTACTAAAGGCGAGTCCTCAGTCTAGACGCTTTTAAAGCGTGGTATGATGCCGCTTAGAAAATTCCGGTACACAAACTAAAGAGCTATTAAAGGACAAAAAATGCCGCACATTCGCGCAAGAGGTATCGAGCAATCAGCGTTAGAAAAGGTTGCAGGTTCTATCGTTGAACAGTTTGCCAAACTGACCGACACCCCTAACGATCATTTCACAGTAGAGCACATTGCGAGCCAGTTCATTGTGGCCGGTGGAGCCTCTTCGGCTTATCCGTTTATAGAAGTTTTGTGGTTTGATCGCGGGCAGGATGTCAAAACTGCAGTGGCTCACGTTATCGATACTGCGCTTCGCCCCTTCGTAGGAGAGGATAAGGACATCACCGTTTTATTTGAAGATCTCAACGGTAACGACTACTACGAAAATCGCGAACATTTCTAGCGTTTGTATGTCTCGTTAAGCTCCTGCAGAGCAAGATTATCTAGTCCTTTTTCACTGCTAGTCTTCTCTTTTCATTTTTTTTAAGGTTCATCATGTTCTTTGAGCGCGTTTCACATCGTCCACTGTTTTTAAACGTGGCTTTTTTGATTTTTCCTCTTTTACTAGCGACGAGTTTTGGTCTTCATGCCAAAGTATTTTTGGACGAAAAGACTCTTGTTTACCAAGGTGGGATCTCAAAAGAAAACAACGAAACTGCATTCGAACTGTTTAAACAGGCAGAGGTGAAACCTACTACTTTGGCAATTACCAGTGGTGGCGGCAATGTAGATTTAGGAATGGACTTAGGAGAGTTTGTTCTTGAACACAGCCTGGATGTAAAAGTGAGCACATTTTGCTTTTCTTCTTGCGCAAACTACGTATTCACCGCGGGTAAAAACAAGTGGCTTGGAGAAAAAGCGATACTGGGTTGGCATGGAGATGCGGCTTCAGCATATTGGCGAGACAGCGATATTGACGTCATGGTAAGGCATTTAGAAGGCGAAGAGAAAAGCAAAAAATGGCAAGAACTTCGACAACATTACGACGACATCACACAAAGATCTGTTGCCCGAGAAAAGCGGTTTTTTGAACGTATTTCTACCGACCATGCACTGCTTACTATAGGGCTATCGAAAGACCTGATTAAAGCAGCGGTTGAACAAAAGGCAAGAGGGTGGACGGCTACTCCGGCACTGCTAGAAAAAATGGGGGTTAATAACATCAAGTTTATATCATCTCCTTGGCAGCCTGGAAACAATCCTCGTTTCCCGCTTTTAATTCTTCAATAAAGAAATGTAAAGATTTGAACTTTTGGCAAATGAGAATTGATATCATTTGCATTATTTATTAGTATGCGCTCCCTTTTTGCTTGGAGTTGGCATACATGGCACTTGAGTTCGTTCAAAACAAAGAAAATAGACGAAGAATTAACGTAAAACTGGCGTGTTTGACTACGACTGTTTTAGCGTTAACTGCATGCGGCGGCGGAAGTGGAGGCAATAACGCGCCAAGCTTAAGCCAAGCTAGTTTATCCATAACTACGCTTGAAGATAATACCGCAACCGGAACGGTTGTGGCGTCAGATTCAGACGGTGACACGCTAGGGTTTTCAGTGGGTACAAGCCCCTCTAATGGAAGCTTAACCGTAAGCCAAGACGGTAGTTTTGTTTACACCCCTAGTGCCGACTTCTTTGGTGAAGACACGGCAAGCATCACAGTATCAGACAGTATCGAGTCAGTAAGTGCATCGATTTCTTTTACGGTTACAAATGTAAACGATTTACCTGTCATTCAGACCTCATCGCTAGTTGTCGGTAGTAACGGCGAAACAACCGGAATTATCGAGGCCACAGACGTTGATGGGGATACATTGACGTTTACCGTGAATGCCCAACCTGAACAAGGCGTAGTAGACATTGATAGCGCAACTGGGGCGTTTACTTTTGTCGCGAACGAACTTGCCACGGTTGACGACAGCTTTGTAGTGAGTGTGTCAGATGGCATCGGTGAGCCAGTGCTTGGTACTATCGATTTAGGTGCCTCGTATGTGAGTAATGAGGACAAACTTACTTATTATTACGCTTCGCCTCATTCACATATTACAAACGCCGAAAATATGGTGGTAAGGGATGGTACGAACGATGTTTTTGTCATTACTGACGCCGAAGTGGCAGAAGATGCCTACATCAATATTGCCGTTGGCTATGCAATAGCAGGCTTTGCAGACTTAAGTTTACAAACTATCAATGAGAAGGTCATCACCCGTTCAGGTAAAGCTGAAGCGCTGCGCTTAAGTGCTAATGAACTGGAAAGAATTGGGGAAAGTGACACTGCAAAAACTTTCAGAACCGAAGCCGTCGTTCAGAAAAATGCGTATATTGCCGAGCTTGGTTTAGATAACTTAAGTACAAGTGATGCCACCTTTTATCGAAAGCTTGTTGAAGATTATATCGACGCCGATGACTTTGATTCTGCAGTAGTTGTATTAAACATAACCCGAGCCTACGCCGAAGAATTGTCTGATTTGACCCAAGCGCGTACCAGCGCACACGGAAAATTTGGCGTTTTAGCTACAGACTTATTGGCGAGCCGTGTAGAAGCCTACGCTACGCAGCAGTCTGATTTAAACTACGAATCAGTCATTACCGCGTTAGACTACGCAATTCACATTGCGGATACCACAAGCTTTAATACGGTAAGGGGAAACAACAATTTTACTAGTCGTACGTTACTGCTAGTCGAAGCGACGCGCTACGCATATGCCGCTAGCCTAATCGGCAGCGATGAACAGAAAGCAGAGCTGACGCACAGAGCAAAAACCTCATTAGCACGCGGTATATCAATGTATGTGACCGCTGACTATGACGATGCTTATCGCGTTGATGTGGCTGACTATGCAGAAGAAACGTTAAGTCGCTACCCAACGGGACTGGGTAACCTGACTGGTCCCTTCGCTGCTCTTTATCCAGATTATATTGCGGCAAACTCTACCGAGACTGCTATTGGTAATTTACCGCTAATGTTAGTAGAAGAGGAAGAGGGCTCAACAGATTTAGACACTAAGAAAGCGTATCGCGATCACTATGCTTACAGCATTGTAAGCAGCGCATTTAACGGTGATGATATTACCCCGCTTATTGAAGCGCTTACCCATACCTTTACTGAAACCTACACTGACACCGAATACGTGGTTGAAGCCCTAGTAGAACAGGATGATGCTGGTTTTCTGGATAAGCGTGCAGCGTGGTTTTTACACTATTCAGGCCTGAATGCTGAAGCTCGACAAATGACAACAGCGGCTATCGACGTGCTATCCACCCAGGCTTATTTTGATGACGTTGGTTACAACGTAGATAAACTGGTGGAAAACTATGGCTGTAGTCGTTTCGTCGAGCTTTACGCGGAATTTGGCGGTGACAATGAGACGCGAAATACTCTCTATGGTAAGTGTTTAGATATAGTGGCTTTGTACTTTGGCGAAGATAGCCAAGCCTCAGAGCTCCAAAAAATGAATGCGTTTATCAATGCCGCTTTTATCCAGCGTGCACTGGGTAACGAAGAAGGTATGCAAAGTGCCATAAGCGCAGCTCAAGCCAATGTAGAAGCCCTTGCAGGAGACGATGAAGATCTTAGCAGCTTGTTCGAATCCAGAATCTATATTGCCAATGCATTTGCGTCGCTAGGCGAGCTTGAAGCGGCGGCCTCTATGTTCTCTACCATCGCGGAGCAGGCTGTAGAAGCGGTATCTAACGCGGCCACAATAGAAGACAAGGTTGACGCGGTAGACGATATTCTTGGTGAGCTTGAAGCGGTTTTCGAACCAGATTATAGCAACGCATTTTTAAATATTGATAACCTGCTATTTGCCACTAAAAAGCATGCTGGTCTGAATGAAGAATATGCTCAAGCTATCAGCAGTATCAAAGCTACAGGCGCTGCTTTACTTGAAAGCTTGCTGGCAGCAACATCTGAGTTTGCAGACAGCGAAAACGTCGATTTTTACGAATCATTCATTGAGCAATATGCATGGTTAGGTAATTACGAAGACGCGCAGTCGTTATCTGTTAACGAAATCTACACCACTGCGGATAGCGAAGCCTTATTTGCAGTTATAGCGGAAACAATGGCGACCCAAGATGACTTCCCAGCATCGGCAATAGCCAACGTAGATACTGACAATGATGGTCTTCCCAACTTTTTCTTATTAAATGCGACCGAAGACGCTATCTCTGAGTCTGGACTTAGTACAGACAACGACGCTGATAACGACGGCATTGAAGATCCTAACGATCTAAACCCTCTAGACAAAGATTAAGCATAAGGTAATTTTTAATGAAATATGCAGCCCCTAGCGGGCTGCTGTTGTCGTTATTAGCCAACGCAACGTTTGCTAATGCCCAACAGCAGCAAGATGTAGTTGCTCCTACGAGTGATGTTTGCATTTCTGAAGACGCATTGAACAGGATGACCGATGCTGAACGATTGGCGTGTGTGGAAGAAAACGATAATGCCAAAAAAATTGAACGTATCTTAGTTGAAGGTCGTTTTATTGGCTTGCAAGTGCCAGAAGTTGAAGGGCGCTTTACGCTAGATAGAAACTTCATTGAGTATACGCCGCGCACGGGCGGAGACTTTACCGAATTACTCGGACTATTGCCGGGTGTGGTGCTTGGGTCTGAGCAATATGACGCGTCTGAACAAGGAGAGATTCAGGCTCAGCGGGTGTCAATTATGGGCGCTGAAGCATGGCAAACCGGTTTCTTCCTTGACGGTATGAACTTTAACAGCCGTCAAGATCCAAGCTCTTACCGTTCAAATGACACGCTTATAAATGATGTTGAAGGTACAACGCAAACCTTCAACATTAATCAACAAATTATAGATAGCATTACGGTTTACACCAACAATGTGCCTGCCCAATACGGCAGTTTCAGCGGCGGCGTGGTAGATGTAGAAACGCGCGAAAGCTACAAAGAAACCGAATTTGGTTTTAACTATCGCACTTCTCGAAGCGATTGGAATAGCTATAAAACCTTTTTAGCTGAAGATGTGACCGAAACCAATGAAGAGGCACCTGATGAGCCTGCCTTTGAAAAGCAGATATTAAACGTTAATTTTGCCAAAGCGCTGAACGAATACTACCACTTGCTGGTTTCAGCAAATTACACCACCAGTGAAATATCAAAGTTAAGCCTAAATCAACCGGTTGCTACTGAGCGCGAAAACGCCAACGTACTGGTTAAACTTACCCAACGAAATCTATGGGTAGATAAGCTCACGTTAACGGCTAACTATTCGCCGTATACAAGCAACGACATCATAGCCAATGCAATTGACAGCGACTTTGAAATTGAAGGCGGCGGATTCAGTAGTAGTGTTAAAGTTGAGCACGGTTTTGATAGTTTTGCGCTTGAGTCAACGCTTAGCTTCGCAGAGAGTTACAATACGCGCTACGCAAACCCTCACTACTATCCTTGGGCTAAAGCTATTGGAAGGGAGTGGGGAATAGGAGATCCCACGCAAGAAGCCGCTGTGTCGAACCAAGGTGGATACGGCGACTTGGACAAAACTCAGCAAACGCTCTTTTTTGATAATTTAGTCAGGTTTAACGCGTTTAACTGGTTGGATATTGAACACAGCATAAAAGCTGGGTTTCAGTATAATAATGAGTCGCTGGAGCGACAGCGGTATTACGATACCTACGTGTACAACTCACCGATCACTGGGGTGAGTAACCTGAACTGTAACGGGGCGGTGTTCGACTGCGTAGCTTTAACGACGTCAATGACCATAGAAGAATTAGAGGCACAGCTTGGACAGCCTCTAGATTTTACCAATCCTGATCACGTATTGGCGTATTCAAATATTGTGACTGCGTCTCCTCAGTATTTCGCATTGAGAAGCGTGTATCCTGAAGAATACATCGATGTAAATGTGCAAAATGTTTCGTTTCACGTTACTGACAGCATGGACTTGGGCGACGTAACACTAAACGCAGCGCTGCGTGCGGATTACGATGACTTTCTACAGAATGTAAACATTGCCCCCCGTATTAGCGGCGGTTACCGTTTATTCGGCGATGGCGATAAGCTCATTACTTTTGGTGCGAACCGTTATTACGATACCAACCTACTTTCTTACGCAGTGCGAGAAGCACAGCTGCCTTATCAGCTGGAACGCCGAAGCATTGCATTAAATGGCGACCTTCAAGGTTGGTCACCGCTATCTGGTGCCAGCGATTATCGCTATCGTTTTGAAAACCTGGATACGCCTTACAACGATGAAATTGTACTTGGTTGGAAGCAAGCTACTGACTGGGGGAATTACGCCATTGAGTATGTGAAACGCTGGCGTCGCGATCAGATTTCCGTGAGCGGCGACCCCGTTTACAACCCTGAGGACGGTTACTACTACCGTACGCAAACCAATAATGGTAAAGGCCAAAACGACCGTATTTCGCTTTCGTGGGCATGGCAATTTAATACCAGTAGTTTTTGGTTTAATACCACCTACCAAATAAGTGAAGAAGTCAGTTTCGACGAAGAAAACGTAGATGTTGCGCCTATTGATGAGCTTATCTTTTTACGCAGCGGAGATAAAGATACAGGCTTTACCTATGTCGAAACGACACTTAATAATTTACGCCTTGCTGAAACTGAGTTTTCACAGCCGTTGGCGTTTAATGTGGGCTGGACAACAGGATGGACCGACACCTTCACAACTAGCGTAACAGGCTCCTATCGCCAGGCATTTGACGATTATGTTGCTACTGACGATGTGCAGTCTAGCGGACAGCTTTTGCGTATTTGTTCTATTTGTGATGGTGAAGAGGTACTTAATGTTCCTGTTTATCAGCTAGTGAACGTTCCAAGTCGCTTTTTGGTTAATGCGTCTGCTACTTGGGTACCTGAAGTAGTAGGCGATCATGCTCTGCGGTTTAGAGTAGATGTTCAAAACCTCTTTGACGCTCGAACTTATTCCGTTACCTCAGGCACTTCGGGTATAGAGACCGGTCGTTCAATTTGGTTTGAAGTGGGTTATCAATGGCACTAATCAGGTTATTCGCCACTGCTTGCAGCTTTCTGGTAACAACAGCGGTTGCTGGCGACGCATTGCGAGAATGGTATGCCGCGCCTATTGACGGATGGCCAGCAGCGATAACCGCTGATGGCCAAGCGCCACTCGCTTTGTCGCCGCTAACGCCAATCGGCTCTTTGGCGACTGAAAAACAAATAAAGCTAGGTGAAAAACTCTTTAACGACCCTATTTTGTCACGAGACAATACGGTGAGCTGTGCAAGCTGTCATGTAAAGTCGCTGTCATTCCAAGATGGCTTGCGAAGTGCTAAAGGAGTGAGAGAGCAGATAGGCAATCGCAATACGCCGGCTATTTTTGGTATTGACCACTGGCAAAGCTTTTTTTGGGATGGTCGGGCGCAAACTGCCACTGAGCAAGCGTTAAAGCCAATAGAAAATCCAATAGAAATGGATTTGCCATTGGAAGAAGCACTAAAGCGCTTAAATACTTCGACAGACTATAAAGCAGCGTTTGACGAAGCCTACGGAAAAGAGCACATCACATCAGCGATGTTAGCGATGGCTCTAGTTGCGTTTGAACGTACAATCCCACCGCCAGACTCGAAGTATCAACGCTTTATTGCTTTGGCTCAAGAAGCGCCTAAAAAAGCACAAGCTATGCTTTCTGAATCTCAGCTAGAAGGATTACACCTTTTTAGAACGAAAGCGAAATGCATGACATGTCACGAAGGTGCACTGCTTAGCGATAATGATTTCCACGTTACAGGGTTTCACCGTTACGGCTTGTCTTTTGAGGATTTGGGAAGAAGTGAGTTCACTCAAAATGTACGGGACATTGGGAAGTTTAGAACTCCATCACTATTAGGTGTCTCTAAAACTGGCCCTTGGATGCACAACGGGCTGTTTGTGCAATTCAGACCCATGATTGAACAATACAATGCGGGAGGCTTTAGGCCAAAACCGAATAGAAAGAACGCAATGGATCCGCACTATCCCAAAACGACCCCGCTTATACAGCCACTTAATTTAAGCGATGATGAAATAAATGCGCTGGTGGCGTTTCTTAACATACTTTAGAAAGAAAAAGCCTTCCAAATGGAAGGCTTTTTACTGTTGACCACGCTGACAACAATACCAATCCGCATACCGGATTGGTATAAGTAAGCATGTTCACTTTGCCTCAATTCTATCAGATCCCATTAGAACCAATGTGCCTATACATTCCAGCCTTTCTTTAATCGCGAGTATAGGTAGCGCCATACGCACAGGGCAAAAACGATAAACGCGCTGTCTATAACGAGCGAGTTCATGACTAACGAACTAGGGTAGTGAACAGCAAAGTGAGTAATGGCCAATACAACTAACAAGGCGGCGAGACAATTCAACAGCACCAGGTGAGTTTTCATAAGCACTTTTTGCATTAGTGAAGCGATAAGAATAGCTGTCAATGTTACCCAAAAAACAGGTTTTGTAGGCAGCGCCAGCGTTAACTCTAACAATGCAGCCCAAATAAATGCGATAGGCGTGCCCCACACAAAACCCAGCCAAAGCTGGTTTAAGGCATCTTGTTTAGCGCGTTTTGCCAGCCACAAGTTTATGCCGGTGACAGAAATAATGGTTAACGCGAACCCCATTAATCCGAAGAATATCTTCATTGCTTCTGGACCAAAGTGGCCGAAGTGTATGCGATATACAGAAAATATCGCTTGTTGGCCAGCATCACCATCTGAATAACCGACTTTATCGATGTATTGTCCACTGGCATCAAAGCGGTATTGTTCTGAATAAATGAGCTTATCCAAGTGCTGCGAGCCGAGCAGAATATACTGATTGTCTTTGGTCGCATTTTCCAAAGTAACAAAAATGGGCTGGGTATTGGGCTCCATTTTCATTATGTCGGTCAGCGCTTTTTCTATATTCGCAATGGCTGGCTGGTGTTCAAGCTGAATTGATGAACCATAGATGTCGGCAAACAGATCAAGCTTGTTTCCTTCATATAAGGTATCGGCATAAATGGACGTTAAAAACGACGCTAAACCAAAATAAACGCCGGTTAGCGCAATCATCAAGTGAAATGGCAAGCCCCACACGCTCATTCTATTGTGTAAGTCGCCTTGTGTAAGCTGCTCGTTGTTGCCTGTTCGCAAGCGGAAGGCATCTTTAAAAATACGTCTGTGAGCAACAATGCCAGAGATAATCAATGCACTCAAAATAGCACCCAATACACTGACGGCCATCATTCCGATGTCTTCTGGCAAATGAAGAGCGGTGTGTAAATCAACGATCAAATCAGTAATAGGGGTTGTGGATGGTTCACTTAATTCACCGGTTGGAGAAATATTCCAATACTCACCGTCTGCACTAATGCGTGCGCGTGGCAAATCGTGCGTAGGCAAGCGAATGACAATGTTTCCCTGTGTTTGACCCTCTTTCATTGTGAGAAAGCGTTCATAAGCATTTTGAATGCTGCCAGGGGTGTAGTCTAGATTATCTGCAATATGGGGTTGTTCCCATCGCAGAAGTTCTTGAGAGAAAACAGATAAAGTGCCTGAAAAGCACACCCAATACATCAACACACTAACGGCTAGTCCTAACCAAGCGTGACTTTTTAAGGCGCTTTTATTTGCGCTGGGAGAAATAGAAATACTCATTTTATATACTATACAAGTAGAAGTAACTTAACGCGCTAAGTACACTCAACACCCCAACCGGGCGCCATAGTTTACTGTCTGCACACAGCCAGTATGCGCCACATCCCCATAATAGAGGCATGGTGTAAATTCCCAGTGCAATCTGGTTTACTTTGCTCATGCTAAGCGCTGTTGTCCACACTACGGTAACTAACATGGCGCAAATAGCACTTAAAAACACACTGCCAAGTAGTTTTACGAGGGCGTTAAAAGCAATAGCGGTAGACGGGGTAGTCAATCCAGATGCGAACGGTAAATCGACGCGCTTTACATCTTTACTTATTCGTTGTCGGGCGAGATAAATCCAACTCCATGCTTGTAACGACAAAGCGACCACGGCGTAGCAGGTACCTAATTCAGGGCCGTACTCTGTAACCCAAAGGCTTAAACTCGCCAGCATTAACAACAATGCCGAGAGTTTAGCTATACGTTTAAAGGCGATCTGTGTGCTTTGCCAAGCGCGGTAAAACAAACCTATCGCCAATGCGCTGCCTAAAAAGGCAGCGATTGACAGTAGCATAACTTAACCCGTTAAAAATTGAATGAAGCAGACAGTCTGAATGTCCGAGGTTCACTTAATACAAGGTAGTTTGAGCCAGGGAAGCCGCCTACCGACGCCCAGTAATTATTGTCAAAGACGTTATTTACACGAGCGCGAAGTGTGATGTCGGTCATTCCTGCAAGGAAGCTGTAACGGACGCCTAAATCGAAACGATTAGATGCATCGACTTCAAGGCTATTGTCGGCACTGGCATATTGTTTCGACGTATAGGCCGCACGTGCATCGACAGTAAGCCCTGGAAGGGCATCAACATCCCACTCAAGATTAATGTTAGCTTGTAAATCAGGAACACCAATGGCCGTTTTGCCATCTAGTGTACCGTCTTGAGTTTTCGTCATTTCCGCATCGAGCCAAGTGAATCCGCCCAAAATACGTAAATTTGAAGTTGGCATGCCAAATACGCTTAACTCAAGCCCTTGGTTTTGCTGTTCACCATCGGTACTGAAAACATTGTCTTCAACAATTGAGCTTTGTTTTGAGGTATTGAAAACACTCAATGAACCACCGTATTGCCCAGCATCATATTTCACACCTACTTCTATTTGCTCGGCGCTGTATGGGTCAAAAACTTCACCCGCGTTTTCAATTGGTTCACCACCGCTTGACGCAGGCGCTACCTCACCAGGAAGCAGTCCCTCGATATAGTTGGCGTAATAAGACACCTGTTCTGACGATTTATAAACAATGCCCACAACCGGCGTGAATTGAGATTCGTCGTACCCTGACAACTCATCACCTGTATTGTAATCAAACGTGCGGGTTTCAATGTTTTGAACACGACCACCAAGGGTTAAGAGAACTTTTCCATCGTTAAACGAAATCATGTCTGCAAGAGCAAAACTTGAAAGGTCTGTTTTTTCTGTGATTAGTGGGTTGCTAAGATCGCCACCAATAAAGAAATCAGCATCGGGCATGGTTGCCGTTACCGGATTATAAATATTTCCAGCAAAGCCGCTAAAATCAGAAAACGCATAGGCATTTTCAGATTCTAGAGAAAACGTTGATGCAGACGTAATGATCGTGTGTCCCACGCTTGCGGTTTTGAATTCGATATTTAGGCCCACTTCACCTGAGCGAATTTCATCATTTCGAACGTTATCAAAACGGTAAGCGGAAAAGTCGCCATTTGCTTCTGCCTGTCTAGGGTTAGCAAACACATTATCTTCTTCACCAGATCTGAAACCATACGCCGCCCATGCAGTGATGTTGTCGGTAAAATCGTATTCTCCACGAACCGCACCGAAAAATTGACGCTCGTTAGTGTAAGTCCACTCTTGGGCAAAATTGGTGTCGCTGTCAGGCGCTTCTGGAATTGCACTGCCAGGAGTGACTGCAGGGCGTGGTGAGTCAACCTGATGGTCTTGGTAGCCCAAATCCAAAGAAAGACGGAAGTTATCGCTATCGTGATCAATGCCAATAGCAGCAACGCTCAATTCACGATCTTGGTTATCGATGCTTGTTTCGCCGCCTCGTTGTACAAAATTAGCTCTTACGCCGGTACTTTGGCTGTCGTCGCCAAATCTGCGGCTTACATCTGCTGCGCCATACCAATGTCCTTGAGACTCGTATCCAAGCGTTACACGGTTTAATGGGTCATCGCCCGCGCGCTTAGGCACTATATTTACCGAACCACCTAAGCCGCTCCCTCCCGGTGCTGCGCCGTTTAGAAATGCACTGGCGCCACGGAAAACCTCAACGCGTTCTGACAACTCGGCAGCAACATATTGGCGAGGTAAAACACCGTACAATCCGTTGTAAGTCATATCGTCAGAATAAACGGGAAACCCGCGCATTACGTATAGCTCTTGAAAATTACCGAAGCCTTTTGCCACACGAACCACCGGATCGTTTTGCAATACATCGGCGATACTTCTTGCTTGCTGTTCCCTTATGATGTCTGCGGTAAAGTTGGTGCTTGCAAATGGAGAGTCCATCATGTCGAGATTACCTAAAATACCCGCACGACCACCGCGAGATACTTGGCCTCCTGCAAAGCTATCTCGTAATTCAACCTGAGATGCATCAACAGTAATATGCTCAATGTCATCATTATTATTATTTTTTTCTGTCTGTGCATATACAGGCGCGCCTGCACACGACAGGCCGATCATCACGGCCAAGGCACTTTTAAGCAAATTCATGGGAGCTCCAAAAATCAAAAGACAACGAATATGATAACTATTTACATTTTAAAAAGGCAGGATATGTTCCTTTAAAATATGCATTTCGTCTTTTATTTGAAGAGGACTATCGTGCTTTGTGCCTAGATTCTAGGTAAAAGTCCGCACACGCTGCTATCCATGCAACGTGGTTGATGGGGCAAAGAGAGTGAAATTATTTTGACTCGAGAAGTTTAATCCAGTGATCAAATACGCCTAGATTTTCGAGAATGATCTTAAAACACATTAGTATAGGCACGGCAAGTAAAACGCCTACCACACCCCATAGCCAACCCGTTATTGCTATCCAAATTATGATTATTAATGGGTTAAGCTGCATACTTCTTCCTAGCACCGCGGGCGTGATGAGCTGTGATTCAATGATATTCAATATTAAAAACAGACCCGCAGGCAGAAATGCACTGCTGGTAAGCCCAAACTGCACAAGCCCAACTACCAGCAATACCACGCAGCTCGCCACACCACCCAAGTAAGGGACAAAGTTCATCAGCGCAACCAGCGCTCCCCAAAGTAACGCATCGTCTATTCCTAAATAGTAAAACACGCCTGCTGTAGCTAATCCTAAGCATGAGTTTATGATGCTGATGGTGACGATATACGAAGACAGCTCCCTTTGAATTTGATCTACCAATACCAGCGTTCGTCGCTTGTTAGTAACTATGGGGAAGTCTCTTACAAAAACATTGAATAGGTTGGGGCCAAAAACCAACAAGAAGAAAATTAAAACGATACAGGCGAGCACCTGTGCCAGTAAAAATGGCGCGTTACTGAAGAGTGTGAGCCCAATATCTATTCCGCTTTGTTTAATTTTGTCCGTCACAGAGTTTGTATTGTCTTGTGATGGAGAAAGTTCAGGTGTCTTCTCATCGTCACCAAACCAGCTAAAGAATGAACGTTCTTTTTCAACGGGTTCAGCTGGAGGCGTTGCATAAGCGTCGATGTTGCTGCTTATCTCTTCAATTTCTTTGGATATCTCGGCAGCAATTTTGGGGAGAGATTGCATCCAGCGTTCTGCCGGCTCAGCCAGCTCTATACCTAAAAATGTAAACGGCGCGACCAGCAAAATAATCAGGGCTCCTGCAGACAGTGTGCGAGGTATGAATAACTTGCGTGCGAATGCGACAAGAGGGCTCAAAAGCAGAGCAACAAAGGCGGAAAAGAAAAGAGGAACAAGTAAAGACTTGGCAAGGTACAACGTATAAATGACAGCAAAAATCACAAGAATATTTAGCAGTCTGGTTTGTTGGGCTATTTTGGGGAACTTCCCAGCATACTTCCCGTTCCCTTTATCTTGATTCGAGCCAGCGTTGTCCATGTCTTAGCCTTGGTAGAAAGTGATCTTGGTAGAACTTTTACTAGTAACAGCGTAAGTGTTACGAAAATTTAATCATTTAAGTTCACTTACCGCACCGCTAGAGAAGTCGCTTTGTACTGCTTAACGTAAATCGTTAGCTAAATAGTGATTTCTACTTTAGTATAATTTTTTCTGCATTATTTGAGCGAATTATGTCTGAGCCAATAAGTAAGGCTTCATCTTCTTTTACCGACGACATCCCCTTTCAAGCTCTTATAGAAAATATAACTGATGCGGTGATATTTGCCGATGTTAAAGGCAACGTTATTTACGCTAACCATCAGGCCCGTTCCATCTGTGGTGTAGACAAAACTGATCTTTTCGACAGCTCGGTGTTTAGTTTGTTTCCTCAGTCGCAAGTACCGAATATTACTCAACAGTTCGAACTGGCAGTAAAACAGGAACCCGGTAAAACAACGGAAATTCGGTTTGGTATTGACCACGCCTGGTTCAAGCTCACCATTTTCCCCGTTGCGGCAGGTGTAGTGGGGTTTTCGTTTCATGACTTCTCTATGAAGCGCAGGCTACAGATCATTTCTCAGTCTCAAAGAGATGCCATGAGACTCGCGTTATCTGGCGCTACACTAGAAGATGTGTTGACCGTTTTAGTCAATGCAGTAGAAAAGGTGACAGATTTTCAAGCTGTAAGTGGAATATCCTTGGTATCTGAAGATGGATTATCACTCATTAGCGCGGCTGCACCGTCGATGCCAGAAGAAACTAGGCGGTACTTCAAGAATATTACAATCGATGATCTAACGCCGTTAGGAAAGTGTTGTCAAACTCGTGATGTGGTGAATATTCACATCAACGCCCAAACTGATTCGAGTGATTTTAGTCTCTCCACTCAGGCATTAGGACTTCAATCATTTTGGTGTCGTCCCATTTTATCTGCAGAAAGTCGTACGGTACTGGGCACTTTCTGTTTATTTCATCGCGAGCGATTTACCCCATTACCCGATGACATTGACGTCATTAATGCACTGTCTAAAACCGCTGCAATCATTATCGAGCGCAACAACGAAAATCGCGCTCGACGGGTTGCCGAGTCGGCGTTACTGGAGAACATTGAGTCTTTTAATAAACAGCGCAGGCTTTACGAAACGGCTCTGTCGAATACGCCCGATTTGCTTTATATCTTCGACCTTGAGGGGCATTTTACGTATGCCAACGACGCGTTACTGCAAATGTGGGGGCTGAGTTGGGACGAAGCGATTGGCAAAACATGTTTAGAGCTTGGGTACGAACCTTGGCATGCAGATATGCACATGAAGGAGATTCGTCAGGTAATTGAAACAAAGCAACCAATTCGTAGTGATGTTCCTTTTACCGGTACTCACGGTCGCCGTATATATGACTACATATTTGTTCCTGTTATTGGTGAAGACGGAAACGTTGAAGCCATTGCTGGTTCGACGCGAGATGTTACTGAGCGTAAACACGCTGAAGAAATGGCTAAGCGAGCAGAGTCTCGCAGACGCTTAGCACTGGAAGCATCACACAGCTTTGGTATTTGGGATTGGGATATTAAGCAAAACTTGTTCACGGCAGATGAGCGTTTGGGAGAACTCTTTAACCTCAGTAGCGATGAGGCTGAAAACGGTGTAGCCATTGAAGTGCCCAAACAATATATCCACCCAGACGATTTAGCAGCGTGTGAGGCTGCTATTTGTGAAAGTATTAATAACCGCACCCCATTTGATGAAGAATACCGTATCTTACAAAAAGACGGCACTGTCCGCTGGGCTTCATTTAGAGGACGAGTCATTTATAACAGCTCTGGTGAGCCGGAACGTTTTCCGGGAGTGGGTGTAGACACCACGAGAGAACGAAATGCGATAGACGCGCTTCAAGAGGCCGATCGCCGTAAAGATGAATTCCTTGCTACGTTGGCACATGAATTACGTAATCCGCTTGCACCAATTCGCAATGCGTTGGAAATTCTGCAGTCAGACGACTACAGCCAAAATCAGAAGAGTGAGGCATTCGGTCGAGTCGAACGACAAGTAACGCAAATGATACGGCTTGTTGATGACCTTATGGATGTGTCACGAATTACCCGAGGGAAAATTCGAATTCATCGAAAACCTGTGAACTTGTGTGAGATTCTGGATACGGCGATTGAGACTATTCAGCCCCTGATTGATGAAAAACAGCATACGCTGCTGGTGGAAAAAGTAGCAGAGCCCGTTTGGGTAAACGGAGACCTTATCCGGTTGTCGCAGATTTTCTCGAATATTATCAACAATGCTGCAAAGTACACTCCGCCGGGTGGCAATATCGAGGTCTGCATCAGTACTTGCGATGGCAAGGTTACCATTGCAGTTAAAGACAATGGAGAGGGCATTCCAGCAGACAAACTAAAATCGGTTTTCGATATGTTTACTCAGGTAGATGGTGCCCTTGAACGTTCTCAAGGCGGGTTGGGGATTGGCCTTACTCTAGTGAAGAAACTCACTGAATTGCACGATGGAACGGTAAATGTGCAAAGCGATGGCGTTGATAAAGGCACAACGTTTATCGTTACCTTACCCGTTTTAAGTAAAGTACCCAAATTAGCCAGTAAACCGGAAAAGGCCCATGACTTAGTAGACGCTACCGCTGAAAAGCTCAACGTTTTAATTGCCGATGATAATCAAGATGCCGCTATTACCATGGGATGGATATTGGAGGCAAAAGGGTGTCAGGTTCAAGTAGTGGAAGATGGGCCATCCGCATTAAAGGCTGTCGCGTCTTTCACGCCCGATTTAGTGTTGTTGGATATCGGCATGCCGGGTATGAATGGTTACGAATTATGTACGGCACTTCGTCAAAATCGCGCGTTAGCTGACACAGTATTTGTCGCGCAAACGGGATGGGGACAACCATCGCACATCCAGCGTTCGAAAGAAGCTGGATTTGACCATCACCTTGTTAAACCTTTGGATTTAAGCGACCTTGAACCTATCGTGGCAGAAGCTTGGCGAGCAAAGCGCAAACAGTAAATTATGTTGTCGATAAAAGTGAGCTGCTTTTCTCTGATTTTGTTGTAAATCGTTTCGCGTTACCAAACGGCACGATGCGCCATAGGGCTTTAAAGCTGTATTGGTTGTCAGCTATAAACCTTCGATGGTGTTACAGGTAACACATTCGATAATATCGCAACGGTGTTGTGATCTTTCTGAGTAAGAAAGGTACTACTAAAACCATGCACGGATTAATTTCTTAATGGAGAGTACTAATGCCCCGCATTACTCGTCGTCACTTCCTTCAACTAGCAGGTTCAGGTTTGCTGGTTGCGCACAGTCCTTATTTAATGGCACAGCCTTCGAAAAAGAAAATAGGGGTGGCGCTGTTAGGGTTGGGCAATTACAGCACAAATTTACTCGCCCCTGCCTTACAGGACACTAAACACTGTGAATTACGGGGGATAATCACGGGGAGCGAGAGTAAGATCCCGCAGTGGCAGCAAAAGTACGGCATTAAAGACAGTAATGTGTACACGTACAGCACCATGGCAGATGTTGCGAATAATGACGATATTGATGTTATTTACGTTGTAACGCCTACTGGCACACACAAGGATTTTGCGGTACAAGCCGCAAATACCGGAAAGCATGTGTGGTGTGAAAAGCCAATGGCCATGGATAGCGAGGAATGCCAAGCTATCATAGATGCGTGTAACAAAAATGGCGTGCAGTTGTCGATAGGCTATCGCATGCAGCACGAACCCAATACTCGCACTTTTCATCAGTATCTTGAAACCAAGCCGTATGGAAACTTGACCGCGGTATCGAGCTTCGCTGGTTATGCAGGACAAGGAAGAGCGCCTGACAACTGGCGAATGAAAAAGCACATGGGCGGCGGTGCACTCTATGATATGGGCGTTTACGCGATAAACGGCGCACGCTTTTTAACGGGCCGTGAGCCATTAGCGGTAACGGGAAGTCATCCACCACAGCGCTTTCCAGAGACGTTTACTGAGGTTGATGAAACGACCTTGTTTACGATGGATTTTGGCGACGGACTAGTGGCCGATTGCGGTACCAGTGTAGTGAAAGGGTTTAACCATTTTAAAGCTGATTGTGAAAAGGGCTGGTATCAACTTAAACCCATGCAGAGCTACAGCGGGGTAACGGGCACCACGTCTGATGGAAAAACGCTGGCTCCTATAAACGGTATGCAGCAAACGCTGCAAATGGATAACGATGCACTGGCCATATTACATGGACGACAACCTATGGTGACTGGCAATGAAGGTCTGGCCGATATCCGCATTGTGAACGCTATATTTAAGGCGGCGAGAACAGGGGAAACGGTAGCGTTGTAAGGCGCTTTTGCGCGAATACGCTACCGGACAGTGAATGCCATTTGCTCATTTTGCGACTGGGTCTACCAGACTTTTGTGTCTTAGCTACCGTTCATCAAGAAGGTTAATTAGCGCTTCCAAGTCCTTTTTGTCAGCTAATTCACTAAACCATTGGGATATTTCCGTCGCCTGAATTAGCCCCATTATTGCCCCCAATACAAAACCGCGGTGCACGTTGTCGCCCCCCACGTTGGTGTTCGCAATCAACGCCTTCTTAGGCGTATCAGCATAACGGTAAGCGAAGTACAAAACAGCGGGCCACGCGTCTGAGATATAACACGCTGGCGAATACATACGACCAACAATCTCGATATCGCTTTTGCTTTTTGCCGCTATCGCAGCCAAATTCATGTGTGCAGATTTACGGGCAATATCTTCTAAAATGGCCTTGGGTGATTCACCTTCGCGATGCACTAATTTGTAGATTAACTCAACATAGAAATCGCACACCGATGCTAAAGACTCATCCGGGTGAGTTAAATAAAGGTGACTACGACACAGACGTTTGATGTCCTCAAGGGCTGTGCTTTTGCTTGCTTCTACTACCGCCAGAGGTGTTACCGACACAAAAGCGCCTATTGAAGCCGTATCATGTGTAACCGCCCCACATTTGTGTGCTGGAGTACCTTGTTCTAAGTTCGCAAAAAAGCCTCTGTGATAAGACTCAGCGTATGTGTCAGGATGTTTGGGTTCATCAGCGCTCATAAAGCTAATATATTGAGTTAAAAACTCGTTTTCGTCATACCCTTTAAGTGCGCATGATAAAACGATACGCGCGCAATGTGCATTGAGTGTATTTTCTCCCGCTTTCATACCATGATGGTAATGAATGTTGTCCTTGCCCCAATACTGCCTTTTACCTTTGAGAATAACGTCGCCCACTATCTCTTTTTGATTTGCAGATGCCTTATTCGCGCGCCCACCTTGCTGCGTGGAATGTAGCGACATTATTGAAGACGGATGAAATGATGGCGCATCCTCAAATTGCTCTATCCCTAACGGAAATGCCTTATAAATATCTGCTGGGTTGTAATACCAATGTACCGGCATAGCCAACGCGTCGCCGATAAACGCGTTCTTGAGTGCCGCTTTTGCTCGTTTGATTGACAGTGAAGACATTTCTTTAAGCCTACCTCTTACGCAGTGCTGTGCGGGATTGAATAATCAAGTACCTTTAAATTACGCACTGTAGGTCGAAAATGATCGTTCTAATGCTCATCGAAAAGCGACTTGTTGCGGATATATTTTCGCATGTAGTGATAGGTAATTGGGCGTAACAACCAGCTGTGAAGCGACATCAAAAAGCGTTTATGGGTAGGCGTGTTTTCGTAAATTTTATCATCGTGCAGCCACAGCATCTTGCCAACGTGCCAGAAGTAAAAAGGGAAGGGCGGCATAAAGGTTATTACATCTAAATCGCAGCAAATGCGATACGTTCTATGGTGTAGCGTGTAGTGCTTATACCAAGAGCGCGTGCCCACTGCGGGCTGTCCGAAAGTCACTACCCTTTTTACTGATTTTGCGTATAAACGCTCAAAGTAATCAGCCATTAATACCGCTACTGCGCCGCCGGACGAATGGCCAATGAATGTAAAGCGCTTGCCTTGCTGCCTAAGTGGTTCAAGCACTTTTACAAGTAGCTCTCTCAGTGGTAATGCTTCATTGGATGTCTTAGTGCTGGAATACATAGGTTGAGCCAATAGCCGCGCAAACCCCCAGTGGACCCAGAATTTTCTGTTTAACTGATTGAGTTTGTTTGGGATGAAGAATAAATTCGCTAGCCAATCTCTTACCCCCAATGATCCGCGAAAAACGATAATGACCTCTTTTTTATTCTCGACCCACAAAATTCTTACGCTCATTCTTCCGTACTTATCGACTAGCTGGCGTTCATAAAAAGGATCTAAGATTTTTTGGTATTGCTCGTCGGCATCAGGGTAGGCGAGTTGGCAGAGAATGGCATATCTTTCATATTGATAGCGTTTCAATTTCTTCATGAAAACTCGTATTGGAGCATTTAGCGTTTTTGAAGCTGAGCCGTTGAAGACTCTTTCACTGGATACTTCACGCTACAGGGAGTTTATTTCAGTGTTATGACGGGGCGCGTCATTTTTCTTTAAATGTCCGTACTCTTTGTTGTGTCACCTTGATGTAGAACCACTTCACCTGCTGTAACACGCCTTGATTACGAACATTGTAACTCTGGCTGAGGGGGGGAATTATCTATGCGGACTGGTATTATTCCACATCCCAAGAATATTTTTCTTTATATCGGCTATAGCGCCTTTGGCTATCTTCTTTTCACTGGCTGAAGCAGTGCGCTTAGGGTAAGCGATGGGTTCCATGCAAGCGCAAACAGCATCGGTTAAGAAACGGCTCTTGGCACCGTATACATGCTTGTCACCAAACTTTTGTTGTTCTGGCACCCAATATTTCAGAGGCTGAATCAAGCTTAGTTCATCTTTCGCTCGTGTTATGGCTACGTAAAGTAAGCGTCGCTCCTCTTCAAGCGCACGTTTATCACCCGCTGCGTACTCGTTGGGAAAATTGCCATCGGCAACATTTAGCACAAATACATGCTTCCACTCTTGCCCTTTAGCGCTATGCACCGTCGATAAGATAAGAAAGTCGTCATCAAGCAAAGGTTTGCCCGCCAGATCACCTGTGCTCTGCGGTGGATCTAGTGTGAGTTCAGTTAAAAATCGCTCTCTCGATGAATACTGCCCAGAGATCATTGTGAGCTGTTCAACGTCGCCATAGCGAGTGAAATGATCGTCATAATTAGCTTCCAATAAATCTTTGTAAAACGCTGCGATGGCGCTTGTTTGCTCGGTCCATGGAATGTTGTTGTGGTGCACGTTATCTAGCAAATCAACAAGAGAAAGAAATGAAGGCTTCGCGGACTCTGAAAGTGCGAAGCTGCGCAATTTACCCAATGCAAAGTCGTGCTTTTCTAAATTGTTAAACACTCTCTCAGCTATCTTTGGACCTATGCCTGGCAATAACTTAAGCACTCGAAAGGCTGATATTTTATGTTTGGGGTTGTCTGCCCAACGTAAAATGCAAAGCATGTCTTTTACGTGAGAAGCCTCTAGGAATTTAAGGCCACCGTGTTTAACGAAAGGGATATTACGTCGAGTAAGTTCAAGCTCTAGACGATCGCTGTGATAACTTGAACGAAACAACACCGCCTGTTGTTTTAAATCGACCCCTTCTTCACGAGCTGCTAAAACTCGCTCAACAATATACTCTGCTTGGAACATGTCGTTTTCAACGGTTACCCACTTAGGCATAGGGCCGCTTTTACGCTCGCTGAACAACGATACCTTGTAGCCTTCGTCGCTTTCTGAAAGAAGGGTATTAGACAAGTTCAATATGTTCGGATGTGACCGATAATTCTGTTGTAGCGTTATCACATTGCCAGGCAAGGAAAATGCAGTTGGAAAGTTAAGGATATTGTCTACCGTTGCTGAGCGAAATGAGTAGATTGATTGGGCGTCATCGCCTACAACGGTAAGGCCTTCACCGGTTGGGAAGAAACCTTTTAGAATGCCAGCTTGAAGAACGTTGGTATCCTGATATTCGTCTACCAACACATTGTCGAATTGCTCTCTTACTTTTTGAGCAATAGCGTCGACCTGCGCCATGTGAAAACAGTAAAGCAGTAAATCGTCATAGTCTAAACTCACTTGTTCAATTTTAGTTTTCGCATAGTGAGCAAACAGTGTGTTCAGCTCTTCTTCCCACTCGCTACAATAGGGGAAATGAGTATCGAGTATGTCGATAAGCGGTGCTTGCGCGTTCACGCAACGAGAGTAAATGTCTAAACACGTTTTCTTTTTAGGAAAGCGCCGATTGACACCGCTAAAGCCAAGTTCGTGACGAAGCAAGTCAAGCATATCCGCGCTGTCGTTACGATCCATAACCGTAAAGTCGGGATCTAAACCAATGAGTGAAGCGTGCTCTCGTAGCAGTCGCGATGCGATTGAATGAAAAGTGCCCATCCAAGGAAGTGTGACCGGATGATACGCCTTTTGTTTCTCACGCAACGTTCGCTCTATTATGCGGTTCGCCCGTGAACTTAATTCCGACGAAGCCCTTCGCGCAAACGTCATCAATAAAATTCGTTCTGGCGCAACACCATGCAATATTAGCTGTGCTGTTTTGTGAGCGAGAGTGTTAGTTTTACCTGTGCCAGCGCCTGCAATAATTAACAGCGGGTGGTGCGTTTCATCGCTCAGCTCCGTTTCGCCCGCTCCTACGGAACTCAACCCGTAATTCACGGCTTCTTGCTGCTGCGGGTTTAATTCAGAATGAGAGAGCATAAAAAATCCTATTGAAGAGCACTTCAATAGGATAAATTAATGTACTGTATATTTAAACAGTTTTGTGTGGTGTTTAATTTTCTACCTCTGGAATTTATGACGCTCTTTCGGGTTTCACATTTCATCCATTAATACTTTAGCTTTTGAAGTCTTGTCAGGAACGCAGGCCTATAGGCCTGCTTTAGTATCTGTTTTCAAAAAGTAGACATCATCCGTCTTTACTTTTACTCAATTCTGCAAGGAAAGGTTGGAAATTCGGACAAGATAGAAGCAACTCCTGTAATAAACTAATTGAACGAATAAATTCATTAAGCTGCTCTGGAGAATCATGTAACTCAGAGAAAAATGCATCCATGCGCATCAAAACAGCGAAAGGGTGATAAAGGTTTACTTCGGCATTTGTATCAGCGCTCAAATTATCAATCACTTTCCACTTATTATCATGGGGCGAATAACTAACGTTCGATGCATTTAACTCGTTAATTCTTTCTGCGATCTCGCTTCTAAGCCCTTTAAAAGTAGTGCTTGATTGGAGCGAGTTATGTAACGATTTTTGAAAGTCGAAGATTAATCCGACGTGCATGTGTTTGCCCGTTATGTGTTCAAATTTATGGTCAGCACCATCAGCCAAAAAGCCGCAGAAAATACCTGGCTTCCAATCAAGCTTCTGCTCATTTCCAAAACTACAAAACTCTATTCCAATTCGACGCTCAACAGCGGAAAGTCGATCTTTTACAGTAGGTGCCAAAAATTGGGCTAGAGGCCAAAGGATATGTTCAAGAGAGGCTTGCTTGATAAGCGAGCGCATTTGTTCTTCTAGCTGTTTAGCTTCAAGGTAATGCGTAATAGCCAATTGATTGATAGGAGATATCTTACCCAATCCCTCTGCTTGAAGAAGTCCTTTGAAGGACTCCAAGTACCATTTGGCTGTTTCATTTTTTAAAGGCTTAATTTTACCCAATAGTTCGTGAATATCATGCCAACAAATAGCGCAGTCGGGGTTTTGTTTATGTTGATACTCTCGTGCAGTTATAAGAACAACGTGATGATAATTGAAATGTTCTTCAGCATAGGCTCTGTAATTATCGAGCTGAGAGTAACTCAATTCAGAATAGACTTTATGCTCGAAAACTATTACTACGTCGTCCCACTTAACAAGCATGTCAGGAAACTTTCCGTCGAAATTTGCTTGAGTTGTGACCTCATAGTTATTGGTATTGAACGCTTTTGGGAGCGCTGATTTTGAATTAATCTCTTCTAAGAGAGCTATCATAACCTCGCTGCTATTTTTCAATAAGTGCGCAAATGCCTCTGTTAAAAAGTTCTCTAATGGATCTGATTTATCTCTAGGTCGATACTTTCTTAAATTTACGAGTAGGTTGTCTTCCATGCTCTGGGCTCTTCCACATTATTTATTTAATTATCAAGTAACTCACAGAAAGCACCATTTTCATAAGTGCTTTCACCTCGCTCGCGAATACTTATTGCAACCTAACGATAAGAGTTAATGTATCCGGTAAATTGATTATGCGTTTGAAAAGTAAGATAAAAGTCATTAGTAAGCGATTCAAAAGACCGCATAGTGAGTATCTCTTTTCCATTTACATTTTTCGTCCTGTAATGAAAAAGTGTCGATAATGAGTTTTCTACTGCACTTGTTTTTAATAATAGTGCTATCAGCAAAAATTTTAAACGTAGCACATCTCTTCTCAAAGAGAACTCGTCCACGAGGGAACATCTGATACTCGGAATTCATAAGTGTAGGAAATTCTGGAAGGTAAGCTTTCTCGGTTTCCCAAACACTTATATGGCTAAAACATGTGTCGGCAATACCCAGACTACTGTACTTTGCTTTCGACAATAATATAGACCTAGATATTAGCCTTTCATGGTAAATCCAAAAGATACCAATACGTGAATTCGATGCTGTCATTTAAGTTGTCTTAATTTAGTTTTACACCCCACTGACACTTTTCATTTTTAGAACCCTCTTTAGATGTTACGTTTCGAAAGCCCCAAAAAAATGTTAAAACCGATAACCCAACATAAAAGCTGCGCTAGATTCATATTCATCGGCAACTTTCTGTATATTCACTTCAAAATCTAACGCGATGTTTTCGAAACCATATTGGTGCAAGCTAAACGATACTGCATCGATTGGCTCATCACTTCCATATTGGTTGTAGGTCCTACTTAAGTTAACCGCCAACTTACTATTCAGTTTTGTATATGCATATAGCCCAATAACGGGTTTGGCGTACACAAATGCTTCGTGCTTGTTAGCGCCTGCACCCACAATGATGTCGCTATACACCCCTAAACCTTGCATTACTTCACGTGTAAAACCTAAACCAAACTCCGATTGCACAGTGAGTTTGCGTTGTCGCTCGCCGGTTAGCACGCGATTTATTCCAATGTTAAATGATGATGACCAGTTGCTTATATTTTGTGTAACAGGTACCCGTGACACCATTTGGTAAAGCATGGCCTTGTCCACATAGATATCACCTAAGTTGCTTTGCTCTAAACCAACTCTGAACTCAACGTCGGCCAAGATAAGCTCGGTTTCACCAATCATGCTCCTGTTGTCGTCGGCTAGCCTTCTTGCAACAGGAAAGGCACGAAACGCCATGAACGAACGGCTGTCTTGATGAGTGAAACCGGCAGCAACATAACCTTCTTGCTGGCGAGAGGAAGGAACGGGGAGCTCAGACACGTCTAAAGAAAGGTGCTTATATTTAGCATCAAACGCTGCAATTTCAGCGGAGTTCTTTTGATATTTCTGTTCTGAAATTGTTTGTGCTGACCTAAAGTACTGATTAAGCGCCAGTGCGTATTTAGTTTCAACAAATGAAAGTGATAATGAATCTAGCTGAGCGCGAGCTAAATGCGAAGATATGGCATACGCACGTTTACTGCCGATACTTTCTTCTAACGTCGTTATTTCCCATTTGTTAGAAGGTACGAATTGGGTTGATGCAATGAGGGAGTTTGCTTGTGCAAACTTAACAACATCAAGAGGGGTCAGCCAGCTTGCTACCTGATTTAGATGAGCAGGACGAGCAATATTAACCAACAACTGAGTAACGGTCGCACAGTTGAATATATGAAAAAAATAAGCGGGGCTCTGCTGTCCCAATTCCCATATGTAGTCTTGCACAAAGTGGCGCTGTTGTTCGTTGAAATCTAGCGTATATCGCCAAATGTTTCTTTGCTCTTCATAGAGATAAAACTGCTCAAATTCTTGGTAAGGAGCAACCTTAAATACGCCTTCTTTTCCTGTCATCAATGTTTCGTACATGATGTGAGGAACGTTTAAAGAGTCTAGTTCTGTAAAAAACGTAATACCGTGCTTAACGGGAATGCCTTTATCGTTAGTTCCATCTAGCCGAAGCATAATATGTCCCATCATTGAGCTAGCAGATGTAACATTTTCTGAGGCGTAAATTAGCTTGATACTATCGGCCGGAACACTTTCTACAAATTTGCGATATTCTGCGCAGTGCTCGGCAGGGGTAATAGATTTAAATTCGGGTATGTAGCGCTTGAGCAGCCGTAAACGGGCAGGGTAGTTGCAAATGTTTTGGGTATTACGCTGAAAAAGGTCAACGGTAGCTTGCGCTTCGGCTAACGGGCTGATGAACGACTTTGATATATAAATAGAGGTGTCGTTAGTTATTGGCTTCCCATCTTTAAGTTGTAACAATAGGTGCCACAACAGGTCGTTAGCTATTTGCTGTAACGTTGCGCTATCAACTTTCGAGTAGCTAGTTTGAGTAACGTCACTGGCCGAGGAATTAGCTGCGAAAATCAAAAAAAAGGAAGCAAGAATGCTTCCTTTTAGAATTCGTGTAAACATATCTTATTTACAAGGTACGCTTACTGAATCTTGGTATTTCCACATTTTGTCTGAGCCGTAATCGGTAGACGAACCGAATACACCGCCACTAAGAATGTTGATGAAAAACGCAGATTCAACTTCTTTGTTTAGGTTAACGTCGGTACATTTTGCATCGTCAGCAACTAGCACTTTATCTTTGTTCTCTTTCTTAACAGTAACCACGCCAGGCACTGTTTGAGACATGCCGTCAACAGTAACTGTAGTCGTTTCACCGCTAGTTGTTGTAACGTTTATTTTGTGTGTTTCTTCGGTAAGAATGGTGGCACAACCTGAGGTAAGAATAAGGCTTGCAGCAGCTAGTCCAATTATTTTTTTCATTATATTTCCCTTTCTGATTTTGAATGTCGAATTTTCGACGAGCGTTAATATAATGTTTACGCTATAAAAATCAAATAAAGATTGTTTCTAAATTGGTCTGCTGGTGGGAAAGGACATATATAAGTAAGCGTATGCGCCGAGATAATAAAGTTAGTGCCAAGTAGCCCTGACACTAACTTCATAAGTGCGCTTATTTGTGCATACCGCGAATAGGGTAGTTGTTATCAGGATTACGAATCCAGCCCAAACCACTTACTAATGTCTCTAATTCAGGTCTAACAAATGGATTGTTAGAAATATCAGCGACGTGCACATTACCTTCATTGTTCACAACAAACAGCGCGGGTTCAGAAAATGGGTGATCAGTTTCTTGAGGCGACCTTGGATCAGAGATATAAACGCCTAACTCTTCCATTTGCTCCATCGTTAAGCCGTACGCAATTGGAAAGTTGATATCCAATCTAGGCAGGTGACTTTCAAGCTGCGCTTCACTGTCGCCAGACACTGCAATGATGTCTACGCCAATTTCGGCAAGATATTCTCTAACACTTTCGAGTTGATTGAGGTATCGAGTGCAAAGTGGACAATGCTGCCCTCGGTAAATCACCACCATTTTCCAATCAAGACCGTTCTCAGATATCGCTAACTTTTTAGTGTCACCATTTAACAGCTTTGCCGAAATATCGGGAAAAGCAGAACCTGCATGTAACTTATTGGTGTATTCAGTACTCATGATAATTCCTTAAAAATGCTTGTGAATGTGAGCTTCAAAACGTTTGAAATCGTTTTCCACATCGGCGTTTTTCATCACGTCAAAGCTTGCGAAAGTTTCCATTGGCTTCATGCCAAAGAACTTAAAATTCATATGCATTGGAAACAGTAAATCGTCTACAGATTTACCTTCAAAAAACTCTTCGCTGTCGTTGAATGACTCTTCTGGTGCATTGAAGGTTAAAGACATCATGTATTTAACGTTGGTAAGCGTACCGCCTGTGCCGTAGTTTTTCTTCGGTGATTCGGCAACGCGACCATCGCCAGCACATAAGGCGCCACCCATGCCCGCAGTGTAAACTTCATCCATGTACTTTTTGAATGACCATGGCACCCCCATCCAATTGATTGGTGCCTGTAGAAGAACGATGTCAGCCCACTGATGATGGGCCAACTGTTCTTCAACGTTGTGTTCTTCGGCCATTGTCACTTCGCGAGTGTTATAGCCTTTAGCTTCAAGCAGCGTTACTGCTTTATCGACGAAAGATGCGTTTAGCTTGCCTTCCGAGAAAGGGTAATACTGGTGTGCATTAATAATTAGTACATTACCTGTCTTTGTTGTGGTCATCTCAAAACTCCAAAAAAATTGAATAAAGCTTATTGCTTACCGGTGGTTTATTTTAGTGACCTTTATACTTTAAACAACTAGTGGTGTTTTGGTAACTATGTTGGGGACTAACGGGATATTGTATAAATTTATTTTGAATCAATTGGTTAAGTGATTAAAGAAAGTGAGTTACCTTTATAGTACTACTGCGTTAAATAACAAAGAGTCATTCGTTTAAGGAGATTGAGAGCTTTAAGGGTGACCATAAAATTGGATCCTTTAGCCATAGAAGAGAGAGCCGAAAAAGTTCTAGAACAACGCTTTAAAGAATGGGAAGCTGGATATAAGAAATGCGGCTGTATATAGATTAAAAAGTAGCTTGCAATAGATTAAGCTGAAAGCACTGCATTGCTATGTTCAAAGAAACGAAGTTAGTATGTTGCAATTAAAATAGGGACTTTTCTCAGTAATGGAAATTTCATTAGAAGAACAAAAAAGCCTACTAAACCAATTCCTCGAGCGCTGGCCAGTTGAAAAGATTAACCAGTTGACGTTAGAAGAATATATTGATGTAGATAATTATGACACTTTTGCCTATTGGTTAGAGCATAAAACGCGTGAATTAGGATCGATCAGAGGAGGTGATGCTTCTAAATTTGGAATTTATAAGCGAAAACAACCGCCCAAAGGTAACAGGAAGCACATCTCTCATGGAGAGCTTTATTCTTGGGTTAGCCGGTTTGGTAATTCAGAAGAAGACGCTTTTGAAAACGTAAAAGCTAAATTAATCGATATTATTCGACTAGTAGGGGCTGATGATCTTGAAGGTATTGATAATATTGATTTGGGGGATACACTCAAATGGAAAGTTGCTTTTCTTTATCAAAATCAGGGAACCCCAGCCCTCTTAAATATATTCAAACTTGAATCGTTACGACAGATAAGTAATAAACCCAAAGCAACTTTTCCAGAAGCATATCGATTACTGATGGCTGAGCGTGGAAGCAAAAACGTTATCGAATATGGCTTTGACGTGTATAAGCAGCATAAAGCAATGTTACTCCTTGACGATGACGATGACGATGACGATGACGTTGATGACGAAAAGCATTATCAAACAAGTAAATCTTCCGCAGCGCTTAATACAATTCTTTATGGGCCACCAGGAACGGGAAAAACTTATTCCACAATAAGCAAAGCAATTGAGATCATTGAACCAAAGTTCTGGGCCACAAATATAAAAAACAGAGCTGCTTTAAAACAGCGATTTGATGAGCTTGTAAAATCTAATCGAATAAATTTTGTTACTTTTCACCAGAGCTTTAGCTACGAAGATTTTGTTGAAGGCATCAAAGCTAATACCGATGAAAATGGCAAAATAAGCTATGACATAGAAGAAGGTATTTTTAAGCAAATGTGCGATGCTGCGTCGTCGCGTGTTGTGACTGAAGAGAGTGATCTCTCTATCGATGTCTCAAGTCGGAACGTTTGGAAAATGTCCTTAGGCAACACCCAAGGTGAGGATGCATATGTTTATGATCATTGTATTGAACATAATTATATCGCTTTAGGTTATGGCGGTACGATAGACTTTTCGGGAGCAGATTCCAGAAAAGAGATTACTAAACTATACCGTGATGCTGGCTTTACGATAGAAAACGAAAGCTACGATTACAACGTAACTTCTATCAACTACTTTAAAAACCATATGAATGTTGGCGATTTAGTCATTGTTTCAGATGGAAACCAAAAGTTTAGAGCCATAGCTGAAGTGACTAGTGAATATTACTTCGAAGAAAATGAAACTGGTCACTATTGCCAGCTAAGAAAAGTTCGATGGTTAAAAGTTTATTCCCCGTCTCTACCAACAAGTGAGCTATTCAGTAAAAATCTTTCGCAGCAAACTATTTATAGTTTAAAGCCACCAACTCTGGATTTAACAAAACTACAGGCTTTACTGACCGGGGGCGAAGCAAAAGGTAGTTTAGCGGTTGGATCGAACATCTCTGGATACGCAGTTACGTCGATAAGTAGTGAAGTCATTGAGTTTAAGAAACCTAATGGCTCTCGGTTACCGTTACCAATGAGTATTATTAATGAGCTCGTTGACTTGGTGAAAAATGGTAAAAGTACTACTGAAGACATAAAAAATAAGACGTTATTCGACAAAGTAGAAACGAACTTAGAGAAATACCTAGTTAATGGTTACAGCAATTTATTGGCTCAACTAGTTGCTTACATTATTGATAATGGACTTTCTTTTGGTGATCGGGTGTCCAGTGACAATAGGGTACTGATTATCGACGAAATTAATCGAGGGAATATAGCCAACATTTTTGGTGAGTTAATTACTTTGATTGAGCCGAGTAAAAGAGCAGGTGAACCAGATGCTTTATCTGTGACTCTTCCGTATACCAAAAAGCCATTTAGTGTGCCTTCAAACCTCTATCTACTCGGAACAATGAATACAGCTGATAAGTCGTTAGCTCAGGTAGACATTGCACTTCGGCGGCGGTTTGAATTTGTTGAAATGATGCCTGACTATGAGCTACTAAAATCAATCCCCAAAATTCAGGGAATTGATATTTCGCGCCTAGCTAAAGCAATTAATCAACGAATCGAATTGTTGTTCGATCGCGAGCACACTATAGGACACAGTTTCTTTCTTCCTCTTATTAGTGAGCCGACTATTGAGAAGTTAGGGGAAATATTTGAACTTCAAATCTTGCCTCTATTGGAAGAGTATTTCTTTGAAGACTGGGAAAGGGTTGGGCAAGTGTTAGGAGACCATCTCAAAGCCGCAAGTAATAAAGCTGAAAGCGATAATAGATTCATTATCGAGAAATATTCTACGAGCGAAATTGCAGAACTAATGGGAAGTGAGTGGGAGCCCAATGGGGTGCAGGCGTTTGTAAGAAATGATTATGCTTTGACCAATCCAGATGCCTATATAGCGTGTTATGAACCACGTTAAATCTTTTGTTCAGGTTAAGGAATATGGATTACTGGTAGAAGCCGGTAACAACGCTATACCTGATCATGCAGAAGTATCGACTTCGGCGTTTAATTGGTTGATGAGTAACGGCTTAAGCATAGCTGGTAGAGAGCTTGTTCGTGTAAAGCGAATGGGTAAGAAGCTCGCGTTGCAAGTTGTTAACTTTGTCGGTGTACTTGACACTCCGTGCGGTACACGTATAGAGATTCTGCCGAAAATCTACAGTGACCAAACGTCAATAGAGGCCTCAAGAAAAACGCTACTGAAAATGTTGGCAGTTGTTGAAAACTTAAAGCTAGAGCAATTCAATAATGCCCATCTTCAAGTGGTAAATCAGCCATTAATTGAAGTGCTGATTTCACAGTTTTTGTCACAGGTTTCTCTTCTACTAAAAAAAGGTTTGCGTAGTGAATATCAACGTGTTGATGCTCAAAGAAGCTTTTTGAAAGGACGGTTGAACACAGTCAAACAGATGCGACAACGGCCCGGAAGAGATCATATCTTTCAAATTTCCTACGATACTTTTTCTGTTAATAGAGCTGAAAACAGGCTTATTTTGTCTGCTGTTAATACTGTTTCGAGATGGACAAGAAGTTCACAAAATCAGCGTCTAGCGAGAGAACTTATCTTTGCCTTTGATGGTGTGAGTAAATCAAATAACCACAATGAAGATTTTAAGCGTTGGTCGACGGACAGAAATCTAATTCACTATCGAAATTTAGAATCCTGGTGCAAATTAATACTTTTCAACGAGTCTCCGCTTACCATGTCTGGCAATACGGAGGGGGTATCATTTCTATTTCCGATGGAAGTTTTGTTTGAGCGATATGTTGAGAAGAAACTAAGCAAATTATTACCGAATCACTTCTCAGTCAAAGGCCAGATCAAAGGAGAGTCACTCACAAGCCATAATGGACAAAATTGGTTCAACTTGCGCCCAGATATCGCTATTTATGACAATGGTGAGATAGCTGTTATTGTTGATACTAAGTGGAAGATAATTAACGAAAATCTTAATACATCGAAAGACAAATATTATCTAGCACAATCAGATATGTATCAGTTATTCGCTTACGGTGAGAAGTATCTCAAAGGGCAGGGCTCTCTAGTGCTTATTTATCCTAAAAATGAAAATTTTCTTGAATCTCTTCCATCATTTGAATTTAAACCAGGTTTACTTTTACACGTAGTCCCTTACGATCTAGACAAAGATGAGCTCCGAATAAACGCGCCTATACTTTTTTAACGACATTTCGATAACAAGTAGCGTAAAAAATCGTGAGACATGAATCGCTAACTAAAGAATAACTATGCTAATAGAGGGAACTGCACCGGAGTAGTAGTTGTTCTAATATGGTACGTAGCAAAAACTTTCTTCCAGACGCAAAAAAACCGACTCAAAAGTCGGTTTCAGTATCTACTTCGAAAAGAAGAAGATGGTACCAGTGGGCGGACTTGAACCGCCACGCTATCGCTAGCAACGGATTTTGAAAAGCTTGTGTTTATTTTAAATTTTTATAATCAATAACTTATTTGTTTTTTTGTGCACTTCGCAAATTCTTTGCAAATAAAGGTGCCAGCCCGTCCTAAATTAATACGCTGCAATCATACTAGCTCTAACTAGGTGACCAACCTTATGATGCCGCTTCAGTAATTAATATTCACATAGGGTCAACTCTTGACCCTGTATCCAATTATCATTCTTCAAAAATCAGTTAGCAGCCTCTCTTTTTAAGTTGCTGTGTAATAAATAGGATGGAAATGATAATGAAACATATAATAAAAGTGTTCGGACTGTTCAGTGTGCTTGTCAATTTGTCTGCAAACTCGTCAATTATTGACAGCCAATCATTCACACAGGACAGCTTCGTCGATACGAATACCGGATTGGCATGGATGGACTTTGGTATTAACAACGGTCAGTCATATAGTTACGTCGAGACCCAATTGGCTGATAATGGTGACTATTTTGGCTGGCGATTACCAACCACAGATGAAATATTTACTCTATGGAGTAATGTAGCTAACCTGGATAATGTTGAAGCCGATTACGAAGACCTAAACAAGTATGGTACCGGTCAATTTTATGCGTGGGATAACAATTCCCGTACGGTGGGCGGTGATGACTCCGTATGGGATGACGCTTTCTCAGTTATGGGTTATAACACTTTCAACAGCACAGACTTTGTAGAAAGAACAAACGCAATCGGTTTTTTCATGGGAGAGAACGGCTTAGCTAGCGTATCGCTTAGTGATGCAAAGAGTAAGACTTCCTATTACTTTACTTTTAAGGATGAAATCAAACTCCGGGACGATGCAGCTTATTCAGATTTTTATTTGAATTTGGCGCATGAGAATTACTCAACAATGTTGGTCAGAGAGGCCAGCGTACCTGAACCCTCAACTATTGGAGTCTTTTTTAGTGCATTAGCATTATTGAGTGTACGCCGTAAGTATCGCCAACGTTTTTAACCGAAAGCTTGATAAGATCAATGCTGCACGATTTAAAAAAGTTATTTTCTGAAAATTCGTTTTAGCAGATTATCAGTATAGATAATCTGCTAAAACGATACTTTCCTCAAGTATTTGCCGCACCGAAATAGTTAAACAAACATTAGCATTCACCGCTAGTTGCAAGCAACAAACTGTGGGGTTACAGCAAAATTAAGCGCATTTTTAAGCAATAAATTTAATTATAGAATGCTTGGAAATCCGCAGTTTTTACTTAGTCAGTTACAAATTCAGCTGATTTCCTGAGCTAGTTTTTAAACAGACTAACTACTCTTGGCCCCGCGTGTAGTCGATGGTCAGCCTAAGTAATTCGTTTGTATTTACGGCCACCTACTGCGACATAACCCCTACATTCTTCAGATAGGATGGCGGTGGGTCAGGGATTGGCCCACTCGTACCGTACCCTTGTCGCTCTATATGTTTGAGGGGTGACAAGATATGGCATATCCGCTTAACGCAATTATACCTACTAAATACAATACTGCATCTTTTGTATTTGAAGGCGACAAAGTGCCCTTTACGCGCTGGTTGCTGGATACTGAGAAGCTTATGCCCTTTTTGATGATGCAGGCTTTGCACCTTGCCACGTTGCGCCGCATTACATTGAAGCTGGAGTGCGAGTTTTATATCAAAGGCGAATCAGCGTTTTTACTACAAGGTAAAATGCCAGAGCTGAGTGCGCTTCCAGCCTTCGAACGCAGCACCTTGCAACGCCTGCTAAAAGAAGCGGCAACCGACCTGCTGGATACGTTTTTTCCCGTCGACAACGCTGGTAAAAGTGACACACCACTATCCCTGAAACTTTTTCTGCTGAGTTATTCTCATTTCTTGTTTGAACACTATAGCGATGGCGAAGTGGTAACCACCTCAGGGGTTATTCATTACTTGTTTGGCGGGCGGCCCTTTAATACCTACAAGCAGGCACTGAATTTATCACACTTTCTGCCCGACTCGCCTTTGAACGGTAAGCAGTTTCAGAACAGACACAAAGACAATACGGAGAATAGCAATGGCGAGCATAACATCGCCCCGATTATGCCTACGATGAAACAAATTCTCTGCAGCCCGTCGGTGGCACTTAAACCTTTGATCAACCGTTTACAACTCATCGCAAAGGCCAGCAAGAAGGATAAACCCATTGATGATACCGCACTGCTAGCAGCGTTTATGATGGTGAAGTCGGTACGCGACACATTTAAAGCTATGATGGGGGTAAAGCACGATATTATCGCTCCTCTAGCAGTTAATCAGTTACTGCAATTACTGACTGAGAGCGTGGACATGCAACTTTGCTGCTCAGGGGAAGATGATGGAAAAAGCTGGTTTGCTACCAGGTTACCAGACGTTACGCCAGCTCACTTTACCCAGTCGGCAGCGAATTTGTTGCAGCAATGCTGCGAATATGATGGCACAACGGATTCTACCAGTCTGTCGAATCATGCAATCTCTGAGTTGTGTGAAAATAACAGGGTAAACACATCGTCTATATTTTCAGAGTTTGTTACTTTTAACTTCCAATTTAACGAATCAAAAGAAAAGCGTTGCCTGCTGAGCTTAGTAAAAAGCCAGATGGAAGCCGATGTGGTTGGGCAGCCGACTGTGAAAAAAGCACTGCTTAGTAGCCTGCGCCAGCAACTTGATGGCGTGCCGAAGGAACAGCGGGGACCAGTATTTATTTATGGAGCCTCGGGCGTGGGAAAAACCTCTTTGGCTAGATCCTTCGCCAAATCACTCAATGTTCATTTGGCAGATAGCTACGAACTGCAAGTGATCAACATGGAGCAGTTTTATCATAAAAACGCAGCATTACAACTTTTCGGAGCGGGCTTTCAATTTAACGCCGCTAACCTTGGTACGCTTACTACGCCAGGTGAATTTATCCCAAAACGCATCATCGTATTTGATGAAATAGAAAAAGCACATGCCAACACTATCAATGCGCTGCTTACATTGTTATCAGAACACCAGGCGAAAGACGCTTCATCTAATCGGATGGTAGATTTCAGCGAGTGTATTTTTATTTTCACTTCAAATGTAGGTGAACAAAGTCGCACAAATGGTTTCGCCACTGATTACCGGAGCGAGTTGGCCACTACTTTCAGCCCTGAATTTATCAACCGTATTTCTCGTGGCTCGGTAGCCAAAGCCACCCCATTAAAGGAATCCGAAGTTGCCAGTCTCGCAACACAGTTGGCATATGATTTGGCTCTTGAATTCAATGCGGATATAGATGGCGATATAGCTAAAGCTATATGTCATCTGGCAGGCGAGCTTAACCCCAGAGCCATGCTTGGAGCAGTTGCCAGACTTCGTGCTGAGATTCGTGATGAACTTGATAAGTCTTTTATCGATAATTGGGAATCAATACAGAAGCTCATCATTGAGTTTGATTCGAATGCAATTAATGACACAGTTGAGAGCTTATCGACATTTATCCATCGTCATTATTCACGAGTATGGCAATCGTCACTGTCACTACAAAGCGAATCAGGTGATGATGGAATGGTATTGCGACTTACATGCAAAGCCACAAAACCACTTATAAGCCTGGCAGACAGACAAACGCCATTTATGCACTTTGTATCAGACACTAACTGCCACTATCACGATCTCATCGGTAATCGTGAGGCAATAGGAAACATACAGCAGATGGTTAGTATGCTAAATGCGCGTTGCCACTACACCAATCTTTCTCAGACCAAACCTTCTCATACCTTATTGGTAGGTAAACCGGGAACAGGCAAAACGCATTTAGCCAGAGCGATTGCCAATGACTTTGAGGGGGTGTTTATCCATGTAAATGCCTCTGAGTTGACTATTGGTGACACAGATAAAAATTTGAAAACCCTGTTTACCGCGGCTCGAAAATATGCACCTAGTATTGTGTTTATTGATGAAATTGATGCAATAGCAGCAAAAAGGCACCCTAACACCAAAACGAATAACATGATGGTAAATTCGTTACTAACCGGGCTAGACGGGTTTGATACCAACACCGACGCAGTGCTTGTGGTAGGCGCGACCAACCACCCCGATTACATCGACGATGCCGTGGTACGGGCGGGCAGAATGAGTAACAGGCTCACGCTTAACTTTCCTACCCAAACCGAACTGACAGCTTACCTTAAAAGTAAGATAAAAGAAGAAGAACTCACTCCGCATTCCGCTGATATTTTAAGAGCCATTGCTGGAAAATTACAATACCACCCAGTAGCCATGGTAGATACGATTCTGCATAACGCATTGGCCACGACCAACAAACATGGCAATATAGTTCACGCCCTGATCACCGCCTTTATCAACCAGATAGAAGGTGAACCCGAAGCCGAATGCGACAGAAACGATAGTCAAGCCCGGCGATGCGCCTATCACGAAGCCGGCCATGCGCTAATTATTGCCGAGCTATATACACCCGAAGATGTGCTGGCAATCGATATTTGCAAACGAGCCAATACCGAGGGCGTAGTACTATTTTCAGATCTTCAAGGAAAATACGGAATTACCCGCGCCACAATCAAAAAACAGTTACAGGTGTTATTGGCAGGGCGTGCAGCAGAACAAGTATTGTTAAACGACGCTGAGCAGCTTAGTCGGGGAGATGCGCTGGATATTCGAAAGGCAACAGAACTGGCAAAAAAAGCAATCAGTCAATGGGGGCTGGGGGGCTTTAGCGACATGGTGGATAAAAGCCAGTTCAGCATGAGCGAAGCAGAACTTCTTGATGAAGTACATGTCTGGATGAAAGATGCCTTCGATAAAGCCTTTGAAATCTGCAAAAAAAAGCAAAGTGAACTCGCTCGCCTTTCTACCGCGCTACTAGCTCAGCATACCTTATACTACTCTGACATTCAGCGTTTATTAATGCCTAAATGCGTAAATCACGTTCACTAGCACCAATAAAAAAAGCCGCAATTTGCGGCTTATTTGCTTTGAATCGGAGTCATAGAATAACCTCTGGGATGAGTATCTTCTGAGCACACGATGGGTTTAAAGCAAGATAACAAGTCCATGTCCCTGTAAATCGTTTTTTTGGAACACTCAAACCCATGAGTGGCCAGATCCTCTTGTAATTGAGCAACAGTTTTATGTTTAGGAAGTCTGGGAATCAGCCTTTCCAACAAAAAACAACGAGCTACCCTCTCACCCGAACCTTTAACGACAGACGCACTAATTACCTTTTCCATTATTACCTACCTTTGTTGAGTTCGGATTCCTTCCTATTCACAGATAGCAAGCCATTGCTGACTCTATCTGTCTCAACATCAATCAAAGATTGATTTGCTTCCTTCTTGCATGGTAGAGCACGCTTTACAGCGTTATTCTTTTTAGTCATTAGTAAGACCAGTTAAATTTAGGATTTTTATTCGACTATTGCAACTGAAATCTCTCGTATGCAAATAAGTAGTATTACTTAAATTTATGCTTTGATGCTTTCCTACAGAGTAACGGTGAATAACAAGTGAAAATTAGATTTAATTGCTGCTTGGGACATTTTCTGTCCCGTTAGGCTGTTATGATTCCATAGATAAGGCAATTCCTGAATGCATCAGAATAACTAAATAAGCACGAATGCAACTTGCGGTTGAAATAAACGTTGAACTCGACGGGGAAAAACATAAAACGATTGGCGAAATTGTTCGTAGCTGTATTCTCATTAAGCGGCAGAGCTAACTCGATCATTAATAAATGACAGATCATTTGAACAGGACGAATTTAAAGATACTGCGACTGACCTTAATTAGTTGGACTTTGGGATAAACATTAGTCAATACAATAATTATGTGGTACACCGATTATGCGTAGGCGGTGGCTATTTGGGATGGCATTTACCTACACGGAGGAGACCTTTGCCTTGTGAAATAAGGTAGCCAATTAAGCAGACGCTGACCATGAAAATCAAAATAAATATGGTATTGGATAATTGTATGAGTGGGGCTACAGTCCTCGCATATCTATCACTGAAGGTTTAGTCTAGAAAAACGCTTTTTGGCTAAACGTCGTTAAGCGCCGTGAAAGTCCATTGCCAATAAGGATATTTACAATCATGGCGAACAGGGGTTTAGGTAGTATCGTCAGGCGCGTTGTATCTGTTATGAATTGTGTGGCTGACTTACTTTAAAATAAGAATCTGCTATCAAAGCAAACTATACGCACGTTACGACAAATATAATTGCACTTGCCGTGAAAGGGAGTTGAGTACGAAAGTATCCAAACCTTATATACGCTAAGGGAAATAAGAAAACTCAAATCAGGTATGATGGAAGCAAAAACCTATGTTTAAAAATTCGTCGGCTAGTACTAAAGGGAAGCAAGCAGCGTTGGAAGAAAGACAGCGTGTACAGTTTGATGAGCGGAAACGTAAGTTGCGCTTAAAATACAAGCAGAGTAAAGAAAGTGCTGAAAATAACCATGAAAACTGCAGACAAAAAATAAAAGTTATGCACTTGCTTTTTAGTGTAGTTACACCTTTGATTACCATGATGGGAAAATGCAAAGAGAGCTTAAATTACAAACAAAGTCACAGGGTAAGATTTCTGCCATTAGAAGGTCATAACTACCAGTTAAATACCCAAGCGAAAGTAAGTTTATTGGATAAATTTAAAGATTTTTTGGTAGTTAATAAAGGAGTATTTATTCTGGTTTTAGGAATTATCCTAATAAGACAGTTTTTATTTACATGGTACTTAATTCCAAGTGCTTCAATGAACCCTAACCTTAAAGAGGGTGATCTTGTCTTTGCTTCGAAACTAGCATACAACCTAGAAATACCTCTTGCTAAACAAATAATATTCTTAGGTTCTCCTGAGCGTGGAGATATTGTTAACTTCTTTTATGAAAATACAATGTTTGTTAAAAGAGTTATTGCTAAAGAAGGTGACAGGATAAAGATGATTGATAACAGGTTTTATATTAATGGGGGAGAATTATTACTACATGAAACTCCAAGCAAGGATGTTGAGAATAAAATATTTAAGAGTCAAGCTTGTATAAATTATTACACGTTTGAAGAAGTGAACAGTATTGGTAAGTCATATCAAGTTATATACGCCGATGGGTTTAATGATAAACATGCTGAAAAACTAATTATAGACTTTAAAGAATTTTTAGTTCCAGAGAACTCATTCGTAATGATTGGTGACAACAGAAATATGAGTAAGGATAGTAGGTACATTGGACTTGTCAAGCAAAGAGACATCAATTCAAAAAATCATTTTGTCATCATAAATATTTATGATGTATGGGAATACCTGACTGGCGAGTTAGATACTGTAAGGTTTATGATTGCTCTGTAAGCGTGGATAGGCCGAATATATAATGCATCGAATTTTTTCATTCAATCATAAAATAATAAATAATGAAAGTTCTTATAATCGTTTTTACATTTCTATATATATTGATAGAAGTTGCTTTTAGAGCAAAGCTTATCGATTTGGTATCCTCTAATCCTTCTTTAGATGATATTGAAAAACTGGAGATAATAGGAAGAATGATTTCTTCTTTAGGTCTAGCGGTTTTAGTATCTTCGTACATCAAATTCAAAGAATTTAAATTAATCAATTTAATTGTTAAGATAGTAATTGTGTGCCTTTCTTTTGTTGGTTTTTACTTTGCTCAAGAAAAGGCTTTGGATTTAATTGTTGAAAGAATTCCTACTGAAATAAAAAGGGATGCAATACTTGTTTCTACCTATAGGGAAAATGTATTGTATGAAGTCAAAGATAAAGATGTAAATGGTCAATATAAAATATACTTGGCTTCTTTACCATATATTAGCATGGATAATGAAAAACTATTGTCTTATCTTTCTGAAAAGCACAATGTTGTTTTTGCTCAAAATATTGAGAACAATATCTCTGATTATGAATACAATACTGCATTTCAAATGTGGGCAACTGATTCAGAAATTTTGAATGAAATGTGGATGAATTATCTTCGTGCAATGGATAATATAAAAAGAAGTGCAAATAAAAAATATACTGATAGGGAAAAAAGACGCGAATTCGAAACATATAAATTTCAGGCAGAAAGATTATATGGGAAATATCGTTCATTGATTCTGTCTATTTTTGTATCAAATTATGATAAAGATGATGAAGATAATACATATGATAATTATATTTATAAAACGAGAAAAGGAACTCAAGAAAGCTCTTTTTCTTGGAGTATAGGTTATGATTTTGATTTTAAATTTTCTTCTGTGGATGAATACATTAGTTATTGGAATCATTTTTACAATTATGCAGTTATAAAGCGTATTGAAAGTAGATTGAAAGCGGCTCAATTTATTCATAAAAAATACTACGGTGTTGAAAAATCATATGATAAATTTTTTGAAGATTACAATTCAAAAATGAGTTCTTATGGTGATGATATCTGTAGCCTAGTTAATACTTTGCCTACTGATGTTGATTTCGATAAAGAAAAATTAAAAAACAATGCTGTTAATGTATTTTATTCTAGAAATGGAGAGAATAAAGTTCAATATGTTGATATAGATTTTAGTCTAGATGGAAAATATTTGATTTGTGATGCAAGAAAAAAATCAAGAAAAGTACACTTAGCCTTTAAGTCTGTAGCTGATTTTATTAATTCGTATTATTTTGGTTTTAATAGAGATATTCATTCTAGAGATGAATTTTTCAGAAGTGAATTTGGGAAAAGAATGTTGAAAAAATCTTTTGCTGACATAGGATGGGTGTTGCCTAATGGTTATGATCCATATAGCCCAACAATGTTTGCAAGGGAATTTCCTAAATACTTAAAAAACAAAAGTCAGAATATGTTGAATAATGAAATTGCTAGATTAATCAATATGAATACATCTGATTATGTTGCTAAATATGGAAACGTTCCTAAAAACGCTGATGAAATAGGTTTTTATAATATTTCAGGTGTTAGTGTGTTTATAAAGGAAAATCTACCATTTTTTAGTAAATCAGATGGAAAATGGAATGTTTTTTATAAAGGTGTTGGTCTAAATAAATATTTTGAAACCAGAGCGCATGAAATTCTAACTGACTACTTTGAAAAGAGAAAGCAATTAGAGGGCGGTATCAAAATACAAAACTTTAGAGGTGATCGAGTAGAAATGAAGTTGCTCGACTCGTTTGCAAAACTTTCTATTCTTCCTGTATTTATAATGGTTATTTCTACAGTATTTATTTTATTGAATATTGCGAACCTTATAATTTTAATTTTTAAAGTTGAAAGAGTATCTTTTAAAATTGGAATTTATCTATTATTTTTTATGGTGATTTTTGGAATGATAAATTATGAGAACTTAGAATCACTAGATGGTACTGAAAAAAACATTGTAATGTACTCTGATGATAAAACTATCAAGGTTTTTTACTTTATGAAAAATTCAGAATCATTATTGGGTTGTCTAAATATTCTAGAAGATAGCTTTGAAAATCTATTTGATGAAATATAAAAGAGGGCTTAATGCCCCTTTTTTATTTAAATATGTTTTTAATTCTCGAATCTAGATAGTAAGTGCACCACCTATGCTAAAAGGTGAGAAGATATCTACTGCCTGTTGGCTTGGGTGGTACCCCAGAGTCGCCAAACATATAGAAGTGTTTACTGAGATTTACAGGCAGTTGAACGAAGGATCACGATATCAGAATCAAGCGTATTTGCACAAATATTTAAGTTTTAGTGAATAGCCAGTGACTTAATGTTAGCCATACCCCAATGCGTTTAGAGATAATTCGCAACTCGATCAGTGGATGGTACTGAAAAAATATAGTGATGCATTTTAGTGAAAACAGTATTAAATTCTTTTTCTTAAAGAAAAACTCAGAGCCTTTGTTGAACGGTACTTATATTTTTTGTCTGTTATTCGATTAAAATTTTATGACTTTTTAAGGAGATTTGATGACGCAAAAAGCTGCCGCTGTCTGTTCACTGACCCAATTGACATGGCTGAGACATCTTTTCAAATTAGTTTATACATTTGTGAAGTGGATAAGCTCCCAGTGCGTAAGTGGCTGAACTATACAAAGCTAAGCCGTATGCAAATAGTAATGTTAATGTGTATTAACGCAACCTATAAATATCCATGTAAAACAACTAGCTACTGCCATGAAGTTACATATAATCTAAATGGAACAATCAGAGCTCATCACATTTTACGGCTTCGGTTGTGCAAACTGCGGGCTAATAACTATGAATTAGCTTCCACGGATTGCAGACTAAAACTCGTCATAGGTTGTTATCGTGTCGTTATGACAATGATTAGATGATTTGTGGTTTGAATTTGTACGCCTAAGCTCGAAGTAATGACTTTAGAGTTTAACCACCTAGCTTTGGGAAACAACATACTGTAAATTAATGTCATGAAGTTACTCTCCAACCCGCTGGATATGGATGGTCCGGTCTGCTGTATAGGCTTGTCTTAGACATGCTTAATCACCTTCCTCATCATCACTGCTGATTCCAAAATATGTAGTCGCTAACTGTTTCTGCGTGTTGGGGTTTTGAATCAAGATTTGTAGTGTTGAGAAGTGCATGATCCTGAATAAAGACAAAAAAATGATTGGCGTATTTGAGCCTATCGACTGGGAAACACCAGAAGAAGCTAAGTATCTTGATGAACTAGACGTAGAGGGTATAGCCAAGCGAAATGGCAAAAAGAATCTTCCATTCAGTTCTGATAAATCGCCTGACTCAGCTGAATTAACTATAAAAGGCGCGATAGAAAAAAAGATTCACCAGGCCAGCTTAAGCGCTCAAAAAGCTTATGATGCTGTAGCAAGTTCAATTGAATCAATCTCTATCGAAGCTGAAGCGTCTCTACTATTGCAACTTCCTGACTCGTTCGAGAAAGAATCTGCTGTGGAGCTCACGGCCTATAAGACTGAGCATTCTCAGGCAAAATCCGAAGTTGATCGGCTGGAAACTGATTTCGAGCAATTCAAACGCCAAAACAATTTGCGCCGGGAAGCGGATTATCCTGAAAGTAAATGGCTTGTGTATGGTATTGCTGCCTTCATTGTTCTTGGTGAAACTTGCTTAAATGCGATGTTCTTTGCCGAGGGGAATGATCTGGGGTTATTCGGTGGGGCAGGGCAAGCATTGGTTGCTTCTCTGATCAATCTGGTGATTGGTTGGCTTGTCGGCGGGATGTGTCTCAGATACTTAAATCATGTCGATAAAGTTAAAAAAGTTGCCGCTGGAGTTGGGGGAATGGTTTTAATATGTCTTGCCCTAGCTTGGAATCTTCTTGTGGGCCAGTACCGAACGGCTTTAAGCATTGATCCGGACAATGCGAATGCACTTGCTGTAGAGAGATTTATAGAATCACCTTTTGCATTGTCTCAAACAGCATCCTGGATGCTTTTTGGCATTGGGCTGCTTCTTACGACGATTGTTATCATTGATGCCTACAAGTCAGATGATGCTTATCCGAAATTCGGAAAAATTGACAGAAAGCTTAGAGATGCCATCGATGATTTAGCTGAAGTGCTTAATGAATGGCATAGATCCATGAATGAACTGCACGCAGAATATCTTGAAAAGGTTGACGAAAATTTTCATATTTGTCAGGAGCGAGCAGACCGTCTAGAGCGAAGCCATCGAACTATTAAGCAACAGATTTCTATTTTGGATAGATTTGTCGCTGCGCACAAGCAGGTTTTTGAAAGTTGTGTGCTTACTTATCGCCAGATAAACAAGCAAAACCGAGAAGACGAAGCTCCCTCATATTTTGACCTAGGACCCCAATCAGAGTTTTCTCATGATTTTCATCCTGATGCTGTAGAAGACAAGCGTTCTGTCGTAAGGCAACGTCGAGATGAAATTGCCAACCGGTTACCTGAGATAAAAAATCAGCTGCTTCAGATTTACAAAGAAAAGGTTGAGGAGCTTTAGAATGTCTCGGAGAAGACAAAAAAAGAACAAGCAGAATGCTATAGGCATCTCCTTATTACTTGTTGTTTTAATTGCATTTGGGGCAGGTGCGTATGTGTATTTCAGTAAAGTCAGCGCCAAGATTGTGCTTGATAAGGAAACAAACTGCCCCGTGAAAGGGGTTTATAAACGTACTGCGATTTTGATTGACACGACAGATTCATTGTCTCGTGATCAATCTTTCTATCTTAAGAAAAAACTTGATGAAATAGTGGAGACCGCTGAGTTATATCAGCGTTTTGACATCTACTATCTCAATGCGTCGTCTGAAGAGCTCGCGGCTGCAATCAGTGTTTGCAATCCAGGGGATGGCGGCGACAAGAGTACATTAGATAGTAACCCTCGTCGGTTAAAAGAGCGTTGGCGTGAAAGGTTCTTCGATAAAGTTGCGGCCCTTTTCAACGACTTGGAGAATGTTCCCACTGCCGAGCAGTCTCCAATCATTGAAGGCATGAAGTATGTGTCTATCGATGCGTTTGTAAGTTCGAAAGCGTCATCTAAAGAGCTAATCGTAGTTTCCGATCTGCTGCAACATTCACCTTTATTCTCACATTACAGGAGCTCCTTTAGCGAAAATGAAGTCAGTTCAAATGCAAACCTCAAATCCTCGTTGCCGTATCTCGATGGAGTTTCAGTGAAATTCATGTATGTGGTTCGTCCAGCCTATCGTCAATTGCAAACAAACAAGCACATGGTCTTTTGGGAGAATTTGGTTAGGCAGAGTCATGGCGTCGTTGAAGACGTTGAGATGGTTAAGTAATAGAGAGAATCATGCAGTCAAAGTATCTTTCAGGTTTAAGTTTAAAAAGTATTGAAAAGCACGCGATTAGAAAGCTGTTTATTTCAGCCGTTATTGTAGGCAGTATCGGCACTGCGTTCGGCACAATAATCGGTTCACCTTGGACAGCAATAGGAGTGCCAGTAATTGTATTGTCAGGCTATATCTTTTGGACTGTGCGAGCTGAAGTAGACGTTCCTGCCCTCATCATAGGGGACAGCTACTATTACCTTGGTTTTATTTTAACGCTTGTTGCGCTTACTGCTTCTCTAGTGTCGTTAGGTGATGCAGACGTTTCAATTTCAAATATTATCGGGTCCTTTGGAGCAGCTATGACAACGACAATCATAGGATTAGTCGCACGTTTAGTCACCACGACCTTTTCCATGGAGTCTACTGAACGCAGGGAAAGGCTTGACCGTGAAATTGAACGGGAAATGGATAGGTTTCTCGCTCAACTTCGAACGATGACTGAGAAAGTGACTAGTGATTTTGTTGCTATCACCACAGATATAGGTCAAGCGGCACTCGATACAAAGGACGCATTCAAGCACGCGGGAGATGGGCTGAATACCACGACCAAGGCAATCAGTGAACAAATTGACTTGTCAGTGAATAACTTGTGTTCCCGGATAGATCAGGTGAAAGTCGATCCGCAGTTAGTTGAAAAGTCCGTGACGAATGCATTGGAAACGTTTTCAGCAGGAGCATCAGCCCTTTCCATGAGCTATAAAGACGCTACTGACAAAGTTGCTGCTGCGAATGGAAGATTGGTCACTCAATATGATTCTTTTGAAGACTCTATGGCGAGGCGTCAGGATAAACTCATCGGTATTTTTGGAGATAGTGCAAAAGCGCAAGTCGAGGCCCTAAATCGTTCACTCGAGAGTGTCGCTACGGCAGTAGCAGGCAACAAAGGTGAACTGCAGAGTCTAACCAAAGAGTCGAAACAAGCCATAGCGGATGCTACGCAAGCTTATATTGAACAAATAGAGGGTCAAAAAGAGATAATTAAGGAAATAAGCAACAATATAAAGAATGTGGAAGTGATATCGCTATCCTCAGCTAAGATCATGAATAAACACCACGAGGTGCTGGAAAAAGAAGCTGCCCTGTTTGATGAGAAAAAAGGTTCGATTACTACCTTAAGAGAACTTAACGAAAGCCTCATAGCGTCACTAGGAAATGCGAAGAAACATATCGAGCAGCAGGATGATATACTTGCGGCGTCGTCGCAGAAAATGGAAAACTCACTATCTGCTGTTGAACATGCTTCTCTGTCTCTGAAGTCCATGAATGAGCTTGCTGCAAAAGATCTCAAGAATCTCTATAGCAGTCTGAATTCTGCTCTCCAAAAACTTGAGGCAAAAGTGGATTAATGAGTAATATTTCTCCCGATAAGTCTCAATCTATCGTTGAGACATCGCTGACAGAACTGGCATTTATCTTTTTTTTCATTTTGCTTGCTTTTGCAGCACTGAAAATTGGGGAGCTGGTCGCCAAAGAAGATGAAGCATTACAGGAAAACGAGCAACTTGAGGCTCAACTAGAAAAAGTCCAGCAGGATAATAATACTTTGATTGCGACGACCTTATCGATGAGAGAAGCCGTTAATTCTCCTACTCTGATTTCGCCGGATGCGGTATTTGAAGGGTTATCAGAAGATACTGAGAAGGCTATTAACTACATTCAGCGCCAGAAAGACTTAGAAGCTCAATTACCTGAAAAAGAGATGGATGCTGGTCAACTCGACCAATACATTAATGTAGTCAAGATTCTACAGGCCTCAAACAAAGCAAAAGACGAGAAAACTGTTAATGAAACTCCGGAAGAGTTAGCAAAGCGTATCATGGATGACATGCAGATGCTGAAAGGGCAGAATGCTAATCTCCGGCAGCGTTTGGGTGATGAAGGAAATGGTCTCGACCACCCACCTTGTTGGGCTGATGAAGACGGCAATATTCAATTTGTCTATCAAGTGACCATCCACGAGAACCACTTACTTGTTAATCGTGCATGGCCTGATGCTCTTCAAGGGCGGGTTGATGGCATGCCTTTTATTACAGATGCACTGGGGCAGTATGCGGACAAACGGGCTTTTTGGAAAGCCACCAATGAGCTATATCAAGACTCTGTTACTAAGGAATGTCGCCATTTTGTCAAAATTGTTGATGAAGCGGACAGCAAAGATTCTTTTAAGTCTTACTTAATCGCTATAGAGCGTCATTTTTATAAGCTTTTATTATGAATACAAACTTAGAGAACAGTGAAGAGAGGGTTGCGTTCTTGAAGCAGTGTCGTCAGCTAGATACGCTAGCAGCGCGAAAGAAAAATAAGCTGAGATCATGCCGTTTTGTCAGAAAGCTGAAAACTGTGCTCAAGTGGCGATAAATTAGAACCTTACCATTAGTAGCGTTAATATAAATCAGCTTAACGCTACTAATAGAAACAAGTTTAAAGCTCGATGAACTCTAACATTCCATCTTTTGGTTCAAGGTGGAGATTTTTTGAACAAAAACTTTCATGAAGTTGATAGTAATTAAAACTGGATTATTCTGTTTCATGAAGCCTTCAGATACTGAAGAGATGTAGTCAGTCAAATGTGTGCAGACAATGTTAGCGATAAATTAACATAATCAAAAATGTTTATATAAAACAGGTAGCTATTGTCACTAGGCCATATATACTCGAAGTAAGCGCATTATTTTTTTCTTTGCAAATGAGTATTTATGGCTAAGCAGCTAGCAAGACACGACATCGACGACACGCTCTACGTTTTCCTGCAAGATAACAGTAAAAAGTGGTACGCCCGTTTTCAACTTTTCGGGAAATGGCACTGCAAATCAACTAAACAAGTTGATAAAGAAGAAGCTATTGCAGCGGCTAGATTGCTACGCATGGAGTGGAAAATAAAAGCGGAAACAGGAACTCTTACAACGAGCAAGCGTTTTCGCGATGTAGCTGCGAAGAGTATTCTAGCTATGGAGCATGAGCTTGCGCACGGCGGCGGTAAAGTTAGCTACAAAGACTACATGGGGGCTTTGAAAAAATATCATATTCCATTTTTTGACCGCACGTATATCACTTCTATTGACCAAGACAAGCTCAAAGAATTCGACATATGGCGAATACAAAAGGCTGGTAAGGTTCTTAACAAATCCACTCTGCTAAATCATAACGCTGCGCTACAAATGGTGTTTAAGGCTGCTGTCGAAAACCAATGGATGTTGCCAGTTCAGGTTCCAGTATTAAGTAACAAAGGAGAGCAGGGGGCTAGACGTGCTGCTTTCAGTGAAGTTGAATATGAGAAGGTTGTTGAAACTCTAGAAAACATGAGGGACAACAGCCGCAAGGAAAAGACTAGACAAATAAGAGAGTTGTTGCTTGATTATGCTGACGTAGTCATCAATACAGGTATTCGTCCCGGCACTGAAATGGAAGAACTAACTTGGGCTGACATCCTCATGACAAGGCAAGAGCACCAGGTTATTTTTAAGATTAAGGTAAGGAAGGGTAAGACTACAAAACATACTGGGACGAGAACCGTCGTGTGCAAAGATGAGTTTGTATTCCCCCTAATGAACTTAATGGAACGTTTTCCGAATCGCCGACCGTCTGACAAGATATTTGTACTAGCTGACGGCTCAAGTACCAATGAGCTAGGCAGAACCTTTGTATCAGCTTTAGAAGAAGCTGGATTAAAGACCAGCCCAGATGGACCTAGAACACTCTATTCGTTGCGCCACACCTACATAACATGGCAATTACTTAGCCGAACTTTAAGAGTTGATGTACTCGCTCGACAATGCGGTACTAGTATTGCGATGATAGAGCAACATTACAGTCATGTCGTTCCTAGTATGTTTGAGCAGGAGCTATCCGGAGTAACGTTCGAAAACAAAGAAGAAAGGGCAAAAAGCAAACGTGCGCTCGCACGAGGATTGAAAACTAGAGAGTTACTTACACAGCGCTTCAAAACTTGGGAAGCTGAGTATAAGAAGCGTGGTTGTATATAGATTTACAAAAAAGGACTAAAAAGATTTCACACCCACTTATGTATATCGTCGGAGATACTGAGAAAAAAGATTTTCCATTGATTTTGACTATAGGTCGAGAACCTAATTACGGAGATGTCTTAACAGATGATATTGGTATTATCGATGTGGATGAGTTCTCTGCAATGAAAGGAGGGGTCTGGGTTACAGCTTATACTCAATTTGCTAAACAGTATTTTGGGGCACAAGGCTCTTCGGGTGTTCTTAAAAAATTGTGTTTTAAAAAGAATTCTTCACCGATTGTGTTTACAAATGCTTTCCCTATGGGTATTCCGAATGAGACCGCCGATAAAAAAGCTATTCGAGCAGAGCTTATTGACCGCATTCCTAAACATATAAATAATCTGTTTTCGAAAGACCTCATCAAAAGAGTGATGCTTGTTGTACAACACGGCACTGACTCTTCAGAGCCATCAACTCTAGCGACAAAATTGATCAAAGAAAAATGTGGCGAGCTAAACTTAGCTTATTGCTCAACTGCATTTTTCTACAACGGAAATTCAGCGAAAATACAAACTTCTTTAGAGATGGAAAGTTCAACGATAAGAGTTATATTTGATGAGTTTAATGAGTATTGAATTCTCGCTTTAATTAAGGTCGATTGGCTAATGAAGTTTTTTGACTTTGTAAGTCTCAGTCATTTTATTAGCACCTCAAGCTGATCCTGAGTCAGACTACGTACTAACTGCGAAACCTGATCTTTCTCGACTCTTGGCGAGTTTGTTGTCAATACTGCAAATAAGCCAAGTATTCCAATAAACAAGTGGTACGGTTCAGTTCTAAATTCTGAGTCTGCTAACAATATTATGGAGTTGACAGCATTTCCGATAGATGACCCAAAAATCATCGCGGTAAAGCGTAGCTCTGGCAAATACATTGCAATCCGTGGAGAGAAGTATCTTGAATTAGATATATGCATACAAAAGCAAACGCAACTTCAAAAAATAGAAGTGTTTTTATCATCCATTTTAGTCTTATGTTTGTGTTTTCTGTACAATATCATCATGATTCATCATTTTCGCTTTTTCTTTAAATGAGCGAGCAACCACCAGAGCTACTTCTGTTTTCTAAAGCATCAGCTAATCCACTGCATAATTTCCTCTAAGATTCTTTAGTTAGATTTTTATTAATATGATACTTGTAAAGAGTTTCACGAATTTTTCTGTTTATCTTCTTCATATGGTAAGGCGATGTAAGTTTGCTTTATTAAACTTAAAGACTCTTTGAGGCTTCCTCTGACCTCATAAATAAAGGGGGTTGCACCGAAGCGAAAATTTAAGATCCTATATAGACGGTATTGCTCACCTTTATCTTTCGAAACGTTTAGTTGGTTTTGAGTGATATAAAATGGTTTTTTTTCGTTATCACTTGAAGTTGTCTTTACCTCTATGTAAATCTCTTTAACTTTGTCGTCTATTAAATCGTAAGAGAGAATATCGTAACCATAAACATCGCTTTCATCTGAGATATGAGTGATTTTTGATACGTACTCAGCTAAACCAATATCTTTGAGTCTTTCACGCTCATATCTAATCACATAATCTTCTCCTTTTAACCCAAGCTTTGTGTTTTTAGAGTGGAGCTTTTCGTAATCAATTTTTCCTTTTACAGAATTAAACTGAGAGGAGTTTTCTTTAAGTTTCTCTGAAGGTTTACAAATCACATTAGGTAGAGGCATAGAGTAAACGTCAATTTCGTCAACACTGTTGATTGCTTTTGGCACGATTAAGAAGTTATACTCTCTGAGTACTGAGAAACAGACAGAGCTTTCGCCGCCATCTATACTTTTACTGGGGATATCCTGGCCATAAACATTTGAAATAGCAGTCGCTAATACGGCAATCGGTGGATACCTGTCTGAGCCATGAAGTAAGTCAAATTTTGTTGAAGGTCCGTAAATTACTTTGTAGTTGGAGTTACCGGTTCTCAGAGAGTCTATCGCTCTAAGGAAGTCAGCTCTATCTAAACAAGAGCAAATTTTTTTTAGATTCTTTATCTTTTTTGTGTTCTGGCTATATTCAACACTTCTTAAATTGACTCTTTCCATGAAAATAATACAGTAAAGACTGCGTGGATCACGGTGTCCGCTATAAGCTCTTTTAGACACTGAACTTGAGTCGAAGCTTTTTGCTCTAAATAAACCTTTATAGATCCATCTATTGGAACCAAGCTTGATAAACAACGGGTACACACCATTTTGCTGTCGAAGTAAGTTAGTAACTTTTACTACAGAATCTTTATCGCCAACTGTTAATATATCAGGAGCAAATGGGTTCATATCTGCTGAAATAGCGAAACCTTTCACTTCATTATCAAATGTCCTTATATAAGATCTACCGCCTGCTGTGTATTCGCAGACAACATCATGTGTATAAGTTTTACCTACTTTTAACGCCTTCATATGATTCCCTATGGGCCGTAATATTCCATTAACTAGTTAATAATAAGTCGTGATACTAAAAATAGCACCACAAGTAACTTAACTTAAGATCGTTTAGACAGTCTACTAATAAGCAGTAGTCTATTCACTAGAAAAAGGCTTTTTCTTTCAACAAGAAATTTTCGTAGGCACGTGTCGACTTTCCAGTAGGTTCAATACTGAAAAAATGCTCTGTTGATGACTGTATGACCTTGGCATCTCAAGCATTAACTGACGTTCCAATCAGACTAAGGAAGTCGAAATATCAGCTATGACTTGGCAGTCATTCCTGATAGCAAATGGTCCAGAGGGAAGTATGAGTCGACATAGAAACTGTCATGACAACGCAGTTTGGTAAGGTTTCTTCCAACTTATGATGCGAGAAGGAATCAAAAAGAACAGCTACTCAACAAGATAAAGCGCTTGAAGCTATATATTCGACTGCATCGAAATATTTCATAACTGCAAACGCAAACATGGTTCCAATGATCGGCATTCACCAGTAGAGTATTAAAAACGCTACATCCAACAACTGGGAAATATCTAGGTTGGCATTAGCGATTCAACACGCGCATTAATCTCCATATAGGCTGGGTGATTAGCACACCAAGTCTTAACTCATTGATAAGATTGGTATAGGAAGCAAATAGCGATTCTCCCTATATAAAAAGGAATGCTCAATGTCTAAATTTGACACACTGGTTGATCTGCTTTCAGAGTTAGTTTCGAACCTAAATCAACCTAAAAAGAAAGAAAGCTTTATCAGTCAGTTTTTTAAAAATCCATTTGTTATTACAGTTTTAGGTGGGGTGATTTTAACATTCGGAACGAATTGGGTTTCTAAGCAGTATCAATTAAGAGATAAGCAGTCTGAAGCTATCGCATTACTTGAATCTGAACTTCCGAAGGAATTAGCTTATGTCAAACATCAGGCAATGATACTGTCTGTTTTAGAGGAAGCTAATTGCGATGAAAATCCAGATTATTTGCTAGACAAACCCTACGTCATTGGACTTACTGGTAGAAGTTGTCAGGAAGCAGAGAGTGAATACCTGAAGTACTATCAGATTGTATTGAACAAACCAGCTGGGGCCTCTTTAATTAGAATCAGGTCTCTTTTTGAAAGTCCAGAAATCGATGAAGGAGCAGAAATCCTAAACGGAATTGTAGGACTGCTGTCCACAACATCTAATTCTCTTTGTATAGTAAATGCAGCTGATCAAGCTAGACTTGTTTATGATCAATTAATTGATATGACTATTGATGAAGTAGACGGAAAATTATTAAACAAATCACCAGAAGTTTTCGATTTGACAAGGTTATCTGAAAAATGCCCGAAAGAAGATCTATGTAGTGCGCCTGGAAAATTATCACTATTTGTGGATGAAAAATTGTGTGATGATTTTTAGTCTAAAATTATGTTAGAAGAATAAAATTTCAGCAGCATACTGCCTTTAATTTCTTGTGTAATATTAAGTGATGGCCTCTTTGCATAGTGGCCTGCCCAGATTGTTTTACCACCCTAATCAGCTCTTCCTCTAAAAATATGAAGAGATTTGGCGTCTATAAATCAATAGAATTACAGTTACGCTTTGGTCTTTCCAATCCACTCATTTTTGTGAAATTCGAGCGATATAGATAAATAACCCTAAAATTAGGTAACGTTAATGACGATTAACGTTACCTTTTAAACGACAGCCCTATTGATATAAGACTTATCTATCCTAAGACTATGGACTTTTAAACGCCTTACAGGAAATTACAAGCCAATGTCCGTTATTTCTTAATTGATAATGTTAGAGATTGGCTTCACGACATCATAGGGAATTTCGGTGCTAACTTCTTTTAGCTTTTCTTCACTATACCCAAAACCTGCCAGTATGATTTTTAGGTCTTCTGGGTTCCATTTTTTATAAGTTACAGAGTGACTTGGAGCGCCTACCAATGAAGTAAACACTAGTTCTTGCTGTGATACAGATTCAGGAACTAAAACTCTTGGAAGAACCTTACCTGCTTGGTATTGCGACTTTAATAGAGCAAACTGGCGGGTCCCTGCAACTACTAAACGATACTTCCCAACCGCGCCATAAAGCTTTGAATTGTTCGAGTGAAATAAAGCAAGCTCAATGTCACCTTCTTCATCGATTCGAAAACTTGCATATCTGTGACCATATATTGCGTCGCTTTTATTTAGATAATTTAAAAACTCATCAAATTTATTATTGTTAGCTTCATAGTTTACATAACTACTTGGGGGCATAGTCGCCATCAGGTTTTCGGGAGTAAAAAATTCGTTAATCGGTTTTATGCTTGTAATATAATCGTAAGAATACAAGTCTGTTATATATGTTTTGCCAGCATTAAATCTTGCTTCGCTGTCTACAGTGTACGTAGATTTTCCTTTAATATTTTTTTTGACGAATACAAGCTCAGTACCGATGGCGAAACGAATCATATAACTACCATAGCCAACATATGTTGCTTTGACGAAAGCCGACAATTGATTGTTATTCGACGCCTCTTCGAAAGTTTCAGCTGTACCTTCGTCAGCAAAGCGTACATTTACGAGACATTTATCGCCTTGAAGCTCACCGAGAGGATTCACGGCTAAATATGTTGAACCATAATTATCTCCACCAAGCGTTAAACTTTCGGCGCATACTTCTGTTGGTAGAAAAACGGTTTTACTCATGCTTTCAAAGTCGAATGGTAGTGAACCATCAACCTCCACATCAAATAGCGCAGACTTCCCTTCAAGCATGTTAAAAGGGGAGTTTACTTGTATTTTGGAAAATAACTCCCGAATATCTTCTGCAATCCGACGCTTTTCAAACGCATTTTCTTCATTGTAGGCTTTTAACAACTCTAAATATCCATCAGGCAATGCATGTGAAGGGATATAGAGGAATTGAAGTGGGTCCAAATCCGCGTCAAGGGTTTTGGTATTTACTGTTTTACCAATGGGCTTAGTTATATCATTATTATATATGTAAACAGTTTCAGCACTTAGTGATGAGTACAAGATTGAGTTGAGCTCTTCACTCGATTGGGTTGGCAAACTTGCCAGTTCAGATGGTGCGTTATTTATATATTCATCGTGTGAGTTAACTAGTTCTTTTGTGCAAGCGCTGCTTAAAAAAACAGAAATAATAATTAGAGCTCTTTTTATCATTTTTAATCCATCGAAAAAGGTACAACGATAGCAAAAGAGAAGGTCGCTTTACGATGCATTCCTTTGCCAACTAAAAAACTTTAACAATCATAGCATTAAAAAAATAAAAAAAGTGAGTCATTTCATATCGATGCCGCAGGCAAATCTATGCTTTAGCAACTTTACTGTGCGACGGTGGCTGGTGAGCAGTAGCGTAAGTTATCTTTATCCCTCCTCATATGTACTTAACTTTTCCGTTTTTTGGTTCCTGTAAATGTACACATAATACTTAGCACTCATAGCGGTCCTTTATTTTTTGTAACTGATCGTATTAGCGTAGAGCTTTTCCTTATTAGACTGTACAAGTAACAGTTTAAAGATGCTTGGTATTGAGGTATCTGTATTTGAGATATATCGTCTTGGGCTGTTTGAAGCAGTTCAATTGCAGTAGACAAAGACACAACTATATCTAGGACAGGAACCTTAAAGTGGTCCTTATCTGTATCTGTATCTGTAAGCGCGATAAGGTTCGTTAATATCACCTCAGCTCTATCAATATGAATGTTTGCCTGTAATCGCTTGTCCATAATCGTTCCGACATTTTAAATTTGTAGAACCCAAAGTATAAACGACGAGTCTTTTGCCAGTATGCTGTACTTGAGACTAGAAATACTTGTTAGAATATAAACGACGGAAATGGGCACCTAGTGTTGTTTTTCTCATATGCGAAATTGTATAACGTAGAGGGACTATGAATAAGGTTATCGCTTACAGTTTATTTTTCTTTGCTTTAACTGCTTGCAAAGAGCCTGAATCAGCTGCTTTACCAGTCGTAAAGCAGTCTTCATCAGGCATCTGCCATGATTCCAATAGTCCTTTTTACGAAAAAACGAAAAATTACAAGTCGTTTTCATCTTTGAGTACTTGCTTGGAAGCTGGGGGCAGGCTACCTAAATCACAGACCTCACAATACGATAAAGCAGAAAAAGAGGCCGAAGAAGAGAATCGAAGCTTTGTTTCGCTCTACGATAGAAACGATTGGCCACACTGGGTAGACGAAGACAAAGACTGTCAGAACACACGACACGAACTTTTGATTCAGACGTCCCAAATACCGGTTACATTTAAATCAGAAAAGGGATGTTTGGTCATAAGAGGGAGTTGGTATGACCCTTATTCCGGCGAAGTCACCGATAATGCCACTGAATTGGATTTGGACCATATCGTACCGCTAAAGTTTGCTCATGGCCATGGAGGTAATTTTTGGTCCCGAGAACAGAGAAAAGCATTCGCAAATGACTACGATAACCTTGTTTTGGTTAAAGCTTCTCTAAATAGGCAGAAAGGCGCTAAAGGTCCCGACGAATGGTTGCCACCGAATCACCAATATCGTTGTACCTACATTGGTAATTTCATGACAATCATAGAGAAATACAAGCTTCACCTTGTTTCCAGTGAATCAAGGGTAATTGACAAGATGCAGGCAGCATGTAACTAATCTAAGATGAATCAGTCTCAACTTGATCTGTCAGATTCGAATAATGGGACTCAATCAAATCTGACAGTCGCATATGTGCCAACACCGGACACTCGATTTCAGTCTTGCATACCTAATATGAGGTGTTTTTGCATTGGCGAATTCAACCAATAATTACTATTTATGCTATCCATTTATTCAAAGCATTGACGCGTGAATTTCTTGAATCGCGTAGAGATTAAATAGAGTCTGATATAGGCCCTCTGATACCCTAAAGGTGAAAAACTTATTTGCCCTTATGAGTTTGTAAAATCTCGTGATACCTTTTAAAGCAAGTCTATGATGAGCACCTTCGTAATTCAGGTATAATCGTGAATACATTTTATGTGTACTAGTGTGATTACCAATGGATACTGATGGTATAAGTACCATGCGATTTTGACGTAATCACACTAGTTTTACTATACACTTTAAATTCGTTTTATATTTATACGCTTTAACGATAGCCGGCTCACTTATATTTATCAAAAATAACTAGAAAGCAGAATTTTGACTTTCTCTTTTTTTCTTATCTCGTATTAATTTTTCCTTCGCCTGCTGCTCTCTTACCTTCGCTAGTTTTTTAGGATGTGAGTATGATAGGTAAGTAGTTGTTTGTGGCCATTCTCTGTAAACGTTGATTTCTATGCCGTCCGACATTAACCAGCTAAATTTTACATCCCCCATGTTCTCGTTCCCTACCATTTTATCTGGCTTTCCATATTTTGATGCAATTAACTTTTGTATCTCGCCAGTCTGCTTCACATTCATGTTACTGGGAAATGTATATACCGCTTCAGCAAACTCATTATTTCTTGTGTACAGAACGTTCAATGAACTAGTTCCTGATAGCACATTTGATGTCGCATAGACATCATTCCAATAGTTCTTACCTTCTTTTTCTACCGATGCTCCAGCTAGCTTTATCGCATCCATTAAAAGATCACGTGATGCACAGCTTAATACCACGCCAAACAAGGTAGTTTTGTTATCTGTTATATCTCTGTCTCTCTTACAGATCTTTTCTAAAATACCTTCGGACACATAATCTGCTGGATAATTGTCACTATAAATTGCGTAAGCTTTGTCTAGATCAAATAGTTCGTACTTCTCATTTTGGTAAAGCATTGCTATTGCACTGGCAGCACCTTTTGAACCTTGTTTATGCGATTTTTGATAAAGCGCTAATGCTCTCTCGGGGTCAGGTGTTTTGCGACGAAGGTAATAATCCCCCAACAAATGGCTCGCTACACTTCCCCCACCATTTGATATCCTCTCAAGACATGTAAAGGCGTCTTTCGCATACTCTAAACGCCTTGCCTTGTTGCAATATCCAGCAGCTTTGTCTAAGTCTACCTCTACGCCGGTACCTTCATAATATGCTAAACCAAGCTTGAGGTGACTAAGTGTATCGAGATAACTCTTCGCTAGATGGCTATAGGCTTGTATCGCTTTTGCCTCGTCATTTAATACTTCTTCATACACTCTAGCTCGGAGAACCCACGTCGCTTTATCGACATCTTTTTTTGAAGAGATATCTGGAATTCGGTTAAAGTACTTAATGCCTAGATCTCGGTCTACAATACCATCCTTACCCAAAAGGTAATGCTCTGCTAGGAATAATGATCCTCCTATTCCATCAGCATCAGACAACCTTTTGTACCATTCCAAGGCCATTTCCTGATTTTTTTCAACGTGCTTTCCTTCATAATAGAATGTACCTATTTTAAACATTGCATGATGATTTTGACCATTAGCTGACTTCTCCATCCATTCAAAACCAATAGTAGGATCGTAGACACTATAATCCTTGGTTAAGTAAATATCCGCGATTTGTTGTTGTATGACATGTTTCATTTCCCCATCTTTCATCTTAAGCATTTTGTTAAGATAAAATAACGTTTTATTAATATCTCGCTTTACAAATTTACCTTCTCTGTATGCTCTAGTGAGAAATGACAAATCTTTCCAATTATTTTCATCAACTTTTTCTAATCTTTCAGTAAACCAAGCTGGCGGCTCTTTACCTTTGGCTGGTGTAAATGACATACACAGAATTAATAACAAAAGTAGGTGGTGAAACACGTTTTTTGATTGCATTCTACAAATCCCTTATGAATGAATAATACGGTAGGCGATAAAAGTAAAAAGAGTATCATAAATTGATACCTCAATCAGTTTAAGCAAGCAAGATAGCCAAAGGTCTGTTTATGTCGGAAGTGGATTTGCGCTACAGTTGTGCCCAACGTCCGCTTCGTCTGCCTGTCAGATGGAGTCTAAACCGACTCATCGAAACTGTGAGATCAGATATGAGCTACTACATCTAAGATGCCAGCTAGATTCTGCGTCGTAACTTATCTCACTATCTCACAGAGGCCTGGAACTTTTTCTATGATGTCGAGCACATTTTCATCGTCAATTCCGCCATCTTTGTAGAAATGGGCATCAGTATTTTTAGAAACAATAATAAGGTTTTTACTTGGTCTAGTCAGCGCGACGTACATGAGGTTTAGATATTCTTGCCTAGTATCGCTCATCGAATTAGAAAAGCGGGGGTCGATTACGATGCAATTATCACATTCAATCCCTTTTGCTGAGTGCATAGTGATAATGTTTTCAGAATTAAGTATTGTTCTTAAATTATCTCTTAAATGGTCCCTTTGATATTTCGTCCTAACAAGTATTTTTGTATTACTAGTTATTTTTGTATCTAAAAGATAGCTATTGAGCCAGGTGCCAACTGCGCGGATATTTTCACATCGCTTAAAAATAGGCTGCATTCCAATATTTTCATTACAGGTTACAAGTAGGCTTGCGCTTCTGTCGACAAGTCCTCTTACAAAGTTGGTCAACTTCAAGATGGATTCGCTAGCTCTATGCTGCCTTGTCAATCTCGCCGTTCTGACTCGTAACTTTCCTTCAATGTTTTTTATTAAGGAAGACTTGGAGCCTCTAAATTGATATATAGTCTGGCAGATGTCTCCAACCATGAAAATTAAGACATTCGCCTCGCAAAGTTTTAGTAGTATTCGTAGCTGAATGCTATTAGAATCCTGCATCTCATCAAGCAGTATATGCGATGTTGTACTTTGAATCGTTTTAGCAAAATCTCTATTAGTTAACGCTTTATCGACTAACGTTAAAACGTCATTGAAGTCCCACTTTCTGCCTTTCTTCTTATAGCTTTCGTATTTCTTAACTATCTCCGTCATTCGTTCGGCATCGCTGTTGCCCTCCTGACTTTTAATTCTTCTTATTACGTCTTTTCCTTCGGTCAAACTTTGCTCGAAGTGAGATTCCAGTCTAGTTACTTTCTCTGAAGACAGCTTTGTACTTTGTATTTCTAATATTTCCTTGAATTTCTTCTTCGCTGTATCATTATCTTGAAAAGTGAAGTTTACGTAACGAGGAAAATTTTCTCTTAGTATATTTGAGCACCATGTTGTAAAGGTACTGATATTTACGGAATGGTCCGCTCTTATTTTGGGGGGAAGGCGTTTTCTAATTTCCGTACATGCATCATTTGTGTAGGCCAGACAAATGATACTTTTGTCAGTTTTAGGCTGTGAATTTTTTATTTTACGGATTTTCTGTACTAATAATTGGGTTTTGCCTGTACCCGCACCACCGTACACAATTGTCATCGGTAATTTACTATTCAAAGCACTCCGTTTACTTATATCTGGTGTAGCAGGGTTTACCTTTTCCACAATTTGGGGAACGTAATTGAAGATCGCGCTAGTAGATGACTGTTTCCAAAACTCTATATATCGCTCCAGCGTTTCTGTAGATACATTTATGACAGTGTCACGCATGTACAAAGTTGAGATTAGTTCGTTAACTATCCTAACTTTCTCTTTTGCAAACCATACAGAGTTTAAACGTCTAGCTCTCTTTCCGAGCTTTTCGGCAGACCTAAGAAGGACTACCCATGCATGTGAGTCACTATTGTCTGCGCCCCTCAAACTTTTGTTTTCAATCAGTGCTTTAAGCTGACTGGCACTTAGCGAGCTAAGTGCTATTGGGTCGAAGAAGTAAACATTTTTAAAATCCAATTTAACTGAACTTAGTTCCGAGAGCGGTACCGGTTTGCTCTTGAAGTAGTGTCGTCTTTCTACCCGGCTGGCAGGAACGCATTTGCTTAACATTTGATTAGATTTGTCTGCATTCCAACCATACTTTTTTGCGTGCTGCTTTAGTTCCTTTAGTAGTTTGTCATAGATAATATAGTGGCTGCCTTGCTTCCTATCCCCAAGGTACGTAGTTTGTGCGACGACGCTGCGAGGTAAACACTCTCCTGCTTTAATTTTTTTGTTCTTCTCGTGGTTTACATAAAGAAACAACTGCGATAGCCCAGGCATATTAAATGCGATATCAATTCGCTGACACAAGGCGCTATTGATGAACTGTGAGTAGACGCGGTTCTTTAGCACTGAGCGGATGTGGGAGAATATGATTAAAAGTTCAAACGTGCTGAAACGGCTAGGAATAAGATCAATGCGGCAGGCTCGTTTTTCATCGTTTGGCGACGTAAGGTACAACTGTATTTGCTTGAACTTATTTCCAAATATTGCAAGCGTAAATCGTGTTTCGTAAGTTACATCACTATCATAGTAACGTTTACTCTTGTTCACTTTACCTAAGTCAGCGGCTCTCTTAACCGTTAACGTTCGCTGCATGGCTTTTGTTTTTACGTTCGTCAGGTCATTGAGGAGTGTTTGAACGGTTGAATTTTTAGAACAATTGAAAAAGAGAGAAAGAAAATCTATGTCAGGAGTTAAGTACTTTTTTGGGTGCTTAAGGTACTTGTTTAGCACTTTCGCTTGATTCTTTAGAACATCTTTTCTTTTAAGTGCATGCAGTACACTTTGTTGTTCGTAACAGAATTCGTTGACATCTGTAAGGCTGCTTAACTCAGCTGCGAACTTGATAAAGTCTCCGCTGTAATTGTCGATGTCAAATTTGTTACTCCAGTGAACATCTTCAAATAGCGGATCCGTGTCAGAACATGGTAAAGGTATAACAGATTTGCTTTTAGACACTGTATTTCTTCATTTCGCTGTTTTCACATTTGTCATACATTATAATGATTTAGCGCAAAATACTCGTTTTTCGCATATGCGAAAAAGAACCCGCAACCCATACGACTATTCAAACATGTCGCCTGGATCCAAATTCATAAAACGATTCGTGCTAGCCCAGGTGGTTAAAAGCAAGTTTATTTGATTAGCTGTATTTCTATCTATCTCTCCTACCAAATCATGCTCAACGATTGACTTGAGTTTTTGTTCTAAGCTCGCGTCTTTGAAATCGTCTAAATCTTCTTCGGTACTTGACCAATTATCTTCAAATCCATAATCATTATCGTCTAGGTTAACTAGGTTGTTGGTAAACAACTTTACTGCGATCAACAGCGCAAATCTTACTACTTCATTTTGAGACAGGTAAGAAAAACCCGTAGCCTCTTGTAGTTCGCTCACGAGTGGCTGAATGTTTTCCATCACAAGCTGTTCGCTGTCCCTTTCTTTGGTTCTTTTCAGGTAGGACCTGCAGTTCTCTTTAAATTGCGTTTTCTGCGCAAAGAAATGTTTTTCGACGTCACAAATAAGCTCATCTCTGTGTTCATTCTCCGCCGAAAGATATTTACGCAGAGTCACCTGAAACTCTTTTGAACATTTGTCGAATCGTTTTGGATTATTTCTTATCCACGGAGCAAGCAAGTTCCAATCATCTTTTGTTCTTTGTTTCACTTTTATTCACTTTTATTGACTTTTTTTATTGTGCCTCAGAAATGAAATAAAATAAAACAATTTAAATTTCAACGTTTTGAGATTTATTTTCGCTCTTACAGGCTCTGGGAACGCTGTTTTTCCTAATTTGCAATTGGTTTCAATCGCTAAAATGAGGAAATTATGAGTAAATCGAAACGCACGAAAAAAGTTAAACAAAGTAACGAACTCGCAGTCGTTGAGCATGACCCAATAAACGAGGCCAAGAGTCTCATGAATAAAATGAATGATAGTGCAAAAAGTTTACGTGCACAGGTGTATGAGTTTTATGAGAGAAAGATGTGGCTTGCTTTTTATTTAGATTCTGGGCTCAAAGGCTGCCGAAAGTGTCTAAAAAATCATATCAAACCTGACACATATTCATCTGTTTGTCGCTATTTGCAAGTTGCGGTGGTAGAGGTTGAGTTGCAAATTAAACAGGGAAGTATGTCACTAACTGTTCTGCTGATGTACTTTAAATATCGTAAAGAGGACTGGCATACAATTTTTGAGGAACTCCCAAAAAATCCAAACAAGAAGATCTTTGAAATAATTTGTGATGAGCTTTTGGCGAGAGGAAAAATTGAGAAAGTTAAACCTGCCAAGAAGTCTGAGCCGGTCGATAATCTGAAGACTGCGAAAAAGTTGCTAAACATTTTGACTCCCGATGAGCTTGATGAGCTTTACGAATCAATTGTAAAAGCCATAAATCAACTCTTTTAAAAGAGCAACCAGAAGGGGGCAGCAGTGCCCCTTTTAACTTCACAAACACGGTACAAAACAGCCATATAACCTTTCACCAACCCTCGCTATCATTTATTTAGCTTCTCAAAGCAACTCCATTCAAATTCAGAACTTTTAATTACTACTTCGGAGCACTTTATGAATGCAGCATGCCCCTATGCACTGTATTTAGGTCGACTTGCGCCTAATAGTCAGCGTTCTATTGGTTCACAGCTAAATAGTATCGCTGATTTGCTGCGTTGGCCCGAAAACAAGCGCCATATGATGTACCACAAAATAGACTTTCAACAAGCTAGTCATATCAAAGCATTACTTATTGCTAATGGCTGGTCTGCACGGTCTATAAACAGAGCTATGACAGCAATACGCGGTATTGTAAGCGTGGCTGTTATGTCAGGTCTTGCGCCTGAAATACAATTAGTTCAGCTCCGCGCTATCAGCAAAGTGAGCCACGGCGCCCATGACGGTAAGCCGCTTTCGGTTAAGCAAGTTCAAACGCTATTCGCACATTTGAAACAAAATACGTCCGTACTCGGTATCCGTAATTGTGCTGTATTAGCAACACTGCTAGGAACGGGGCTACGCAGAAGTGAACTAGTCGCGTTATCACTCCAGGACTACATAGCAGGCTCGACACTTATTGTGAGAAGAGGAAAGGGGAACAAGAGCCGTACCGTTCACTTACCGGAGTGGGCGCAACACGCCTTAAACGAATGGGTAGTGCTACGTGGTAAACAAGAAGGTTATTTGTTTCATAGAGTGGCTAGAGGTGGGAACATCCAACACGATACTCACTTATCTTCATGTGCTGTTTATTCACTTATTCGTAAATCATTGTCCGCCATTGGCATTGAGGGGGTGTCACCGCACGATCTTCGGCGTACTTTCATCACACGTTTACTCGAGCAGAATGTCGATTTAAATACCGTTCGACAGATGGCAGGGCATGCAGATATCAGTACCACGATTATGTATGACAAACGCAGTGAAAAGGTCATGCAACAAGCTGCCTTCTTACTTTCCTACAAGCTGTGAGGTCTTTATGTCTAATAAAGTGTTAAGAAAGTCTGGTGAACTGCATTATCTTGCGTGTGAGTGGGGCAAGCGGTTACTTAGATACTTGCCATCAGTTGATACCGATGTACTCAGTAAAAGCCTTGCGTCTAATCTGCGTGGGAGTAGTGTTTCAAGCGTACCGTTTTTCAAAGACAGAAATGAAAGCGTCAATTATAAAGCATGCTTAACTATAAGTGATAGGCAACCTAAGGTTACCAGAACGTTTCTAGACAACTGTAGTTTCATCAGAAGCCTAATGGATTTACCGAAACAAACCGATTTGCTTGTTCAGTTCACCTTGCTCTCACAAGTAAATCAGTGGTTAAGGGCGTTAGCTTCATCCGTGCATTTACAAGCTAACCATTTGTCTCTGAATGAAATTGTTAAAGACATAACAGGTGTTAATGACGAGCAGTTTACTCATGCTACAGCGCGATTGAATCAATATGGTTTCTTACCGGATGTGGATTTTTTATCGTATGATTTTGGTGAAATGCCTAAGGTGCTTGTCCGTAAGTTACTTACTGAAAAAATAACCTCTAGAGAAATGCTGGTCGAGCCGCTGCTTCACCCGTCCCCTAACGCTGCATTTGGGCTCAAGGATTTTCCACATGTCAATACAGAGCTTCTAGCGCGATACTTAAATGCTGCTACACAAGCCAGAAGCGTGGGTACAAGTGTATTGCTGTATGGTGAATCTGGAACAGGCAAAACGGAATTATCTCGCGCACTAGCGAAAAGTTGTGGTAGAACGCTTTATGAAATCCGCTCTACGGCACTAGCTAGCAACTATGCCGATGATGAGTTTAACAGTCGTTTCCCTAACAAGGACAGGCTTCGTTATCTTTCTTTGCTCAACTCATTACTCACTAACAAATCTAACGCTATGTTGTTAGTCGACGAGTGTGAGGGCTTATTTGAAAATGTTGATAGCCAATACAGTAAAGAGCACCTACAGCGTTTTATCGAGTACAACGATATCCCTTGCATTTGGATAACCAATTATGTGCAGAGCCTTGAAGCCAGCTTTATCAGAAGGTTCAAGCTCGCCATTGATGTACCGTCATTGAAACCTGAAGAGATAGAAAGCGTTACGCGCTCTTACTATCGCGGTTTGGGTTTATCTCTTGCTGTTCGAAAGCAAATCAGTCAGGTGGAGAATATTACGCCTGCGATAGTGGCAAATGCAACTCACATCGCGCATACCATCAAAGCGAAGAACGGCGATGCAGAAGCAGTGGTAAACGATGTCGTCGAGTACTCTCTCCGAGCGACAGCACAATGGCAAGACAAGCTTAACTACAAGGGCGAAATCCCGTTTAAGGTAAGCTACCTAAACATCACACAGCCACAAGCCTACCTTGATGATATTACTTATGCGCTGAAACACAACCTACCTAGTCGAACGTTAATTTCAGGTCCGCCAGGTACAGGGAAAACCGCCTATGCTCATCATCTTGCTAAGTTAAACAATAGAAAGCTCTTGCGGGTTAAATGCTCGGACGTATTAAGTAAATGGGTGGGTGAAAGCGAACAGAAAATTGCCGAACTCTTCCAACGCGCACACGCAGAGGAGCAGGTTATCCTTCTTGATGAAGTTGACAGCTTGCTCAGTGCTCGGGAAGGGCTAAGTGCTCAACATGAGCTTCAGTTCGTTAATGAGTTTCTAACGCAAATAGAGTGTTTCACTCAACCTTTATTTGCCGCTACAAACTTTGTCACCAAACTAGATAAAGCGGTGTTACGTCGTTTCGACTTCAAGCTTGATTGTCAGTACTTAACCTCAGTGCAAGTACTGGAGCTGTATAAACAAATAACAAGAGTTAAAAGGCTAAGCGAGCCAGAGAGTGAAACGCTACTTCAACTGAAATACCTCACTCCAGGTGACTTTGCCATCTTAGCGCGCCGCACCAAGTTTCGCCCTAACGTATCAATTAGAGATTTTGCCATCAACTTATTGGCAGATGAAAACCAACGTAAGCAAGCAAAACTCCAACCGGGCTTTGTTCGCTCCCACTAACCCATGAGGTAAACACTATGTCTACATCCGTATTGAGTTCGCTCAAGGTCATCGCTCGCCCTAAAATTGAGCCCAAACCTCCCGTTATCGGTAAGCGTTTAAAGCTTATTGAAAGGCTAGAGCAACAAAAAGAGATGGCACAATGCCTTATCGACAACAAACGTTTTGAGGCGTTTAAGGAAAAGAAAGTTAAGAACCCTGAAACAGGTGAAATCACCATTCAGCGCAGACCCACCACTGTTCGACCGTGGTATTACGATAGCGACGAATACTACTATCTTGAAATAAAAGTAGGTAGTAAACCTATTGAACTTCAAAAAGGTAAACCTGCGATAGATGTTGGCGATAAAGCCAAGCTACCAGAGATTATCGATACCGTTATACAGGCGATTGAAAAAGGTGAGCTTGATAACGCTCTACTAAAGCCAGCTATTCCTAAAAAGACAGAGGCTAAAAGCTAATAAAGGCAGAACCGCTGAAAGGGTGATAATCAGTATCGCCCTTTCTCTTTCCATAGTTCAGCAGCCAAAGGCTAAATGGCAAACCATCACGCTTTGTTTCAACAAGCAACTTAACGCTGCCTATGCAACTAAATTAGCTTTTTATGCGACTCGCTTCGACAAAAAAGCCAACCTATTTCAAATTAACATCAAGGAACCAAATTATGCGCATTCACTGCGAAGGGTTAGTTTTGCCTGTTACTCAGAAGTTTACTAAGGCAATATCGGTTATGCTCAATGAAAAGGGGATTTCGGGTGATAGTGTGACTATCAACTTTCGTGACCCGACTTACTCAGCCGAGAATGGAGGTTTTCATCCTGTCGAAATTAGACTGGAACGGCAAAATAACACTTGGCACCTGTGCTATATCACAGACTTCGCTTACGTCGGGAGTGGCCCTTATGCAGAGTTAGCAAAAGACCTCGACTTTGATTTCCAAGCAGGCGTATTTCAAAACCTTTTCGGCGTTTTTCCTATCGAACAGGCAACCGATATGTATCAGATATGGGAAGGTAATTTTTTATATTATTGGCTAGAGCTAGAAGCCTTCAAAGTCAGCATTTCAGCTTAAGCAAAGTTACATTTCAAAAACTGTAAACCCAAGAACGACGCAATGTTGCGTGTTTAATTTTGGAGTTTATATGAAAAGTAAAAAGTCAGAGACTTGGTATGTTGTTTTTATTGGTGCATCCCCTGGTATTTACAGTAGGTATGATGAGGTGAAAAGATATACGCAAGGTATATCGAAGTCTTATTTTAAAAAGTACGATACTAAAAAAGAGGCGCTTGCGGCCTTCAAAAAAAGTAGCCGAGCCGACTACGATGCGAAGAAACACTTCCAATGGGGATACGAGCCACCAGTAAGGCGGTGAGTAGCCTTTTCAGTTGACCTAATCTTGATAGTTTGGGGTAGCCGATATTGGCTATCCTGTTTTTTGACAATACTCATGCAACTAAAAGCAAACACTGCTTACCTTCTATGTTAAGGCGTGTAAATTTATCGTTAATCACAACAATGTTTTCTTCATTGTACGGCATTAGCCTATTCATTGAGTTTTTCCCATTGTTCAGGAAGCTTGTGTAAATCATCTAGTTGATACTGTTTACTTAGCTTAGGATGCTCCTTTATCAAATCTACTAGCTCAATGCCTGTTTCGATTGGCTTGAGGGCATATGCTTCGTCTAGCATTTTAACAACTTCTTTAAAATACAAAGCTGTTCCGTATTTTTGGATAGTAGGGCTGTTGTCGTATCGAAGCTCTTGCGCAATCGCAATCATCCAAAACATTGGACGCCACCACGAGTAAGAAAAGTCGCAACGTGCAATTACATCCCCTGCGTCTTTTTGATAAGCAAGTATGGTGAAAAAGTTAATTAATTCATCCAGTTTATAACGGTCATGCTGCTCATTTTCTTTGAACTCTTCAAACGTTGAATATCGAGAAACAAGACTAATCCGCGGCCAATCAGCTTCAGATAGTGAAAGTTGCTCAGCGACGAAAAATCGGCTAATCACAAAGTCAAAGTAACCTCTGCTCGCCATCGCAGGAATAAGAATATTCATAGATGAATTTTTAACATTTTGAAAGTAATCACTACAGTAGGTTTGGAATAATTCTACGATAGCGTTCTCTTTCGCGTATTCGGCTGTTGTATTGTTCGCTTTAGCTGTCTCAGCCAATACTTCTCTAGTATCTTGAAGTTCTTGGATTTGAAGATAAACAGTCAAAATTACTCCACAGAATGCAAACCCGGCAAACAAAGCGTTTATACTACTGAAAACATCAGCTAAGGGCTGGCTGGTAAATTGGCGAATTACAGTTTGCTCGGTGCCTACATACCAAGCGCCTAACCAAAGACCGAGAATTAACGCGCTAGATGTGGATATTATTAACAGTGTTGTTTTGCGCTTCATTTAAAGTCGTTTGTTTTTGAAATTGTGCATTTACATTAATATTCCATGAAACGAGCTGAACGTAAACTTATAAGAAGAAAATACACATTTCTAGATTTCAAAGGGGCGCTACTTTTCATTTAGATTAAGTGAAACTTGAGTTAGTCTGGAATATTATGATTAAAGACTCTCTCTAAGAGGGATTAAAACCATATAAAGCAAATTGCAGAAGAAGAGCAATTTGTTCCAGAACGCATGAAAGGTGTTGTCAAACGAATGATTTACAACAGCCTAAAACCGTTGCGTGAAGAAGTGGCTGGTCTTGTGGAGAAGCCTTTCAATATATTTCAGCGCAAGAAAGCAACACCGCGCTTTACGGAGAAGCTGAAAAACTTTGTGAATACATTCTACGGTGGAGTTTATTTTAAATGGAATTAATTCAAATGGACGTTATGGACATGTCCGAACTTTCAAAACGCTCCGAAGGTAAAATCTATTCTCTAGCTATCAGTATATCAAATGTAGAGGAACGGGTGACAGAGATGTACAACACCGTTACCGATACTAGTTGGTTAAAACCATTAGATATTATTGATGAGCTGACTTATTCGTCGCGTTCTAAACCTACAATTGATAAAGTCGTTAATGAGATTCTCAACAACGTGCAAAGCGAATTGTCCGAAGAGTTTGGAGAGTATATGGTTTCAGACACAGCTCTCTCGGCGCTAAAAGAATATTTAAGACATTTGCGTCTTCCTCTTGCGGAGCTAATAAAAGAAAAAATTTCTGGTAATCCCGGTTTCGATTTCCATTCAGAAGCATCGGAAGCGGTAATCACTTTTGGTGAGGCTAAGTACAGTGGAGTTAGCAATGCACATGGAAGAGCATTAAGACAAATAAATGAATTTATTCTCGCTAAAAAGGATATTCAGGAGCTAAGTGACTTGAGGAGATTCGTGTCCGAAGCTGCAATACAAAATGCCAGCAAAGGCATAAAATCTTACTGCGCCGCTTTTTCAATCGTATCAGATAACCCTCTAAAAATAATGCGAAATGCGTTAGATTCAGTTCACTTGAAATACCTTCTTCAATTTGAAGCTATCTTCCTCATAGGGGTCAAAGTAAATGCTTGAGCAGATAGCGAACGGCACCGGTATACGAGAGATACTTTCTAGCGCAATTAAGGAGTTCCACACTAAAGGTCCTACAAATCTTGAACTCTTAGAAATCATTAGTCTGATCAAAATGATTCACCCTGAAACATTTTCTGATTATGAAGATAAGCTAACGAGTGTAATGGGACTGTTTTATAAGCAAGTTCAGCCTCGTTCTGTACTAGAAGCGATATACAAAGATTTAGGCGATGCAATTGAAAAGAAGTACGGACGAGCTTTCACTCCAATGCAGGCAACTGCTTACAAGGCAATTCGTGAAAAGCACTTCTACTCATTTTCTGCTCCTACAAGTACTGGCAAGTCATACCTATTTCGCGAACTTGTTAAAGACTACGATAAAGATATTGTAATAGTAGTTCCGTCACGTGCATTAATCGCCGAGTTTTACTCAGTAGTTATTGACTTGGTGCAAAACGATGTGTTGGTGCTTCAGTTTATTGAAAATGTAAATCAGCATAATACTTCAAGGCGAATCTTTATAATTACACCGGAAAGAGGGACTGAAATATTCAAATATAGCGGTGATTTTGATGTTGGAATTTTTCTTTTTGATGAAGCTCAAATATCTGAAGAGCCTGTTAGGGGTCTGTCATTCGATGCGTTCGTAAGACGCACAGAAAGAGAGTTTCCAAACGCTACAAAGGTATTTGCGCACCCATTTGTCTCCAACCCGAAAGCACAGTTCACTAAACACGGCTTTGTAGAAAACTATCAAGCAGATAGCTTCAAACAGAGCAATGTTGGTAAGATTTTTGTCTCTTTGGAGGTGGATGGAAGTTTTGAAATATTTTCTCCTTACAAAGATGCTGACGACATAAAGTTGGATGAAGACATAATTTCTTCCACGCTCGCCAAAAATGGAACTGTTCTTATTTACTCATCGAAGGCAAAAATTTTTGATGGGAGGCACATTGAAGAGTATGGGCAATATATAGAGCAGTGTCAGCCGCTTGACGAACCAGAAGCTTTGAAATTTGTTTCTATGCTTGAGAAATATATTGGTTCTTCAGAAACCCAGCTAGGTAAGCAATCTTCTTTTATTCAGTTAATGAGAAGAGGTGTAGTAGTTCATCACGGCTCTATGCCGCTCAAGGCAAGGATCTTAATTGAAAACTTTGTGCGAAAGGGATACGCAAAACTTTGCTTTGCTACATCGACATTAAATCAAGGTATTAATATGCCGTTTGATTGCGTACTGATCGATAACTTCACTTATATGAATGAGCTGACACTCAAGAATTTGATCGGCAGATCTGGAAGAAGTACGGATCTTCCTAAATTTGATTATGGATACACCATTGTTCGTAGAGAGAACGTTAAAACATTCTCAAGTAGGTTGTCTTCTGATGTTGTAATTAGCGAAACGTCAAAATTAGACGATGATATAAAGAATATCCATGAAGATTTCACAGATCTAGTCGAAGCTGTTAAAACAGATACGTTTAATGACGACCTCCACTTGACTGATTCTCAAGTTGAACGTATTCGAAGTGCTAACTTAAAAGCGCAAATCAAATTCATTCTAGATAAACTTATTGATGGTGAGAAGGCCATAACTGGTAACCAATATTATGCGTTGGGGGACTCAGTTAGAAGGCAAATAAAAGAAAAATTAAAGATCATATATTGCTCTCATCTAAGACGCAGTCAACTCTTATCTGGTGAACAAGCTGTGCTTAGTGCCGCCATACCTCTTCTTTTGTGGAGGGTTCAAGGCAAGTCCTTCAGTGAAACCTTGTCGTTACGTCACTCTTACCTAACGCAAAGAGATGAGAGACGAAAGCTTGCCCGGAAACTCAGAGAGGGTGAGCTAGAGCAAAGTAAATACAACAAAGAATTAAATCGGCTAAAGATCAAGTATTCTGCGCAAGCAGAAAAGTTACCCAATTCGAATTTGAAAAAGTCATATCCGCTTTTTCCTGCTAATGTATCTGTCAAAAGTTTTGATTATGATCGATTGGTTTACGATACATACGATTATTTAGATAAGGTAATCAGCCTATCACTAGCTGATCCCATATGTGCTGCCTTAGCAGTTTACTACGAAGAAACTGGAGATGGGCGTTCCAAGGTGCTTAGTAACTATCTTCGGTTCGGCACAAATGACGAAACCGAAATTTGGCTACTAAAATATGGGTTCGATCCTGAAGATGTTGAATGGATATCAGCTGTTGTTGCTCATGTAGATGAAAATGGCATCGTGTTTATAGATGACCTCTCCACTTTGACAGATGAGCAGAAACTAATAATTAGAAGGTACGTCTAGCTTTAAGCTATGGTAGATAGATAAAAAGCGATGACAAAAACAAAAAAACAACTCAGAGGTTGGTTCATTATGTGCAAAGAATTCGGAGATTGGTACCAGAGGCCGGACTTGAACCGGCACGCTATTTCTAGCAACGGATTTTGAATCCGTCATGTCTACCAATTTCATCACTCTGGCATCAAATCGTATGTTTGCGAAGTTAAAAAACTTTGCAAATCTTTGCAAGCATATTTTAGCTTGTTTGAGTCAAAAGGCGCTTACCTTTCAGTGACTTGCCTAGCTTAAGTTGTTAGACACTATCAGTTTTGAATCCGTCATGTCTACCAATTCCATCACACTGGCATTGCGTATGGTTATCAACGTGGTGTTGATGCATGGCATTATAGCGATGCGGCGCGCCTATACAACAACTTTTTAAGCTTTTTGTGATTAAGTGCCGAAAGATTGTTCAAAAGCGTATTTTGCTTTATCTATTTCTTATTAATCAACAGAACGCACACTTTTACCAACGCTGAAGCGTCCAATTAATCGCTACTACCGCGATTACTGACGATGCAATTGGCATTATGGCTTTTGAATATAACCTTACGTTTCTAAGTAAGATGAGTAAGGGCAATAGCAGCGTAACTATGGCAAGTTGACCCAGCTCTACCCCTATATTAAAAGCGAATACATTCATTACCAAGCTGCCCGACTGGGCGTTTAGGTCGCCAAACACGCTCGCAAATCCCATTCCATGGAGTAGGCCGAACCCAAAGGTAATAAATCCTAAACGCATGATGATAGGGTACACATTGTTAAGCGCAGTTATAGTCACTGATATAGCAATGCCTAGCTCAACAATACGGCTATCTAGCGTAATAAAATCCAGTGCTGTGGCAGTTAATGTAATCGAATGTGCTAACGTAAACGTGCTTACTAATATCACCGTACTTCTTATAATGTGCCTTTTGCTTTGCTCTTTCACCCAGCTCTTATTTTCCCTGTAAAGATTAACGGTGAGCAACGTAGCAACCAAAAACAGTATATGGTCTAGTCCAATGAAAATGTGCCAAACTCCCTGATAAACCATCTCCCTAAACTGCGAAATCCAGCTGTTTCCTGTAGCAGAAGGAGTGATAAAAGAGCGTTCATCGCTTAGTACATAAACACTTGTGTGATCGTTTAACGTTACCGTTGTGAGTAGCTTGTGGGTGGGAAAATCGCTAACTATGCCAGTGTATTGTATCGATACTTCGTTTACATATACGCAGTTTATCGACAGCGGGTATACCAGTAATGACTCTGCAGATATATCTCGTATAGAAGGGGAAGCAATACTAACCGTACATCGCGTTTCGCTATCTCGAATCACTAGGTGGTTTTGGATATAGTCGTTCGCCATAGTGTGGTTTCTGTTGACTTCACCCCAGGTCAAATTACCGTCATTATTACTATCTAGCCCTGCTGCTTGTCCTATATCTTCAGGCTTTAGCAAGAGCTCGCCAGACAAAGTGTTATTTGAATCGTTTTTAAGCGTTAAGTAGCCGTTACTCAGTTCGTGTGAATGCGTGAAAGCGCTGAAGGCGGCGAAGATGAAAAATGTGATAAATTTAATCATGATTCGTTTACTGAAGGGGTTGAGAACATTAGGCATTGGTCGATACTTCATTAGCCTGTCGAGCGCGCTCTAGGAGGTTTTTGTCATCTAATGACTGTGCGTATTGCCAGTTAATTTCGGCAAATTTAAGCGCCAGTGGGTAATCAGGTTCAATCTCTAAAAAGTAAGTGGCGACCTGTGCGGCGTGAGAACTGTCTTCTCGCCACACTCGAATTTCCATGTTCTTAGCAAGTTGAGTTTGTACTTCAGAGCGCACAATACCTTGCGCTCGTTCCGCAATTGCCCATTTAAGTAGCAAGCCATCGTCGGCTGTCAATATATCGGGTACGGAGTTGCTAAACCCAGAACTCACTGCCTTATAGTTATTCAACGCAAAATGTGCGTCGGCCCAAACTAACATTGCGCTTATAGGTAGCTTTTCGAATTCTGTTTGTGACAAGTGCTCAAGCGCGGCTTCAGCGTTACCAAGTTGAATCGACATGTCTGCAAGTACTTCATAAAACCACTGGCGCTCCGCAGGCCTCACTGTACTCGTGTAGGTCTCAAAAGCACTAAGCTTTTTCAAAAATTTTACGTCTTTATTTTGTGAAAAATCAGCGTTAACCATACACGTGAAAGCGATTAAAAAACTTGTTTGCCCTACCAGCTTTTCACAGTTTTCTCTCGCCTTTTTAGCGTTACCTTGCTGAACGTTTATATCTGCCAACAATAACTGTGCAGCTGGAGAGCGAAAGCGGGCTATTTGATTGAGATGTTGCTTGGCTTGTTCGAACTTATGAATGCCTTGAAGTAGTCGAGCTTCTAAAACAACTAAACGCTCTTTTTGACCTGCGTTCAACGAATCGAATTTTTGTCGCATTATGTTCGTGAACCTAACAATACGCTCTCTTTCATCACCTTTTGCTTGAAGGTATCTACTTGAAGTTAAAATTTTTTCCGCTTCGTCGATACTTGCTATGGATAGCTGTTGAGGCTGCCACGTTGCGATGACGGTATCATAATTGAGTTTTTCAGCCTGAGCAGATACCGAACAGACTGTTAGGGCTGACAATACGCTCATTATAGAGAGTATGAGAGTACTGCTTCTCATCAACTTCATCAGAATTTCCTTTAAAAAAGCCGTCCCTGGCTTTACGGTTGACACTGGGTACTGAACGTTCGTTATTGACCAATCAATAAATCATCGAACGTGGTGTCGTCAGCATCTTGGGTGAACTCGCGCCCGTTAATTGGCAGCGGTTCATCGGTCGGTGCTTGATTAAAGGCATCACGGGTATAGCTAGAAAACGATACCTGCTGTGCCTCAATCGTAACGCTAACGGTGGCCGTAACTTCTGGATTTACGCCGTCAGAAACGGTGAATGTGAAGCTATCGCTACCCGTTACCTGAGCGTTAGGTGTGTACGTAAAGCTGCCATCAGCATTAACTTCTGCATTACCTAACGTACCGTTTTCACCAAGCCCGAAGGTGAGTGCATCACCATCGGCATCGGTTGCTGTCAACGTGCCATCAAACGCAATATCTGCTTGCGTCGTTAGCATTTCATCAACGGCTACGGGCGCTACATTTTCTTCTGGCTCTTGATAATCGTTATCGTCATCACTATCGAAACAACCAGTTAGCGCTAGCACCAATCCAGAAATGACCCACAACTTATGTTTCTGCAAAGGGGCTTGACCCGACTTAACAAACGCGGGGGCATTTGGATTCTTGTTAAATAACCTAATCTTCATAGACATGATGGATCTCCTTATTCAGAGCCAGCAAGTGGTGTTTTTAGGTAAGGAAACGATGAATCAATCATGCTTGCATCTACAGGTGCACCATCAGTGAAAGGTACATTACCTACGCTGGCGTCCTCTGGTGTACAAAGGCCAAGGTCTGTATCTTCACCTGCTACCGGGATGGGATAACACAAACGGCCCATAACAACGCGAAGGGCAATATCAACCACGTCATCACCGGGGCGGCGACCGTTAGGGAAACCCGCTAAGTCATCGCCTGCCACACCAAATGCTGACTGTGATTCGGCTGGTGTTGCTGGGATCCCAGTGTTTAGGCGCAGCATTTCTGATGCTGTAACCGTTGCTTGCTGGTTAACGCCTGGGAAACCTGTAAGGAACGCTGTTACTAAGTCCATACGCGGGAAGTTCGTCGGCGCAAGGGTCTCAATATCCGTACCCAGCGTAGTATTCACTGCATCTTTAAACAGAATGTTCAGTAGTTCTGGCAAAGAAGGGTGGGTTACATAATCAGCGAATTGACCGTCTGCACTTGGATGAGAAGTAGAGAATTTGTCTTTATCGCCAATACCGATAACAAGCTCATTTACTAGCGGGCTACCTAAACGAGACACTTGAGTCATCGCACCACCATTAGTCTCAGGTTTCGCAAAAGTAGCATCTGGGTTTAGGATACGCGCTTGCGGCAAGCTTGCCGTGGTCCAGCTACCAATTACGCCATTACCTTCACCGGTAACACACGCCTTGGGTACTTCAATAGATAACGCTGTCACGTTTTTATCGGCTAAGTCATCATTCATGGCACTTTGCGTTATACCGCCAGGAAAACCTTCACCATCGCCTGCGCCCGGTGCGCTGTCGCCCTCAACAGGTACATAATTTACCAAGTCGAATGTTTTGCCTAAGTTAACAACGAAGGGGTCTTTACGCTGACCAACAAATACTTTGGCCATGTCATCGCACCCAGGGATGCTGAACGAATAAATAAAGCTTTCAGCATAGCGTGCGTATTCCGCTTCACTGGTAAAGGTTTTATTACCAATGTAATCAAGCGGCTTTTTAAACATATCGCCCATGGCGGGAGTAAGAGTAGTGCGCGTGCCTGTCTGCATGTCGCCACTCACCATAGTAAGGCTATACATTTCCGAGAAGTTCGCTGCGCTTGAATCGTCTGCGCTGATACCGCCTACATTTTTAAGCGGTACTTTCACCATTTTCTGTTCGCCTTCAGGGCCTATAGGCAAGGCGATACCTTCGTTATCGGCAGCAAGCATATTGTTAAACTTAAAAACAAAGCTTAAGTCTTCAACCGCGTCGCCATCGCTATCAATATGAATCGCGTAGTGCGCATTCGGGTCCATTGCAAAGTAGTTAGGGCCACCATAGGCATCTTGCAGTGGAATATAATTTGCTATGAAAGTCACATAATCTTCACGGCCTTGTTCATAGCTATTGAAAGCATAAAAGTCGGTGCTATCTAACGCTGGGTGGCGAGTGATATTAGGTGCTTCTCGGTGACTTGACGCTATTGCGCCAGCAGTTACGGCTGCACATGTCACGGCGACAGCCAGTGACAAAGTTTTGCGTTTGAATTGGATCATGTCGAGTCTCTCTGTTTTTTTATGAGTTCAAGAGACCAAACGACTGAGGTTTCACCTTAGATGCAAAAATATTTAAAAAATTAAAATAAAGTTTTAATGAAAAGTAAAAGGCCACGTTTCGTGGCCTTTTGGTGTGCCGCTTAGTGCGTAAAATTACACGGAAACAATCGGCGCTATATATAGCACTTCCGTTGGTGCGCCTGTTACCGAGCCGCCTGGTGCTTCTAAGCTCACAGCTAACGCTGCGATACTTTGATCTAGCAAGATATCTGGTGTCGCGCGCGTGTCGCCATTAACTTCAGGCATCAAGCCGAGAGAAATTGGTGCTTCGCCGTTTGCCGGCACCATCCAAAGCTCATAGTCTTTGTCTGCTAACGCCACAAATGCATCGGTGACCTTAACATTCATGGTTGTGTCAGAAACTTCTATTACCCACAATGGCGTGTTATCAGCATTATTGACTACGGCAATATGGGAAACCTCTGGGGTAGGTACAGGTTGCATGACGAAAAGCAATACGGCCAACACCATTGCAGCTGCGGTGGATATAAACGATAAGTTCTTCCAGCGCTTCTGTTTCTCTTTTTCAAGATCAATAACATTGTCGCTACTTGGTTTTGCGTTAGTCGTTTGACCGACAAACTCTGTATCATTGGCCGCCTTGTGGCCAAGCTTCACTTGTATGCTCTCCCACACGCTGTCAGGTGGTGTCACCGGAGGCAAGGTTTCAGCAAATCCAGTAAGGTATTGCTCCCATTGTGCAGTTGCATCGCTAACAGCCTGATACTGCATCATTAACTTTTGATAGCGCGTTCTCGCTTTGCCGCGCAGTGTTCCAACAACATATTCAGCGGCGAGGGCGTTTAATCGCTCTTCTTTTAAATAATTCATAGTGATAGGCACCTCTGCAAGCTTTGCAAGCCTCGTCTTATCCAGCTTTTAATGGTTCCAAGTGGTGACGCCAAGTGAGTTACCACCTCTTGATGCGACATACCATTCACATAGGCTAAATGGATAGCCTGACGCTGCGGTCCATCAAGTTCATCTAAACAAGAGGCCAATTTTGCTTGCTCTGCCTCTAACTTTATTGATTGTGTGGTTTCCATACCTGACGGTGCGTCATCATTTAATTCGACTTCATTTCTTACGTTGTGATAGCGGATTAAATCGAGCGCACGATAGCGAGCTATACTGACCATCCAGGTAAGTACCGTACCTTTGCCTCGTTGATAATTACCGGCGTTATGCCAAATTTTTATATAGGCGTCTTGTGTGGCTTCGTCAGCGAGTTCAGGGCGTTTCAAAAGCCTTAAAGCAATAGCGTAGAGCTGTGGACTTGTTATCTTATAAAGCTCTGCGAACGCTTTTTTGTCGCCGTCTGCGGTTTTACACAGCAGAGGAAACAGAGTTTCGTGTTCCATTGTTGCTCCTATTTTTATCGTTGTAGTGCGGCCATTTGTTTATTGCTCTAACTATTTGGCGGCTACTTCTTAAAGTAGCATGTTTTATATACAACTGCCTGAATGGTTACCTAATCAATAGACAGCCCCCCAAACAGTAAAGCGTTTATGTATTAATACTTTATTGAAAAGGTAAGGCGAACATTTCTCGGCTCTACAGGGTGATAATGCAAATCCTCAATCCCTTCCTCTGGCTCTCCGGGCAGCCTAGATGCGTAAAAATAATCAATATCGTGATCGTCACTGTCAAGGGCATTCAACACTTCTAAAGTAACGTCCCACATAGGCTGACGATAGGCAACTTGAGCATTAATTAAGAATGTTGATGGCGGTGAAATTTCATCGAAACTTTCTACTGTGCGAGAGCTTAGGTAGCGGCCTCGTAGAGTATAGCTGAACCCTAGTTGATTACTTCTTTGATAGTAGGTCAGCCCTACACTCACCACACCTGGCACGGTGCCATCAATGTGACGGCCTTCGCCTTCAACGCTGTCGCTAAATCGTGCCTTGGTCCACGCAGCTTCAATGTCTGTTGTTAGGTGATGGCTTATCCAGTAGTAGGCACTCACTTCAATGCCGTGTCTCTCGGAGGGGCGACTGGCTTCAGTAAAGCCTGCATCACCAACATATACCAGCTCGCTATCAAGCTCTAGGCGCCACAGGGCAGCAGACAGGTTATAGGTTTTGTTATCGGTATAGTTAACGCCCGCTTCATAGCCAAGGCTCTTTACCAATAAGGGAGCTGCTTCGGTAGCGTCACCACTTACCGGGTCTATGCTAATTGTTGCTCCTCGCGCATCGTTAGAGTGAAAGCCCTGCCCAATGTTGGCAAATGCGGTGAGTTGGTCTGATACACTGTACTTCAAGCCTGCTTTAAGGGTAAATAAACCGTCACTTTCGCTTCCAGAATTAGCACCAAGACTGCTGGTAACGTCCACATCTAAGTAATCGTATCGACCACCTAATGACAGGCTTAATGCGTCACTCAATACAATGTTTGACTGAGCAAAAAGTGCATAGCTGTTGCTGTCTATTTCGTCTTCTCGAATAGTGCCAAAGCGGGTTAAGTTTTGGGTGCGATACAAACCCACGTTTTCAATATCGTCGAAACGCCACTGGCCGCCCAAGGTAATACTGCTTCCATCCGTAAGCGCCAAGGGAAGGGTAGTGAATATTTCACCACCGTAAATTTTTCGGTCGTCGGCCTGTTCGAATTGATCGCCAGTCGCAGGATTATCAAGAAAGTAAGTAAAATTTGAAAAAAGGCTAAGCGTTGTATCTATGGCATACAGTGAAGCATTCCATGTATCACTCGTATAGTTTGCGGAGAGACTATAGCGAGACGAATCGCCGCCAACTTGGGTGTCGATAGAGCCAAGACGGTCTATTAAGCCGCTTTCAATAGCGCGCTCAGGTACCTGGTCAGCACCGTTCCAGCTATTATCGTAGGCCATTCCTGTAATGGTGAGTTGGCCGTCCAACAAAGGCGTAATATAACGAATATGGGCGTTTTTCTTTTTTACATCTTCGTCAACGTCAGTCCACGGGCCGTCATAGGTTTGATATTCCAGCGCTGTAACAACGCGGCTCTCTCCTGCTTCAAAGTGATTTAATGCAACAGCGCGCTTGAACCCATATTCTCCTAAGCCTAAGAACAACTGGTTTTGCTCAAGTGAATCTCTTAAATTGAAGAACGCCCCGCCAGCGCTAGAAAAATCGCCGATGTTGGCATAATAGGTGCCTTTGAAGTAGCTTAGATTGTCGATAAATTCGGGGATAATAAAGTTAAGGTCACTGTAGCCTTGGCCATGTCCGTGGCTTCGCATGTTCACCGGCATACCGTCTACACTCACCGTAAAATCCGTGCCATGATCGAGGTTAAAACCGCGCAGGAAGTACTGGTTGGCTTTTCCCGAACCGCTGTGTTGGGTCACCATCATGCCTGGGATGAATTCGAGTATTTCGCCGGCGCGCAACATTGGGCGTTCAATCAAGGTGTCACCAGACACCCATCCCTGCGAAGCCGAGATAAACTCTCCATCTTTTACAGATGAGTCACCACGTACTCGAATATGCTCAATATCACCTTCGGGGTCGTCTAACGCCATTGCAGCGCCCATACCGAGCGAAAATGAGCTAGCGATAAGTGTTGTTACCAGAGTTTTTGCTGTCACCGTATTTACGTCCATTATCCGTTTGTAATAGCAATAACGATTAACAATGGTTAATGGATGCAAAAAGGTGGAAATCAGTTTTCTTTGCTTATTGCGCTATTAAATACCGTTAACTAAGGCTTATGTTGTTTAAGCGTTGTGGCGCTTGTGTCAAAATAAACGCTGTTGTTAATGAAGTGAAGAGAAGCCCGTGGCGAGACACGACAGAAAAGCCAAGAAGAAGTCCCCATCATCAAATCCTCTAAAAACGAAGGATGATAAAAACACGCCCAACTTAGAATCAGGCAGTTCATCACTTGAGCGAGCGGGGTTTGTGCGACGCTTGTTGGCAATGATTTACGATACGCTCGTGGCTACTGCCGTAGGGATGTGTGCGGCCATGGTCATGATCGTAACGCTGGTGGTCATGCTGAAAAACGGTGCCCTTGACCTACAAGGCTATGCTGAACCTGCCGATCTGATTCAGGCCTCTTTTGGTTATAAACTGCTTATTCAAACGTGGGTGGGCTTGTGGATAGCTGGGTTTTTCTTGTGGTTCTGGCGCAGGGGAGGGCAAACCCTAGGCATGCGTGCATGGCGTTTGCGGATATATAGTACGGTTGAAGAACCAATGACCTGGCCACGCTTGTTCATTCGCTTAATAGCATCGTTAGGTGGTTTAGGCACCTTACTTGTTTTGTTTGATTTTAAAAATAAACAATCACTGCAAGACCGACTGGCAAAAACCGAAGTGTTGAAGTTGACTAAAGAAGCGAACGACCACAAGAGCTGGTAAAGATGCCTTGTAAGGCGCTAAAAAATCACAAAAAAAGAGGCTGTATGGCCTCTTTTTTATTAGTTTTGACTATTGAATTAGATGAATGCTGATAGCTTGATCAACGCCTCAACATTACCCCTGCAATGGCCGCAAACAGTAAGCTAGGCAGCAAGGCGCCAAGGAATGGTGGCAGCTGATAGACTAAACTCACTGGCCCAAATACTTCGTTAAGAATAAAGAAACCGAAGCCTGTCAGTACGCCCATGATCACGCGAGCGCCCATTGTAACGCTACGCAGCGGGCCAAAGATGAACGACAATGCCATTAACAGCATTACGCCTACCGAAATAGGTTGGAATACCTTGCGCCACAAGGCGAGTTGATAACGAGAAGGGTCTTGATCGTTATTTTCTAGGTAGTTCACGTAATCCAGCAGCCCAGTAATAGATAAAGCCTCTGGCTTAACCGCAACAATGCCTAGTTTGTCTGGTGTCAGTGTTGAATTCCAACGCATGCGGTTATTTTCATCTACCGTAACATTCGTTTCAGTAAACTTGGTTACTTCAACGTCGCTTAGCCACCAACCGTCGCCGTCGAAGGCCCCATTTTTAGCGTGAGTAATACTCTCTAGCGACAAGTCAGGGTTAAAGCTAAATATGCTCACATCTTTGAGAGAGTCTTGGCTTAACACCTGACCTATGCTTACAAATCGGTCGCCATCCTTTGCCCACACCAGCTTATCGGAAGAAAATAAACTACCGCCTGAAATGGCTTCAGTTCTTATCTGTTTTGCCTTGGTTTCACTGTACGGGGTGACCCACTCGCCAACGGCCATCACTAATAAGATCATTACAAGGGTCGACTTCATGGCTGAGTTTATGATGTTCCAGCGGCTCATACCTGCGGCCTGCATCACTACCAATTCGCTATTGCTAGCCAGTACGCCCATACCTATAAGGCCACCTAGCAAGGTTGCCATAGGGAAGAACTGCTCTAAGTCGCGAGGCAAGCTTAGCAATACGTAGATAAAAGCGACCAGCATGTCATAGTCGCCTTCGCCAATTTTTCGCAGCTGTTCTACAAATTTAATAAGCGCGCTTAAACCAATAAGTACACTAAGCGTAACGGTAATAGTGCCTAACAGCGTGCGGGCGATATATAAATCGAGGATCTTAAACATCTACTTTTTCCCCAATATCCAAGCGCGCAGCTCTGTGCCGGTTTTTCTGTCTCGCACAATTAACATGACACCAATGATCAGCATGATGGTGTGCACCCACCATAAGCCAAGCTGAGGTGGCATTTTGCCGTCTTCAAGCACTCGTCTACTTGCCAGTAGCAACAAGAAGTATCCCAAGTAAAGCAGGATGGCAGGGAACATTTTACCAAAGCGGCCCTGACGCGGGTCGACTGCGCTTAGCGGCACAGCAATCAGTACTAAAAATGGAATGGAAAGCGGTATGGCAATACGCCACTGAAGCTCGGCTCTGGCTTCAATACTGTCGTCTTCCCACAGCTCGTTAGTAGGCAGCACGCTTACCTTGCGACGGGTTTCGTCGGCGGGTTTGTCGGCAATCTGAATTTGGTATTCGTCAAATTCTACTTTGCGGAAAGCCTTTTCAGATTGCTTTCCTTCGTACTGTACCCCTTCTTTCAGTACAAGGTTTCGCGTGCCGTCAGGGTTATTTGCCACTTCACCAGTTTGCGCATACACAACGCGCACGTCGCCTTCGCTATCGTCTGTTTGATTTTGCGATAAAAACACACGTTGTAGCTTATCGTTGTTGTCTACATCGTGCACAAAAATAACCGCTTTTTCGTTACCGGTTTGCTGGAACCTACCTGGCATTAGCGCCGATATTCCCGCCTCATTTCTGGCTTTTTCTCTTAGCTGATACTCGTTCTCTGCAGCCAATGGCGCGAAATAAAGGGTAATTGCGCCTGTGACTATCATGATAAGTACAGACAAGAACAGCATTACCCGCGTTACATACCATTCACTGATACCACAGGCTCGCATTACGGTCATTTCACTGTCTACATACAGCCTGCCATGTGCCAGCATAATGCCCAAGTAGGCGCTGATAGGCAGCACTAATGAAGAGAGGATAGGGGCATATAAACCTAGGAAGCCAAGCACTAGCCCAGCGGGAATATCACCGTCCGAGGCGTCGCCCAAAACGCGCACAAATCGCAAGGTGACAAAAATTGCCATTAGGATAAAGAAAATCGCTAACTGAGATTTCAGCGTTTCCTTAAGTAAATAGCGGAATATCAGCATCTCAGCCCTTCCGGAAAATTAGGAATTTTAGTGAAAGAAAGCACAATTTTGTTTAAACTTACCGTTTTTACAAGTTTTGCCTGCAATCATAAACCGTTTGCATGGTGTTTTGACGCAAATTTAACCTATATTCAATAGGTCTTTAAGCGTGAATTGCAGCGAACTAAAAAGTTATGCTGCGTATTAAAACATAAAGCAGCGCGAAACGTTACGTGATTTTAGTCATCGTGCAAACCATAAACGACGAAAAGCGAGGTGATATCGTGGAGTTTAGTGTAAAAAGTGGCAGTCCTGAAAAGCAACGCAGCGCATGTATTGTTGTGGGTGTCTTCGAGCCGCGCCGCCTAACGGCAGTGGCTGAACAACTAGACGAAATCAGTGAAGGTTATATCAGCAACTTGTTACGCCGTGGCGACCTTGAAGGTAAAGCCGGCCAAATGTTGTTGCTACACAACGTGCCAAATGTACTAAGCGAGCGCGTGCTTCTAGTCGGTTGTGGTAAAGAGCGTGAGCTTGATGAGCGTCAGTACAAAAACATTATTGCCAAAACCATTCAAACATTGAATGAAACAGGCTCAATGGAAGCGGTATGTTTCCTTACCGAACTTCACGTTAAAGGTCGCGATACCTACTGGAAAGTACGTCAGGCAGTAGAAGCTACTGAAGACACGCTTTACACCTTTATGCAGCTTAAAACCAAGAAAGGCGAACCACGTCGCCCACTGCGTAAAATTGTATTTAACGTACCTACACGCCGTGAACTTACTGTGGGTGAACGTGCGGTTGAGCACGGTTTAGCGGTTGCTCGCGGTGCGAAAGTGACCAAAGACGTGGCTAACATGCCGCCAAACATCTGTAACCCAGCGTACCTGTGGCAGCAGGCGCAAGAGCTTGCCAGCCAGTACGACAGCGTAACCGCTGAAGTCGTTGATGAAACCCAAATGGCTGAGCTTGGTATGCAAGCGTATTTGGCTGTTGGCCGTGGTTCAGACAACGAAAGCATGATGAGTATTATGCATCACCGCGGTGGTCCAGCTGATCAAGCGCCAATTGTGCTTGTAGGTAAAGGCCTTACCTTCGATTCAGGCGGTATTTCAATTAAGCCAGGCGAAGCCATGGATGAAATGAAGTACGACATGGGTGGTGCTGCCGGCGTACTGGGTACTATGCACACTATCGCGGCGCTGAATCTGCCCATTAACGTTATTGGTGTATTGGCGGGCTGTGAAAACATGCCTGATGGCAAAGCGTACCGTCCGGGTGACATTCTAACGACCATGTCGGGTCAAACCGTTGAAGTACTAAACACTGATGCGGAAGGCCGTTTGGTGTTGTGTGACGCGCTTACTTACGTAGAGCGTTTTGAGCCAGAGCTAGTCATTGACGTAGCCACGCTAACTGGCGCAGCGATTATCGCGCTTGGTCACCATGCAACAGCGGTAATGAGCACGCATAATCCGCTTGCTCACGAACTACTTAATGCGTCAGAGCAAAGCTCAGATCGCGCATGGCGTTTACCGCTATGGGACGATTACCAAGAGCAGCTTGAAAGCCCGTTTGCCGATATGACGAACCTAGGTGGTCGCCCAGCGGGCTCAATCACCGCAGGTTGTTTCTTGTCGCGCTTCACTAAGAAGTACAACTGGGCTCACCTTGATATCGCCGGTACGGCATGGCGCAGTGGTAAGAACAAAGGCGCAACAGGCCGTCCAGTGCCTATGCTGTCTCAGTTCCTAATGAACCGCGCTGATATCAAGTTAGAGGACTAATCATTCATGCCACAAGTGATATTTTATCAACTTACCAGCAGTGACAATGGCGTGGCAGGTCGCGCCAGTGAAGTCATTGCCTCAGCGTTTGCTAATAAGCAGAAAATTAGCGTTCTGTGTGACACACAGTCGCAAGCTGAAGAAGTTGATGAATTGTTATGGCAGCTGCCGGCCGACCGCTTTGTGCCTCATAACCTTTATGGTGAAGGGCCACAATCGGGAACGCCGGTGGAAATTTGTTGGCGGCCAGAGCAGGTAGCCAGACGACAAATGGTGGTTAATGTGGGGTCCGGTATGGTGCCTTCACCCAACCAGCATCGTCAAATCATCGATTTTGTACCCGTGGACGAGAGCGCCAAACAGGCCGCGCGGGTAAGATACAAAAACTATCAGCAAGCTGGATGCAACATGCAGTTCAAGTCTGCATAAGTCATTCGCGTTTAGCTTCAATTTGAGAGTGTGTAATGGATAAAACCTTCGAACCGCAGTCCATCGAGCAGCAATGCTACAAGTCATGGGAAGAGGCGGGTTTATTTAAAGCTTCAGGTAGCGGCGACCCTTATTGTATTTTGCTTCCGCCACCAAACGTTACCGGTAGCCTTCACATGGGCCATGGTTTCCAGCAAACCATTATGGACGCCTTAACCCGTTATCACCGCATGAAGGGCGACAATACGCTATGGCAAGTGGGTACTGACCACGCCGGTATTGCTACCCAGATGGTGGTAGAACGCCAACTTAACGCTGAAGGCAAGACGCGCCACGATTTAGGTCGCGAAGACTTCATCAAGAAAGTGTGGGAATGGAAAGAGCACAGCGGCGGAACGATCACCGGTCAAATGCGCCGTCTAGGTACGTCTCCTGACTGGTCTCGTGAAGTGTTCACCATGGACGAAGACTTGTCTAAAGCCGTAACTGAAGTATTCGTGAAATTACACGAAGAAGGCCTTATTTACCGCGGTAAGCGTTTGGTTAACTGGGATCCAGTGCTTCACACAGCAGTATCTGATCTTGAAGTACTAAATGAAGAAGAAGACGGCCATATGTGGCACATGCGCTACCCACTTGCAGATGGTAGCGGTGAGCTAGTGGTTGCGACAACGCGTCCTGAAACCATGCTAGGTGATACCGCGGTTGCGGTACACCCAGATGACGAGCGTTACCAAGGCTTTATCGGCAAAGAGATTAAGCTACCGATTACTGGCCGTTTAATTCCGGTTATCGCCGATGACTATGTCGATCAAGAATTCGGTACAGGCTGCGTTAAAATTACGCCTGCTCACGACTTCAACGACTACGATATGGGTAAGCGTCATAACTTGCCTATGATCAACATTCTTACCGACGATGCGAAAATTAATGATGATGCGCCAGAAGCGTATCGCGGTTTAGATCGCTTCGACGCCCGTAAGCAAATTGTTGCTGATTTAGACGCACAAGGCGCATTGGTTAAGATTGAGCCGCACAAGCTTAAAGTGCCGCGCGGCGACAGAACGGGTGCGGTAATTGAACCATACCTAACCGACCAGTGGTATGTAGCCGTTGAGTCTCTTGCTAAGCCTGCAATTGAAGCGGTTGAAAGCGGCGAAATCCGTTTTGTGCCAGAGAACTGGAACAAGACTTACTACCAGTGGATGCACAACATTCAAGACTGGTGTATTTCACGTCAGCTGTGGTGGGGACACCGCATTCCTGCGTGGTACGATGAAAACGGCAACGTTTTTGTTGGCCGTACCGAGGAAGAAGTACGTGAAAAACACGGCCTTGGCAGTGACGTAACCCTTTCACAAGACGATGATGTACTAGATACCTGGTTCTCAAGTGCACTATGGCCGTTTGCGACCATGGGCTGGCCAGAAGAAACGCCAGATCTAGAAACCTTCGTGCCGTCTTCAGTGCTAGTTACAGGCTTTGACATCATCTTCTTCTGGGTTGCCAGAATGATCATGATGACCAAGAAGTTCACGGGCAAGATTCCGTTTAAAGACATCTACATTACTGGTCTTATCCGCGATGAGAATGGCGATAAAATGTCAAAGTCGAAGGGCAACGTGCTCGACCCAATCGACTTGATTGACGGTATTGATATTGAGTCGCTAGTCACTAAACGCACCGCGGGCATGATGCAGCCTCAGCTTGCTGAAAAGATTGCCAAGCGTACCCGTAAACAGTTCCCTGATGGTATTCAGGCCTACGGTACAGACGCATTGCGCTTTACCTTTGCGGCTATGGCGTCAACCAGCCGCGATATCAACTTTGATATGGCCCGTGTTGAAGGCTACCGCAACTTCTGTAACAAAATTTGGAATGCATCGCGTTTCGTATTGATGAACACAGAAGAGCACGATACAGGTCGCGACGGTGGTGAAATGGTCCTTAGCATGGCCGACCGCTGGATTTGGGCGAAGTTCCAACAAACGCTGGTCGAGTTCGAAAAAGCGCTTGAAGACTACCGTTTCGACATTGCTGCGCAAACCGTTTACGAGTTCACTTGGAACCAGTTCTGTGACTGGTATCTAGAACTTACCAAACCTGTGCTTAACAATGACGCCAGCACCGAAGCTGAAAAGCGTGGTACCCGTCATACGCTTATTAACGTGCTTGAAAGCTTGCTTCGCTTGTTGCACCCGCTTATGCCATTTATCACCGACACTATTTGGCAGCGCGTTGTGCCACTAAGTGCACTTAAAGTGGAAGAGGGCGCAAGCATTATGGTTCAGGCATTCCCTGAAGTTGATGCAGCGAAACAAGATGACAAAGTACTTGCTGATATCGAGTGGGTGAAGAAGTTTATCGTGGGTATTCGTAATATCCGTGGTGAAATGGATATCTCGCCAAACAAACCGCTTAATGCGCTACTTAAAAACGTAAGCGACGAAGACGCGCGTCGTCTTGATGCGGCTAAGGCATTCCTCGATAAGCTTTCCAAGCTTGAAACCGTGACTATATTGAAAGACGGTGAAGAAGCGCCAGCCAGCGCCACAGCGCTTGTGGGTGAGATGGAAATTCTTATCCCGATGGCAGGGCTTATCGACAAAGACGCAGAGCTTGCCCGTATTACTAAAGCCATGGAGAAAATCGAGAAAGACGTATCTCGTACTCGTGGCAAGTTGGGTAATGAGAAGTTCGTAAGTAATGCGCCAGAAGCAGTAATTGAAAAGGAACGCGCTAAGTTGGAAGAGGGTGAAAAAGCCCTAGCCAAACTTAAAGAGCAGTTCGAGACCATTAAAGCGCTTTAAGTGCAGCCCCTAGAATGGGGGTTATCGATACAAATTAGAAGGGTTACCGAAAGGTAGCCCTTTTTTATTAGCGATTTAACAGGCCCTAAACATAGCGCGTTTGTTCGAAAGCCGTTCCTGCATTCTCACACTTCGCTATGAAGCTTGCCAGCGCCTACTGAGCGGGCAATTATTTATGCGAATTGGTATAAGAACTTATCTTTACGTTCGCGTTTAGAGCTGTTTGCCTAAGTACTGTTTTAACATGCCTATCAACGATTTTTGCTTTATTGGCTTAGTGAGGTAGTCGTTCATACCCGCGTCTATCGCGCTTTGTTTATCTTCCTTCATTGCATTGGCCGAAAGGCCGATAATAGGTACGCCAGTAAAGCCTTTTTCGCGGAGTTGTGTGGTTGCCTCATAACCGTCCATCACCGGCATTTGTACATCCATCAATATTAGGTCGTACTGCGGGGCATTTTCTACTTTTTGCACGGCTTGCTTGCCATCTTCTGCAATATCGAAAGTAAGCCCAAGGTTGGTAAGCATTTCTCCGGTGACGAGTTGATTTATATTATTGTCTTCCACTAATAGAACGTGGCCTTCTAGCGACGTCGCTTCCGCTTCTTCACTGAAATGATGTCCGTCATAACTTGCATCTTTAGATATCACCTGATGAACAAAACGCTCAAATTGCGCAGGTGTGAATGGATGCATGATAAGTGGGCCTTTCCATAGCGTGTCATATTTAGCTTGTAGCGCGCTGCCTGCACTTTCCATCACTAGGCCTACCGACTTCCCTTTTTCTAATAAGGCGTTTAACCAAGCAATATTCTGTCTGAATTCACTGAACTCATGGATATCTACAATGATATGTTCAGGTAAAGCGGCGATATTTTTGGCATCTTCTATTGATAGCGTTGATTTAGTTGGCAGCTGTATCTGGTTGCAATAAGCCGCAGGCAGCAATGCTGCTTCAGTAACATAAAGGCTATCAACAGGTAGCTGGGGTGTTTGTTCAAGCACGCCAGGTTGGTTTTTAAATGCTTTCAGCGGCAGTTCAACTTCAAACGTACTGCCTTTTCCCATAGTAGAAGTGGCATCAAGGCGGCCGTTCATAAGTTCAGTAAGCTGGCTTACAATCGCAAGGCCAAGGCCGGTACCGCCGTATTTTCTATTGGTTGAACCGTCTGCTTGAGTGAAAGGCTTAAATATTCTATCTAGCTGGGCTGCACTCATACCTATGCCTGAATCGGTGATTCGCATGGTAAGGTTTAACACGTTCCCTTTTTCGTTCAAGTTGCCGTCAAACTCAATATCTATACGCCCTTGCTCGGTGAACTTCACAGCATTGTTGCCTATATTCATAATTATTTGGGCAATACGCAGTGGGTCGCCAATTACTTGCGGAGGTATCTTTGGATTTACCGTAAAGTGCACCGATAAGTTCTTTTCTTTTGCGCGTAGTGCAATAACTGCAATGAGGTTGTCGAACAGTGAATGCAAAGAAAAGCTCACTTCCTCAATCTTCAATTTACCCGCTTCAATTTTTGAGAAGTCGAGTATATCGTTAATTACGCTCAGTAATATTTGCCCAGAATACGCTGCCTTGTCGAGATACCCTTTAACAGTAGTGGACAGCTCTTGCTGTTGCGCCAGTTCTATAAGTCCGATAATACCATTCATCGGCGTGCGGATTTCATGACTCATATTGGCTAAAAACATACTCTTTGACGCGGTTGCTTGCTCCGCTTTTATTTTCGCCTCAGTAATCGCTTTATTTAAGCTTTCAAGCTGAGAGTTCATGGTTCTTGCTTCATCTAGCAGTTTTTCTGTCTCTCGGTTTTTATCACTAAAAACAAGCGCCGCTTTTGCTAGCTTGCCAATCTCATCTTTTCGACTGCTGCCAGGAATATTGGAAATTTGTACGCCTTGGGCAAGTTTATTGAAAACTTGAGTGATAGAACGAATAGGGCCCAATATTCGAAACATGGCAAACAGCGCGGCTGAGAGGGCGAGTAGAATGGCAAAAAGAGAAAATAATTCTCCGTTACGCTGTGTGCTTTCAGCCAGTGTGTAGGTGCGTTGAGTCGCAATTTCAGAGTCTGTGGTTACTTTTTTGGCCAGCTCACCGCTTAAATAGAGAAATTCATTGGCAGACCCCGCCATGACTACGTTAACCAAGAATAAATTACCTTGGGTTATCTGGGTTAGCTTAACGAAATCGGCTTTAATTTTTTCCGACAATTGCTCCACTCTTTCCTGAAGGGATGTATTTTTCGTTAGCGTTAATTTTCGTAGTGAATCTGCGGCTTCGTTGAATGCTCGAATAAAACCCATGTCGGGTTTCATCAGATATTTCAGCATCGCATTTTCTGCCCGAATAAGAAGCGTCTTTGCCTGTTCTTCAGAGGCAGCAGAGATATCTCCGTTTGTTCTAGCGTCACTCAGTATCTTTTCCAGTAACGTAATATCAGATAGGGTGCCTCTTGCTATAAGGTTATCCCTTTCAGAGCGCGCATCGACAACTTGAGTAAAATTCTCCTGATAGGCGTTAAGGTGCTCCTTCATTCTTGAAAGGATATGGTTGTCTTCCTGTATTTCCTTGTCTTCGTCTACCAGGGCTAACTTGTCGAGTTTGGTGTTAATAGTCACCATGAGTCGACTGAAGCGAGTAATGGCTGATTTACTCGCATTCTCTTTGAATATGAGCACGTTGCGCTGTAAGTCCACTACATCCCGTTCAAGTTCCTTAACAAGTGCAACATCAACTACTGCCTTTGACGCTGATGCCACGCCTTTGTTTAGGACTTCTTGGTTTTCTCTAGCAATAAACCCCTGTGCCAATATAAGCGCTATAAGAGCAAGTAGCACGGTGATAAGCTGAATTCGAATTGACGATAACATGTGAACTAAAAAAGCCTTATTCCATTAACGTTATGGTTTTTTACTTAACGCAACATTATGCAGTGATGAATTCGTACCACTTCTGCAAACTGTATTCGTAGGTTGGCATAACGGTATTCCATACGGCAACATTACTAAAACGCTCTTCATAACTCCCACCAGTGCGCTGGGCGCCTTGTCTAACACTAATATTTCCGTCGGGCCCTTTTAGCGGCTCTGATGCTACTTGCCCTTTGTACCAGTAATTCCATTCGGCGTCTGAAAGATATTGAGCTGAACGTTTAGGGTTGGAAATATAGTAGCCTTGTCTGGCAATAAATGCGCCAGGCCACCCCGACAGCCACCAATTCATATACTCATAAGCCACGTCCTTTATTCTACCTTGTGTGGCAGAGGACATGCACATTACACCGTGCCATCCGCGGTAGCCTTCTTTCGGTGCTGCAAACGTAACCGGAATATCTTGACCGTTCAGCGCAGAGACCGCAGGCGAGAACATGCTTTCGATTGCAACCCGTCCACTTTTCATGAACTCAACAGACTCAGGGACCGAGGTCCAGAATCCATTGAAATGGTTTAACTGAGTCAACTCTATGAGTAAGCTAAACAAATCATCAAGTTCATACTCGGTCATGGCACCGATATCTTGGAATTGCATGAACCCTTTAGCTTGTGCGGCAAGTGCTAAATCGAAAAGTCCGATAGTGGGGTCGTTAACTATGCCCACTTTTCCTGAATAGCGACTGTCTAAAAGCCAGCCCCAGCTTTCTTCTTGCCCTTGCAGTTCGTTGGGTAACTTTGATGTGTCATAGCCAAAAGAGTCAACATTGTGCACATAAGGTAAAAAACTAATTGTGTCAGTATGGTTGGCGCCCAGAGTGCCGTCGTCCTGTACATTAATAATTTTATGCGGTGCGTCGCCAGCGCCCATTCGCGCGTTCTCGGTAAGTTTTCCGGTCTTGCTTAAATCGTTTATTTCTTCCCAATACAGAAGGCGTTTCTTCTCTATGGGCTGAATAGCATGAGCGCGCCACAATACATTAATGCTATTAGACCACTGCTCATAAAGGTCGAATGACGAGGGGTTCATCGACGCCTTTTGAAGAACGGTTGCACTGCCACCCGGCTCGAACTCAATATTAATGCCTAAGTCTTCCATGGCGCGCTGACGAATGGCTTCTTGAAGCGTGACATGGGTGCCTAATACGCGCAGCGTCGGTTTTTCTTTTCCGATTGAAAAAGGGGTAATGCCCGCAGTAAGACCAAAGGCGAGACCGCCCTTTAACAAGGTACGGCGCTGGAAAGAAGAAGCGACGTTTTTATCTGAGTTTGAAGGCATTAACGTACGTCCATAGTAAACGATGACCCTCCATTATTCTGGCATCTATTTCATAGAGTTACCAAAAAATGTTACCCCATAGTTAAAAATAAAATGTTGCTTTGACATATTTGGTAACACATCAAAATTAGCGAGTAGTTAAATTTTGTATTATAAAGATATCAAAATGATATCAAAGGTGAGTGATATGAAAGAAAAGAAAGGGTTTTCGGTAAACGGTTATTTGATGATCTGTGTTTTGCTAGTCGCACAGGTTGCTACGTTTTTCTATGCAGTGTCGGGTAACCCCGAAGCTGGTGTAATTCTAAGCGTTTTAGTGGGAAGTTTGTGGTTGGGCTATTTCATGGTGCAACCCAACCAAGCTAAGGTCATGACGTTTTTCGGCAGCTATGTAGGTACTGTCTCTGATGTTGGATTACGCTGGACAATTCCTTTGTTCCGTAGAGCTAATATTTCTTTGCGCATAAGAAACTTTGAAAGTGCCAGAATTAAAGTTAACGACAATCAAGGAAACCCCATTGAAATAGCCTCTATTGTCGTGTGGAAAGTGAGCGATACTGCTGAAGCAATGTTTGACGTAGACGATTACGAAAGTTTTGTGCGAATTCAAAGTGAGTCCGCGATCCGCAATATGGCAAGTAGCTTTCCTTACGATCCTCGTGACGACGAGCAAGCGGAAGTCGCACTTCGTAGCCACCCAATAGAGATATCAGCGCGGTTACAAGAAGAGATCCAAGCTCGCCTTGCGAAAGCTGGGATCACAATTTTGGAGTCTCGTATCAGCCACCTTGCCTACGCGCAAGAAATCGCAAGTGCCATGCTTCAGCGTCAACAAGCATCAGCTATTGTGGCTGCCCGGAAGCAAATTGTAGATGGTGCTGTGGGAACCGTAGAAATGGCACTTCAGCGATTAAATGAAAAGGGTGTAGTAGAGCTTGATGAAGAGCGTAAGGCGACGATGATCAGTAATTTATTAGTTGTGCTGTGTGGTGATAAGTCGACGCAACCGGTTATTAATACAGGTACAATCTACTAGCTCGTTTTTTTAATTTAAGTTTGAAATTGTAGTGCCGCAGCGATGCACTGCGGCACATAAGGTTTGTGATTTTGGCAAAGAAAAAAGCGTATCCACTTAGGATAAATGAAAATGTACTTGCCGCCATGGAGCGATGGGCTGCCGATGACTTGCGCAGTGTAAATGCGCAAATAGAGTATGTATTAAGACAAGCGCTAGTGAAGCAGGGAAGAGTGAAGCTGGTAGAAAAAGTGGTAGTAGAGGTTGAAGGTATTGAGCCGCCTGACGGGGGAGAAAACTGAGCAACGTGGCTGGACAGCCAAATCGATGCTGAGCTGATAAGCTAACGATTTAGGTTATTAAAGGTGAGCCGTAGTGAGCAATATGCTCATGTAGCGTTACCACGAATCAATATTAGCTTTTACGTAACATGATGAGGTTTAGAATGAGACTCTGTGCCAGCTCTACCATCTTCACAGGGATCTAACCCTTCGTTATCGATATCGTCATAACATTCGCACTCTATGGTATTGCGACCTTTATTTTTGGCTCTATAAAGGGCTTCATCTGCATCGCAAAGTAGTTGCTTTATACTTGCCTCTTTTAAGTCGCTCACATATACCGCCCCCAAACTAAGGGTAACTTGTCTTCCTTTCAACGGAGGATGGGTTTCATGGAGAATGCTGACTTTCTCGCGAAATCTGTCTAATAGTTGGCGAGGGGAGACTGGACTTGTTAGTACCATACAGAACGCAAACTCTTCGCCACCTATGCGGCCAATGGCATCTTCTTGACGAAAAAATTGCTGCATTGTCTGAGCAACGATGGTTAATACGTCATCGCCAAATCCGTGGCCGTAACTATCATTAATAGCCTTAAAGTGATCAACATCGGCGATGCCAATCAACATTGCATGTCCATTGCGTTTTGCGAAGTTTAAAGACTTTGCAAATGCGTCTAGAAATGCCCGTCTATTTGGAATGTTCGTGAGCGCGTCATAATATGCCAGTTTCTCTAATTTATGATTGGCTGAAAGAAGCTCGCTGGTTCGACGGTTAACCAGGCTTTCTAAGTTCTGCTTTATTTTCTTAAGTTCTGCATTGCGCTTATCTAGCTGTTCAGATTGGAACTTCATTTCGCTAACGTTACGCTGAACAGCTGCAAAATGGGTTACTTCACCGAATTCATTGGTAAGCGGGAATATGTTCATTTGAACCCAGAAAGGTGTGCCAGACTTCGTATAATTTAAAAGTGTTTCGGTACATGGGCGTTGATCAATAAGTGACTGCCGAATACGCAGCGTAGAGGCTTTGTCGGTTAGGGCACCTTGAAAAATGCGAGGTGTCTCACCCAATAACTCCTCAAGACTATATTCAGTATGTTTACACAATGCTTCATTTGCATAGATGATTTTAGGAGAAAGCGGGGCATCGATATTCTGAGCTTCCGTTACCAAAATCATATCTTGTGAATGTTGAACAATATCTTTGTAAGAGAAATCACTAATCTTTGCCGTGATATCAGTGAAATAAACCACTACAAAAGACGGTGAACTGCCATTGACCTTGTACTTTTCGGGATATGCGTTGACATTAAACCACGTTATTTTATCGGTATCTTTATTTATCGTTCCCAATATTCGGTTATTTATAGCGGTGCTAGTAGCAAGCACCTGGGCAATGGGAAGTTCGTGGTAAGGTACTTTTCTGTTTTGCATGTCAATGAACTCCCAGGAGTCCACGTCTAAGCTTTTCTCTTTAAGTTTATCTATACTCAATCGAAGCAGCGTTAACGCAGCGGGATTGGCATACTCTACAACGCCAGTAGCATTGTGAATGACTACGCCAATTTGCGTATTTTCTAATAGATTGAACAAGTTAACATTGTCGATGCTCATTGCGCTACACCAATTGAAAGCGTCAGTATGTACTGTTTTCCTTGGTACATTGGCGAATCAACGTTAATTGGAAAAGAAGGTTTATATTATATAATAGACTTTAGTATAAAAAATAGCCAAAAGCTGCAGATGCATGCAGCTTTTAGCTGATTAACTTTCCAAGATAGTTAGCAGTGTCGGCGTCTAACAGTTCGTCTAACAAGTACAATGCCACTTAATAGACACAGTGGGAGTAAAGACCATGCTCCGCCATGCTCTTCTACTATGACTACCGTATCTTCAACCACATATTCATTATTTTCACTTTCAAGGGGAAGATAGGCGAGTGCACTGTCATCATAGGCATCGGTATACGCCACAAGCATTTCGGTATCTGCATCATAAAGCTCTAATAGAATGTCGTATTCACCCGGCGGATAGCCAGAAACTAATGTGCTTTCAATGGTAAAGGTATCTGTTGAGTCTTCTGAGTAAATGTAAAACTCAGACGACACGTGAATAGACTCGTACACGTCGTTTTTGCCCAAATACAAGACCGCGTATACTGGCGCGCGAGTGAAAATGGTGTCGGCGTCAAACTCAATCGAAAACGTAGAGTGATAACCATCGTAATCAATGTCTTGCTCAAGCGTTACCCAGCTTTCATAAATCCAAAACTCATTAATACTGCTGACTACGATATCGCTAGAGGACTTACTCACGGCTAAATGCTGTTGATGCTTACCCGCCTTGGCAAGGGACTGTTGATCAGTCTCAACGTCATCAACAGATTGAGAGATTGTTTCTTCGCTTGTCAATGCACCTGAGGTTTTAGGCAGCAGCGATTGAGCTGCAACAAATGGTTTGTTGTAACGGTATTCGTTAGAGGTAACGTTTTTGTTTTGTGCGCTATTTTCGGTACTGGCATGCACAGGTGACATAAGCGCAAGCTGTAATGTTGCAATAGCAGAATATGTAGTAAGTGAGAAAAGTAGCTTTTTCATCTGTCCATCCTTTTCCAATCGATAATGACAGTGTCATTGTTGACGGAAAAAGATGAACAAAAGCTGAAGGGGAACTTAACGCCTTCTCAGTTAAAGCGGTGAGGGTGCCTTAGAGATCAGTCGTCGAAGTAGTGATCTTCTTCTTCGTATTCACCTTCTTCACGCGGCTCGAAGTAAGTACCCCAACCGTCGTAGGTTACATCATGCTTGTCGGCAATTTTAAGCAAGGTGTCAGAGTCCGCATTGAGTTTTTCAATATCTAGCTTTCGCTCTGCAACCGCGTCGAAGCAGAAAATGGTTTCGCCATCATCAAGAATAAGCTCTTCTGCGTCGGTGACTTCAAAACCAGCTTTAAACGCATCAACAGCTGCCTTTTCTAGCACGTCGAAGTCAGTGCTGGCGAAGTGGTGCTCAATGGTATAGTCGGCATCGGCTTGGCTGCCGTCTTCTAGAAGGGCATCAATAGTTTCTTGGTTAAACTCGTACCACTCTTCTCTTTCATCGAACTGGGTCATAATAAACACTCGTTAGCAATTTTGACGCAAGTTTACCTGCTTTTTTCCAGTTCATCGACCTGTGTATTAAGCGCATCAAACTTTTGTTTCATTTCATCGTTAAAATGCACCATCCACTCTTTAATTGTCTTGTCCTCGCTCAAAGCCTGAGGGGCGGCAATATCAATAAGCACAATGCCGTTATCCCAACGGTTCCATTTTACTTTATTGTGCAAATTGCTGGCGGTTACCATAACAACCGGTTCGTTGGTGGCCTTAGCTAAGCGAAATGCACCTTGCTTAAAAGGTAATATGCCTCTGCCATAGCTTCGTGTACCTTCTGGGAATAGCCATACCGACGTTTTCTTTTTCGCAATGCGTTTTGCAGCAATGTCGAGTGTATTACGGGCCTTACCTGAGTTCTTTCTATCAATCATGATATTGCCTGACAACCAATAGATTTGGCCGAAAATAGGGATCCACTTTAAGCTCTTTTTGCCAATGGTTACCACGCCAGGCAGTGCAGCTTTACAGATAGTGATAACGTCGAAACTGTTTTGATGATTGGCGATGTAAACGTAGGGCTCGTTTATTTTAACCGCAGGATCTTTCTTTATAATAATTTTGAGACCTACGACCTTAGCCATAAGTGAATACATACTACCCGCAATATGCACGTTATCTTTGTGAAAAGGTCGTGCGATACAAACAATTAGCAGAACGATGTTAATGAGTAAAAAGGCGATAAAAAGTGCCGGAATGCGGAATAAAGCGATCAAAACAACTCCTAGATACAATTGACGCGCGCAGTATAGATGAAGTTTCAGCGTACACTTGTCCGATGAGTTTTTACAGTGCGGAAGGTATAGTTGAGCAATAAGTTGGAAAAGTGGCTATGTTTCTCACCTTTAGTATGAGGAAATTTTGCCGATACCCAATTACAATAATAAAAAGCGCAATCGAACCTAACTCGGTAACCACTATATGCAGACATTTACTCCAGACGACCTAGAAGAAGATATTCTTGCTGACCTTATGGAGGAAATAAACGAACTCTATGAATCAAGTGAACAAACCTTGATTGAATTAGAGCTTCGTCCGGAAGACAACGAATTGCAGCGTGCTCTGTTTCGCTCAATCCACACCATTAAAGGTGATTTAGGCCTGGTTAACTTCTCTCCCATGATCCCGCTTTTGCAGCATGTAGAAGACTTGCTAGATTATTTGCGCAAAGGGCAGGTGGCGTACACAAGTACTATGAGTGACTTGGTATTGCTTACTATGGACAGAGTAAAAGCCTTTGTAGAGGCTGTAATGGCCAATGGCAAAGCCGAGTACGATGACAATCTTCACAATCAGCTGGTTTTAGCTATCGGTCGTGTGACACCTGAAAATACTGCTGAGCATGAAAAACGCCTTACCGAAGCGGTCTTATTACTTAACCCAGCGTTAGATATTGTTGCGGATGAAGACGACCCACAAAACGTTCAGATAAAGCCCCCTACGTTAGCGGCTACAGGTATCCCTAAAGATATTAGTAGTGAAAAGAAGCAAGATATTCTATTTTTCCGCGACTTAATGCAAACCATTGAACGCCGCTCTAACTACTGGTCTGGTCGTGGTGATCGCATTGCCAAACTCGCTATGTATATTAACGATGTGGCCGAAAACCCTATCGACGAAGATCAGCTTGCCGTAGCCAGCTATGTACATGACTTCGGAATGGCCTTCATGCCATTGAAGCTTCTGCACAAAGGCGATGCGCTAAGCGATATCGAATTTAATCTTATGCGCTCTCATGTGTATAAAAGTGCCCGTTTGTTAGAGCACCTAGACCAATGGGATATGGCGCGCAAAATTGTGATGCAGCACCATGAACGCACTGATGGAACAGGTTATCCATTGGGGCTAAAAGAAGACGATATATGTGAAGGTGCGAAGTTACTTGCCATTGTTGATACCTACGATGCAATGACACACCCAAGAGCGCACAATGAAGATAACGTACTTTCTAAAAAAGAAGCGGTAATAGAAATAAATCGAAGCGCCAAAGGCCAGTTTAGTATGAAGTGGGTAAGGCATTTCAATCAGGGAATGACGGCGTTACTGACGAAAGGACATTAGATCGCAAGCCGCTTATAAGCTAGCAGCGAGTTCCCTGCTAGCTTTCGGCGTAGTCATTAGGGTTAGTTCACACCCAGTTCTTTTAACTTTCTTGTTAGGGTATTTCTTCCCCAACCCAAGCGTTTGGCCGCATCTTGTTTATGGCCATGAGTGTGCTGAAGTGCTCGCTCAAGCATAATACGCTCAAACGTCAGCATCGCGTCGTTAAGAATATTGTGATGGCCGTCGCGAAGCTGTTTATCGGTCCAGCTTGCCAACAAATCTGGCCACTCACCCGATTCAGCGCTAGGTTTTTCAATACTGCTATCGCTGTGAATTTCCGGTGGCAGATCGCTGGGCAGCACTTCTTGACCACTCGCCATTACCGTTAACCAGCGACACACGTTTTCTAGCTGCCTTACGTTTCCAGGCCATGGTAGCTGAGACATTACGCGCTCAGCGTCTTTCGATATGCTTTTAGCTTCTACATCAAGTTCTTTGGCTGCTCGGCGCAAGAAGTGACGGGTCAGTAGTGGAATATCTTCGCGGCGCTCGTTAAGTGAAGGAAGGTGCACTCGGATAACGTTTAAGCGGTGGAACAAATCTTCCCTAAACTTACCTTCAGCAACCCTTTGTTCTAAATTCTGGTGAGTTGCAGCGATGATGCGTACGTCCACACTCACTGACTGATGGCCACCGACACGATAAAACTGGCCGTCTGCAAGCACACGTAAAAGGCGGGTTTGTACATCTAACGGCATATCGCCTATTTCATCTAAGAACAATGTTCCGCCGTCGGCTTGTTCGAAGCGGCCTTGACGAGCTGCCTGGGCTCCGGTAAATGCGCCCTTCTCATGGCCAAATAGTTCTGATTCTACAAGGTCGGCAGGAATGGCGGCCATATTAAGGGCGATGAAAGGTTTACTTGCTCTTGGGCTGTGCCTATGAAGGGCGTGCGCCACAAGTTCTTTACCCGTTCCTGATTGCCCGTTAATTAGCACGCTAATTGAAGAGCGAGACAAGCGACCTATGGCACGAAACACTTCCTGCATGGCAGGTGCTTCGCCAATAATTTCCGTTACTACGTCTTCAACTTGCGCTTTAGATACGGTGGACTGCTCTCTGGCATGTGCCAGCGCCCGCTGGGTTAAGGTTACTGCCTCGTCGATATCAAATGGCTTTGGCAAATATTCAAAGGCGCCTTTTTGATATGCGTTAACTGCGCTGTCTAAATCCGAATGCGCCGTCATAATGATAACGGGGAGCATAGGGTGCGAGGCATGCACTTCGTTCAGTAACGTCATGCCGTCCATTTGTGGCATTCTTATGTCTGAAATGATGACTTCAGGGGCTTGGCCGCTTTGAAGTTGAAGCAATAAATCTTCAGGGTTTTCAAAACTTAAGCAGCTGATATCTGCTGCTTGTAAGGCCTTTTGCAGCACCCAACGAATAGAACTGTCATCATCGACAATCCACACAGACTCATTCGTCATCGTCTGTCTCCTTACGATCTATTGGTATGTAAATTACGAACTCAGTGTGACCAGGGTAGCTATCTACATCTATTTTGCCGCCGTGGTGGTTTATAAGGGTCTGTGAAATAGACAAACCCAACCCAGAGCCATTTTGCTTGCTTGTGACCATGGGGTAGAAAAGTGTGTCTTTTACTTCAGCCGGAATACCCGGGCCGTTATCAATAATTTTTATTTTTGCTACCAGCGCGTGACGCTTCGTTTGAATTGTCATTTGGCGCTCTATTCGCGTAATTAACCTAATTTGTGGGTTGGGGGTTTGGCTCTCGGTTAATGCCTGAACGCTGTTGCGCACAATGTTGAGCACCGCTTGCTGAATCATGTCAGGGTCTAACATAAGCGGTGGAATGCTGGGGTCATAGTCGCGAACTATGGTAATGGGATTGTCTGAGTCAAAGCGCATTAAGCTGCGTATTTTTTCAAGCGCTTGATGCACGTTGCTTTCTTCAAATCGAGGTAGTGAATTTGGTCCAAGCAATCGATCAACTAAGTTTCGCAGACGGTCAGACTGCTCAATGATCATGCTTGTAAATTCTTTATGCTCGTCAATCAGCTCTTTTTCTAATAGCTGTGCTGCACCGCGAATACCACCAAGAGGATTTTTGATTTCGTGTGCAAGGCCGCGAACCAATTCCCGTGCTGCGTAATGCTGCGCGTTTTGTAAAGTTTCTCGAGAAATTCGCTTTTGCTGGTCAATCTTTTTAACTTCAAATAGCAGTCGTGGGCCGTCTTCGAAGTGCAAGTTGGTAACGGTTAGGTCGGCAGATACATAGCGGTTATCTCGAAAAGCCAACTTAATTTCGTTTTCGGTGAAATCTTCACCTTTTCTGATGGCAGCTTTAAGTCGGGTGGTTTCTATTGTGCCCGGCAAGAAAAAATCTTGAAGTGGATGCCCAATAAGTTGTTTTAATCCAGTCTCAAACAAAGCTTCACCAGCGTGGTTGGCATAAACAATCGTAAGTTTGTTGTCTACCATTACCAGTGCGGTATTTAGGCTATTGATTAGCTGTTGTGTTTCTAACTCGGTGGAATGCATCCGAGCTCGTCTCCTTTGCACCATAATTGTGCATTGTAGCTTGCAATGATGCGTTGCGCGAATAAAGAGCTCAAGAAGAAATGTTCACTGAACCTCTATGGTGCGCATACATAACAGTGGTTGCACGCTATTAGTTATTAATTAACGCCGATGCCTGATGCAGGTAAAGGGTTTGTAATGGAGACGATGCAAGAGTCTTGCCCGTATTGTTCGTGAGTTCAACTTTATAAGTATGTGCCCCACGATGGATACCAGTAAGCTTAAAGACGCCTGAACTATTGCTAGCTAATGGGGCGTCGTCAAAGATTAATCGGTAGATTGGCGCTTTGGGTGCACCAGGTTGTGCGGCAGAAATAGTGAATTCACCCAAGTTATTGCGAATTGTCGCTTCTGGTGCAGGTGACTTAATGACTACGCGATAGTTGGGCTTGGGGGCAGCCGGCTTCGCAGGGGGAGGTGGGGTAACCTTTGCCGCGGTTACTACGTTTTGCGTTTTTACATCGAAAGCTAGGGGTTCTGCGTTTTGCTGCGGCTTGTCGGTGTAAGTCACAGAGCCGTCTTTACCTACCACCTTGTATATGGTCATTGGAGAGGTAGCTGCGGCTGATGTTGCATTGCTGCTTTGTCCGGTTTCGCTTTCTTGTGCTTCTTGCTGGGTACTTTCTTGGCTCAGCATTTCCGCTTGCACAGGCAGTAAGCCATTGCCGCTACTTAGTAATAGCGAAATTAAGCAAATGTGTCGCGTCATGTAGTGCACGTGTCGTTACCTAATCAATGTGGTTTTGGCTAGCTGGCTAATTCATATAGCTTGCTATGTTTGGCTTATGGATAACCTTTCTAGTTGTATGCAGATGCAAGCGGGCAAAGCCCTGTGCGCAGTTGATACAGCATGAAAGAGTATTTATTAGCATAGCTATAAAAACATAGTAGATAAATCGTACGCATAAAAAAAGCCCGCAGAGCGGGCTTTAGTATAAATTGCTATACAGTGCGAAATTACACGCTGTAGTACATGTCGAACTCAACAGGGTGAGTAGTCATGTTAAGTTTCGTTACTTCTTCAGACTTAAGATCGATGTATGCATCAATCATGTCGTCAGTCATAACGCCACCAGCTTTAAGGAAGTCACGGTCGTTATCAAGAGCTTCAAGTGCCATTTCTAGCGAGCTTGCAACTGTTGGAATTTCAGCAGCTTCTTCTGGCGGTAGGTCGTACAAGTCTTTATCCATTGAATCGCCAGGGTGGATCTTGTTCTTAATACCGTCGATACCCGCCATAAGCATAGCAGTGAACGCTAGGTATGGGTTAGCTGTTGGGTCAGGGAAACGTACTTCAATACGACGTGCTTTATCGCTAGTTACGTGAGGAATACGAATAGATGCAGAACGGTTACGTGCAGAGTATGCAAGCATTACCGGTGCTTCGAATCCAGGAACTAGACGCTTGTATGAGTTAGTAGAAGCGTTAGCAAACGCGTTGATTGCGCGCGCGTGCTTGATGATACCACCAATGTAGTAAAGTGCTTCCTCAGAAAGACCAGCGTACTTGTCACCTGCAAAGATGTTTACGCCATCTTTAGAGATAGATTGGTGACAGTGCATACCAGAACCATTATCGCCAACAAGCGGCTTAGGCATAAAGGTAGCTGTTTGACCGTATGCGTGTGCAACGTTGTGAACAACATACTTGTAAACTTGAATTTCGTCAGCTTTCTTAACTAGCGTATTGAATTGGCAAGCAATTTCGTTTTGGCCAGCAGTTGCTACTTCATGGTGGTGCGCTTCGATAACAAGGCCCATCTCTTCCATAACTAGACACATTGCAGCACGGATATCGTGAGCAGAGTCCACTGGTGGTACTGGGAAGTAACCGCCTTTAACGCCAGGGCGGTGTGCCATGTTGCCGCCTTCAAACTCTTCGCCAGAGTTCCACTTTGCTTCAGAAGAGTCAATCTTGTAGAAAGAACCCGCCATGTCAGTGTGGAAGCGTACGTCATCAAAAAGGAAAAACTCTGGCTCTGGGCCGAAGAAACATGTGTCACCGATGCCAGTTGATTTTAGGAATTCTTCTGCACGACGAGCAACTGAACGAGGGTCACGCTCATAACCTTCCATTGTTGAAGGTTCAACGATGTCACAACGGATGTTTACTTGTGTCTCTTCAGCGAAAGGGTCAACTACGCAGCTTGTTGCGTCTGGAAGAAGAACCATGTCTGATTCGTTGATGCCTTTCCAGCCAGCGATAGAAGAACCATCGAACATTTTACCTTCTTCGAAAAACTCTTCATCAACAACGCTCGCAGGAATAGATACGTGTTGTTCTTTACCCTTTGTATCGGTAAAACGTAAATCTACAAACTTCGCTTCACTTTCTTTAATCAGCTCTAATGCCTTTTCTACTGACATCGTGTCCTCCAGGTTTAATGTAAAAATGCGGAATGATCAGCTTCACTCCAACAGTGGCAAAAGTGAAAGCGATTATCATGCCATCTATATGTATACCGATTTCTGTGGCATAGACGGGCATCTATCACTTCCGTTTGAATTAAATTGCATTATATTGGTGCAATGTTGCACCAATATGGCGTTTTGTGCTCATTTGTACGTCAATCAGCCTAGATTACTTTGTAGCGTATAGCCACCAAATATGATCAATTAGGTGCAACGGGGCTGGTTATTTGTTGAACAAGTGTTTGAAAACCAATAAAACTCGTTTCCATCAAAAAAAAGATGCGCAAACGTCGTGGTTTTTCTGTACAATCCGCGCAAATTTTTCTATCTGCATTTTTTTGCAACAAATCTAACGCATACTCCTTTCCACTGAATTGAAGTAGACGTTGATTTACACAGGCTCTATATAAGCATGAATACCACTGATATTAATAAATTGCGTAACATCGCAATCATCGCCCACGTTGACCACGGTAAGACCACCCTGGTAGACAAACTGTTACAGCAGTCTGGCACCCTTGAATCTCGAGGCGAGCAAGAAGAGCGCGTAATGGACTCGAACGACATCGAGAAAGAACGTGGCATTACCATCCTAGCTAAGAACACAGCGATTAACTGGAACGACTACCGTATCAACATCGTAGACACTCCAGGACACGCTGACTTCGGTGGTGAAGTAGAGCGTGTAATGTCGATGGCTGACTCTGTACTTCTACTTGTAGATGCGCAAGAAGGCCCGATGCCACAAACCCGTTTCGTTACGCAAAAGGCATTTGCTCAAGGTCTTAAGCCAATTGTTGTTATCAACAAAATCGACAAGCCTGGTGCGCGTCCTGACTGGGTTATGGATCAAGTTTTCGACCTATTCGACAACCTAGGTGCAACTGACGAACAGCTAGATTTCCAAGTTGTTTATGCGTCTGCACTTAACGGTTGGGCATCACTAGATGCAGATACTAAAGAAGACGATATGACGGCATTGTTCCAAACTATCGTTGACCAGGTTTCTCCTCCTGATGCAGATATCGACGGCGCATTCCAAATGCAGATCTCTCAGCTTGACTACAACTCATACGTGGGTGTTATCGGCGTAGGTCGTGTTAAGCGTGGTTCTGTTAAGCCAAACCAACAAGTAACGGTTGTTACTGCTGATGGCAAAAAGCGCAACGGCAAAGTAGGCCTAGTTTACGGCTACCTTGGCCTTGCTCGTCACGAAGTTGAATCTGCTCACGCGGGCGACATCATTGCAATCACAGGTCTTGGCGAACTTAAGATCTCTGACACCATTTGTGACATCAACACTGTAGAAGCACTTCCTCCACTTACGGTTGACGAGCCTACAGTAACCATGACGTTCCAGGTAAACACCTCGCCATTTGCAGGTAAAGAAGGTAAGTATGTAACGTCACGTAACATTCTAGAGCGCCTTAAAGATGAACTAGTACACAACGTTGCACTGCGCGTTGAAGAAATGCCTGATCCGGACAAGTTCCGCGTATCTGGTCGTGGTGAACTTCACCTAGGTATTCTTATCGAAAACATGCGTCGTGAAGGTTACGAGCTTGCAGTGTCTCGTCCAGAAGTAATTCTGAAAGAAGTTGACGGCGCAACGCAAGAACCATACGAAACCTTGACTATTGACTGTGAAGAACAGCACCAGGGTTCAATCATGGAACAGCTTGGTCTGCGTAAAGCAGAAATGACTGACATGTCTCCTGATGGTAAAGGTCGTGTACGTATCGACTTTATCATTCCAAGCCGTGGCCTAATTGGTTTCCAAACAGAATTCATGACGTTAACGTCGGGTTCTGGTTTGCTATATCACACGTTCGATCACTATGGCCCGTACAAAGGCGGTATCATTGGTAAGCGTAAGAACGGTGTTCTAATCGCTAACGCAAACGGTAAAGCACTAACTAACGCCTTGTTTAACCTTCAAGAACGCGGTCGCCTATTCATCGGTCACGGTGTTGAAGTGTACGAAGGTATGGTTATCGGTATTCACAGCCGTGACAACGACCTTACTGTAAACGCCCTTAAAGGTAAGCAGCTTACTAACGTTCGTGCATCAGGTACTGACGAAGCGCAAACACTAGTTCCACCAATCAGAATGTCACTTGAGCAAGCGCTTGAGTTCATCGATGACGACGAACTAGTAGAAGTAACGCCTGAATCTATCCGTATTCGTAAGAAGCTTCTTACAGAAAACGAGCGTAAGCGTGCATCACGTGCACCTAAGTCTTAATAGCTTCTAAGACTTACATTGATTTTGAAAATGCCAGCGTCAGCTGGCATTTTTTTTCCATTTTGCCGATGAGTTTGGCCTGCAATCGTTCAAATCGTGTCTCAACTTACACACCGTCACTTCCCATCAGAAAAGCTGCTTTCTAGCATTATCACTAAAACGTTAGAAAAAGTTTAAATATCGACCAAAGGTTAGTGGTCAAAAGCGTTCAGAGATTCTATCCTTGAAAATATCAGTCCGCATAGATCAATACCCAGCGAGCATTTATCTATGCGGATTGGTACAATTGACTGACGTCTTAACACGTGAGCTAAGTCGTTGTAATATTTACGGCTAATGACCTAACAAAAAGGGGAAGGGTAGTGTTTTCTGTAGCAGTAGTTGAAGATGATCCTATCACGCTTGACCTAATTACTGACGCGTTGGAAACGCAGTTAGACGCTACCGTGTATCCATTTACACGTAGTAAATTTGCAAGGGATTTTTTGCTGCAACAAACTGCGGAATCTATCAGCTTGATCATCAGTGACCAAGTAATGCCGGATTATGATGGACTAAGTCTTCTAAAAACCTGCCAGTCTTCGGGTTTGGACGTTCCATTTTTACTCATTACTGCCGACCCTAACAAAGAGTTAGTGATAGAAGCGCGTAAACTTCAGGTTACCGGTTTTCTTGCTAAGCCACTCAATATGGAAGAGCTAGTTCAAAAATCGAGAGAGGCGGTGTCGCAGGCCAGCTAAGCCTGTAGGTTGTTTTTCATTTTATGTATCGCACGCTAAAGGTGTGCATGCGAGCCAAAAATCTACTTCGTGGTTAACGATGGCAACGTAAAACAGGTTAGGACAGCAAAGCGTAATTTACCTTTGGCTTTAACGTGTTAATTTATCTCTATTAAAGTACATTTCGATATAGAAAATTCGGGTTAATTCATCTCACGCCCCTAGTTTATGAGGCGCTAAAATTCTACACTGTTGGCATAAGTTTTTATGCAACAGGATGTAATGTGAGCGCCTTATTCGATAATACCCCTCCCAGAAAAGACACGTTTTCGTTTAAATGGCAAAAGTACAAAGGGAAAGACATCATTCCTGCGTGGGTTGCCGATACTGAGTTTCGTTGCGCGCAGCCAATTCTAGACGCCATTTCGGGTCAGGTTGAGCATGGCAACATGGGTTACATACTGCCTGCACATCACGAAGGCGCCATTCAGGCTGTAGTGAGATGGCTTAAAGATAAGCATAATTGGGAAATTCAACCCGAGTGGCTAGTGTGGACACCAGGCGTTGTGCCAGCGTTTAACGTAGCGTGTAAAGCCTATTGTGAACCCGGTGATAAAGTACTTATTCAAACACCTAATTATCCGCCTCTACTGGCTGCCCCAATGCTAAATGGTCTCGAACGGGTAGATATAGGCACGGTAGTGCAAAATGACGACGGCACAAGTTCTGAAACTATCTCGAGTGTTGAAGGTGCGCGCTATACGTTAGATTTTGAAGCATTAGAAAGAGAAGCGGCTGATCCTAAATGTAAGCTGTTTATTCTTTGTAACCCAATGAACCCGGTAGGTTCGGTGCTTACTAAAGCTGAATTAGATCGCATTGCTGAGATCTGTAACGCGAACAACGTTAAGCTATGTTCTGATGAAATCCACTGCGACCTTATTCTAGAAGAAGGCAAACAGCACATACCGGCAGGCCGCGAGTCCAACCTTGCTGAAAATAGCGTTACGCTAATGGCTGCCAGTAAAACATTTAATATTGCTGGTTTGGGAACGTCTTTTGCCATCATCCCTAATCGCCAACTGCGTCAGGCATTTACCAACGCCGCCGCGGGCATCGTACCTTGGGTTACTGTATTGGGCTTAGCGGCTACAGAAGCAGCATTCACTCAATGTGATGAGTGGCATCAGCAGCAACTTACCTACTTGCGTGAAAACAGAGATATGGTGTTTAACACAGTAAACAGTATTGACGGGCTTAAAATGCTCAAAGCCGATGCGACGTTCCTTGCGTGGGTAGACGCCAGTGGACTAGGTGTAGAGAACGTCCAGCAGTGGGCCGAAGAGAAAGGCGTAGGCCCGTCACCAGGCATCGATTTTCACAAGGCGGACCATTTCAGAATTAACTTTGGCTGCAGCAAAGCGATGCTCCAAGATATTCTGCAACGCCTCGCCAGCTAAAAATTGGGGTCAGAGTACTTTTTCAGCCCCCAAATGGGGTCAGAGTACTTTTTGCAGCTACGCTTTCTATTAAAAAGGGCCAAAGTATTACTTTGGCCCTTCTCATATGCAGTAAGTTTGTTAGTCACGTAATTTCATTGCTATCTGCGAGTGCACACTACAACGACATACAAAGGGAGAAAATTACTCTGACCCCATTTTTGCAGCTAGCTAAATACGCCGATTAGTTTATACAGGCCTAAACCAATCACAGTACCCACAACTAGAAAGCCTGCTAGGTTACTTTTCCATGTGTTTCTAAATTCACCCAGTGCGGTGCTTTTATTCATAACGACCAATAGAAATATGGCAATAATTGGCAGTAAAAGAGCATTAGTCGCTTGAGCAAACAGGATGGCGGGTAGGGGCTTAAAGCCAAGTGCTGCAACGCTGACACCCACTACAATGATGATAAACCATACCGCTTTAAAGCTCTTGCTTTGCATATCGTCAGAAAGCCCCAGCGCTCCTGTTACCGCATAAGCGGCTGCTAGCGGCGCAGTGATAGCACTGGTTAAGCCTGCGGCGAATAACCCTAGTGCAAAGAACCACTGAGCTTTGTCACCTAAAACCGGTTTAAGCTGTTCGCCCATGTTTGAAGCGTCCATAGTGGCAGCTTGATTGAAGAACGCCATCATTGCTGTTGCCATTACGATAAGCGTAATAAGCCCACCCATACTAATAGCTCTAGCAGACTGGTTTCGGCACGCAACGACCGCGTCTTGTTTATCTTGGCCTTTCGATGATTTTGCAACTAGGCTCGCGTGAAGAAACAAGTTGTAAGGTACGATGGTGGTACCAATAAGCGCCAGCACCGTGGTAATGGCGTCAGCGTCCAGCCGCGGAGACATTAACTGACTAAACATCGCGGCGATATCAGGTTTGGCTACCAACAGCGTGATAAGAAATACGCCAGCCATAATAAAGACGAGATAAACCAGTACTGTCTCTATCCACTTGTAGCTGCCCGACCAGAGTAAAACTATAGCGATCGTGCCCAAAATACTGGCCCAGGGGCCAATGCCTATACTGATAAATGCGTCTAGCCCGATTGCAGCGCCGGTTAGGTTGCCCGATTCATAGGCTGCGTTGCCAATGCCGATAGCACTGACAATAAGCACGATAAAAAGATTCTTTAGCCATGGCTTGTAAGCCATGTTTTTCATTGCACTGGCTAGGCCTTGGCCGCTGGCCACACCTAAACGCGCAGCCATGTCTTGCAATACTATGGTTGCGAATATGGAGAAAAGGAGCGCCCATACTAGGTGAAAGCCAAAGTTTGCACCTGCCAGACTTGCCGTAGTTACTGTTCCAGGGCCAATAAAGGCGGCCGCGATGATGTATCCTGATTTATCTTTTGCCATTGCAACGACTCTTAGTTAAGTTTTGCTATCATGACAATAGGTAGGCGAGCACGCAACAGTACCGCTAAACCAATACAGTAACAGATTGGTTTTAAACCTATTGTCGCGTACCCAGTGTAGAAGTTTGTTGTTTACTCTTTACCTTATTTCCCATTATTTTGGGTAGATAAAAGGTTACAAAACATGCCCTCTACAAAGTGGCCGCGCAGACTACCGTTTCATAAAAGAGAACGCAAATTAAAATAGGATGGTAATGGTGCAAGATGGGTTTCCAATAAACACAATCAGCGATATTGTTTCGCTTCCCAGTTTCGAAAATGTGCTTCCGGATGCTTATTACGTAGATGGAATGATCTTTGCCGTTGCCTCCGCACCAGAAATTCCCATGCCCGAACAGTGGATGCCGTGGCTCATACAGTCTAGTGACAGCCACCTTGTAGACAAAGATGTAGATAAGCTTGCTGATACATTAATGAATGGCCTGCGGGCGCATTTGGATTTTATGCGTCAGGAAAAGTCGCCCATGCCTAGTGAATTGAACGTTGCGATAGAGGTGCAAGGAACGACGAGGCCTTCGAAAGAACTCGAAAGCTGGCTAAATGGGCTTTTACACGTGCACAAGCAATTAGAACCTGTGTGGCAAAATGCGTGGAACCATTGGGAAAAGCATTTAGAAAAAAGTAAGGCGAACAAGAAAGACTGTGACGATAACGAGCCTGAGAAAACAGAACCTGCAGAAGCTCGCCTGTCTCGATGTTTAAAGCTTTTCTCAACGCTTGCTAATATTGAATTAGCCTTGTCTTACAGAAACGACAAACAAGCTGCTCAGCTTGAAAGTAATATAAACATGCTTGTTAAACAGCTTCCTTCGGTGCTGGCAGATTACACTAAGTTGTCAGGGGAGCTAGCAGGCGCGTTACCCAATCAATTTGAAACCTTCAACAAAGTAACCTAGGGGAAAACTTGATAACTGGGAGCTGCAGGAGAAGCAAAAAACAAAAACGCTAATTCAAAATTAGCGCTGTCTTTGTTGTTGATGCCGTTGATTCAACGTGTGTTTAAGCGAAGCGGTATAGCTGTCTAGTTCAAGTTTTGCCTTTTCGTATTGCTCGTTAAGAAGCCGTGAAGCAGGCTCCCTCATGAGCGCCTTAAAGGCAATGTCTGTCTGTTTGAGCAAATGCTTGAGGTGTTGATTACTGTCATCCATGTATAGCATTCCGATAAAAACAATTCGTTAAACCCGAGAAACAGCAGGTTCTGGGCGACTATGTGCAATGCTTACAACACTCTCAACAACAAGCTTAAAATTACTTCTCACACTACACAGCAGTACTGGTTCCTTGAGTACTGACTTTTCAAAAACTTTGTACGTGCGCCTTTACTATTTAGTTTGGCTGAAACTTTTATAAAGGTTTTACCACAGCCAGGCAAACGATGGCGAGAATGATAAGCACCGGCGCTTCATTTAAAAAGCGATAAAAGCGCGGAGAGTGTCTATTTTCGTCGCGTGCAAATTGCTTCATTAACTTAAACAAATAGAAGTGATAGCCGTAAATAGCAAGAAGCAGCAGCAACTTTATATGAAGCCACCCCGACATTTTAAACCAAGTTCCACCATAGCTGACAATAAGCGCAACGCCGAATGCCAGAGTTAACAAGGCGAATGGAGTAACAAAGAACCACAGGCGGCGCTCCATGACCTTAAATTCGTCTTTTACCACTTGAGATTTCGTTGTCGCGTGATACACGAAAAGTCGCGGTAAATAGAAAAGTCCTGCCATCCAAGCCAGCATGAAAAAGATGTGCAGCGCTTTAAACCATAAAATGTACATACTAATAATGAGCCTTTTGTAAGAAGCTTTGTAAGATATTCCACGTTACTACGCCAATAATATCGTTTAGCTCCTGATCGTAAATATAAACTGCGCCAGAGCGCGAATTTTTAAGGTGTTCGTATACTTCGTGCAGCGTAGACTGCGCGCTAATACCTTCCATTTCGTAATAGTTTAACGCTGTTGCATCGTGTTCCAAACTCACATTGTATTGGACCAGCTTATACTGCACATCTATTTCAAATTTTAACTTCTGAATGACAATTTTTGTTGGATCGCTTTCTAAGTAGTTAATTAACGCTTGCTCCGGCGCATCGTGAAATAGCTTGTACTCAGTATTCATCGCTGCAAGTACGCCCGTTTTCTCAAGCGCTTCACGAATAGACGAGATAGCGTAAGGGAGATTTTGATAATCAAGCTGGCGTATGAAAATAGAGCGGTTGCCAAAGAACTGCGTAGAAGTCACGTAAGCAGGCACAATTACCAACATGGCTGGTAGAATAATTTGCGGGCTGTACGATAGTTCCATAACCGCGGAAAGCGCTGCAAGAGGCGCGTGCAATACTGCGGTCAACATGCCTGCTATGCCTAACAGGGCGAAGCTGTTGGTAAATTCGGGTACGTCAATAAAGTACGACAGTGGCAATAAAAGTACGGCGCCAGCGAGCATGCCAATAACCATCACAGGGCCAATGATCCCTCCTGGAATACCGAGGCCAATAGCAAATACCGCTAAGATAACTTTAAACACCAAAGTAGAAACCAACAGCAGCGCGCCGGGGGAGCTATCAAATAAGTGCTCAACATCGATAAAGTTGGCGCCAAGGGCTTCAGGTATAAACATACCAATGGTACCGGTAATTAGCGCAGCAAGTATTAAACGCCACACCATGGAAACCGGCCTGAACCACGTCATCACCCGCATGAGCTGGCTATTGAATAAAACGGCCAGCATGCCTAACAGAATGCCTAGCAGCACCAAGTAAAAATACATCCACTGGCTAAATGCATTAAACGATAAAAACGAAAGCTCGTTTACTTCCCCAAATACAATGCGAGTGAGCACCGAGCCACAGGCAGCAGCCAGCATGACAGGAACAAAAATATGTATTTTGTATTCCCTAAGTACCACTTCCATCACGAATATTACGGCAGCAAACGGCGTGTTGAATGATGCCGATATCCCTGCCGCAATGCCGCAGCCTGCAAGTATTCGAATACTGTTATAAGGCAAGCGAAGCCATTGCCCTAAGAAACTACTGCCTGACGCGCCTAAATGAACGGAAGGGCCTTCTCGACCAACAACGAAACCGCCGGCCAGGGCTAGCATGCCCCCAAAGAACTGGTTAATGGTGGTTCTAAATGGAATATGACCGTAATAGTACTTCACTCGATGAATAACGAAGGGAATACCTAAACGGTAGTGCTTGAAGCCCGTAAGAAAGGCGATAAATAGAATTAACCCTACACTGATAAATGGCATGATAAGCCAAACCAACCAGTCATAGGTAAGCACCGACTGAAGCGACGAAACACCTGTCTCTTGTAGCCATTCTACGCACAGCCGAAACAGTATAATGATAAGCGCCGCGCAGGTTCCCCCTACAATGCCCAGCATGCACAACTGAATGGATGTGCGTGGATGAGCTACTTCCTCTCTTAAAGCCTGCAAGCGCATGTTGTGGTACAGTAGATTAACGTAAAAAGAAGCTTACCATAAACACCTAAAATTCATAATGTTTAGAGCGCCTTAGCGCACGGTGTTTTTTGTTGATGTAGATATCATGACGACAGATCAGTTAAAAGAAGTTTTAGGCAACTACAAGTGGACACTGTTAGTGGCGCTTATTATGTTTGCCATGGTTGGGTTCGGCTATAAGCTAGCGCGAATTATTGACGAAGGCGACAGCAAGAAAGTACAGGCTCAGCAAGAAACTATTGCTATTTTGTCTGAAGAAAACCATGCGCTTACTACCAAAGTGAATCAGCTGGAAGTCGCCATGGAGCTTGCCACGCTCGAGACAGAGAGCATTACCAATACATTAGGCGAACAGAAAAAAGAACTAGAGGCGCAACAGGAATTACTGAGTTTCTATGAACGCGTCGTGGCGCCTGAGAAAACCGACGAAGGTTTTGCCATTGAAGGGGTAGAAGTTTTTAAGTTAAGTGACAATACCTATCAACTTAGGTTGGTTCTGCTGCAGTCTAAACAGCAAAAAGCAGTGATAAATGGCAATTTAGATATCGCCGTAGTCGGTCAGCGAAACAGTGAAGCGATCACGCTGAAATCGGGCGAATCGAGCCTGCTGGCAGAAGATATCAATTACCGCTTTCGCTTTTTCCAAGCCGTTAACGTAACTCTCACTATCGAGGAAGATATAAACCCCGAATCCATTAGTTTTTCTACAACGGTCTACCAATACAAAACCCGTAAAGGCAACTATGAGATAAGCGTGCCGTGGAATGAAGCGCTTTCTGTCGAAATAGAGTAATCGCTGTGGGGCAGCGCTAGCCTATCCGTTAATTCAACCTTTTAACGCATCGAAAGCTTTATTCAAACAAATACCAGTAGCCATAACCCACAAGAAATGCAGGAATAGCAGAGTACACTGTGGCAATAAGCGCTGCTTTGGGTGAAAGCGCAATGGCGGGAAACAACGCGTCGCCGTCATTACTTATTGCATTGCCAAGTTGTGCTGAAAATGGAACTGCGCCATTAAGGTATAAGCTGGTTACCAATATCTGCGGACCGCAGCCAGGTAAGAACCCGATGATGATCGCCAGGCCAACTAAGCCGGGACCCATGGATTGAAGCAGCCCTGCAATGTCTAGCCCAAACCAGACAACAGACAGCTCGAACATAAGAAAAGCGAGTACTACCCATGCCAATACAAACTGCGTGTCTAGTGCGGCTTTCTCTTGCCATTTAGGCGGAGGCGGAATTAAATCCTCTTTCGTAATCGAAGCGTATCCGCTTCCCGAACCACACAAAGACCATAGTCCAAGGCTCGAAATACATAACGCGGCACCAATCAGCGTTAGCGTACTTTCACTGATAGCAAGGTGACTGTGTACGGGAAGTTGAAAGGCCAAACCAAGCGCAATCGCCAACGAGGGTAAGCTCGCAATCATCCAGAATACTTTAGAAAGTGATATGGCTTTGTGGCTTACTGTTTTGGGTTTATCACAGTTTTGCGATTGTTGGAGCGCACCATCGGCTTCAGGAGCCTGGTAATTATGAAATTTATTGACCACTAGCCCCGTCATTGCACCCACCGTGACGCTGACGGCCATTACGGTTAAGGCATCTAACGGTGCTTGGGCGAGTAACAGAAATGCGGCATCGCCCATAGTGCTGGTTAGCACTGCTACCACAGCTCCAAAGCTTGTCACACCTCGCGTGTACTGAGTGACAACGATAATAGCACCGCCGCAGCCAGGCAGAGCACCAAGTAGGGCAGATAATCCTACCTCATGTACAGGGTGCGCTTTCATATAATTACCAATGGCTTCGGCCGAAACGCGCAATGTGGCGACGTAATAAAGCGCAAGCGATGCATATACAAACGCTGCCACTTGAAAAAATGCATCTGACAACACCGATAAGGTAACCGCACGGGTGCTGTTATAAGTAAGAAGAATGGCTATAAACAGCGGCATCAACAGCCGTTTATTGGTTAAGTGAGGAAAAAAAACGTTTTTTAATAGGGCGCTAGTAAAAGAAGGTAAGTGCTTATACCGGACCACCGCCTTAGCGCTTTTTGATGTGTGAGACGCCGTATCCATTACAACTACACCCTCGACCTACTGTTATCCATGTTTAAGGCGTGCCTAGTTAAGCACGCCTAGTTTTCGCAACGCCTTAGCTCGAAAGCGTAACTGTGCCTTTCATGATGCCGATGTGACCAGGGAACGAGCAGAAAAACATGTATTCTTCATCTTTGCTTAATCCTTCAACAGAAAAGGTCGTAGAAGTCTGTTCACCGCCGCCAATAATGTCAGTCGCACCAATTACACGCTCATCGTCTGGCTTAACGTAATTGTTGTCTAAACCCGCACTCATACCGTCTGTTGCCACTGCTTGTCCGTTGGCTTTTGTTGTCATCACCCAGTTATGGCCCATGGCTTGTTTAGGTAACTGACCTGTGTGCTTCAAAGTCACGGTAAACTCGCTACAACTCGCCGGGATAACAACGTTCGACGTATTGAATTGCATGGCGTCGTTTGATTCCACAGTCACTTCGCATTCGTTAGCAAATGCACCAGAGGCCATAAGAAAAAGGGCTGTGCCACCAAGTAACTTCTTGATCATAAATAATGTCCTTTGAATTTTGGTTAACTTCACCTATCGGTGGAATTGGAAGATCCAATTTTCTTTACGAAAAAGAATAGCACTGGATCATTGTAAATGCTAACGATTATCATTTATATTGAGTGGTATATAAAGAAAGCGCTTTTATGTTTATCGAGCTTTTTTGTTTTTTCACGCACAAGGGATGCACATGTCTTCGATACGAAATGCAGTTCAACACGTTCGATTTGGATACAACGACAATGAGCTGAACTCAACGCTTTTAAGAAACTATCTAGATGGCGTAACTTTCGTTGCCAACTTATTGCCAAGTGATAGAGACAAATTTTCTATCTATAAAAATGCGGTTGAGGTGCTTTATGAAACCCTGTGCGATCCGCAGGTCAGTCAGCAATGGCGGCATAGTTGTTTAGAGCATTTGTACAAGCCGTTGCTTAAAGCTGAGCGCTACGCGTGTAACGAGAGTGATCGAATTGCGCTTGCGAGAATAAAAATAGACATGAACACCAGAGAGCCTGTTGATCTTTGATGTATAGCAAAGGTCTGCAAGCGCTAGTGCACCATTTTTTATAATTCACTTACTAGGGCCTAGTTTTCTAATGCCACTAGCCCTAATAGGATTCTGATAAAAGCGTGGCAACCACGCCGAAAAACTAGCTATATCAACACAAGGATACGAGTCATGACAGCAACACGCACAGAACGCGACAGTATGGGCGAGCTACAGGTCCCCGAAAATGCACTCTACGGCGCGCAAACTCAGCGTGCCATTCAAAACTTCCCTGTAAGCGGGCAGCGCATGCCCGAAGCCTTCGTACGCGCGTTGATTACAGTAAAAAAGGCCGCAGCACAAGCCAATATGAAACTCAAAGTGCTGGATAAAGATCGCGGCCAAGCGATAGTTAAAGCCTGTGATGAGCTGTTGGCACTTGATGATGTGATGCAGCATTTTCCCGTTGATATATTTCAGACTGGTTCAGGCACCAGCACAAACATGAACGCCAACGAGGTCATTGCTCGCTTAGCCTCTCGTTATTCTAGCGAAGAGGTTCATCCGAATGATCATGTAAATTACGGGCAAAGTTCAAATGATGTGATCCCTACCACCATTCATGTTAGCGCGGCTATTGCATTGTCAAACGAGCTTATACCGGCCGTTGAAAGTTTAGTTCGTACTATTGAAGTTAAAGCAAAGTCGGTAGCGCAATACTGCAAAACCGGACGCACTCATCTCATGGATGCGATGCCTGTAGGCATGGATCAAAGCTTACTGGCTTGGGCTTCTCAGCTTAAGCAGCAGATTAAAACCCTGCGCGCTGTGCAGCCAGCTATTCAAACCCTTGCCCAAGGAGGCACTGCCGTGGGAACAGGTGTAAACGCCCATGCGGATTTTGCTACGACATTTTCAGATGCGCTAGGGGAGCTGACCGACATTGCGTTTAAGCCCGCTGACAATTTCTTTGCATTGATTGGCTCTCAAGACACAGCAGTGACGCTTTCCGGTGCGACAAAAAGTTTAGCCGTCACCCTCATGAAAATTGCTAATGACTTGCGCTGGATGAATTCTGGGCCTTTGGCTGGTTTAGGTGAGATTGCGCTGCCTGCGCTACAGCCAGGTTCATCGATTATGCCCGGCAAGGTAAACCCGGTTATTCCGGAAGCAGTGGCGATGGCTTCAGCACAGGTAATAGGTAACGATACGGCGATTACCGTAGGTGGGCAGTCTGGGAATTTTGAGTTAAATGTAATGCTACCAATGATTGCCAGCAATTTGCTTTCAAGTCTGTCGCTAATGACCAACAGTGCGACGCTAATCGGCGAGCAGGCGATCGAGGGCTTTACTGTAAATCAAGATAACATTGAAGCTGCGCTTTACAGAAACCCCGTGCTCGTCACCGCGCTCAACCCTGTTATTGGCTATGCTAAAGCCGCAGAAATAGCAAAAACAGCCTACAAAGAAAACAAGCCTGTTATTGATGTGGCTGAAGCGATGACAGATATCCCCAGAGGCGAGCTAGAATCACTACTAGACCCGAAAAAACTTACCACACCTTAAAGCGCTGTGAGAGAACGAAGATGATAAAAAGTGCGATCTACGATCGCACTTTTTTTGTGGTGAAAGAGATGTTTGTATACAAACAGGACGCACTAAAAACTCGCATGATCCACGCTTGATTAAAAACTGCTCAACGATTGGCACGTTCTTGGCTTGTTCTAGGGTTATTATCAGGGTAAAACGTGTTTTAACCGGTATACAGTTGCTGTATGCGAACGGGATTTTTGATACAGTGACGCAATAAATAAATTGTATAGCTGCGTAAGACAGCAACAGACACTAGCGCTAATAGGTTTTGCTTATTGTCATGGCTAATTGCTATGAGGAAAGTGACGCCTTTTCGGGAAGAAAAAATGACAGAAACTTGCTTTCGCATGAAGGGCACTACGCTCACCAGTATTGTGTTAGAAGTAATAGATTTTGAGCCAGATAATTTTGAAGCTCAGTTATCTCAGAAGGTCGCGAGCGCGCCGCAGTTCTTTACCCGTTCCTCACTGATTTTACATTTGATAAAGCCTTTATCTGCGACAGAGTTCGAGCTGCTGGTGGCGCTATGTCGTCGATTGCAATTACAGCCCATGGCCGTGAAAGGTGAGGTGGCAGAGCTGAAGCCTACCATCAATGATTTGGGGTTAGCCGATGTAAGCCAAAGCAAATTTACAGACAGCGCACTTCGTTCGAACAAAGCGAGCGGAAGTGAAAACAATAACGGAAGCGGCGAAAACCCGTCTCAAACCGCACAACAAGATCAAACCGTTTCAGCGCCGCCAAAAAGTGAACCGGCTCCTGCAGCCGCAACCACGCTCAAACCTGCCAAAGTAATTAACCGTCCGGTACGTTCTGGTCAGCAAGTCTATGCCGAAGGCGGAGACTTGGTGGTAACGGCTTCTGTAAGCGAGGGGGCTGAGCTGCTTGCCGATGGTAATATTCATGTTTACGGCACCCTGCGCGGCCGCGCGTTGGCAGGCGTAAAAGGCAATACGGGAGCCCGTGTATTTTGCCAGTCGTTAGACGCGGAACTTATTTCAATTGCAGGGCAATTCATTATGCACGAAACCGTGAAAGGTGAATGTTGGAAGAAACCTGCACAAGTATATTTAGAAGACGAAACATTACGTATAGAGCCGTTGGCTTAATGCTTTGTACGCACTAATAGGAAAGAATAGATGGCAAAGATTATCGTAGTAACCTCAGGAAAAGGTGGTGTAGGCAAAACTACATCGAGTGCAGCAATAAGTACGGGACTTGCGTTAGCAGGCCATAAAACGGTAGTGATCGACTTCGATGTGGGCTTGCGAAACCTTGACCTTATCATGGGATGTGAACGCCGCGTCGTTTACGATTTTGTAAACGTCATTAATAAAGAGGCCTCACTTAAACAGGCACTAATTAAAGACAAAAGAACGGAAAACCTTTTCATTCTTCCGGCATCACAAACTCGCGATAAAGACGCGCTTACCGTTGATGGTGTGCAGGCCGTATTAGATGAGCTTAAGAAAGACTTTGAGTTTATTATCTGTGATTCGCCAGCGGGGATTGAGCAAGGCGCACAGATGGCGTTGTATTTCGCTGATGAAGCCATTGTGGTTACTAACCCTGAAGTGTCGTCTGTACGTGATTCAGATCGTATTTTGGGTATTCTTCAAAGTAAATCGATGCGCGCAGAAAAGGGCGAACCGGTTAAAGAACACCTTTTATTAACCCGATACAACCCAAGTCGTGTTGAAAGTGCTGAAATGCTAAGTGTTGCAGACGTTGAAGAAATTTTGGCGATTCCACTATTGGGTGTTATTCCAGAATCTGAATCGGTGCTGAAAGCATCTAACCAAGGTCAGCCGGTTATTCTTGACGAAGAAGCTAATGCAGGACAAGCTTATGCTGACGCTGTAAAACGTCTGCTAGGCGAAACTGTTCCACATCGTTTCCTAGAAGCAGAGAAGAAAGGGTTCTTTAAGCGTCTGCTAGGAGGGAAGTAATGGGAATTTTCGACCTGCTCAAAAAGAAGCAAAAGCCAAGCACCGCAGCGGTCGCCAAAGAGCGGTTACAAATCATTGTTGCGCACGAACGTAAAAAGCGGACAGAGCCTGATTACTTGCCAATGATGCAGCAGGAAATTATTCAGGTAATTCGCAAATACGTGACGATTGCTGACGATCAAGTATCAGTACAGCTAGACAATAACGATGATTGCAGCGTACTTGAATTGAACGTGACTTTGCCAGACAGCAATAACTAAGGCTTAATCGCTTAATTAGTTATGGCTGCCTGCCAGCGTTCTTTCACCTTAGCCGCTCATTAGATCCTCATCGACATCTAGTTGTTTGGAGGCTAGCGCGATTAAACGCTCATCAAGTGGAGGCGGAGAGATATCTACGCCTTCACTGAGTTTGTCGATAACGGCGTCAAGTACGTTAACCCTTGCTTGCCACTTAAACTCTCCGTTAATTACATGCCATGGCGCATAACGCGTGTGGGTGTGCTTGAACATGTCATTTGTAGCTTCTACGTAGGCGTTTCGCATCTTGCGGTTATGCAAGTCTTCTTCGGTTAACTTCCAGCGCTTGAAAGGATTGTGCAGCCGCTCTTCAAATCGCTCGCGCTGCTCGCTTGACGAAATATGCATAAAGAGTTTGATAATACGAACCCCACTGTCACTGAGCGTTTTCTCAAATGCGTTTATTTCTTCATAACCGCGCTGCCATACCTCTTTATCAACCAACTTATCTACTCTTTCTACAAGCACTCTTCCGTAATGTGAGCGGTCAAATATTTTAAGTGTGCCAGGGGAGGGGATGTGTTGCCAAAAGCGATAGAGAAAGTGTTTGTCTTGGTCTTCCTTTGCGGGCTTTGCCACAGGAAATACACTCACGCCACGAGGGTCTAATTTCTCAGTAATACGCCTTATAGCGCCGCCTTTCCCTGACGCATCCCATCCTTCAAACACAATGAGTGCTCGTTTTTTCTGATGAAAGTAAGATTGCTGAACGTGAAAGAGTTTTTCTTGCTGTTTCACTAACGCGTTTTTGTATTCTTCTTTGCTCGTAAAGCGAGACTGTCCGAAATCGTCAAACAGCACTGGGGTGGAAGAAGGTAATTGGGAGTTGTCGGTTGTACTCATATGCCGCCCCTTTATTCGTGTATCGTCAATATTTTAGATACGTTGACCACACCGCTATTTTCTATCTGTTAGTGTTAACTAGTTTACTTAACTTTTCTATCTCAACGTGTCACTTAACAGAAATGCCGTTAATGTGCAGTAACTTGAATCGTTAAGTTTTGCCCCAATAATTGCTAACTATCCGCAAGTATTAGATAATTGCGACCAAGCACAAAGTGCGAAAGCACGAGGTTAATGTAGAGGTGGGTATGTCTGTAGAAACGGCGTTGCCAATTGAGTTTTCAGACGCTGCAGCAGCGAAAGTGAAAGCCCTTGTTTCAGAAGAAGAAAATCCTGATTTGAAATTACGTGTATACGTAACAGGTGGTGGTTGTTCTGGCTTCCAATATGGTTTCACGTTCGATGAGAAGGTGAACGAAGGCGATATGACCATTGAAAAAGACAGCGTAACTATGGTTGTCGACCCGATGAGCTTACAATACTTGGTTGGTGGCATTGTCGATTATGTAGATGGTCTGGAAGGTTCACGGTTTTTAGTTCAAAACCCAAATGCCACGACGACTTGTGGCTGTGGTGCAAGCTTTAGCGTTTAAGGGCTTAAGCTATACACTACTACGCTTTTTAAGCGTTGAACGTTCAGCTTTGAGCGCTTGATGTTAATACGATAGGCATACATCGCATCATTTTGTATGCCTGTCGGTTGTCTTGTTCTCAACACTTCCTTTTATTTTCAAATTCCGGCTACACTGATTTCATAGAACGACTACGGTTTAGGACAGCGTTTATGAAATTATATGGCTCCACCACTTCTCCCTACGTGCGCCGCATTCGCATCGTACTTGCGTCTACAGAACATGAATTTCTTAATCTTCAAATTTTTTCAGGTGAAGATCGCGAGTTGCTCGCCTCTCGCAACCCTACGCTTAAAGTGCCTTGTCTTGAAGATGACGGCCAAATGATTTTCGACTCTCGCATTATTTATAACTACCTTGCCGATAAGCTTGATCACGAAGGGTTAAGTTGGGAAGAAGAGAATCAACTAACCCTGATTGATGCAGCTAACGACTCCTTTGTTCAGCTTATGCTGCTGAAACGTTCAGACTTTGATATTAGCGAAGACAAAATGTATTACCGTCTTCAAAACGAGCGAATTGAAGCTGTGTTAGATGCGCTGTCAAACCAGCTTGATGCGGGTGGATTTAGTGGTTGGACTTATCCCGAAATCTGTTTGTACAGCATGATTGACTGGGTACTTTTCCGTGAGCTACACAGCATGAAGGATTATCCTCAGCTGTTATCGTTTCATGAAAAGCACCATGATCGCATTGAGATAACGGCAACTGACCCTAGAATTTAAGCGTCAGCGTAACTAGCTACAGACAGGCTGTATTTTAGCCTTGAATGGATGACGAGAAGGGCTATTTAAACACTAATAGCCCTTTGCAAAATCAAACTGATAATTAAGCGATTCACCGTTGATGTAACGCAGCGCATTCTCTAAAAACACGTCGGCTACGTCGCTTGGCTGTGATTCCGCTGCAGTGTGAGCGGTTACTGAAATACGAGGGTGCTGCCAAAACGAATGAGCGGGGTCGAGAGGCTCGTTACGAAAGACGTCCAATACTGCATGGGCCAATGCGCCGTTGTCTAAAGCTTGCAAGAGCGCATCGTCGTCAACCGCACTGCCTCGCCCTGCGTTAATAAATACACTGTGGGGTTTCAGCGCACTAAAAAATTCGTGAGAAAGCATGTTTTGCGTAGATGGCGTGTCGGGCATTAAATTCACCACGTGGTCACATGCTCTGGCAAACGCTTCGATAGTGTCGGGTGTATAAACAGCATCGGCACCTTTAACTGCTTGCCCGCTTCGGGTTAAACCCACAACGCTCATACCCAATGCGTGAGCAACGGGAATCAATGCTTGCCCAATACTGCCCAGTCCAGCAATGCCAAGTGTTTGTCCATTTAGCGGCATACGCTTTGATGCTTCCCAAATTGGCTGGGCGGCACGCTGGTTTTGCTCAAAAGCCTTTACGTTTCTGGCATGCCCAAGCAAGTAAGCAAAAACATATTCCCGCATTAGCTTACCAAAAATTCCCTTTAGTCCGGTAAGTATGTAGTTCTTCTTATCGGCATTTAGAAGGGGAGCATTGCCTGCCCAGGTAGACTGACACCAGGTGAGTGCTGAACATGTATCAATGATTCGAGACGCAAGGTCGGGGTCTGCAAGCAGTACCGTAACGGTTTCTGGATTTACATCTTCTGGGCATTGAGCAATTTTTTTAAGCGTTAAAAGCGGGAGACCATCAGCGCCTATGAAGTCGTTATTATCTGCTATTCTTTGGCGAATCGCTTCGGCAATATCATTCGACTCATCGCTCAAAATAGTCAGTTCAATCCTCTTTGAACTCCTTGCTGTCATTTGCTTAACACTCCTAAAGTAAACTTTTCTTTCCTCTGTCTGACTGCATAATCGTAATGCCAATTGTTCTAAAAATGTGATTTAAGTTTTACATTTTTGTAAACAGTGTTGGTGTCATGTACATGCACCTGAAGTCAATTTGCAACGGAATCGCTATGCAGTCAGAAAACAAATTCCAAAACTCAACAGATGTTGATGTAACGCACGCTAAGGTGCTTTCACCTAAGCGTAACACGACCCAAGCCGAAACAACGCAGGCTTTAGTTGAGGAACAATTATCTCATTTCGGTATAAATGCTGAGAGCGACTACGGTAGGGCACTCGCCAACACCGCTCATCACTTATATGGTGCTCAAGCCAGCGTTATGCAGCTATGGGATATTACGAGTAATACGCTACAAGGACTTGATAAAGAAGACAGACTGGCTTATTTCAACGCTAAAAAGTTTCTGTCTTTTCAAATTGCGAAGATACTGGATACGTTGCAAAACCCATTTCGTGCCACGTACCAAAGTTTGTCGAGTGGCAATGGCTCGCAAGGGCACTATCCACTGTTCGACAATGTCACGGCACTTTTTTCTGCAACACCGGTGGTGGTAAGAACAGCGACATATGTGTATGCCTGTACTGAATGGGTCGACGACGCGTTTCAAGGCAAAGAATTTACTCACCAAATTTATTCACGTCTGTTGAACCCAACGAATATTTCCCTTGCTAACGCCATTGTGGATATGGAAGCGGGTCCTTACGCTGCCGAATATCTAGCCTGGAACTTCAACTCGGGCATGGCTGCCATTGATGCGTGTTTATCAAATGTTCTTAGTCATGGCGATGTACTGATTGTTTCGAGGAACGTGTACGGCGGAGTGTACCAGCTACTTCATGATTATTTCGCCCGCAGCAACCGAATGGACATACAGATCGCGTGGTTTGACGGTTATGACGCACAGAGCTTTGCAGAGTTCATGCAGCAAACTAAAACTGAACATGCGTCGCGCTTGAACAATGGTGCGAAAATGCACGTGTATTTAGAGTCGCCTTGTAACCCACATGGTTACGTATTGGATGTGCCTGGGATCTGTGAATTAGCGCATGCACAAGATGCGTTGGTGATGTTGGACTCCACCCTTGCGACACCTGTACTGCACCAGCCACTTCAGCATAAAAACAAAGCTGCACGACCTGACTATGTGATCCACAGCTACACTAAAGATTTGTGTGGTAGCGGTGCTACCACAGCAGGCGTAGTTATTGGCGAAGGGCACCGCATGTTCCAGCCAAAAGGCAGTTCAGCAAATGGTGTTGATTGGTCACAGACCATGTTTTGGGATGTGTACTACATCAAAGGTGCGTTCTTAGATTCTGAAAAGGCCTTTGATGTATTAAACGGCATGAAGACCTTAGAGCAGCGCATGATGACCAAGGTCATCAATACGCAAGTGTTTACTGCATTTTTGAATGCCCACGATCAAATTCGCGTTAACTGTCACGCACTGCCTGAACACAGTAATGCCGGTTTGCGTGAAAAGCAGCATACACACGGCTGGCCGTGTACTTTATTCACGGTTGATATGGCGCCGGCAAACCTTCCTCGCGATGTATTTGTGCGGTTCTTCGATGCCCTAGAGCCTGCATTCAGCCACCAAGTGAGTATTGGCCAGAATAATACGATAATTTTATGCCCGGCGCTGACCTCTCACTCTGAGCTCAGCTCAGACGAGCAGAAGAAAGCAGGGATAGAACTGACCACTATGCGTATCGCCATGGGTACCGACAACGTTAAACAGCTCATTGCCCACTTTATGCTAGCCGCCAAACATTTTATCGAGCCTCATGTTCCAGGATTTTGTGAAAAGTTTATGGCAAATGCCGACATCGACAATCTGTATTTGTCGGTAAGTGAAAGAGTAAGTTCACAGCACTTTGGCAGCAAGGCCAGTATGGATTCACTGATGAAAGGTGCGTAGGTTCATTTTTTAGCTCAAGAAGTTGCTTTGAGCTGTCGATAAAAAATATTGAGGATGTTCTCCTTCTCCCGGGCCTTTCCTTACGCGGGCTCGGGATTTTTTTATTTATAGCAAAGGTAAATGACGCTAGAGCGCCTAACTTTTGTTATAAGGTAAGATAGACACAGATCTTTAACGTCAAAGAATATCTAAGGCAGCCTTATGCACGAGTTTAAAATTGATGTAACGCTAGATGCATCATTGCCCTTTGTTTTTGCAGCATTTCACGAGCCTGAATATCTTAGTGAGTGGTTTGCGCCGGGCGATTGTTCGGTCACACAAATCATGAGTGATTTCAAGGAAGGCGGTCGCTATCGCATAAAGATGATGGATCCCAGCGGTATTGAAATGTCATTGACTGGTGAGTACGTGACTATTTTAGCGAACGAGCAGCTGTCGTTCTCTTGGGCGTGGGAAGATGATATGGAAGAGTCGGTGATGACATCAGTGGACATTCACTTCGAAAAGACTGAAGAGGGGAATGTAAGGTTGGTTCTCATTCAGCAAGGCTTTCTCAATAAGCAAGAGTGCGATCAGCACAACTACGCGTGGATGTCGTGCCTAGAAAAACTTGCCGTATTAGCCGCTAAGAAAAAGTCGTTTAACTAAGGCCATATTTAAATAGTGAGAACGCGTTAGCATTACGCATCGTGTTATTTCAAATAACGCTTTTGAAAAGGGCAGAGCGCTAGGCTCTGCCCAAAGACAATCAGGTCAGCGAAGTCATCGCGTCTTTCCCACTCTTCTCGCGGTAGGTTTCAAAATCGTTGTAGCCTTCAACACCACCTCCGTACCATGATGATGGATCGTCAAAGGACTCGAGAGGGTAATTATGCTTAAATCGTGTCGGAAGATCTGGATTCGTGATCCAAGGTCTTCCGAACGCAATCATGTCACCATCGCCATCAGATAAACGTTTCTCGGCTTCTTCTTTGGTGTAGCCACAGTTTCCAATGATCATACCGTCGAATAGTGCTCTAAATTCAGCAAGGGTCATGGCTTCGCCTCGTTCATGGAAGCCAAAGGCCAAGCCATCCATTACGTGTAAATAACCTATCTCCAATTTGTTTAGCTGTTGAGCAACAAAGGTAAAGGTTTCACGAAAATCATCGGCCCCCATATCGTTAAACACCCCGTTTGGCGATAATCTCACGCCAACGTGCTCTTTATCCCACACGCTCAATACTGCATCCATCACCTCGGCCAAAAAGCGGTAGCGGTTATCGACACTACCACCATAATTATCGGTGCGCTGATTGCTGCGGCTATCCAAAAATTGATTGATGAGATAGCCATTTGCAGCATGAACTTCCACACCGTCGAATCCGGCTGCCTTGGCGTTAATGGCCGCTTTTTTATAGTCTTGTACTGTGCGTTTTATATCGTCAAAGGTCATCGCCTTCGGCACTTCGTAGGGCTTCTTGCCTTTAGGCGTGTGAATTTCGTCCCCTTCAATTTTTATTGCTGATGCAGACAGGGGCAAATTTCCATTGTGGAAATCGCTGTGTGATGCGCGTCCAGTATGCCAGAGCTGCAAAACGATTTTTCCCCCTGCCTCGTGCACTCTATTGACCACCGAGCGCCAGCCCTCGACCATTTTGTCGGTATAAATTCCAGGGGTATCAACCCAGCCTATGCCTTCTTCTGAAATGGCCGTTGCTTCAGTAATAATGAGCCCTGCATCTGCGCGTTGTACATAGTGATCGCCTATAATTTTATTGGGTATGCGATCGGCGCCAGCTCTACCTCTCGTCATAGGGGCTAATACCATGCGGTTTTGCAATGTATTCTCTGCCCAATCAAACGAGCTAAAAAGTACTGAGTCTGTCATTCTTATTCCTTATTCAACGTAGAATAGATTGATGTTGAAGCGCTAAGCGTATTGGTGCTCAAAACGCTATAAGATAGTAGTGAATACAGAGATAGCGAGAAGTTGGATTGGTAGAAAGTTGTCCTTGAAACTAATTAAACTCAACGGCAGGGAATGGCATCGGTTTGAAAAAAAGCGCCCGAAGGCGCTGTAAAGTGTATTGCAGGGAGATTTAAAGTATCAAAGCCGCTAGGTTTACGTCGAACCTTAGGCCCAGAACAATCGCATCATCAAGTGCCATGACTCTGTCGCGCTGTGCGAATTGGTCGGGGTTGATAATGTAGTGAACGTTCGGCTGAATTCTTACGTGGTCATTGAGTTGATAACCATAACTTAGCTCTAACATGGTTTGGCTGCTTGCTGGTGTGCCAACCCCGCCGTTTATGCTTCTTAATATACGCTGATCCTCTAGCGCTTCGTCACTGTACTGTTGACGGGTAAATACGAAGCCAATGGTATCGTCAGGGCGTGAGGCCAGTGTGCCTCGCAATACAAAGCCCGCTTTTATATAGTAGTCTTCAATCAGCTCGCCCGATGTACCGGTTAGCACGGCTCCGAATAGTGTTAACCCTTCTTTCGTTAGTGGGTTAGGACGAGTAACAGTTTGTTCAAAACGTGCGAATATACCCGAACGACCGTTTCTAACAGCGTAATCATTGCCTGACTGCGCCGCATAGTTGCCCTCCTCATCAAAGACTGGGTCGGTGTAGTCTGCGCCATCGTACCAACCGCCAATTTCGTAGCGTCTTGGAAGTTCGTCATTGTCCCACGTAGTTTGATATCCCAGAGTGAAGGGCACAACAACACCTGTAGCCTCATTAGTCGCCCAATCGAAGCCGTGATCGCCTAAGTCTTGATGACTGGTGTTATCTTCATAGACGCCGGTATGAAAGTACGTTTTTTGCGAAAGCCAGTATTTCGCATGGCCACCCCAACTCGAAACCGGCCACCAAGTAAAGTTACTGGTTCTAAATACAAAGGTTGGGTTCCCACAAGCAGCATTGGTTTGAAAGTACTGACAAAGTTCAGAGCCTAAAAAACTGATATTCGCTACTGTACGGCCACCTTCCAGTTCTAAATCACCATCTAAAAACGAGGAAGAAATCGTAAACCGTGCAAGACGGGTATTTTGGCCGCCAAAGATTTCTTGTACGGACGTACTGTTCCCAATGTAGTGCTCGGCTAAGTTTTTGCCGTGTCGGTTTGTCATGGCAATATGGATTTTGGTGTCTTTCCAGCCCGCTAGCGTATTTAAATCTAATTCCCCACCTACAAAGAGCTGACCAGCATAGGCACTGCCTCTGCGTTCACCACCTTCAATATTGGTGGCTGACTCACCCGTATAACTTGCTTGAAAGTCAAACGCGTCTTGAAACTTACTTTGTGATGCTGACGCAGTGGCGGCAACAATGGCGGTGCTTGCGAGGAGCGCTGTTTGCAAGCCTGTCTTACATCCAGAAAAGCGACGGGTAACTGTAGGTGTTTTCATCATTATTCTCTCAATTAAAAATGTTTATCAACCGCAGCTTGTTATAAGCGTGTGACTGATGACATCTACGCATTTGTTGCTAACTCCTTGTTGACGCAAGATAAATCAGAGTTAGCTAACGTTACAACGCGTTAACATATGCTTGTTTTGAACGAAATCTAACTAACCTTTGCTATTAAATCAACCTTGTTTATTTATTTCTTTTGCTACATTTGTGTGTTTTTCGTTAATAGTGGGGAGATGCGATGGCAATATTTCAAGGTGAGTAGAAAGCGTTCAGTGAGGCGTGCTATCTAGGTTATGTCATTGTCTATTAAGAAATTTTCAAAGGCGGTTTTATCCGTTTAATAATAGTCACGCATTTTCTGTTAACGGTCGTCTACATATAAAGTCTAATTTTTAACGCAATTTGAAATAAGTAAATCAAATTGATTTATTGACAGGGGTAAAGAGCAATGCTTAAATTGGTTAACTAATTTTTTACAAGCGAAAGGCCGTTCTTATGAAAAACAACGCCCCTTTGGTTTCCAAAGACACATTGATTCCCTTTGTATTGTTAACGATTTGCTTTGCTGCATGGGGTGTGGCTGCGAACATGACAGACCCTTTGGTAAAGGTATTTAGTAAAATATTTACCATGTCGTCTTTGCAATCGGCATTGGTTCAATTTGCCTATTATGGCGCGTATTTTTGCTTAGCCATTCCTGCTGCTTTTATCAACAAGCGCTTTTCTTATAAAACAGGTGTATTGACCGGACTGGGCTGCGCGGCCGCGGGGGCATTTCTGTTTTATCCAGCCAGTCAAACCATGACTTACGGTTTTTTCCTTGCTGCACTTTTTGTATTGGCTGGTGGATTATCCATTCTGGAAACGTCGGCGAACCCTTACGTCATGGCGATGGGAAATCAAAAAAGTGCGACACGCCGTTTAAATCTAGCTCAAGCATTTAATCCCGTTGGTACTAATTTAGGTGTGTTTTTGGCTGCAACGCTTATATTACCAAACCTGAATCAGGCATCTGCACAAGAGCGTGCCGCCATGTCGGTAAGCGAGCTTAAAAACGTGATAGGGGCTGAGCTTGATGCGGTAATGCTTCCTTATGTAGGTATGGCATGTGTACTCGTTTTGGTTTGGGTTGCAATCTTCCTGATCAAAGCGCCAATTCAAGAATCGGTTGAGTCTAGTGTGGAAGACGTTAAGTTGGGCGCTTCGCTTAAGCGGTTAGTAGCCAACAAGCATTATCGGTTTGGCGTTTTGGCTCAGTTTTTTAATGTCGGAGCACAAACGTGCGTGTGGACCTTCACCATCCAATATGCAATGAAAGCGACAGGTGGTAACGAAGTGAGTGGTGGTGAAATTTTACAATACAGCATGATTGTATTTCTAATTTCTCGTTTCGTGATGACGTGGGTTATGCAGTACCTCTATCCAGCTAGACTGCTAATGATCATGTCACTGATTGCCATGGCGCTATGTATCTTCATGACACAGTCTCCTAATTTAGCAGGCGTAATCGCATTGGTATCTATCTCTGCCTGTTTGTCACTCATGTTTCCAACGATTTACGGCATTGCGCTTGAAGGTCTGGGGGAAGACACTAAGCTAGGCGCAGCAGGCCTTGTAATGGCCATTCTTGGTGGAGCTATTATGCCGCTGTTCCAAGCCGCCATTATTGATAGCGCAGGTGTTGTTGTGTCATATATTGTTCCAGCTATTTGCTTCTTGCTAGTAGGTGGCTATGGCTACTTCGACATGCGCGCCAAAAAGAGCAGCGCTAAGCCTCAGTCCGAAATAGACGCAGATGCCCTTAAAAAGATGGAAATGGGAATAGCTAAATAGTATTTCTTCAGAAACGTGTACGGGCCAGTGATTCTATCACTGGCCTTTTTTGTATATTGAATACGTTATGTATTCCACTTTTTTGAGGAATGCACTCAATTAGTTAACAGCATTTTTTCACCGTATTTTCATCAGTTTAGTGCATGTTGAATATAACTGATTTTTCCCCTTGTATAGCGCAGAACACCTGCTAAAGCATGAACAGCAATCGTATAATTCACCCCTGACAATTTGGGAGTAAAACGTATGCTGGACTATGTGCTCATTGGCATAGCGGTAATGGCATTATTGGGTGTGGTATTTGAAGAAGTGCTTCACGTGAATAAGGCCAAAACCACATTATTTTTCGGAACATTCGCATGGATCCTTCTTTTCATAGATGCGAATAGGGGCCCTCACCTAGCAGAGCTCAATGAACACCTCATAGAAAACATAAGCGAAATATCCACCCTCTGGTTATTCCTTGTAGCGGCAATGACTTTCGTTGCTTACCTTAACCGCAAAGGCATGATTGAAAACATGTTAAACATTATCATGCCGCAAAAAATAACCCTTAAAAAACTCATTTTCTTTACCGCTATTTTTAGTTTTTGCTTCTCCTCATTAGCTGACAACATCACAGCGACTTTGGTGTCTATTGCCATGGTTTTATCCTTGGGTTTGCCCTTCAACCAAACCATGCGATTTGCCGTGCTAGTGGTATTTGCGGTGAACTCTGGGGGCGTGTCGCTAATAACCGGGGATGTCACCACTCTTATGATTTTCTTGGATGATAAGGTCACTATAACTCAGCTGCTCTTACTTATTATTCCTTCACTCACAGCAGTACTATTTCTAGCGTTACTGTTGAGTATAGGTATGAAGGGGGAGGTTAAAATAAAAAAAACACGCCATGAACTTAGGCCGGTTGATTACGTAATTGCGGGAATATTCCTGTCCACTATTGTACTGACGTTAATTGCCAATGTGCTTTTTGCTATTCCACCTATGCTTTCGTTTTTAGCGGGTATGGCGGTTATGTTTCTAGTGGCAACCTTTATGGGAGAAGAAAAATATGATGATCCTATCTTGGACTATATTCGCCTAATAGAATTCGACACGCTTCTGTTTTTCCTTGGGGTGTTGCTGCTTGTCGGTATGCTCGATCACATTGACGCATTGGGCGCACTTTTACATGTATATAGCGTAATGCCTTCAACAGGGGCCAACTTTGTGATGGGGGTGTTGTCTTCCATTATAGATAATGTGCCATTAACAGCTGCGTTGTTAAAAGCGGACATTGCCATGTCGACAGCTGAGTGGATGGCGTTCACGTATGCAGTAGGTGTGGGGGGCTCGTTACTTATTATTGGCTCATCAGCAGGTATTGTTACCATGAGTAAGGTTAAGGGCCTGACGTTCGCCAAATACGGCAAGTTCGTGTTGCTTCTTCTTGCAGCGTATAGCGTGGGTTACGCATTGGTATTGGTAATGGCGAATATGTTTGTTACGGCAAGTTAAGGTGGTGACGTTGCTTTTATAAACAGAACCAATAAAGCGTTTGAGGGTGATAGCCTGTCGCCCTTATGCTTTTTTATATAACGCTCCGAGTACCGTGGCTTTCGAAGCCCCTGTGACTTCAGGCACGTTGCCTGGAATATCATTCATATACGCATGTGCAAACCACGCAAATGCTGCGCCTTCAACGTGCTGTGGATGGATGCCCAGAGCATGGCTGTCTGTTACTACATAATCACTTAAAGCATTGCTCAAGTTATGCATTAATGCTTTATTGAAAGCGCCACCGCCACACACTATAACTTCGCTTTTTGCGCCTTCTTTATTTGTTTTAGGAAAATGCTTCACAATTTCCTGAGCGATAGTGCTACCTGTTAGCGAAAGTAAGGATGCTTGCACGTCTTTAGGGGCTAAATTATTGTTCTTTTCTTCGCTTTGCAGCTCTGCACTAGAAGGGAAGTAATCGGCGAGCGCATTGCTTAACCAATTAATATTGAAATACTCTCTGCCAGTACTTTTAGGCGCAGGCAAAGCGAAGTAATCATCCAGTAAGAGCCTGTCTAACAGACCTGAGTGACAATGCCCTGACGCAGCCCATGCTCCATCTTTATCAAAGCTTTTATTTAAATGAAGACTTATCCACTGATCCATCAAGGTGTTACCGGGTCCGGTATCAAACCCTTTAGGTGGCGAAGCATCTTGTTTTGGCGCAAGCAGTGAAACGTTTGCTATACCGCCAATGTTAACGAGTGCTCGGTGTTTATCATCACTGGCAAATACTGCATTGTGAAAAGCGGGCACTAAGGGAGCTCCTTGACCACCAAGGGCAATATCTTTGCGCCTAAAGTCGGCAATAACATCAATGCCGGTAAGAACAGCGATGGTATTAGGATCGCCTATTTGACAGGTGAAGCCGCGTATGGATGATTCTGCAAAGTGTGCTGACAATACATCGGAATTCGGATGATGACGTACGGTTTGGCCGTGCGAGCCAATAGCCGTAATATCCGAAGGATGTAGGTTGTTTTTCTCAAGCAGCGCTAAGGTGACCTTTGCAAAGGTTTCAGCAACCAGTCTATCAGCGATGGCCAAACTGTTAAGTTCATCAGGACCTTCACTACAAAGTGCATTGAGTGCAGTAAGTAATTCGGCAGAATAAGGAATTGAATGGGCGGCGAGGGTGGTGCAAGACGTTTGCGAGATGTCGCACAGGACGGCGTCGACGCCGTCCATGCTAGTACCTGACATCAGGCCAATATATTTTGCCATTTAGTCGTCGCTATTTCATTGCAAGCATAATGCGCTTGTTATTATCTAGCTGCTCTTGGCGTATTGCGGCAATTTCCATAAACCTTTCTTTCTCTTCCTTAGCAATAGGAAGCGCCTTCGGTAGTTCTACCGTTCGTGGGTTTCGGTGAACACCATCCACTAAAAACTCATAGTGAAGATGGGCGCCAGTAACCATACCTGAACTACCTAAATAGCCCACGGTTTGGCCTTGTTTAACCGTATCTCCCACTTTCACTGCACGCTTTTTAAAGTGAAGATATTTGGTCGTGTATTTCTCGCCATGCTGAATGAATACATGGTGACCGTTATATTTATCGTATCCGGCTTTAATTACCTTACCGTCACCCGCAGCCATAATTGGCGTACCAACCGCAGCAACGTAATCTGTACCGCGGTGCGCTTTCCAACGCTTTTGCACGGGGTGGAAGCGAGCTTTTGTGAAGTTAGAGCTTACATATCTAAAATTCACCGGCGCACGTAAGAAGCTCTTACGCATACTGCGCCCTTCAGGCGTGAAGTATGTGCCATCTTCGTGAAGAATAGCGCTAAAATGCTCGCCTTGGTTGGTAAACTCCGCTGCAACGATGTCGCCGTAACCGACAAATTCACCGTCGATGTATTGCTCTTCGAATACTACGTTGAACGTATCGCCAGAACGGATCTCAATGGCGAAGTCGATATCCCAGCCGAAAATACCCGCCAAATTCATAATTTGGTTGCTGGTTAAGCCTGCATCACTGGCGGCGTTCCAAAAGCTTGAGTGAATTTCACCTTGGGCGAAGTTGTAGCGAATGTCTACATCTCGCTTTTCAAGCTCAGCGGTTAAGGCGCTGTTCTCATCCGACGATTCTGGACGTACAAACAGGGTTTCAGTCGAAGACAATTTGTACTTTAGCTCGCCGAAGCTGCCGTCTTTATTCGCTTTAAACGATAGTTCATCGCCGGGCAATAAAGTAACCAGCGTTTTTGTTAGCTCTCCTGCCTGCGTTACGTTATATACGTCACGCGAAGTGAAGCCAGCACGCTTAAATAGCTTTGCTAATGTATCGCCACTGCGCACCTTGTACGTCTGCCATGAAGATTCTTCTTCACCAGAAAATACGTTGGTTGACGGCGCAATATGAAGCTCCACCGGATAGCGGACACCCGCATCCAGAATGTGTGCTTCTTGATGGCGACTGGCTTCTACTGGTTCACTTGGAAAAAGAATAAGCCCACCCAGAAATAAGCTAGCTACTGCTAACCCAGTTCTGTGCTGTTTCGGTAATTTTTTAAATAAATTGAGCGCTTTAGAAGCGTCTAATTTCTTTCTCATACTACTGCCCACCTGAGAAATGTTATGTGCACAACACTATTTCACATACGTTGCTTAAAAATGCAACTTTTCTCATTATATTGTTAGCGCAAATTGTTACACCCAATAGCTCTTATCATGAAGACTATTTCTTGAGTTTACTGAATACAGTCCACGTTAATTCAGCACTCTATTTCCACGTTAAAAGCTGTTGGGTTTAACAACATGACTGTTTGTAATCCGTTTTTTGACGCGCAAACCTTTTAATGGTTCCGTTGTACGCGTAAAATGCCCGCCAATATTGAATATACAGTTTTTTTAAGAGTGTGACGTACAAATGAAAGATTGGCAAACAGCGCTAGCTGAGATTAAACGGGGCGTTGATGAAATACTCCCCGAAGAGGATTTAATTGAAAAACTAAAATCCGGCAAAACCCTAACCATCAAAGCGGGTTTTGATCCAACTGCGCCTGATCTGCATCTTGGTCACACTGTGTTGATCAACAAGTTGCGTACATTCCAGCAACTAGGCCACAAAGTTGTTTTTCTTATTGGCGATTTTACTGGCCTAATTGGCGATCCTACAGGTAAAAATGTAACACGCAAGCCTTTAAGTAAAGAACAGGTATTAGAGAACGCGAAAACGTATCAAGAACAGGTGTTCAAGATCCTTGATGAAGATAAAACGGAAATACGTTTTAACTCAGAGTGGATGGACGACCTTGGTGCGGCGGGCATGATCAAACTTGCTGCAAGTCAGACGGTTGCTCGTATGCTAGAGCGCGATGACTTTAAAAAGCGTTATAACAACGGTCAGCCAATTGCTATTCACGAGTTTCTGTATCCGTTAGTGCAAGGTTGGGATTCTGTTGCGCTAGAGTCAGACGTTGAATTAGGTGGTACTGATCAGCGCTTTAACTTGCTAATGGGTCGTGAGCTTCAAAAAGAGCAAGGCCAAAAGCAGCAATCTATTGTAATGGTTCCGCTTCTAGAAGGTCTAGACGGCGTTCAGAAGATGTCTAAGTCTTTGAACAACTACATTGGTATTACAGATGCGCCAAACGATATGTTTGGTAAAGTGATGTCTATTTCTGATGATTTGATGTGGCGTTACTATGACCTTCTAAGCTTCCGACCGCTAGAAGAGATTGCTGAGCTTAAAACTCGCGTTGCTAACGGTGAAAACCCACGTGATATTAAAATCATGCTGGCGAAAGAAATTATTGCACGCTTCCATGACGACGCAGCGGCAGAAGGCGCGCATCAGGACTTTATTCAACGTTTCCAGAAAAACGCTATTCCTGACGACATGCCCGAGCTTGAAATTGCATTGAGCGATGAAGGTATTGCCATTGGTAATTTGTTGAAAGAAGCTAACCTTGTAGGTTCGACTTCAGATGCTATGCGCATGATTAAGCAAGGCGCAGTTAAAATTAACGGCGATAAAGTGGAAGACACCCGCTTAGTAATCACCGAAAAAGGTGAAAATGTGTATCAGGTGGGTAAACGCAAGTTTGCGCGTATTACGCTAGCCTAATGTTTTTCTGATAGTTTTTGAAAGCCCGCTTAGTTAAGCGGGCTTTTTTTTGCTTTTATAATTCAAGAATAGGTACGAAGCCACCATAAATAAGGCGCTTACCGTCGAAAGGCATGGGGTTTTCGTTTTCCTGCATTCTGGGATCTTCCATCACCTTTTTCCATGCAGTATCTCGTACTTCTTTTGAAGGCCAAAATGCAATGGAAAACACCACGGTTTCATTTTCTTTGGCTTTAACAGCCATCGGGAAAGACGTGACTTCCCCTTCAGGGACATCGTCACCCCAAGCTTCAAGTATTTTAGTCGCACCATACTCTTTAAAAATATCGCCGGCGAGTTTGGCGTGCTCAATGTATAACGCTTTATTTTCAGTGGGAACGGCTACAGCAAAGGCATCGATATATGACATGAGGTGACTCCGTCAAAGAATAGATACCTAAAATAGCCTAATTTATAGCCAGTATGCAATGCTTAACATTAAGGTGAATCGTAATTTATAACCATTACTAGCGTTCTGCTATTTTCGCCCATTGGTACAAGCCATGCAGTGCTAGCCTTCTTGCTTTTGCAAAGGGGTAGGTTTTCAAAGGAGAACGATAAAGGGGAAGCGATAAATCGACGTCATTGTTACCCATCATACGTTGAGCGAGTCGCTGCCCTGCAAACGCGGCAAAAGATACGCCCGAACCGCAATACCCCATGGCGTAACCGATATTACCGCTAGAGCGGTTAGAATTGTTGCCGCTAACCTCATTGTCGATAAATATCCGGGGCATGCTGTCTAACGATACACTTACCCAACCACTCCAAAAATAATCCATGGCTATACCGCTAAGTGAAGGGAAACTTTTTACCATAGCGCGGTATAGTCGCTGTTTCTCTGACGCGTTATCTGCATCTTTACCTTTTACGGCACCACGACCGCCGAATAATAATCTGCCATCTGGCAAAACACGGTAGTAGTATTTCATCATCCGTGTATCCATAAAGCTCATTGGCGTGGTTAGGCCAGACTTTGCGCGCTGTTCGCTACTCAATGGCGCAGTGACAAAAATGCTCGACTGAACAGGAAATTGCTTATTGTCTACGCTGTCATGAAAGCGCTTAGGGGTATAAGCATTAGTAGCAATGAGTATGTGTTTGGCCGAAACTGACCCGCTGGGTGTTGCGACAACATATCCGGTTTTGTGCTTTTCAATGCGAATGGCTGGCGAGTCGTAAAAAAGCGTTGCTCCAAGCTCCTTTGCTACTCTTGCATATTCGCTTACTAATTTTAGTGGGTGTAAGCATGCACCCTTTAGCTCAACGCCACCATACGCCCCTTCAATACCAAAGCGCGCAGTAAGGTCTTTTTCACTAAGTGGAGAGCTCGTTACGTTGAAGTGTGACTCAAGATGCTTAGCACTGGCACAGAGTAGTTCGGCTTGCTTTGGGTTATGCGCCAGTTTTAAATATGGTCCTTCTACCAAATCGACCTGCATATCAAAGTCTGCAATACGTTGGTTAAGCAGGTGTACCGCGTCATCAAACTCGCCCTGCATAGCTTTGGCGATGTCACGACCCCACTTGTCCTCTATGGCGCTTAAGCTCAATCGGCCGCTACCCGAGAGGATAAAGCCTCCGTTACGGCCCGCACAGCCAAATCCCGGTGAATTCGCATCAAGTAGCGTGACTTCTTGTTTCGCTTGAGCAAGTGTGATGGCAGCTGAAAGACCGGTATAACCACCACCAATGACGAGGTACTCAGTGTTTACATTCTTGTTTAAAGGCGGCAGTGTTGGTGGTTTGTGTGTGGCATGCCAGTAGCTGTTTGCCGCGGGTAACATTGATGAAACGCCGCGTGAAATAAGAGGATCGTAGGTCATAGAATAAAAACGTTTTTACCTTTGGCGTACTTATGGGGCTTGAAATTGAAGTAGCATTTCCGCACCTTCACACTCGCAATAACCCTCGCATACAGGGCAATCGTAGCCTTCGTGAATAGATGCGTAGCGCCATTTATTGGGGTGTTTCTTGATGAGCTGCCCCCCATTTTTGGTGAAGTACTTAAATGCGCTGTTGCCCGGACTTGCCAACCAAATATGTGCTAAACCCGCTTCTGCGCCTTGAGTTTGCGCACATTCAATCGATTTACTTAATAGTCTGCTGCCAATTCCACAGCCCTGCATTGCGGGGTCTACCGTGTTGCATTTGAAATAACACACGGTATTTGGATCTACTGGCCAAAGGGAAGGGCTGCACCACTCATCTGCTTCCCATTGCGTATGCGCAAAGGTGAGCCTGAAACCAACAACTTTTTGTTTGTATAGGGCTACCCAGCTAGCATTAGTGTTGCCAACAAAGCTCTTTGCATAGTAATCAGCAAGTAGCTTGTTGGTTAGGTAGTTATCACCGTGCACGTGATTGCCAAGAGCAATCACCCCTGCAAAAAACTCAGGCGCTAGAGACTCGTAGCTGATATCACTTTGAATTATGTGGCTCAAATGATTTGTGGGCTTCATACTTTTTCTTTACGCGGGGCGTTTTTCATCCCGTCAAGGTGCACATCCAAGGCTTCAACTGATATCAATATTTCTCTTACCGACATCCATAATGAATATAGAAGTGATACTAAACTTGCAGCAAACACCCAGTTTCCTACCTGTTGATAGGTGAGGTATATCGCTAGCATGGATACTACACAAAGAAAAAAACTACCCACACCTGCTATTTGCATTCGCTTAATAAGTTGAATACGTAATCGAAGGTTTTTTATTTGTGCTTGAGTATTCTCATCTCTCTCTTCTTTTGAAAAGTTTCGGATAATAGTTGCAAGCGTTAAAAAGCGATTGGTATAGGCTAGAAGCAATAAAGAAATCGCCGGAAATAACATGGCCGGAGTAGCAATATCTATTTTCATGGGTGTTTCATACAATCGTCGAGTAAAAAGAGTGTATCACAGGGGCTCAGTTACACACAGTAATCAGCCAAGAGGTTGAACTTACAACATCTTTAGTGCAAAAGACTAATACGAAGGAGAAGGCGGAATATTGAGTCTACATTCGGTCAACTGTCATGCCAGCGGCACTCCAGCCTAACATATCGCCTTCTAAATGCATGACTTCAGAGAAATCGAGTTCTTCCAATACTTTCATTGCCAGTTTGGCTCTTCTGCCTGAACGACAATAAATGATAATAGGCTTGTTTTTGTGGCCTTCTAATTCGCTAAGGTAGTCATTGATATTTTCATGGGGCATATTTACTGCGCCAGGAATGTGACCATCGGCGAATTCTTGCGGAGAGCGAACATCAATAAGGAGCCAGTCGTTGTTTGCAACTCGCTCGATAAGGTATGGTGATGCGGCAACAGAGGCTTGCGCGGTCGCTTTCGCTGTGCACTGAAGCGACACAAACAATGCAACACTGATAACAACTAGAAAACCCGCAACAACAATCCGCATGAATAAAAACTCTTACCTTTTTATAGAAGATTAGAACCTGCTCTTATTCTGTTACACAAAGGCGCTTAAATTGAGCCAAGTCGGTGTGTATCAATTGAAAACAGCCCAGCAGGTCTAGACTTAAGTATAACGCTTATGCGCTTTCTTTAATACCTTTACAGAGTACTTTTAGTTCATTTATTAATCGCAATGAAAACCGACTGGTGACGTCTGGATCCACAACAATTAAGGGGGCTTTGAGGAAAGAGCGATGATCACGCCAGAATACCTCAAGTTCTGAATGCGTACTTTTAGATGCCGCAATGAGTGCATGAGGTTGGCGAGTGAGTACATCTTTTAATGCGACTTGAGGATAGTCTACAGGACTGTCTGCAAATAATGTTTGAGCACCACACACATTCAGCAGTTGGTTACCCCACGCGTTGGGACCGATGGTCATAAGTGGAGCAGTCCACGAATAATAAAATACTGGTATAAGCGAGGATTTGTCGTATTTACTTCGAAGTTCGGCTAGTTCGTTGAGAAAATCATTGGAGAGCTGGGTCGCCTGCTTTTGCGTATTTGTAAGTGCCCCAAGCCTTTTAATTTCGCTGGCTATATCAGTGATATTTTCGACCTCACTGCTAAATACGTTTAGACCCATCGAGGAAAGCTTATGGATATCTTGCGGCTTATTGCCTCCATCCCATGCAAGAATTAAATCAGGTTCTAACGCCACAATAGTAGCGATATCGGCACCTTGAAAATCCGCCACCCGCTTAATATTTTTCGCGGCGTCAGGATAGTCGCTATAGTCGCTTACACCTACAAGGTTAGGGCCTAAGCCCAAACTAAATGCCCATTCGGTAAGGTGGGGCGCAAGGCTGACTATCTTTAGCTCGACGGAATTTGATAAGGCGCTTGATTCCGAGCTTGGTGCAACATCGGCAGAAGCAAATTGATCTGAATGAGCTAGGTGTATTGTCTCGGCATCTGATTCTGAGTTAGCAAATGTGAGAAGAGGTAAATAGCTTAAAATTACAAAAAAAATGGTTTTCATCATAACTGCCGTTTTCATTGGGCTACGGCCATTGCCAGCATAGCTAACGATGCGAAGGCGCTAACCGCAATCATGGCGTGAGTGACGGTATTTTTGGCCGCCAACATGTGAGAGTACTTTACCTCGTTAGCGCCTCCCACGCGGGTGTATCGAATCTTCTTGTTGGCATAAATTGCTGGTCCGCCGAGTTTAATATCAAGCACACCGCCCATAAGCGCAAGCAGTAGCGACGTTTTATCCTTCAATGGGGAGCGCTTTATGGCGCGAAACCCTTTAATAGGATGGCTGACCAGTAGTGTTGCTAGACCACCAATGACCGCGGGCGGCACATTAAGTAAGTAAACCAGTTTGCGTACGGGTTTGGCAAAGAAAGTCATGGCAGGGGTTCGGTAATGCCACTGCCAAGATGTAAGCAAAAGCAATCGATAAATGAGTGCGCCTATGGGGCCTGCCACTACAAAGTAGAAAATGACGCCGCAATAAAGATAAAGAAACTTCAGCCATAGCGATTCTATCGCGGCTTTGGCAATTCCTATATCGGAAAGTGAAGCGCATTGACGTGCGGTAATGGTTTGTGCCATTTCACGTGCGAGGGATTTTTTATTTCTTCCCACACTCGCCAGCACTTTTTTATACTGTTGACGCTGGTAACCGTAATCGAGCAGTGCGACAAGAATAATCGCCTCAAAGAATACGGGGTATTGGGCCATGTACACCAAGATGGCAACACATACTACCAATGGCGCAAGAAGAACTAGGGCGGCTAATGAGCCTGAAATATAGTGCTGAGACCTACCGTATTCGCGAGAGGGCACCACTTTGCGCCCCATTTGCTGAACGAGGTAGCGCATGAGCGTTAATGGATGAGTACTTTGGGGCCAGCGCCATAATGCGTCAACGGCGATAGCCAGCCAAAGTACGAATAGCGACTGGTATTGCGGGTCGCTAATTACCTCTGTCATCTTATTTTGCGAGAGCCTTAATCATTGCCATAACTAATTGTGCTGAGTGTTTAGCGGCAGTGTCTAGATACTCTTTAAAGCTCACTGACGACGTTTTTCCTGCAATATCCGACAATGAACGAATGACAAGGAAAGGCGTGTCGAGCATATGGCAAGTTTGACCTATAGCTGCACCTTCCATCTCAACCGCTTTCATGTCTGGGAAGTTTTCACGCAGTTCTGCTACAGCTTCGTCGCTACCGATAAACGCATCGCCCGTACAGATTAAACCTGTTGTCGACTGAAGCGACGTAATGCCTGTGGCAGCACTACGAGCGGCTTCCATTAACCTTGTATCGCAACGGAAATCTTCAGGCATACCTGCGCATTGACCGAGCTTGTAGCCAAAATGGGTTAAATCGGCATCATGGTGAATAACGTGACTGGCGATCACTAAATCACCGATGTTTAGATTCTTGTCGAAACCTCCGGCAGAACCGGTATTGACAACAGCATCAGGGGCGTACTGTTCGATAAGTACAGTAGTAGCAATTGCTGCAGCCACTTTACCAATACCGCATTTTACTAGCACCACTTCTATGTCGTTAAGTGTACCTTCGTAAAACGTCAGGTGCTTCCACTGGGTTTCTTTTACATTCCAAAGTGACGCTTTAAGTAGCGCAACTTCTTCGTCCATTGCACCTAAAATACCAATTTTTTTCATAACTTTACCGACGGTGTTGAGGGAATTTAACGCGTGAATACGCTGCTGAAAGCGTTAATTGTATAAGGAAAACGGGCAAACTGACAGAAAAATGCCTCTGTTACCGCTATTTGAGAGTAAGAAAATAGCAAAGCAACAAAGGCCAGGGGAAGTGGGGTTATGTCTTAAGCTGCAGCTGGTCTGCTTGAACGCACTGGGCGAGTCGGGCGCTTTGGTGGCTCTGGATTATGCGTTGGCAGCTGTGCCATTTTTTGCTTTAAACGGCGATAAGGAATGAGTTTGTTTTCCAAACACTCGCGAATATCGTCAACGGTATAACCAGATTTCACTTTAATTCTTGCATGAGGAAGGCCGGCAGCATCAAGTGCTCCGGTTACAAACCAGTCTTTTTGTGATTTATAACCATCTTTGCCTTGGCTATGAACTAAGTCGATAGCAAGAACAGGACTCATGTCGTGTTTATCTACTAATACAAAGTCGAGCTGTCTGCTAGAAGCTCTGCTGATGGCTTGGCTTGCCGTCTTTTTATTTGCAGACTGGCGAACCGCCACTAAATCGTTAAGACGCACACGGCACACTATGCGAAACTCTCTTCCCATAGCCTGTTCGATAAGGTTTAAAAAAGAGTGCTCAACGGGGGTGAACAATTGCGTCTTTCGCCTAAATGGAAATGCGACACCGCCGTCTGACAACTTTATGGCACCCAGTGCAACGACAATAAGTAACATCATTAGAATAATTGCCAATTCCATCGTAACCCTCGCAAATTTCAATAGTTAAAGCCCACGGAATGCATAATAAAGAAGCCCGCTAAAGTGTTTATATCGAAAAAAGCTTGGGCTCCGTTTGCAGTTTGAGCGTCATAAAAATGACACTCACTGTTACCGTGGAGTAGTTATTGATGATTTTGCAAAGCAGATGCCAACATGAGTAGATTTCGTAGTTGTCTTGCTAAAAGGGCTTATTTCGTTGTGGATGTAACAAGAATATCCACTTGAGAGCCAGTATTATCTGGGCTGATTATTACTCTGACCCCTTTATCTTCTGAGGATAACAACGTGCGGCCGCTAACTGGCGTGTGAGTTTTTAAAGCGGGGTGCGCCGTTTGGTAAACATTCAGTAATTCACTCGGGGAGCGAGGAGAGTGGTAAACCATTACTGCTGTCTTGCTTTCGTCAAATGCTTGGCATTGTCTTGCATCATCAGAAATCTTAACTTGCTGAAAATCAGAAGGGCAAGACATGATGCTTGGCTTACTAGGTGAAGAGTTGACGCTCTGTTTCTTGGTTTGGTTGTTAACTTGCGCATTTAGTGAAGCGTCTACAGCAATGGTATCAGCTAAGCTGGCATTGCTCGCTGCTATCGCCAGTGTTAGACACAATGTAAGTTTCTTAATGTTTAAATGCTGCATAGATAGATTCTTCACCCGATGTGCGATGTCTTTAACTGCTTAAACGATAGTAGAGTCGTAACGCTCCCGCTTCAACTAAACCTTGGTCTATTAACGTATACTTTTAGCGTTTTCCGTATCATCGAAGTGTGCATAAAAAAGCTCGATAGCAGAACTATCGAGCTTTTCGTGAATGGACAATAGGCCTCAATTAGCGAAGGTTAAACGCCAATATAATCCATAATTCCTTCTGCGGCTTTACGGCCTTCGTCGATAGCAGTAACAACCAAGTCACTACCACGTACCATATCGCCACCGGCAAAGACTTGCGGGTGAGAGGTCTGGTAAGCAAATTTGCCAGCAGATGGCGCGCGTACGCGACCTTTTTCATCAAGCATAATGCCGAAGTCAGCAAACCATGGCGCAGGGCTGGGCTGGAAGCCGAAGGCGATAATTACCGCGTCAGCTTCTAGTACGTGCTCTGAACCCTCTACTTCAACAGGGCGGCGGCGTCCATTGGCGTCAGGCGGCCCCATTTCAGTTTTAACCAGCTTAACGCCACACGCTTTACCATTTTCGTCTACTGCGATGTCTAGCGGCTGAAGATTAAATTTAAACTCAACCCCTTCTTCTTTTGCGTTAACAACTTCGCGGCGAGAGCCCGGCATGCTTTCTTCGTCACGGCGGTATGCACAGGTAACTTGGGCAGCGCCTTGGCGGATTGACGTGCGAACACAGTCCATCGTGGTATCACCACCACCTAGTACTACTACGCGCTTGCCTTTCATATCAATGTAATCAGCAGGATCTTTTTCAAGGCCCATTACGCGATTGGTGTTGGCGATAAGGAAAGGTAGCGCTTCGTGAACGCCTTCAACTTCTTCGTTATCGAAGCCACCTTGCATAGACTTGTACGTACCCATGCCTAAGAAAACAGCATCGTATTTATCAAGCAAATCCTGGAACTGTATGTCTTTACCAATTTCAGTGTTAAGTACGAACTCAACACCCATCTCGGTAAAAATTTGGCGGCGTAGCTTGATTACGTCTTTCTCTAATTTAAAAGACGGGATACCAAATGTAAGTAGGCCACCAATTTCTTCGTATTTGTCGTAAACAACAGGTTTAACGCCGTTACGAACCAGAATATCAGCACATGCAAGACCAGCAGGGCCTGCACCTACAATCGCCACTTTCTTATCGGTCCATACCACGTCAGACATATCTGGGCGCCAGCCCATTTTGAATGCCGTATCGGTAATGTATTTTTCAATACTACCAATGGTCACTGCACCAAAGTCATCATTCAACGTGCATGCACCTTCGCACAGTCTGTCCTGTGGACATACGCGGCCGCATACTTCAGGCAAGCTGTTGGTTTTATGAGAAAGTTCCGCAGCTTCTAAAATGCGGCCTTCGTTCGCCAAGCTTAACCACTGAGGAATGTAGTTGTGCACTGGGCACTTCCATTCACAGTATGGGTTACCGCAGTCCAAGCAGCGATCTGCTTGGCCTTCGGTTTGAGATTGGCTCAGCGGTTGATAAATTTCCGCGAACTCTTGTTTACGTACCATGATCGGCTTTTTCGGCGGATCGATACGTTCAACATCGACAAATTGATATACGTTCTTTGCCATAAACTAAATCCTCCTACTGAGCCTGAATACGTAATTCAGCACTTGAACGACTGATGTGACCAAGCAAGTTTTTCACATCACTGGTTTTTGGCTTAATAAGCTTGAAGCGTTTCAGCGTTGCGGCGAAATCAGTAAGCAACGACAACGAGTGCTCGCTTCCTGTTTCTTCGTAATGCTGATTAATTAAGCCACGTAAGTGCTCAGCAAGAATCGCTTTATCTTCAATTGGCATTACATCGACCAGTTCGGCATTTACACGGTTATCAAGGTCGTCGCCATCATCCATAAGATAAGCAAAACCACCAGTCATACCTGCACCGAAGTTAACACCAACCGGACCAAGTACAGCCACGATACCGCCTGTCATATATTCACAGCCGTTATCGCCAATGCCTTCAACTACCGCAATAGCACCAGAGTTACGTACGCCAAAGCGCTCGCCAGCACGGCCAGCAGCAAAAAGCTTACCGCCTGTTGCACCGTAAAGGCAGGTGTTACCCATAATGGCGCTGTCGTGGGCGTCGTAAGAGATATTGCGAGGTGGGTGAATAACAAGCTTACCGCCGGTCATCCCTTTACCTACATAATCATTGGCATCACCTTCAAGGTGCATATGCAGGCCGCCAGCGTTCCACACACCGAAGCTCTGACCCGCTGTACCGGTAAGTTCAACTTTGATAGGTGTATCTTCAAAGTCGTGGTTACCGTGGTGTTTAGCGATTTCACCTGATAGCAATGCGCCGACAGAGCGATCCGTATTGCGGATTGGGTATTTAAGGGTAATAGATTTACCTTCAACAACCGCTTGCTGGCCGTCTTTAAGCATCTGCGCGTTCAATTCACCTTTATCGATAGGTGCGTTGGTCGTTTGTGAGCAGAATAAGCGCGTATGGTCGCCTGCTTTAGGCTGCGCTAGCAACGGAGACAAATCTAAACGGTTTTGCTTAGCGGTAATGCCATCTAAAACTTTAAGTAGCTCTGTGCGACCAACAAGGTCGTCGAACTTAGCAATACCCATAGACGCCATGATTTCACGCACTTCTTGCGCAATAAACTTGAAGTAGTTCATTACCATATCAGGTAAGCCAATGAAGTGGTCGTCACGCAGTTTTTGATCCTGCGTCGCAACACCGGTCGCACAGTTGTTCAAGTGGCAAATACGCAAATATTTACAGCCTAACGCAACCATTGGACCTGTACCGAAACCAAAGCTCTCAGCACCTAAAATACCGGCTTTTACTACGTCTAAGCCTGTTTTCAAACCACCGTCGGTTTGAACGCGTACTTTGTGACGTAAGCCGTTTTCAATAAGTGCTTGCTGAGTTTCAGATAAGCCAAGCTCGAACGGACTACCCGCATATTTAACTGATGTTAGCGGGCTTGCACCTGTACCGCCGTCGTAACCTGAAACGGTGATAAGGTCGGCATAGGCTTTCGCTACACCCGTTGCAATGGTGCCAACACCCGGCTCAGATACTAGCTTAACGGATATAAGTGCCGTTGGATTAACCTGTTTCAAATCGAAAATTAGCTGTGCCAAATCTTCAATTGAGTAAATATCGTGGTGTGGAGGTGGTGAAATAAGGGTTACACCCGGCACAGAGAAACGTAGCTGTGCGATGTATTTATTTACCTTATCGCCGGGAAGCTGACCGCCTTCACCCGGTTTTGCACCCTGCGCCACTTTAATTTGAATAACGTTTGCGTTAACCAAATAGTGAGGCGTTACACCAAAGCGACCTGAAGCCACCTGCTTAATTTTAGAATTCTTTTCAGTTCCAAAGCGAGAAGGGTGTTCGCCACCTTCCCCAGAGTTAGACTGACCGCCTAGGCGGTTCATGGCAATTGCTAGTGCTTCGTGCGCTTCAGGGCTTAGTGCACCAATTGACATTGCCGCAGTATCAAAGCGTGGGAATAAGTTTTCCGGTGCTTCTACTTCACTAATATCAATAGGGTCGCAATCAGGGTTTATAGCTAGCAAGTCGCGAATGTGCGCAGGCGCACGCTCGTTAACAAGCTTTGCATATTGCTGGTAGTCGTCGTAGTTACCAGACACCACAGCCTTTTGAAGCGTACTGACTACGTCTGGGTTATAGGCGTGATATTCGCCACCGTGCACGTATTTAAGCAAGCCGCCGTGATCGACAGATTTACGCTTAAGCCAAGCAATACGGTTTAGGTTGATAAGATCTTGCTGGAAATCATCGAAGCCCGCACCTTGAATGCGTGAGGTCACACCTTTAAAGCATAACTTCATCACTTCGTTGTTAATACCCACTGCTTCAAACAGTTTAGAGCTACGGTAGCTAGCAACAGTGCTAATACCCATTTTCGACATGATCTTGTACAAGCCTTTGTTGATACCCTTACGGTAGTTCAACGTGGCCTGCATAGGAGAAATATCTAGCTCGCCTTTTTCACAAAGCTGCTCAATAGTTTCATATGCTAGGAATGGGTAAACCGCAGTGGCACCTAAGCCAATCAACACCGCGAAATGGTGTGGATCGCGGGCACTTGCTGTCTCAACAACAACGTTAGCATCGCAGCGTAATGACTTTTCAACTAAGCGACGTTGTACCGCACCAACTGCCATTGCTGCAGGGATAACCAAGCGATTTTGTTTAATGTTTCTGTCAGACAGAATAACGAACGCAGCACGCTTGTTTTTAACCAGCATCTCGACTTCGTTACACACGCGCTCGATGGCTTTCTTCAAACCTTCTTGCGGCGCATACTGAAGCTCCACGACTTCTGAGTAGTAGTTGTCTGGGTTAAATTCGCGCAGTTGCTTAAGGTCGGTATACATTAGCACTGGCGAGTCAAACAATACGCGGTCAGCGTAACCTGAGGTTTCGCTAAATACGTTTTGCTCGCGGCCAATACAGGTTGCCAACGACATAACGTGGTTTTCACGTAGCGGATCGATTGGCGGGTTAGTTACCTGTGCAAATTGCTGACGGAAATAGTCGTAAACCGTACGTTGACGCGAGGACATAACCGCCATTGGCGTGTCATCACCCATTGAACCAACGGCTTCTTGACCGTCTTTCGCGAGTACTTTTACAACTTGTTGAATTTCTTCATAGCTGTAGGCGTGTAGCTTGTGGTACACCGCCATGGCATCGTCGTCAAACACGCGTTTACCAATTAATGACGCATCAAGCTTTTCAATTGGTGTAAGTCGACGAATATGCTTATCTAGCCACTCTTTATAAGGGTGACGTGCTTTTAAGTCTTCATCAATTTCAGTAGAGCGCCAGATTTTGCCTGTGTATGTGTCTACAGCAAGCATTTCACCTGGGCCTACACGGCCTTTTTCAATTACGTCAGCTTGCTCGTAATCCCAGATACCTACTTCTGAGGCTAGGGTAATGAAACCGTTCTTAGTAATAACGTAACGAGCAGGACGTAGACCATTTCTATCAAGGTTACAGGCAACGTGGCGACCGTTAGTTAAAACGATACCCGCTGGGCCATCCCATGGTTCCATGTGCATAGAGTTGAACTCGTAAAATGCACGAAGATCATCGTCCATGGTCTTGTTGTTTTGATAGGCGGGTGGAACAAGTAACCGCATAGCACGGAATAAATCCATACCGCCGGCTAAGAATAGCTCCAGCATGTTATCCAGCGAGGATGAGTCCGATCCTTCAGTATTAACGAAAGGGGCTGCATCTTTAAGATCTGGAATAAGTGGCGTTGCGAATTTAGCAGCACGTGCCATGGCCCAGTCGCGGTTTCCTTTAATGGTGTTAATTTCACCGTTGTGCGCAAGGAAGCGGAAAGGCTGAGCAAGCGGCCAGCGTGGTAGTGTATTTGTTGAAAAGCGTTGGTGGAAAACGCAAATTGCGCTTTGCATACGCTCATCGGCAAGATCGTGATAAAAGGCGGGTAAATCTTTTGGCATTACCAAGCCTTTGTAGATCGTTACCAAGCCCGACAAACAAGCTACGTAAAAATCGGGATCTTTCTCAAGACGTTTTTCAGCGCGGCGGCGGATCATATACAAACGACGCTCAAGGTCGCGTTTTCTCCAACCTGCTGGCGCGTTCACAAATACCTGTTCAATTTGTGGAACACCCGTTAGCGCTAATTCACCCAGTACTGAGTGGTCGACAGGCACTTCGCGCCAACCCACTACTGAAAGTGTTTCTTTTTCTAGTTCTTCATTAAGTACTTCACGCGCGGCTTGCGCAAGTACCGGGTCCTGACTTAAGAAAATCATGCCCACGCCGTATTTTTTGCTGAGTTTCCAGCCATTTTCTTCGGCGATTGCATGGAAGAACGCATCCGGTTTCTGTAGTAATAAACCACAGCCGTCACCGGTTTTCCCGTCGGCGGCGATACCGCCACGATGCTGCATACGGTCAAGACCGTGTATTGCAGTAGTTACCAATTCATGACTGGCTTCCCCATGAGTGTGAGCGATTAAGCCAAACCCACAGTTGTCCCGGGAATCATTGGGATTATATAAACTCATCTCTTAACTCCTTCAACCTTTTGACTGGGCAAGGTATGCGTTGCGTGTAGATGCGCCTAGGTTTGCGTATCACAACATTATTAGACGTCTTTTATGCCTGCGAGCGGTATTGCTCGCGGCGTGCGCCTTTCTTGTCGTTATTTTATTATTAGAGGATTCCAGTCGTTTCCGCATTTTTATGCATTATTGCGATGCGGGCCGTACAAAATACCCACATTAAAAACTAAAATCAAACGCTAAAAGTATAAGCTTTATAGTGAATTAGTATAAATATAATTAAATGTATATTAATCAGTTGTTTACGTGGCGTCATTTATGTTTGTAACAAAAATGTTATCAGTATTGCAAAGTGAATAACTCACCCCTTATAAATGATATTACTTCTCATTTGCGTTTTATTAATGAATAAATATGCTTTGAAATTGATGTTTTATGTTGTCAATAGCGGTTTGCGGTGTATTTTTATTAATTTGTAAAGCTATGGTTCCACTAATATAAGTAGTTTGCTATATTGGTTGAAAATTAACCACAGGTAAGGCTCGTGGTGCGCTGAAGGATGTTGATAGAGAGCCCTGTGTGTGAATTGAGTGTACGCTTATGTGGAAGGCGAAGAATAAAAATTCACTGTGGTGGCGTGCTGTTAAGACAATAAGGATTATTGTATGAATACACTACATGCTTCACCACGGCCTTTATTTAGTATAGATGATCATATTCTAACTGGCGACAATATCACCTTCAGGCTTTCTCCCAACACATCTGGGCGATTTCAATCAGGATCTCCCGATACTATTGTTATTCATTTTACCGCCGGTAGTAGCCTTTCATCTTCGGTGAATGTCTTGACCAATGCCGATAGCGGTGTGTCAGCTCACTTTGCCGTTGGACGCAATGGTGACATTGTTCAAATGCTTCCGACTAATAAAATAGCGTGGCACGCAGGAGAAAGTTATTACGAGGGGCGTAGTGGCTTGAATCAGTACTCTATCGGCATTGAATTAGACAATGCCGGCCAGCTTAAGGCTAGAGGAGACGGCACCTTTGAAAGTTGGTTTGGCGAAATTTTTGGCGAGAATGAAGTATTAGCTGCCCAGCACATTAACCAACAGTCTATGGGCTATTGGCACAAGTACACCGACGTACAAATTGTTAGGACGCTATCGCTGTGTAAAGCGTTGTGTAGCCACTACAACATCTCTACTATCGTCGGGCATGAAGAAATAGCGCCGTCACGAAAGGTCGATCCTGGCCCCGCTTTTCCCCTTCAAAGACTCAAAGCCGCTGTTTTGCAAAGTGATAGTGAAACGTGGGCAACTGAGTCAAGTGATTCGAATTCACAGCGAGAGGCGCATGACCAAATTCAGCGGGATCTCGCTAGCCCTGTAAAGCGGGTGGCCAATGTAAGTGCCAATTCGCTGAATGTGAGAAAAGGGCCAGATGTTTCGTACCCAACTGTCGAGAACGGTTTGAATAAGGGCGAAGTGCTAAAAATACTGGAAAAGCGAGGGGAGTGGGCGAAAGTGTCTTACACGAAGGTGGGATGGGTGAATACCAAATACATTAATGAAATTACTGAAAAGTCGCCTTTCAAATCCTAATTCTGAGCAGGGCCACAGAGTTATGCTTTGACAAACCGCATTCCCGAAAAGAGGAAAGCCTGATAGGATAACCGCAAAATAAGCTTAAATTAGACGTACATGCATTCAGATTCACCAAACGATTCTTGGGCAATTCGCTTTGCCCAATTTGTTCAGCGTTTTGGCACTCTAAAGCTCAGCATATTGTTTGTTGTTCTTTCGCTTGTGTTTACGCTAGGGGGCTCATACGTAATTCGCGTGAGCATGGGAAGCCAGGTTCAGCCCGATGACTTCATCAGTGCTGTAGTACTGACCATGTTATCTGCGCCTTGGGTACTTTATTTCTTTAGTGAGTTAATCAAGCAATTAGAAAACTCACGTACCAACTTAAAGGAAGTGGTAAGCCAGTTAGAAAGTTTGCGTGAAGAAGATGTCTTTCTTAACCGCGAACTTCAAAGCAACATCAGACAGCTTAATCACGAGATAGAGCAGCGCAAGCAAGCACAAGAAGAGCGTGAGGCGCTGTTTAAAGACTTAGAAAAAGAAATTCAGGATAAATCAGAACAAGAAGCACAAGCACGCCGCTTATCAACCTTGTTACGTTCAATCATCGATGCCTCGCCAGACTTAATATATTACCGAAATGAAGAAGGCAGGTTTGCTGGTTGTAACCGTATAGCGGAGCTTATGACGGGCAAAACCGAGCAAGAGCTGCTTGGCTTAACGCCAAAAGACGTATATGAGGAAGAGCTTGCCCGCCAAATTGTAGCGAGTGATCACGAAGTTCTAGAAACCAACGCCAGTATCACAGAAGAGCTGTGGCTTCGCTTTGCTGATGGACGTCGTCGTTACTTCGAAATGAAGCGTGTACCTTTCTTCGACAAAGATGGTAATCGCCTTGGCTTGTTGTCGTTCGGTCGAGACATGACTGAACGTAAGCAGGCTGAAAATGCTGCTGCAAAAGCAAGTACCGACAAAACTCGCTTTATCGCAACCATAAGTCATGAGCTACGCACACCGCTAAACGGTATTGTGGGCTTAAGCCGTATGCTGCGTGATACCGAGTTGAGTGAAGAACAATTTAACTGGGTAAGTACGATATACGCCAGCGCTATAACATTAGGTAATATTTTTAACGATATTATCGACCTTGATAAGTTAGACAGAGATAAGCTTGAGCTGAGTCTAAAAACCATATCGTTGAAAGACTTTACCGAAGAACTTAGCAGCATTATTCGTCTACTTGCAGCCGACAAACAGCTAGAGCTTAAAACGACAATTAACGAGCCGCTTCCCCGCCTTGTTGAAATAGATGGTACGCGCCTTCGTCAGATATTGTGGAACATCTTGTTTAACGCAGTGAAGTTCACACAAAAAGGGCACGTGAGCCTCACGGTTTCATCGACCAAACCCGATGGTGATAAGGCGTACGTAACGTTTGTGATCGAAGACACGGGCGTAGGTATTCCTGAAAGCGAAATTGATAAGATTTTTGCCATGTACTATCAGGTTGATCACCCTGACCACCAATCGGCCACAGGTACCGGTATTGGATTGGCAATTTGTAAGCAAATGGTCGACTTGATGAAAGGTGAAATTCACGTTTCAAGTAAAGTGGGTAAAGGCACCCGTTTTGAAATTGTGTTGCCTGTTCAAATTTCTAATAGCCCGATGAAAGTCGCGCAGCTTCAAGTGACAGGGCTCAATATCTTGTTAGTAGAAGATATTGAATTGAACGTAATGGTCGCTAAAGCCTTGCTCGAGAAGCTTGGCCAGAAAGTCGATGTAGCAATGACCGGTCAAGAAGCCATAGACAAAGTCAGGGAAAACCAATACGACCTTATCTTGCTTGATATTCAATTGCCTGACATGACAGGATTCGATGTGGCAAGTACGATTATTGAAGAAGATCTGGTTATGCAAACGCCTATCGTGGCGCTAACAGCAAACGTCATTAAAAAGCGTGATGAATACTTAGAAAACGGTATGGATGACGTTATTGCGAAGCCGATTAAAAAATCTCGCGTTATCGAGGTGTTTAACGAGCTGTTCCATGCACCACCTGCACCGCTTGAAATTGATGGCGAAGTAGAGCGCCCTGAACCTAACAAAACATTAAGTAACATTTTAGATATGGACTTGTTACAGATGTTAGTTGATACCATAGGGGATGAAATGGTGCGCGCTAGCGTGAAAGTATTCCAAGAAAAAATGCCTGAATACATGGAAATACTGCAGCTAAGCTTAAGTGCGGACGAAAAGTCAGAAGTGTGCTCACAGGCTCACAAAATTAAAGGCGCCGCTGGCTCTGTTGGTTTGGCTCGTGTACAGCGTATTGCTAATCAAATTCAACAGGGCGACCACCCTACATGGTGGGAGAACGTGCATGATTGGGTGGAAGAGTTACAAATGGCGGTTCAGCACGACATGAAGGCACTACACGATTGGCTGAATGAACAGCAGGTTGATGACTAGTTAGCATAACGCGCTCTTTAATAGGAAACGTAAAAAAGAGGGCTTGCCCTCTTTTTTGTTATAAAAACTGCGCTAGAGAAAGCGTTCAGAGCAGCGTTGCTAAGTAGATAAGCCTCTCCTTAAAAAAAGGCGGCAGGCTGATCTTATTTATACAGTGGTAAAAGGAATTAATGCGATGACAATTAGCGCACAACAAGAAACCGTGTTTTCAAATAATCAGCTCAGTGTTGAGGAAATTCCCTCACTTCAAACGCTCGCATTACTTCCTATATCCAAAAAGTACCGGACACTAAATATCCTCTCCATTGGATTGATAGCCTTAGTGCTAATCGGTATTGCTTCTGCGTTACGATTCCAAAGCTTTTGGTCATTGCCAGAAGGACTGCTGCAAGCCTACCCGTATGTTGTTGCTGGTATCGTCGCTGTAGGCTCTCTATGGGCGCTGTACCACTTTTTTGCTGATGTACGCATATTTTATGCGATTCGAGAGCAAGACATCAGTAAGCAGTCAGGGCTAATTTTTAGAAAACTTTCGTGCCAACCTATTTTGCGTGTTCAGCATGTAGAGGTTAATCGCGGTCCATTGGACAGGTGGGCGGGTCTTGCCTCACTTCAGGTGTTTTCGGCTGGTGGTGAAATGCACACGTTTGAGATACCTGGGTTAAGCATTGAAAGGGCAGAGCAGTTGCGTGAGTTCATTCTTGCTCATAAAGATATAGGTGCACGCTAATGACGGTATCAGAAACGCCCTCACACCAAGCGCCTACACTTAATCAGTCAAAAGAGCTGAAAGAAGATACTGCGCTCAAGTCCCATGGGCAAGATGCTAATATGGAAGAACCCAAACTTAAAGTAGAAACGGGTGATGAGTGGCAGCGCCTCTCTCTAATTTCTATTTTGTACTTTACTATTCGCAATTTTACCAACTCGGCTCAAGTGCTTATTTATACCATTCCCGCCTTAGCCATATCGTTCAATATTTGGGATAACCTGCTGTCGCCTGAAGTACTAATCGGTGCTGGAATCCTTTTTCTATCTACCAGTGTTAGCGGCGTAATAAGCTTTTTAATGTACAAGTTTCGCGTGCACAACCAGCACGTTGAGATTCATCATGGCGTGTTCCAACGCCGCTATACCAACTTGCCTTTGTGGCGTATTCAAAACGTTAAGATAGAACGCCCTTTTTATTACCGACCTTTTGGGTACGCGTTAGTGGTGCTTGATACCGCAGGAAGTGGGAAAGAAGAAGCTAAAATTGTAGCGGTTCCTGAAGATTATGCTGAAGCGCTCAAAAAGCAGGTGTTGTATGAAAAAGCGCTGCACGATGAGGGTGACCTGGATTGTTTGCCAAATGAAGATTTATCCGACGAGCAGAGTTCGTCTTTTCCCACGCCACGAACGCGCACTAAATCGATAGATTCTTCCCATTCAAATGAAGAAGTATTAAATCGACGGTCCGTGAAAGACATCATTATTCACGGTATCACCAACAATCGCGTGTGGATCATACTGGGTGCTGCGGCACCTTTCTATGACGATGTGTTCGGTCTGGTTTCAGAGTGGTTAGCCGATAAAGGCTTGCAGCTTAATCAGCTGGTTGGTGAACAAACGGTTGCGTGGTGGCAATTTGGATTGTATGCCTTTGTCATTCTCATGATGCTTATGGCGTTAGTGGCACTGCTGAGTGTTGGTGGCGCGCTTTTCACTTTTTACGGCTACACACTTTCACGAACAGGTGATCGCTATATCCGTCGCAGCGGCTTGCTTAATAAACTGGAAGTCAGCATGCGAGCTTCACGCATCCAAATGATTACGGCGAAGCAAGACTGGCTGGATAAAATACTAAAGCGGGTGAATTTGTATTTTGAGCAGAACTCAACGGCTGGGCAGCAAATGCAAGAACTGATGTCGCCAAATAAGCTTATTGTGCCATCGGTAACCGAAGATGAAGCCTTCGCGCTTAGTCAAGAAGTGATGCCTGGATGTGACCTGCGAGGTCAAGATTATCAAACCATTAGTAAGCGATTTATTACTTTTTGGTTGCTTGCGGGCTGGACGTTGCCTTTTATTACCTTTTTCACTATTGGCGCTGTGTCATCCCATCTAGATATTATGCTAGGTTCATTCGTTGTCTTTAGTGCGGTATCGCTGTTACTCACGCTTAGGTGGTGGCGATGGGGTATAGCCTATGACAGTAAGTACGTTTATATAAGGCGAGGTAGAATAGGCATCGACTATCAATGCTTTGAGCCCTATAAAGCGCAGCAAGTTATCGTTAAGCAAAGCGTGTTTATGAAGCGAAGAAAACAGGCCACCGTTAAGTTTGTACTGGCTTCGGGGGCGGTGACTGTGCCGTTTCTACCAGAAGACTACGTTAATAAACTAGCTGATAGTGTGCTATTCGAGGTGGAGTCAACCAGAAGGTCTTGGATGTAACGTACACTGTTTCTTTGAGCGCTGCTTTTTTATACGTTTTTTATGCAAATAGACCGAGTTTATGTAATGGTAGGTATTTAGTTGCTTAACCTTGCGTTTATATGGATATTTTTGATTACAGTGTCATCGCGATTTACCTCATCACTTTACTCGTCATCGGCTTTAGCTTGCGTGGACAGCAGTCAAAGAGAGATTATTTTCTCGCTGGAAGAAGCTTAAGTTGGAAACCGCTGTTACTTTCAGTGATGGCGACGCAACTCTCGGCGGTCAGTTTCATTTCCGCTCCTGCATTTGTCGGCTTCCGTGAGGGGGGAGGGCTGATTTGGCTCTCTTATGAACTGGCAGTTCCGTTAGCCATGCTTTTACTCATTACCACCGTGTTGCCTACATTATACCGAAGCGGTGTGGTGAGTATTTATGACTATCTTGAGCGACGTTTCTCTACCTCTACTCGTATTTGTATCAGTGTTGTATTTCAATTTAGCAGGGCCTTCGCTACCGGCATAATGGTTTACGCGCTATCCATTATATTGCAAGGAACCATGCAGGTTTCATCCACGCAGGCAATATTACTCATTGGTGTGATTACCGTTTTGTACTCCTTACAAGGAGGCATGAAAGCAGTTGTATATGGTGACGCGGTACAAATGGTTGTCATCGTTTTGGGCACAGCTATCTGCATTGCTTTTGGTCTTAACGCATTAGGCGGTTGGGAGCACTTTTTACAGTTACTTCCAAGCGAGCGGGTCTCTACCCTTAATTTTTCATCTCTGGGTTTTGATGGTGACGGCTTCGGCTTTTTTCCTATGGTGCTAGGTGGCGTGATCCTCTACGCCTCATACTACGGTTGTGATCAATCAGAAGCACAGAGGGCATTGTCAGCGAAATCGGAAAGCGATCTTAAAAAGATGATGTTAGCCAATGGCATTTTCAGGTTCCCTATAACACTTCTATATTGTTTAGCAGGCTTGGTGGTCGGCACACTAGCGTTTAACGACGCCAACTTGCTATCGCAAATTCCTAAAGATAATCCGGACTGGCTTATGCCGGTCTTTATTCTTAATTATTTACCTCATGGGCTTATCGGCTTGCTTGTGGTCGCTATTCTTGCTGCAGCCATGTCATCACTGAGCTCAGCAATAAACTCTCTTGCCGCTGTTTCGCTTGAAGATTATTTCAAACTCACTCGGAAACGCGCAAAACCTGAAGGCTACCTGAGTCATGCTAAGTTTGCGGGCTTGCTTTGGGGAGGGATTATTTTGCTGCTTTCGCTCAATGCTGGCGATATAGCGCCTACCGTAATAGAAGCGGTGAACAAAGTGGGCTCTGTTTTTTTTGGTCCTGTCTTGGCTGTGTTTCTACTTGGCATGCTAACGAAGAAGATAAATGCCACACAGGTCAATACCGGCCTGATGTGTGGCGTGCTGACTAATTTGTCGTTCGCATTTTTTGTCGAGGACGTGTTTTGGTTTTGGTGGAATGTAACTGGGTTCGCGAGCACAGTGATACCCGCTATTATCTGGTCTGTTTTGTCAGCTAATGATGAAAATGATACAGCGACGATCACCACCTCTGGTCAACGACGCTTACTGATTGATAAGCCGATTGCCACCCTATTGCTTGGCTATTTTTGCTTATTGGTCGTTGTTTGCTACTTAATGCCGCGTTGGCTGCAGTAGACTCAGTAATTTACGCCTCTACTGTTTTGGCGACTGAGTCTCTCAGAATAATCTGATCTTTGCCCGCGTGCTTAGCTTCGTATAAGCGCGCATCAGCCACTTCTAACTGCGACTCCAAGCACTTGTGTTCCTCGGTACATACGCCGATACTGCATGTGATATTGAACTTGTGATTGGTAAAAATAGTAGAGCGCACTGCATCCATAAACGCTGAAAGCGCAGATAGATACACTTTAGGTGGCCTTACCGATACCACTGTAAATTCTTCACCCCCATAGCGCACAATAAGATCGTCGGGGAAGTAATCTTTTAACAATGCTGCAAATTCCTGCAATAACATGTCACCCGTTTTATGGCCGTAGGTATCGTTTACACTTTTGAAGTTGTCAGCATCGATCATAGACACAATGACATCCTTTCTCGACGCTTTATTGGCAAATAACTCCTCTGCTTTTTCGTAGAGAAAACGGCGATTGTATACCTTGGTTAGCGGGTCTAAGTTTGCTGAATTTCTAATGGTTTGAATCATTTCTTGTGATTCAAGGTTTTGCATAATTCTGCAGTAGAATTCTTCGTGATAAAACGGTTTGGACAGGAAGTCATTGGCGCCGCTTTTAATGAATTTCGAGGTCAACACGCTGTCGCCGTTTGCCGATAAACCGATAAATACCAAGTCTTGCATGCGTTTTTCGTGGCGTATTGCTTTAACCAGTTCATAGCCGTCCATATTGGGCATACGGTGATCGGCAATAACCATTTTAATATCGCGGTGATTATCAAGCTCTTCTAACGCTTCTAAGCCATCGTTCGCTTCATGTACCTGAAATTGGAATTTGCGAAGTAATGAACAAATGTGATTTCGGCTCGTTCTAGAATCTTCCACCACCAACACTTTGGTAGTAAGATTCTTTCTTAAACGGTCTACAAGTTTAGACACTTGAAGGTATGAATAGCGAGACTCTTTTGTGATGTAATCCAGTACGCCCTGATCGAGTAACTGAGCACGGGTAAATTCGTCGAAATTTCCAGTAAGTACGATGGTTGGAACGTTGTAGGAAAGTGCAAGCTCAACGCTCTCGCCGTTGGGCGCGTCGGGAAGGTTTAAGTCGACGATGGCTGCCAAGTATTCGGTGTCACTCTCGAGAGCACTTTTAGCTTCCGCAAGATCTTCGCACAGATCACACGTAAAGTGAGGATTATCCTCAATAAGTTTGTTTACAATCTTTCGGACAGTGAGACTGTCTTCTACTACAAGAACTTTATACATGTGATCTACTCTCGGCACTTAGGCTTCGATAATAACCAATTATAGACAAAAAAGCCCTCAAAGAGAGGGCGTTTTATACTTATGTCTAAATAATTTTATTCTTATATAACATTGCGTTGTACTAACTTTGTTCAATGGGAACACGCACGGAGCCTTCCATCAAAATACGTGCGCTTCTGCTCATTACAGCTTGCTTAATTTGCCATTTGTTATCTTCAAACGTCGCTTTAGCACCTACTCTTAGCGTTCCTGATGGATGCCCAAAAGTAACTGAGTCTCTTTCGTCGCCGCCAGCTGCGATATTTACAAGAGTGCCGGGTATCGCCGCAGCCGCTGCGATCGCGACTGCTGCCGTGCCCATCATAGCATGATGAAGTTTCCCCATAGACAGTGCGCGAACCAATACATCAATGTCTGAACCCAAAATATCTTTGCCACTGGAAGCTTGGTAACCTCTTGGAGGTGCAACGAACGCGACTTTTGGTGTGTGCTGCCTGTTTGCAGCTTCACCCACATCATTGATGAGCCCCATCTGAACCGCGCCGTGTGCACGAATTGCTTCGAACTTGGACAGCGCCTCGGAGTCGCTGTTTATATCATCCTGCAGTTCAGTGCCTGTGTAGCCAATATCTTCTGCGTTGATGAAAATAGTCGGAATACCTGCGTTTATCATGGTCGCCTGAAGTGAGCCTACGCCTGGAACTTCAAGTGTGTCGACTAATCGTCCTGTCGGGAAGATTGCCCCTTCACCGTCAGCTGGGTCAACAAAGGCCACTTCTACTTCTGCGGCAGGGAAGGTGACACCGTCTAGTTCAAAGTCGCCGGTTTCCTGTACTTCCCCGTTAGTCATTGGCACCTTAGCGATAATGGCTTTGTTGATATTGGCTTGCCAAATGTTGACGGTGGCAATGCCGTTTTCTGGTAATTTACTTCTATCCACTAGCCCATTGGTTATCGCAAATGCGCCTACGGCTGCCGTTAGGTTTCCGCAGTTTCCACTCCAGTCTACGAATGGCTTGTCTATGGCTACTTGACCAAATAGGTAGTCCACATCGTAACCTTCACGTTCACTTTTGCTTAAGATAACAGTTTTGCTGGTACTTGATGTAGCACCGCCCATACCGTCGGTTTGTTTACCGTAAGGATCGGGGCTGCCAATTACGCGCAGAAGCAGGGCATCGCGCGCCGGACCTGGCTTTTGCGCGGCTTCTGGCAAATCGGTTAAATTGAAAAACACACCCTTACTGGTACCGCCACGCATGTAGGTAGCCGGTACTCGAAGTTGTGGCGCATACTTTGTCATGTTTTTTCCCCTCAGCTAGCTTCAGCTTCTAAGAAGTCCTTGGCGAAGCGCTGTAATACACCGCCTGCGCTGTAAATAGAGACTTCTTCTGCTGTGTCTAAGCGACAGGTTACTGGTACTTCTAATTGCTCGCCGTTTTGACGGTTCACTACCAGTGTTAGCGTTGCACCTGGTGACGGTTCGCCGCTTACGTCGTAAGTTTCTGTGCCATCTAGTTCTAGTGTTTTACGTGTAGTGCCTGGTTTAAACTCAAGCGGTAATACGCCCATACCAATTAGATTAGTGCGGTGAATACGTTCGAAACCTTCAGCTACAATCACTTCAACACCCGCAAGGCGCACGCCTTTGGCTGCCCAGTCTCGTGACGAGCCCTGACCGTAGTCAGCGCCAGCTACAATAATCAGCGGCTGTCTGCGGTTCATGTAGGTTTCAATAGCTTCCCACATGCGCATAACTTGTCCTTCTGGCTCAACGCGCGCCAGTGAACCTTGCTTCACTTCACCGTTTTCCAGCACCATCTCGTTGAACACTTTCGGGTTCGCAAGGGTAGCGCGCTGTGCGGTTAAGTGGTCACCACGGTGTGTGGCATACGAGTTAAAGTCTTCTTCCGGTAAGCCCATTTTGTGGAGGTATTCACCTGCCGCGCTGCTGGCTAAAATTGCGTTTGAAGGCGACAAGTGATCGGTGGTGATGTTATCTCCCAAAATAGCCAGTGGACGCATACCTTTCATGGTGCGCTCAGCATCCATTGCGCCTTCCCAATAGGGCGGGCGACGAATGTAGGTGCTCATTTCACGCCAGTCATAAAGCGGGTTAATGTCTTTTCCGTAGTCAACGCTAAGGTCGAACATTGGCTCGTACACTTTTCTGAAGTGCTCTGGCTTCACCGATTTCGCTACAATAGCGTCAATTTCTTCGTCGCTTGGCCAAATGTCTTTAAGCGTTACTGGGTTGCCTTCTTTGTCGGTGCCCAATACGTCCTTTTCAATATCAAAGCGCACGGTACCGGCGATGGCGTAAGCTACAACCAGTGGTGGCGATGCTAAGAATGCTTGCTTTGCGTAAGGGTGAATACGGCCGTCGAAGTTACGGTTACCCGACAATACTGCGGTTGAGTAAAGATCGCGGTCGATGATCTCTTGCTGAATTTTAGGGTCTAGCGCGCCGCTCATACCGTTACAGGTAGTACAGGCAAATGCTACAACGCCAAAGCCTAAATCTTCCAACTCGCTCATTAAGTTGGCTTCTTCAAGATACAGCTTAACGGCCTTAGAGCCTGGCGCTAGTGAGCTTTTAACCCACGGCTTACGGGTTAAACCGCGCGCGTTGGCATTTCGAGCAAGTAAACCTGCAGCAATTACATTGCGTGGGTTAGATGTATTAGTACAGCTTGTGATTGCCGCGATTATGACCGCGCCATCGGGCATTTTGCCTTCCTCCTCGGTCCACTTCGCTGCTATACCGCGACTTTCTAAATCGCTGGTAGGTAAACGTGCGTGTGGATTAGAAGGGCCAGCCATGTTACGGCCCACAGCAGAAAGGTCGAACGTAAGCACCCGCTCATACTCGGCAGTTTCTAAATCATCAGCCCATAAACCTGTGTGCTTGGCATACTGCTCAACTAGTGCAATTTGCTTTTCCTCACGTCCTGTTAGGCGCAAGTAATCAATAGTTTGCTGGTCAATGTAGAACATGGCTGCAGTGGCACCGTATTCCGGTGTCATGTTCGAAATGGTAGCGCGGTCGCCAAGCGTTAGATGCGATGCACCTTCGCCATAAAATTCCAAATACGCAGAGACTACACGCTCTTTACGCAAGAATTCAGTTAATGCTAATACGATGTCGGTTGCGGTAATGCCAGGCTGTGGTTTACCCGTTAGCTCAACACCTACAATGTCAGGCAAACGCATGTAAGACGCCCGGCCTAGCATAACGCTTTCCGCTTCAAGGCCGCCAACGCCTACGGCAATTACACCAAGTGCATCAACATGCGGCGTGTGGCTGTCGGTACCTACTAGTGTGTCTGGGAAGGCTACACCATCGCGAGCTTGAATAACCGGCGACATACGCTCTAAGTTAATTTGGTGCATAATGCCGTTACCCGGAGGGATAACATCTACGTTTTTAAACGCCGTTTTTGTCCAGTTAATAAAGTGGAAACGGTCGTCGTTGCGTCTGTCTTCAATAGCGCGGTTTTTCTCAAACGCATCTTTTTCAAAACCAGCGTGTTCAACGGCTAACGAGTGATCAACAATCAGTTGGGTTGGCACAACCGGGTTTACTTTAGCCGGATCGCCGCCTTTTGCTGCAATAGCATCGCGAAGGCCCGCTAAGTCTACCAGTGCCGTTTGCCCTAAGATATCATGACACACCACGCGAGCAGGAAACCACGGAAAGTCCAAGTCGCGCTTGCGATAAATCAGCTGTTTAAGTGAGTCGGTAAGCATTTCAGGGGCGCATTTACGCACCAAGTTCTCAGCCAGTACACGTGAGGTGTAAGGCAGCTTGGCGTAGGCGCCAGGCTCAATAGCATCTACCGCTTCACGGGTATCGAAAAAATCGATACCCGCGTTAGGAAGCGGTTTACGGTAATCAATATTCATAAAACCCCAACCTTAATCTTAAGCACGTTCGCTAATAGCTGGCACTGGGCGTAGTTCTTCGCCGGTATATTCTGCTGACGGACGAATAATACGGTTGTCAGCGCGCTGTTCCATAACGTGTGCCGCCCAACCAGTTAGACGAGACATTACGAAGATTGGTGTGAACAACGGCGTAGGAATACCCATGAAGTTGTACGCAGAGGCGTGGAAGAAATCGGCGTTACAGAAAAGTTTCTTCTCGCGCCACATCACTTCTTCACAGCGAACAGACACAGGGTAAAGTACGTCGTCACCCACATCAGCAGCCAGTTTTTCAGACCATTGCTTGATAATTTCGTTACGCGGGTCAGAGTCTGAGTAAATAGCATGGCCAAAGCCCATGATCTTCTCTTTACGCTCAAGCATGCCCATCATTTTTTCTTCTGCGTCATCAGCAGAGGTAAAGCCCTCGATCATTTCCATGGCGGCTTCGTTAGCACCACCGTGAAGCGGGCCGCGAAGTGAGCCGATAGCACCCGTTACACAAGAATGCATATCAGATAAGGTTGAAGCGCAAACACGTGCAGTGAAGGTAGACGCGTTAAATTCATGCTCTGCATAAAGAATTAACGATACATGCATAACCTGTTCATGAAGTTCACGTGGCTTTTCGCCATGAAGCATATGAAGGAAGTGACCTCCAATTGAGTCGTCATCGGTTTCAACGTCTACGCGCACGCCGTCGTGCGAGAAGCGGTACCAGTAACAAATGATACTTGGGAAGCAAGCTAACATACGATCCGTAACATCTTGTTGCTGGTCGAAGCTGGTTTCCATTTCAAGGTTACCTAGCATTGAACAACCCGTGCGAAGTACGTCCATTGGGTGAGCATTTTTTGGTATGCGTTCTAGCACTTCTTTAAGCGCGGTAGGAAGGCCGCGCATGCTGCGAAGTTTTGTTTTATAAGCGTCTAGCTCAGACTGGTTAGGTAGCTTGCCCTTTAGAATAAGGTACGCTACTTCTTCAAATTGACAGTTTTGCGCTAAGTCTTTTACGTCGTAGCCACGATACGTTAAACCAGAACCTGATTTACCTACGGTTGATAATGCTGTTTTGCCTGCAACTTGGCCGCGTAAACCCGCGCCACTTAACTGTTTAGCCATCTTGTTGTCTCCGGTCTTGTAAAATTTGTAAGGTACTTTTTTTAAAATTTAGAAATAAAAACTATATTGAACTCATCAGGCGAGTGGGGTGCGAGGCACCGAGAGAGTGGGGGCGGTGCACGGGGCGTTACCCCTTTGAGGCATGGATGCCGAAACGGAGCCCCCATGGATGGGTTCACGGCGTGGTAACGCCCTGTGTACCGTTCCAGCTTCAATGGTGCCTCGCACCTCACTCGCTTCCTGCTGTTTCGTATTCGTGTTAGTTCTTACCTTCTGCGAATAGAGCATCTAGTTTTTGCTCGTACTCGTGGTAGCCAAGATAATCGTACAGTTCCATGCGTGTCTGCATGCTGTCGACAACGGCTTTTTGGTCGCCGTTTTCAAGTATAGATTTGTAAACCATTTCTGCTGCTTTATTCATCGCACGGAATGCACTTAGTGGGTAAAGCACCATGTCGGCACCCCATTCACCAAGCTCTTCTTTATTCCATAGTTCGGTTTTGCCGAACTCAGTGATATTGGCAAGGATCGGAACGTCTAGCGCTTCAGCAAATGCACGGTAATGTTCTTCGGTTTGCACTGCTTCGGCGAATATGCCGTCAGCTCCCGCTGCAACATAGGCTTTTGCGCGTTCAATGGCTTTGTCTAAACCTTCTTGTGCGAACGCGTCGGTGCGCGCCATAATAAAAAAGTCTGGGTCAGTTCTAGCGTCAACTGCAGCTTTTATGCGGTCTACCATTTCTTCTGTGCTAACAATTTCTTTGTTAGGACGGTGACCACAGCGTTTTTGGGCTACCTGATCTTCCATATGAACTGCCGCCGCGCCTGCTTTTTCCATATCGCGAATAGTTTTGGCAATGTTAAATGCGCCGCCCCAACCGGTGTCGATGTCTACCATGAGCGGAAGATCGCACGCGCTGGTAATGCGCTGAACGTCTGCAATCACATCATTAAGTGACGTCATGCCTAAGTCTGGTAGGCCGTAAGACGCATTCGCTACGCCTCCACCTGAAAGATAAATCGCTTGGTGCCCAATAGCCTTTGCCATCATGGCAGTATAGGCGTTAATGGTGCCGACAATTTGTAGCGGTTTGTTGTTCTCTAATGCGGTTCTGAATTTCTTTCCTGCACTCATGATAATCACTCGCTTATTTGAAAGTAGGGTAGAGGTGAATTAGGTATGAAGAAGACTGAGTGGTGTTAACCATGATTAAGCTTCTTCTCAATATTATTTTTTGAATAAAGAATATGGCGACGCATTAGCATTTCAGCCAGTTCCTCGTCGCGATTGGCAATAGCGTTAACGATGTGTCTGTGTTCATCAAAGGCGGTACTTACGCGAGGGCCAGCCATACCGAGCTGTACGCGATACATACGAACAAGATGGTAAAGCCCGTCTACAAGTACGCTGATGAGATGGTCGTTTTTACTGCCGGTTACAATTCTGTAGTGAAAGTCTACATCGCCGGCTTCTTGATAATAGCTTTGACCGTCTTTTACTTTATCGAAGTGGCTATCAAGCAACGCCTGCATGTCAGCAATTTCTTCATCGCTCATGTAGCGTGCAGCCAAGCGGGCGGCCATACCCTCTAATGCTTCGCGCACTTGGTATAGCTGAATAAGGCCTTCGGGGGACAGTGCAACCACACGGGCACCCACGTTAGCTTTACGTTCCACCAAGTGACAGGTAGCGAGACGATTGATGGCTTCACGAATAACGGCGCGACTGACTTCATACTTTGTCGACAATTCCATTTCACTCAGCTTACTGCCTGCTGGAATGATACCCTCAACAATATCCTTTCTTAATTGAAAGAAAGTGCGGTCGGCATTGGTGATGGCTTGTTCGCTTTTTACTAACACTGTATAGAATCTTAAAATGACTAATGTCGACAATATATGCCCGTTTTGGCGTTTTTTCAACCTTAAAAGGTTTGGATTGTCGACAACGAGAGTAAGATATTAGTCTGATAGTCTTGTTTAGCGGCCTGTGTTGACAGTTGTGCAATGATTTAATGCGATACGCAAACAGAGCCATGTGTCAGCTTACGTCTATTAGGCGAACCTTGCGCAACCATATTGATAGCTACTGCCCGGACGGACGAGGTAAATTGGTAACGATAGTTACATGCAGAGACTCTGAGCTAAAGAATGATTCAAGCCAATGGTGATTTGTTTAAAGTTTGTCCATCTGGTCTAGGTCTTCTTTACTTTATTCGCTTAGGTGTTGTGAAGAGATAGAGTAAATTATCTTTATGATATCTAATTGTTTTTATGGAATTTATACATACTTTTTGTTTGATGCTTAACCTAACCAATTAGTCTAATTTTGAAGTCTTATTTTAGTAAAAGTGTAATATTTTACTTTGCAAGATCGTAATCTAACGGTAACATATCGTTCCAGTCTTCAAGCCTAAATTCTTCGTACTGAATTTTAGAGGGCTGGAAAAGTAAGTTCTACTTTTAAAGCAGAGTTTCATTGAAAGTAAGTTTGTAATGTTTTATTGCGACTTACTTTTTTATTGCCTGTAATCCAGTATAAGCACAAGGTTATGTGCACCTCTTAAATTAGTGAGTTTAGTCTTTCAAAGTTCCAAAGAAGAACTTGAAGCGGCCTAAAAATATTATTACACCTAACACTCACGCAAAGGGGTTATACCATGAAAACCAATACTGACGTGTCTAAGGCACTCGCCAGTAAGCTTTCACCTGTCGCACTAGCAGTAGCGATGACCGTTCCAGCAATTTCAAATATTGCCGTTGCACAAGAAGCAGAAGCAACTGAAGAGCAACAATTTGAAGCCATTACCGTTACCGCAACAAAACGCCCTCAAGTTATCTATGAAGTTCCAATTGCTATTAGCGCCTTCGATGGCGACAAGTTAGCTGACCAAGGTATTACTGACCTGACTGACGTTGGTAAATTCGTTCCAAACCTAAATGTTACTGGTTTCTCTGCCGGCCACACGTCGTCTGTAAACCCATTTATTCGTGGCATTGGTCTTCAAGATCACCTAATCACAACCGATCCGGGTGTGAGTGTTTATGTAGACGGTGTTTATCTGGGCCGTCAGGTTGGTCAAAACTGGAGCCTAAATAATATTGAGCGTATTGAGGTACTTCGTGGCCCTCAAGGAACGCTATATGGTCGTAACTCAATTGGTGGTGCAATTAACATCATCACAAAAGAGCCAGACCAAGGTGATTTAACCAAAATCAACACTGAATTTGGTACACGTGGTCGCGTTAAAGCTGATCTTTTTGTTAACCACGGTCTTTCAGAAACCGTAGCGTTTAACATGAACCTGTCATTTAACAAGCGCGATGGTCTTGGTGAGTTCATCAACGTGCCTAACGCCGAGTACGATGTTGGTGAGACTGAAGATGTTTCTGGCCGCGTTTCTCTTAAGTGGGAGCCATCAAATGATTTCCGCATGGTATTAACTGCAGATGCTAACAATGGCGACGGCGGTCTGCGTCCATACACTGTGCTAATTGATGAAGTGGGTTCAGATCGCTACTTCGGTGGTCAGAATGGTGTTGGCGTACCGTTACGCAACACAGATGTGACGCCTGAAGGCGCTGATATCTACGACAATGCAACAGGTACTGAAGCAGTAACTGGCGTGTCGAACGAAGCGCGTGGTCTTTCACTCACAACTGAGTGGGACATTAACGAAGACTACACTGCAAAGGTTGTTGCAAGCCAGCGTACATCTAAGTACAAAGCAGGTCTTGATGATGACGGTACAATTTACTCGTTAGATCAGTTCCCTGAGCGTGGCGAAGCCGATCAAACATCAATCGAACTTCAGCTTAACGGCTATATCAACGAATACACTGACTTTGTTGCTGGTGTTTACTACTTCAACGAAGAAGGTAGCAACCGTCAAGGTGACGACTCTAGTTTTGACGGTGGGGCTAACCTGCTAGAACTCGATCAAGAAACCACTTCAAAAGCGGTTTACGTTAACGTTCGCCGTGACTTAACTGATGAGCTTAGCCTTTCTGGTGGCCTTCGTTACACGAAAGATGAAAAAGAAGCATCAGCGAACGTATTTTCAGCACTTGGTACTATCTATGATTCAAATGATTGGGACGAAGTGACGTGGGAACTCGCCACTAACTACACATTTGAAAATGGCATGACAGGCTATGCGACAATTCAGTCTGGCTACCAGTCGGGTCAATTCCCAGCACGTCCTTACTGCCTAATTGGTGAGTTCTTCGGTGCAGGTGGCTTTGATGATATCGAAGGCGCTCAAGCGGCGGTTCGCGCAAATAACTGTTTTACGGCGTCTGACAATATTACTGCTACTAACTATGAAGTAGGTATTAAAGGTCGTGTGAATGATTACTTCGACATTAGCGTTGCAGTATTTAACACTGAGTTTGAAGATCTTCCTTACCAAGTCAGTCGCGTGAGCGAAGGTGGTTTCGACACCGCAAACCTTGTGGTAGAGCAAACATCTCGTGGTGTTGAAGCTGATGCTACGTTTACCTATGGCAACTTCAGCATGATGACCAGCGTTGGTTATATGGATGTTGATGTTGAAGAGCAAGATGGATTCAATCCTGTAGCGCCACTTACTCCAGACCTAACCCTTGCAATTGGTCCGCAGTATACCTTTGAGCTTGATGGTGGTGATTCAATTCGCGTACGTGCAGATTACTCATATCGTGCAGAAATGTATGGTGAGCCTACTTCAGCACCTGAGCGTATGACTAAACTTGATAGCCGTGAGCTTGTTAACTTCGACATCGCTTATACGCCAGCGAATGATGCGTATACTGTTGCACTTTACGGTCGCAATATTTTTGATGAGCGTTACGACAATGCACGCTTGAATACAGGTGACTACATCCTGCAAATTCTAAGCAACGACGCAAGCGAGTTTGGTGTTAGATTCTCAACTGAATTCTAATAGCTACAACGAGTTACAATTATAAAGCCAGTCTAAAGACTGGCTTTTTTTTGCTTATTTTTTCTTGTTTTATCTTCATTATTAGCATAGTTTTAAAACTGTTCTAAAAATGCCCAGCAACTATTTATGAAAGTGAAAGCACTTTACGGTATTGGTTTTCTTGTTGTTAATATGCTTTTGTCAGGGTGTACCTACACGGTGTATTTACCCGACGATGAAGATATAAACGCGAAGAAAAACGGCAAGGTTGCAGTTGCTAAACCTGAATTTGGTAACCAATGTCGTTATAGCGGAAACGGTGAGTATGGCGCGTGCCCAACGTCAAATAGTGAAATGGTTGGAACATCGTGTTCTTGTCCAACACCTTCAGGGCAGATTATGGGAACGGTGTCGAAATAGAAGACGTGCTTTTGTAGTAAGTAGGGCCTTTCAATCATACGGAGATGGAGCGTGGGATTGTTTACCAGTTTTAAAAAATCGCGGTTAGAAAAAAAGTTTAAGAAAAACGAATGGGTAATCATTCAGCCTATTCCGTTCGCTCAATTTGAACAACTTATCGTAGACCATGTAGACGGAGGTTGGGAAATAGAAGATGACTATGAACGGCTCGCCGAAACGACCGCTAAGTGGCAGTGTGAATTACGCAAAGGTACGAGTATTTTAACCTGCGTATGGACCGCTAAACAGCAAGGTATCGTATACGGTCCCGAACGCGTGCTTACCGGTTTGTCTGAAAAGCTAAATATACCGACGTCTACAGCAATTGCTACGACGTGGTTTTAAGCCTTTATTAGAGCCAACCTTTTTGTTTAGCTATGCGAGCAGCATCTACGCGGTTGGTCGCATCGAGCTTAGAAATAGCCTCTGAGAGGTAGTTTCTTACCGTACCTTCAGATAAAAACAGTGATTGAGCAATGCCTTGGGTTTTAAGCCCTTCTGAAGCAAGTTTTAGTGCGGACATTTCTTTTTGCGACAGTGGATTGTTGTCGTCAAGAGCCATGATGGCGAGCTCAGTCGAAATTACCTTTTCTCCCGCAGAGACTTTGTGAATGGCATCTATCAGGTAGTCGCTGTCAGACTCTTTCAATATAAACCCCTTAACCCCTAAACTTAATGCACGCTTGATGTAGCCTGGTTTAGAAAAGGTAGTCATCAATACCACCTTGGTATTGAGACTTTGCTTTGCAATGTGGGCGGCTAGATCTAGCCCTGAAACCAGCGGCATTTCAATATCGCTCAAAATAATGTGTGGTGCAGGGTTATCATTTAAATAATCAATGGCTTCCTTTCCATTACTGCACTTTTCAACAATGGTTAAGTCGTCTTCTAATGATAGAAGCATGGCAATGGCATCGCGAACCAGCGACTGATCTTCAACAATCAAAATAGTAGTTGGCGCTTTTGAGTTCATAGGGAAGCCTTATGTGACATAGCTTGCTCGGCAGTAAGCTGAACCCTGACAATAGGGTGGGGAAGGAAAGAAATGTCCACATCCGCATGAATAGACGCCGCGCGTTCTCTAATTCCCATTAATCCGTTTCCTTCTTTAATTGATGCGGTGTTCTCAACTACGCCATGATCTTTATAGGTCATTTTCACGGTTTGCTCATTAACTTCAAGACCAAGGGATACCGCGTTACCGTTTGAATAGCGCAAGGTATTGGTTGTCAGCTCTTTGATAATAAGCGCAAGCTGGCTTTCTTGTTTAGCGCTTAAACGTGCTTCAGCGCCGCCTTCAATATCGGTTGTAACATTAAAGCCGTTTTCTTCTAACAGTGATTTGTCTTTTGCTATTTCATCGCTAAGAGAAAGCTGCTTGATATCTGACACTGCTTGACGAATATCACTCAGTAGCGCTTGAGAAAGTTGTGCCAGCGCTTTTACCTCGCGATGCGCGTCTTCAATCTTATCTTTGCTTATAAGTTTATCGGCCAGTTGTGCCTTTAACGAAATAGAGCTGAGTGCGTGACCCGCAACATCATGTAAGTCTCTGCCTATTCGCTCACGTTCAGCGATCGCAGACAATACTCGTAGTGCTTCGGCCTGCTGGCTCTCTTTCAGACTATGGAGCGTTTCTTTGCGCTCCATAACACCAAACCCGAATAGCACTAAGCTGTTGAGCAACGAAGCACTTAAAAGAAAATGTGCGTTATTAAATACGGTAATGTGCAGTGACACGAGTACCAGCATCATCACGCCTATGCTCATTATGCCTGTCTTGAGCGAATTGTAATAACCTACGATAAAAGCAATAAAGCCGATAATGGTTGCGCCACCAGGGTTTTGAAAGCTGCATGCTACCGAAAGTAGAAACATGAGTAGCAAATAAGTGGGCAGTGTTTTAACAGGCTGGTTTATGGCTTTAATGTAAAGAATGACAAAGCTAAGGTATCCCAGGGTTTGAAGCACCCATGTTTCGATGGGAAGAGGACGCGAAATAATAAGTGGAACAAAAAAGAACAGTGAAAAAAACAAGCTTCCGTGAGACCAGCGCTTTTTCCGTCCACTTGCCAAAAGGGGCATGTCAGGCGCGGCGCTCTCGTTTTTGACGGCAGGCACCGCGCTGTTACTATCTTGTATGCTTTTATTGCTGAGCATTGTGAGTACTTCGTCCCTACTGAAATACAACGGCAGACTTGCTAGTAATTAGCAGCGTACCAGAGATAATCAACATAATACCCAGCACGGCATAAATATCGAAAGTTTGTTTCCAAAATACCACCGAAGCAGCGGTGATAAGTGCGATTCCCATGCCCGACCAAATGGCGTAGGCGACCCCAATTCCCATATTCTTTAAGACCATGGCAAACAGCATTCCAGATATCGCGTAGAAAAAGATAGCGCCGTACCCAAAAGCCCACTTCTCCCATCCGTTCGACATTTTAAGCAGCATGGTAGCGGTAACTTCGGTGATAACTGCAACTGCTAAAAGTAAATAAGTCATAGTGCATTCCTTTTTAATTAAAGTGAAATTAGTTAGATTTGATTGATTGAAAACGACGTTCAAGGGTGATTAATGACACAATGTAGACAGCGACAATCACAGCCGATATTGCCTCTACCCGTGCATCGGGAAACAAGTACCAGGCGGCGACAATGCCGAAGGTTCTGGTTAGCGTGTGAAAGTAGCCTATCCAGTGTTCGATAGCCCATGATAAAGGCATCCACATCAGGCCTGCGAGAATGCCAATACTCAATGGAACGGTGGTGTGGTCGATGGCTGCAACGGGAAGCGCAATGGCAAATACCATTAGGCTCATAATCATGCCAACGAAGAAAAGACGATCAAAACTGTTCTTTGCCGCCTTCTTGGCAAAAAATCGCTCACCAGTGAGGTAGGAAAGACCTGCACCGAGGTAGAAGATGGCACCTGTGCCGATATACAGCAACCAGGTTATGGTTAATTCAGATACAAAGGGAGCGCTGATACCAAGCAGAGCCCAAACAACAGTGCCTGCCAGCGGCATGGCAATGAATCGGTTCTTTTTAAAATCTTCCCGCTGCTGTTCCAATGGGATGGAAGCATTTTGAACGGGAGTTATTGATGAAGCGTGAGATACTTGTTCCATGAGCTTTACCTGATGTTGTAATGTCTATAGGTAAAGTATGCCGAGGTACCTCAGATTGCGTTAGTCACAAACGTCACCAATCGCATATGACAATTGTCATCAGTTCACTTAATGAAGCCTATGAACTAAGTCTGCCGTGCCTTTTTCGCTTTTCGTTTGTTTAACACTGAATCGCCATCTTCCTTAGACAGCATTAAGCTATCGTAAATGCTGACAAGTGCTACTGCGGCCATAAACATCATAGATAGCGTAAACGTTTGTAGGTTTGGCATATTGGCGCTTTGTCCAAGAATGAATGCTGCAGCAGCGATAGCGAGCGCAGAAAGGGTAATACCAAGACCGCGGTTCATTTGCATTAAAATGGCGCCTAGCGTGTTTGCGTCTCGCATTTTATTAGGTGGTACGTCGGCAAAAGCTATGGTGTTTATTAGCGTTAAGTGCATTGAGCGAGTAATACCGTTAACAAATAAAATAACGGCAATAGTAAATGACGATGTGGAGTGATTTATCATCGCGAGCGCCACAAAACCAAGGGCGATGAGCACGCCGTTTACTACAAGCACGCGTTTGAAGCCGAAGGTATTCATGATCCACGTTGTCGCTGGCTTTATTGCTAAGTTTCCAGCAAACAGCCACAGCAACAGTGAGCCGGCTTCTACAGGTGAGTAACCTAATCCAAGCTGGAGCATGAGTGGTACAAGAAACGGTGCACTGCCAAGTGCTACGCGCACCACAGAGCCACCATAGACAGTGAGCCTAAATGTCTTATGCTGCATGGCGTCAAATGAAAACAGCGGGGTTTTAGCTGTTTTTACGTGCCGAACCGCAAATACCATAAGAACTAAGCCTACTGCGATGATGCCAAGTGAGTGTAGGAGTTTATCGCTGGTACTGGCTAGAAATTCGATCCCCGCCATGAATAGTGCAAAGCCGATCCCTGTGAGTAAGAAGCCTTTAATATCGAATTTACCTACATTGCCTTTAATGTTTTTAAGGAGATACAGTGACGCGATGATAGCGATTATGCCCAGTGGAATATTCATATAAAAAATCCACTGCCAACTGAAATGAGTGGCGATGTAACCGCCTAGCACAGGGCCTAGTAGCGGTGCACTTAATGCAGGCCAAGTTATAATGGCCACGGTTTTTACCAGCTTTTCCTTTGGCAAGTCCCGCAGAACCACTAATCTTCCCACGGGAACCATCATTGCCCCGCCTAAACCTTGAAGAATGCGAGACAAGGTAAATTCGAATAAGCTGGTACTCAGACCACAAAGCACCGAGGCAAAAGTGAATACGGCAATCGCTGCTACAAATATAGTGCGTGCGCCAAATTTATCGGCTGCGTAACCACTTAATGGAATAAAGAGTGTTACGGCTACCAAGTATGCCGATACACCAATAGATAAGTGGGCTGCCGGCACATTGAAGTCGGCAGCAATGACAGGTAACGCCGTGGTGATAACCGTGGCGTCTAAAATTTCCATAAAGAGTGCCCCTGCAACCAAAAGGGCAGTGGCGAACTCTCTATTGAACAATTTCAAAGGCTCTAACTACGCGCGCGACACCCGTAATATTACGAGCAATATCTACAGCGGCTGTGGCTTCTAAATTGGTTAACCGACCCATCAGGAATACTTCTGAATCTTGAACCACTACCTTAACTTGTAGAGCAGGCACTCGTTCGTCTGCCACAATTTTAGTACGCACTTTTGACGCTAACCACAGGTCGTTGGCTTGTGTGCCTGCACCTATCGCCTCGCCAATTCTAATTTGGTTGTGAATTTTTTTGATATAGCTTACTTCTTGGGCGCGGCGCACAGCTTCGTCAACTAAGCCTTGGTTTGGCGCTTGCCCGGTTAGCAACGCTACACCGTTATAAACATCCACTTGCAGGTTAGCCTGCTCTTTAAGCGCATCGCTTTTCGACCATTGATACGACACCGCAGCATCGGCATTTTGGTCATCAAGCTGCGTGCCCACAGTACGTCTGTCATTAGCCACTTTCGCAGCCATAGCGCCTGCAGCTCCAACGGCCACTACACACCCTTGCAATGTAAGAATTAGGGCTAATAAAGAACCCAGTAGTCCCAAATTTTTCACTTGTGTCCTCTTTACTACTCGTCGCCGTGATCGGCAGGGAATAAGCTGTCGTCAATGCATTCACATAAATTGTGAATTACCAGTAAATGAACTTCTTGAATACGCGAAGTGCGGTTTGACGGTACGCGAATTTCTACATCATGTTCACTCAAAAAGCCCGCCATTTCACCGCCGTCTTTGCCAGTAAGCGCGACAATGGTCATATCGCGAGATAATGCCGCTTCCATCGCTGCTATGACGTTACGAGAGTTACCGCTGGTTGAAATAGCCAACAGTATATCTCCGGGTTGGCCGAGCGCTCGTACTTGCTTCGCAAATATTTCTTCGAAGTTATAGTCATTCGCAATAGACGTAAGGGTTGAGGTGTCTGTGCTTAATGCGATTGCCGGTAAGCTGGGACGGTCGCGCTCGTAGCGATTGAGCATGTTGGAAGCAAAATGTTGCGCATCACCTGCAGATCCGCCATTACCACAGCTCAGTACTTTATTACCTCTAATTAAGGCTTCAACGATCATGTACGCCGCTTTCTCAATATGCTCTGGCAATATTTCCGATGCCGCTATTTTGGTTTGTATGCTCTCGGTAAAATTCGCTTTTATCTGTTCAATCATGTGTCATCTCTTTGTTTTCACCAAACGGCAGACCATTTAGTGAAATTTTTTGCGCTGCATTACAGCGCCTTGATTTTTGTAATGGCCAATATCTGAAAGTCAGAGGTTTAAACTGTGGCCTCAGCGCGAGAGAAAAACGGCCTAACGTTTATCGCTCGCGATAATCAACTCGCATTTACTATTGAAGCGTGCGAAAAAACTCAACCAAGTTTCTTGCTTCATCTTCAACTTTAAAATTTTTCACAACGTGTTCGCGCCCGGCTTTGCCCATTTCTGCAAGTTTGTCCATATCCGAAAGCAGCAAATCCATCTTTTCTGTGACAGCTTGCTGATCTTTGGTAGGTACAATATACCCATCAACGCCAGGCCTAATGATGTCTTCCCATGCGCCCGCCTGAGTAGCTAATACCGCAGCTCCGGCACTCATGGCTTCAGGTACAGTTAATCCAAACCCTTCGTTATAGCTAAGTGCACTTACTAATGACAGTGCACTGAAGATTTTAGGAATTTGCTCAAACGGCAACTCACCGGTGAAAACAATTCGGTCAGTTAACCCGGCTTTAGAAATTTTTTCTTTAAGCTCGTTTACAAATTCTTGGTTACTCGAGGATATAGCACCTACAACTACTGCGTTCACGTCAGGGTATTTGGGCAATACTTTGATGCATGCTTCAACAAATAGATGAACGCCTTTTTGCTCTCTAACTCTGCCCAGAATACCAATGCCGTACTTGCCGCCGTAGCCTAATGCTTGCCATGCTTCTTGCTTGTTTTCTGCTGGCGTGTAGTTGTCTATTTGCACACCGTGTAAATTTATCTTGGCGGGGGGCTTATTTAGATATTTTGCAGAGCGATTACTCATTGCAATAACCGCATCCATTTTATTGCTTAACCACACCGTAGAAGCCGAACGCTTTCGCTGAGCGGCAGAGCTAAATACAAGCTTTATCTTGGCGCGAAACACGTATTTGAGGATCACACCCTGAATCATTTCGTCAACGCGACGCGCATGAAAAATTCGCCACTTACCATTACTAAGCGGGCGTCGACACATTTTTGCGACCTCCCAAAAAGTAATAGTCATTGATGGGTCTGGAACAAAATGCTTGCCCATTATCCGCAAATTAATCATATGCTTCTGTAGCGATGTTACTTGCAGCATCGTAGACGTTACGCCAGAAAAATTAGAGCTGGAGTTGCCGACTATTAGCTCTATTTCTTGGTTATCAACGCTGCTGGACGAAACCTTGTTGTTGGGATGACTCATTATTTGTGGGAACCTAAGAAACTTTCATCAAACCGATGAAGGGTTGCAAATCATAAGATAAAACAAACGGAATACGTCTGACATAAAGACATTTTCATCAATATCGGCCACGCCCATCGTTGGCGTACGCTTCTAGCCCTCTTTGGGGGACATCAGTTTAAAAGCTGGATATTGTCAGTCTTTAGCCCACGTTCTTCAACCACTGAAGGTTGTCTCCGTCTATGGCAACAACGTCTATTCGCAGAGAAGTAGACGCTGGATTTAAGCCATTATCTAACAAATAGAAATCAAACGCAGCCTGAATTCGCTGGAGCTTTTTGGCAGTCACAAACTCTAAAGCACTGCCAAACTGATTTCGTCTTCGGTATTTAACTTCAACGCACACTATGGTGCTGCCGTCTTGCATTACAATGTCGAGCTCGCCACGCCGAGTGTGGTAATTTCGACATCGAAGAATAAGGCCTTGTTCCATCAGATATTTACAGGCCTTGTCTTCTGCTGCACTCCCTTGCAGTGTTGACATAATTTTACTCCGAAAGCATTTGAACTTTTTCGTTACGAATAATTGCCTGAGGCTGTTTGCGTATTACTTCACCTTGTTGATTAAGGGAAAGTGTACCCGTTAACCCTTCGTGTGAAAGATATTTCAGCGTGTTAAGCATGCCTAGCTGAGGCAACAACTGATAGGCATCAAAACCGAACGCAAATAAACGTTTTTGCATAGTATTTTGATTTTGCCAAGCCTGTTCAACCTCCTGCTGAAGAGGTTGCCAACTATGTGAAGGCATTAACCAAGGCATGTCGATAAAGTGCACATTCTGCAGGTCACGCCATTGGTTTTTCCCGCTGTCGTAATCCATTGAACGAGAGGTGGCATACACGGGGACTTGTTTGCCATCGTATGGGTTTAAGCTCGCTTCGATAATGGGGTTAAGCAGTTCTGTGTCTTGAGGTGAAGCAAATGCAACAATGGCATCAATATCACGCCTACTGCGAGGCATGTTGTACACTTCATCATTTGTCATGTACTCAATTTGATTGATACGCTCGTTGCTTTGCGCCACATCTAGCGCCTGTGTAATTCCCTCTCGAAGTGAATTACTGTCGTTAAACGATACCGACGTTATGTTGGCTCGCTGCTTGTTTTCCTGATTGTTGAGTATTCGCCAGTGCTTTTTAAAGGTGTCGTCCATTCGCTGGTACAGACTGCTTTGTGCGGCAATAACGATAGGCGCACGATATCCTTTATTAAAGATAAATTCAGCAAGCTGCTTTGCTTCATCTTCTGGTGCTAGCCCGTAATAATTCAGCGAGGTAGGCAAGCCTAATGAGTGGAGTTCATTTTGTGTGTCATCACCTGCGAGACCTGTACCAGAGGCAAGAGCATCATCGGCTATCGCCGGATTTGACGATCCTGTTGCCAACCCTTTAGCAGACGCATTGTCTGGCAATTCGTCAGGCCTGTTTAATGCAAGTACGTTCACACCAAGCGGCAAACTGGGAATTAAACGTTCAACAGTGTCTTTTAAAAGAGGGCCAATGATGAACTTGGTATCGCCAATTTCGCTGAGTAAATGCTGTGTATCTACTTCGTTGGTGTCGATAAAACGAAGACGAGGTAGAAGGTGTTCATCTTGGCGCTTTTCAACATCGGTGTAATAAGCCGCCATGATGCCATTTTTAACGACTTGTCCTGTGCGAGCTAACCTGCCAGAAAGTGGTAGTAAAACCGCAATATCGTTGGCGCCAGCATCGGTAAGCTGGGTTGCTTCAATTACGTTTTCAGGCAAAGCGTTTTCTAATACATGACCGCGATAAACCTGCTTAAATTGCTGCAGGCTTTTGGCTAATTTTTCCGGTGACGACGCGTTTTCTACGGTTAGTTCGCGAAGAGTAATGAAAGGAGACAGATCGGGATAAGCACTGCCCACTGAATCAAGTGACGATGCAGGAATGGAGGTAATCCACTGCCAAACTTGTTGCACTTTTTCATCGTCAGTAAGATTGGTTTTTAATACGCTATTCGCTGCCGCAGCCAGGTTGCCTTGCTGCGTGAAGAGCTGGGTTTGAAGCTCCGCTTTTTGGAATGCGGTTTCGCCTGTACCGGTTACGCCATCCAACATAGCCAGCAATTCTTCTGCCGAGGCATCAGGCATTCCCGCATAGGCTTTGGTTACCAGAAGGGAGTAATAAGATTGATTTACACCTGAAATACCGTCTTCTTTTACCTCATATAGCACTTGCTGAGCCAAAACGGGCTGTTGATTTTGAAGGTACAGGTCAGCCGCTTGCAGCAACAGCGTATCGCGCTGTTCTTTGTTGCGGGTGCGCTCCCATACTTTTTTTGCTTCAAGGAGTTTGTGCTCAGGCGTGACGTTATCTTCAACCTGTGTGGTTTCAATTGGGGTAGGTTCCACTACCACAGGCTTTGACTGGGTTTTAGGTGTACTTCCACAGCCCGTTAGCACCAATACAGAAGCGACGGCTGATAGCGTAAAGATTTTTCCAGCTTGTCCAATATGACGCACAGTTTCATTCCTTTTACATCGTTATAGGCCAAGTTTATCTTAACCAGTGTGAAAATCTACGCTTGCCAGCATAATCTGGACTAATGGCGTGATACACTTATCGCATATTCTTTAAAAATAACGTAAGACTTAACCACTGTTATGACAGACACCGCCACCTTATATATTGTTCCAACACCTATTGGTAATTTAGACGACATAAGTGCCAGAGCAATACGCGTATTAAGTGAAGTAAGCTGGATCGCTGCCGAGGACACCCGTCACAGCGCTCGACTCTTACAGCACTTTAGCATTGGAACGAAGACTCTTTCTCTGCACGAGCATAACGAAGATAAGCGCACAGCAATGCTTTGTGAGCGTTTAAAGGGCGGCGAGTCGGTAGCATTAATAAGTGATGCTGGAACGCCGTTAATCAGCGACCCGGGCTTTGTTTTGGTACGCAAGTGCCGTGAGCAAGGTATTCCGGTTAGCGCTCTGCCGGGCCCATGTGCTGCAATTACAGCATTAAGTGCTTCGGGACTGCCAACAGACAAGTTTATATTTGAAGGATTCCTACCGGTTAAAGTGCAGGCACGTGAAAGCGTGTTGTCAGCGCTAATAGATAGAACGTTCACCACAGTTTACTATGAAGCCCCACGACGAATTTTAGACACCGTTACTGATATACAGCGCGTTTTAGGCGAACGCCAGATTGTTGTAGCGAAAGAGCTATCCAAAACCTTCGAAACCTACGTGAGTGGCAGCGCGCAAGATGTAATTGATTATCTCAATGCGGATGTTGCGCACCAGAAAGGCGAATTCGTCGTCATGATTGGCCCCGCGAAGGTAAGTGACCAGGCGATACCTAGTGAGGCAATGTCGTTGCTAAGTGTTTTGTGTGAGCACATGCCGCTTAAAAAAGCCGCGGCGGTGGTCGCCACTCACTATGACTTGAAAAAGAATGCGCTTTATCAAGCTGGGCTAGACGCAAAAGCGTAAACACGTTGTTGATCTTAAGGGCCTTGGAATAAATACAAAGGAGTGTAATTCACGTCAACTGCCCAGTTCAAAAAGGACTGAGGTTTATGGAGGCTCATATGACAAAAACACTCAAAATCACCATGTCAGAAGGAAAATGGTTAGTTGATATATTTTCTCAAGCTAACGACTCAGGTGTTTACGACTTAATCCACCCTAATACCTTTGCGGAAGTTTCTCTAAATGAAGGCGAAATGTACGGCTTTCGTTATAGCCTGCATGGAAAAGCGGGAACGTCATTTAAAATTGAGTTAGATGACGAAGTACTGGCTGAAGGTGAGATAGACAAATCTGAGGCGGCGTCGGGAAGTGGAGTTGTATAGTCACTAACCCCATCGCGTCGCCATAAAAAACAATGCGCGATGAATTCCTATGTTGTTTACTTGAATGCTAAGGCCTCGCTCTGACCTGAAATCAATTCAGTTTTTCCTTTTTCAGGAAATAATGTGAGCGAATTAACGTTTTGTGGGTCTTAGTTAACAAAGAAAAAATTTCGTAAAAGAATAGTTTTTATTGGTATTATTTCAATATTCCTTTTGCATTCTTTTTCTTTGTAAATTCATTTTCTTATATTCAACGGCATTATCATGTTTCAGCATTTCATATTAACGCGCTTTAATCTTCGAAAAAAAGGTTGGGATGAGACCAAATCTCAATCCAAAGTTTTAACTGATAGCTGGATGGAAAACAGATTGAAGCTGTTTGAGCAGTACTGTTATTCGTCTATAAAATCTCAAACGGTAAAAAACTTTGAATGGCTAGTATTTTTCGATACGAATACACCAGAAATTTATCGCGAAAAAATAAACGAGCTAGCTTCAAAATTCTCCAATTTTATCCCTATTTACGCAGACGGAATGGAAAACTTTTATCCGTCTATAAAAAAAGAAATAGCGTCTAGATTAACAGCCCCCTTTCTTATTACGACGAGGCTTGATAACGATGATAGCCTTCACCAAGACTTCGTTAAAGAAGTACAGAATCAATTTTCAGAGCAATCTTTTATGGCAATTGACTTTGTTGACGGATATACGCTGCAGGTAGCGCCTCGTGTAAGGCTAGGCCTGCACTCACATGTGCATAATCCGTTTATGAGTTTAATTGAAAAAAGTGAAGATTTTAAAACCATCTGGTGTCAAGAAAGGCACGGATATTGGAGTGGTGTAAAAGAACTGACGCCTGTCAGAGGAAAGCGAATGTGGATGTCGATTATTCATTTTGAAAACAAGGTGAATGAATATAAAGGCTATGGAAATGTTCCCAAAGAAAGGGTTGAAGATTTTAATTTACACCCTGCTGCCCTTGAAGACGTTATTGCAAACGTTGAAGATCCCAAAGTCAGTAGCAAAAGCGCGCTAAAGCATAAAATTAAGACAAATTGGAAGGTGAATTTTAAGCTGATGAAGAGGGCGTTATTTTCTTAAGTAGTTATCTAAAACTACTTAGTGTTCGCATCAGTCTACTCTGGTGACTATTAACTCATATTTGGGTTTAATATTAACCTCAGAAAAATGAGGGGTTCATTGATTAAGGTGAACCAGATAGTAGGGAATTTACTGTGTGAGCCGTGCAAATTAGCAAGCTGTTTGTTTAATCAAACAGCTTGCCCATAAAAAGGCTCATTAACAATTAGCCAATTACAAAAAAGCTAATTAAGACAAACGACCTTTAAAGTCTTCGTAAGTGAATTCGCGAACCAGCTCAAAGTCGCCGTTAGAACGCAGAATGCCGATAGCAGGATGTTCTACACCGTTGAAGAAGGTGGTTTTTACCATGGTGTAATGCATCATATCCTCAAACTGTAATCGGTCGCCGGTCTTAAGCGGCGCATCGAATGAGTAGGTATCAATGACATCGCCTGCAAGGCACGAATTGCCACCTAGCTTCACATTATATGCTTTTTCATTAGGCATACCCGCGCCCAAAATTGTAGGTCGATAAGGCATTTCCAGCACATCTGGCATATGTGCAGTAGCTGAAATGTCTAGAATAGCGATATCACCGTCATTTTCTACCATATCAACCACTTCGCAAATTAATGGCCCTGTCTGCCATGCTACCGCAGACCCTGGCTCAAGAATTACGTCTAGGTGTGGGTAACGGGCTTTAAAGTCTTTTAGTGTGTTGATGAGGTGCTCAACATCATACCCTTCACGGGTCATCAGGTGCCCGCCACCTAGGTTTAACCACTTTAATTGACCAAGCCATTTGCCAAAACGCTTTTCAATGGCTTCAAGGGTGCGTGCAGTAGCAAAAGAATCACACTCACAAAGGTTGTGGCAGTGAAAACCTTCAATACCCGATAAGTCTACGCCTTCTAGCTCACCAGCGCGTATGCCTAAGCGCGAACCTGGTGCAGCTGGGTCGTACAGTGGTGTATCTGCTTCTTGATGCTCAGGGTTTATGCGAAGGCCTAACGACACGCCTGCTAGCACGTCTTCATGCGCGTTCCACTGGGTCAAACTATTAAAAGACAGGTGATTAACAAGACCCGCCAATTCCTTTGCGTCATTAACCTTGTACGCAGGAGAATATGCGTGAACTTCTTTACCCATCTCTGCAGCAAGTTTCGCTTCCCAAACCGAACTGGCCGTTGCGCCGTGTAAGTACTGTTTGATGATGTCGAAGCAAGACCACATAGAAAAGCCTTTAAGCGCCAAGATAATACGCGCGCCAGATTCGTCTTGAACCCGTTTCATCAGCTCAAGGTTTTTAATTAATTTTGCTTCTTCCAGCACGTAGCAAGGAGAGGGAATATCAGTACGTTGAGTTAAATCGGTCAATGGGATAAAGCTCCAAAAAATAAAACGGCTTTCAACATTTATCAAACGCCTAATGTATTACATTACAGGTCGTAGCTCAAAACTACTCTGTGTCCTACATTCCAGTAATCTGATCTAGATTTAAATAGTGGCGTTAATAAAAAAGGGCGCTTGAATTAAGCGCCCCGATATTTCAATTATTTAGTGAAAGGGCTACCTTCACATTCGAGTACGTGCCATGGCAGACCGTGCTCGTTAAGCATATCCATGAATGGATCTGGATCGAATTGTTCCATGTTCCATACACCTGCTTCTTTCCATGTGCCGTTAAGCATAAGCGCTGCGCCAATCATTGCAGGAACACCTGTGGTGTAAGATACTGCTTGCGCGCCTACTTCTTCGTTACATTTCGCGTGGTCACAGTTGTTATAGATAAAGATAGTTTTTTCTTTGCCATCTTTAATACCTGTGATGTAAGTGCCAATGCACGTCATACCGCTATAACCTTCAGCAAGTGAGCCTGGGTTAGGAAGTACTGCTTTCAAGAACTCTAGTGGTACAATCTTCTGGCCTTGGAATTCAACTGGCTCAATGCTAGTCATACCAATACCTTCAAGTACACGCAGGTGGTTAAGGTAAGCATCGCCAAAGGTCATCCAGAAGCGTGCACGCTTAAGGGTAGGGAAGTGCTTAACAATAGACTCTAGCTCTTCGTGGAACATCAGGTAAGATGCGCGAACACCAATGTTTTGATAGTCAAGATCTTCACGTACGCTTAACGGATCCGTTTCTTTCCACTCGCCGTTTTCCCAATAGCGACCGCGTTGGGTAATCTCACGAATGTTGATTTCAGGGTTGAAGTTAGTCGCAAAAGCCTGACCGTGATCGCCGCCATTACAGTCTACGATATCAAGATAGTGGATTTCGTCGAAGTAATGCTTAGCTGCATATGCTGTGTAAACGTTAGTTACACCTGGATCAAAGCCACTGCCAAGAAGGGCCATAATGCCCGCGTCTTTAAACTTGTCTTGGTAAGCCCACTGCCACGAGTATTCAAACTTCGCTTCGTCTTTAGGCTCGTAATTGGCGGTGTCTAGGTAATCAGTATTAGTTGCAAGACATGCATCCATGATTGGAAGGTCTTGATATGGCAACGCAAGGTTGATTACTAGGTCTGGCTTTACTTCGTTGATAAGTGCTTCCACTTCTTTTGCGTTGTCAGCATCAACAGCGAAAACACCCTTAACGCGATCTGCACCTACTTCTTGCTGTAGCGCTTCACACTTAGATACCGTGCGGCTTGCTAAGTAAATTTCGTCGAAATGTTGCGGTAAACGTGCACATTTTTTCACAGTTACCGACGCAACACCGCCAGCACCAATAATTAAAACGCGAGACATAATAACTAATCCCTAATTTTGCTAATGAATTTTGGGCTGAATGCTAGCAGACCAATGGGATTTGGCAAGCAAAGACAGCCCATGACAGTACAAAAAATTTTAATCGTAACAACGAATGTAAAAGGTATTGCACACCTACTAGCGGCCTACCTTTCAAAGGCCTCATTATTGACCGTTTATGGTCTACGCCGAGATACGTCGTTCAATAGAAGTTTGAGCTGATACGAAAGCAGACACGTTCTCAAAATTAATAACGTGTCTGCAATTCTGCTCGGTTTAAAATAAAAAGTCGCTCGAATTTCAGCGGGTAACCGTATCAATTGGTGGCGATATGACTACCTTATCATCAACTTTGTAATAAGGGTAAAGAATCAAACGCTCTTCATGATTTGGTGTAGCAGTGGCTATGGCAATGGCGTCGAGGGTTTTACTGTCTTGGGTATTAACCGCCGCAGCATAAACCAATACGCTGTAGCTGTTTGTGTCGGTGGTGGTATCGATAATTCGCCATTGAAGCTGCTCGATAAGCTGTGACTCTCGCTTTTGACCTTGTGTTTCGTCGTTGAAAATACAACCTACTCGGCCGTTTTCATAGATGGCAGCAAAGGGGTAAAACACATCGCATACGGGTAACATAAGCTCACATAAGCTTAGTGACTTCGACACGAGTACGTTTAATGGCGTTGGCAATGTAACTGGACGGTCGATCATAGCGCATCTCCTGTGAGTTAGCGTTGCTGGACACTTGCTAATACCTACGCTTACTACGTCACATTAGTTTAATATTCACCATTGCGATAGCTAAACATTACCATTTCATACTAAAAGATTAAGAGACTAACCTAGGGCCTGTTGACCTTTGTTGTACATTTTTTCAGCGGTCTGTGTGCCATCTAGACAAGGCGAATGTTTGACGGTTTAGTGGTTCTAAATCGAGAACATTCAACGCAGTATAGATGGCACAAAGGCGCTGCCCGAAGGCTTCCATTTAGACCAAAATTCGTACACAAAAGGTCAACAGGCCCTAGGGCGATTGCTTTTTATCGGTTGTTTTTCAACGCGACTTAATAGTTCGGCGATGAGGAAGTGGACATTAGCTTTAAGGCGCTAAAAGTTGTTTTTGGTATTTCAGTGGTGTTGTTGAGTACCACTTTTTAAAGGCGTGGGTAAATGATGATTGTTCCTGAAACCCCAATAAATCTGCGGTATCAGCGATAGAGTGATGTTTCAGCAGATCATCTAGGCGGGCTTTGCGTTCGCTATTGAGAATTTGTTGAAAACTAGTGCCACTTTGCTTCAATTTCCGCTGTAAGGTGCGCGGACTGATAAAAAGTGCATTGGCTACGCGTTGCTGATCGCAGCCTTTTAAGGTTGGATTGGCTTTTAAAAGCGCAACGACTCTATGACTTATGTCTTCATGCTGATTGGCGGTGAACTTGCTATTGGCAAATTGAACACGGTCGCCGCCTTTGCTCGCCATTAGTTCTTCTTCGGATACTTTTACGAGCGCACTAAACATCGCTTTGTTCTCGCTGGTAAATGGAATATGTAAAAGGTGCTGAGGAAAAATAATGGCGTTGGTGTTGGCGTTATCAACCACCTCACAATTGAACCACATCGCTAGCATGGCTTTTTCCGAATCGCTCAAAGGAAACGTAAAGGTGACGGCATTCAGTTTACAGGCAGAACCTAATATCTTGTAGACGGTTGCTACCCAGGCTGTGGTGTTGCGCAATACCATCTGCTTGCAATCGGCGCTTTTGGGTACCCACTCAACGCGGGTATTGTTAGGTTCGAAAAACACGCTAGTGGTGCCAATGTCAGCGACTAAAGCGTCAAAGCGGGTTAGCGCATTAATGGCTTGAGCCAAGTTTTCGCAACTTTCAACAAGGTAACCCAGTACTCCGTAATCTTTCGCCTGAATATGTTTACCCAACTCAAAACCAAATAGCGAATTGTTGGTTAATGCGACCCCTTGGTTTAACAGCTCAACGTATACATTCATATCAACACGTGAAGAGCCAGACAGTGAGTCATGCTTTTGGGTAGTTAACGAAACATTGTCGGCATTAACGCCTAAGCTAACTAAATAGCTCACCGTACTTTGGATATAGGCTGAGGAAACTGATGGCATATGCTTGTCGCAAAATAACAAAAACACTGTCGCATTAACGCAAGATAAAATAGAAATGTCAATTTATGCTAGGAGCCGTCAGAAAAGGAAATAACGTAGATGGTTGACGTTTACTACCAAAAAAATATTGCTGCAACGCCCAAAGAACTGCGCGATACGCTGCTTGATCACCAGAATTTAAGCGATTTTTTCAACGCGTCGTTTAAGGTATTGAAAGCAGAAAATGATAATGAGATTAGCGGTGGAAAGGGCTGCGTAAGAGAAGTCACTATTCTTAGTGTACGTTTTAAAGAAGAGATTGTTCACGCAGATACCAACGGCATTGAATATAGAGTGGTTGATGACTTCCCAGTGAAGGCTCACAGGGGCGTTATTGCGTTCACACAGCAGGAAAATTCAACAAACGTTTCTTATCGCATAACCTGTCGCGCCCCCTGGTACATACCTAGCTGGTTACTGTCGCGCCTACTGCAAAACGATATTGAGAAATGTCTAGATAAGTTAGGAGCACGCTTTGATCCCCGTTGAACTTATTTTGCTAGGGTTAAGCCCCGTATTTCTACTGTGTGTTTTTGTTGAATTTAAGAAAGCGCGACAGTTTTACAATGTAAAAGACAGTGTGAACAATGCCTTACTTGCACTACTTCATCAGGGCTCTGATGCATTGGTCTTGCTTCTACTAATGCCTTTTTTTATTTGGTTACACCAGTTTTCACTATTTAAAATAGAGCTTAGTGCACTATCGCTTTTTGCAGGTTTTATCCTTCAAGACTTTTTGTACTACTGGTTTCATCGTGCTTCACACAACATACACTGGTTTTGGCTAGCGCATGTGGTACATCACAGCTCGACAAAAATGAATTTCACAACGGCCTTCAGACAAAGCGTTTTGTACCCTTTTGTCGGCATGTGGCTGTTCTGGGTACCAATGATTCTTATTGGTTTTTCACCAAGTCTGGTTTTTGCCATTGTCGCTATCAATCTGGCTTATCAGTTTTTTGTACACACTCAGACAATTGGAAACCTAGGCTGGGTAGAGCGTATCTTCAACACGCCTACGCATCACCGTATTCATCACGCTACGAATAAACCATATATCGATAAGAACTACGGTGGCGTGCTTATTATATGGGATAAGTTATTCGGCACTTTCGCTAAAGAAGACAAAACGATAACGATAAAGTACGGCATTATAGGAAAAATGCCTGAGGACAATCCTCTTAGCGCCAACTTCAGTCAAATAGGTGTGCTTCGTGAACAGCTTCAGCACGCAAAAGGGATAAAAGCAAAGTTAAAGAGGTTGTTTGGCTATCCTGTCGCAGATTGATAGTAATGGTGCTCGCGCGCCTGAACTATGTTTTTACAACTCATTCAATTTGCACACATTCATTGGCAGAAACGCACCAAAGTAAAGCATATTGTTGACCGAGATGAAGCAAAGTGGGAATGCCATTTAAATAGACTTTCCACACTCAAGGATCCGCAACCTCTAGAGTTGCATTACAACCAACAGCGTCTGACTGAATTCGCTTTCCTTAGGCGCACTTTTTGCAAATTAACACCTTATCAGTTGGTAACAACATACTAGCCAAGCTTTTACAGTAGCTAAAAGCGCCAAGGAAATAGGGAAGTTAAATGAAAGAGTTTATTGAAAATATGCCAAAAGCCGAACTTCACGTTCATATTGAAGGCACATTAGAGCCTGAGCTAAGTTTTGCCTTAGCGCAGAAAAATAACGTTTCACTGAAAGCCAAAACACCTGAAGAAATGATAAAGGCGTATGATTTTTATGATTTACCTTCTTTCCTCGATATTTACTACGCGGGTATGAGCGTGCTCATAGAAGAGGATGACTTCTACCAGCTTACTATGGCATACCTTAAGAGAGCCGCAGCACAGAACATCGTTTATGTTGAGCTTTTCTTTGACCCCCAAGCTCATACAATTCGAGGTGTGAGTTTCGATAGCGTTATTAACGGAATACATGCAGCGCAAAAAGATGCGCGCACTGAATTGGGTGTAGAAAGTCAGCTTATCCTGTGCTTCTTGCGAGATATGTCGGCTGAATCAGCAATGGAACATCTGAAGCTAGCTAAGCCCCACCTCAACAAGTTAGTCGGCGTCGGGCTCGATTCCGACGAGAAAAATAACCCGCCATCAAAGTTTGCAGAAGTATTCTCAAAAGCGCGTTCATGGGGACTTAAACTTACAATGCACTGTGATGTTAACCAAGACAATACGCAAGAGCACATACGTCAAGTAATTGAGGATATTAAGGTCGACAGGATTGATCATGGTGTAAATATTCTCGAATCTGATGCTTTATGCGAGCTTGCAAAATCAAAAAATTTGGGATTAACGGTCTGTCCTGTTTCAAACAAATTTGTTGTTCAATCACTCACTTCTTGTGAATTGAAACAAATGTTGGAAAAAGGGTTGCTGCCGAGTATCAATTCAGACGATCCGTCTTATTTCAGAGCCTACTTGAATGAGAATTTAATTGCCCTACAAGAAGAAGGGCAATTCAGCAAAGAGGATTTAATCACGCTTGTTGAAAATAGCTTTAAAACCAGTTGGCTTTCTGAAAAGCGTAAAATGGATTATTTAGATACGTTGAAACGTTACACGGACACTGTTGCAGTAGCGTAATTTTGCTTTAAGTATTTCGTTTTAATTAAAGGTGCTGCGCAGAGCGGCACCTTTAACAAGGAGTAACGTTACTCTTTACTAGCAATTTTCTGAAGGTTGCTGTGAATTTTGAAAAGTACGATAAGCAGTTCGCACCAGATTCTTGCGCCAATACAGCCAGACACGATAATAAATAGGCCGTATACAAAACTCGCGTCGTACCCTACAAACATCGTTGTTACGCCACTTACCACAGATCCTAAAAGCAATAGCCAGTACACGAAAGTGATAATCTTAGGGGTTAACATTGAGTCGAAGAAGAAAATATCTTTCATAATCATTCCTTGATGAAGTTTGCAGGTAGCAAGCGCTAATGTTATGCCGCATCCTGCGACAAACTTCTTGTTGTTATCGTTGTTTAGTGTTTAAAAGAATTGTGAGCAAGCTCACAGGGATAGTTGTAACACCGAAAGGTAGTGATCGCAACACTCTGTTATAAAAGGGGTTTATCTTGCGCCTTGCAAGCCGCCTGTGTGCAGTACAACAATGCGTGACCCGTCTTCAAACATACCTTTGGCCAGCATATCTTTAACTGCCCAAAAGGCTTTGCCGGAATAAACAGGCTCGATATCAAAATCGAAAGTATTATTAAAATCGTTGCAGAAGGTTTGAAGCTCATTTGGCGCTTTGGCGTAACCACCGAAGTGGTAGTTGTGTTCAATATGCCAATTTGATCGCCCAAGCGAGGCTGGAAGAAATTGTTCGACTAATCCTTCTAAGTAGTCTTCACCCTTCAGCACGCCAACACCGACAGCGTTGCAACCAGTGTGATGGAGAGTGTCTTTCGCATTATTTTCATTACGTTTATTTAATGCACTGACTATTCCCGCCAAAGTGGCTCCACTAGCGACAGGAGCGACAATAAAATCAAAGTCTATGTCGATTTCATCAACCATGTCCTTTATCCCTTGAAGCGCTTGTGCTTGGCTTCCGCCCTCAGGAATGATCATCGCGTCAGGTTGCTGCTGCTTAAGATGAAGTATATATGCGCTATCGTTTCGCTTTTTGTAAGTGACTCGGTCTACATAGTCGATACGGGTGCCCCAACTTTTCAAATCCTCAATCATGGGTGTAGGTGCAGCGCTGTAGTCACCGCGAATAACGGCGTTAAAAGGAATGCCCAATTTATAACAAACAAAGCCTAGTGCATGCAGGTGGTTAGAAAAACCGCCGCCGAAACTCACTATCGTTTTTGGCAACGGGCTGGTGAGCGCATGACTTAGCTTTCGCCATTTATTACCTGACATTACAGGGTGAATAGCATCATCACGCTTAACAAATAGCGATACCTTGCTGGCACCTTCCCAATTTGGCTTAAATGGGATTAGCGGTGAGGGCAGGGTTAATGACGATTTAAATGCATCAAGGGGAAGCACAACGAGAGCCTAGTGTCAGTTGATCAAATGTGTGAAGGCAAGAGTATAACCAGATAGAAATTCAATAAAAGACCTGTAATGTTTATTACGCTAATAAGAGCATAGTTATGGTTATCAAAATGTATGGCCTATTTCACGAGTTGAGAGCTAAATCCTTACCAATGCGCCCAGAAAGTGCCAGTGGTGTGTGGGGATATTCGATGTATAGCGCTAGCATGGCTGCGAAGATGTTTTCCATCATGCTTTTTGTTTCGGTATCAACAAGCGGGCTAATCATGTCAAAGAATGCGGTTGCGCAAGAGCCAGATGTTAAGCACATCAGTAATTATGTTCCCAATGCAAAGCTCGTTGGAAAAGGAATGTTCTCTTACTACTTCTGGGATGTGTATACCGGTGAGCTTTATGCGCCTGATGGCGCTTACCAAAACCAGCCCCCCTTTGCACTAAAGTTAACGTACCAGCGAGACTTGGAAGGCAAGAAAATTGCCCAGCGTTCTATCGATGAAATGAAAAAGCAAGGAGACCTATCGGCTGACGACTCAGACAAGTGGCTTTCCCTAATGAATAGTATCTTTCCTGACGTCAGCGAGGGCGACGTCATTACCGGTATCGCTACGAAAGATGGCACGAGTGTGTTTTACGTGAACGGTGAAAAGGCTGATGAAATTGAAGACAAAGTATTTACACAGCGTTTTTTTGATATCTGGCTAAGCGATAAAACGTCTGAGCCAAAATTTAGAAAGAAGTTATTGGGAAACGGATAAGGGCAACGCTTTATTAGCATTACGCCAAGTCTATCTCGTCAATTGATTAAGGTTGCGAAAGTGATAAAGAATACGGTGAAGTTTGTTTTAGAAATCGGAATTGCCACTTTAACGGTAGCAGGGCTATCCGGATGCTCTGTTTCAGTCGATGGTGAAGACTACAGGTCTGTATCGCCTGTTTTCGATATTGAGCAATTTTTTGATGGGAACGTTAAAGCCTGGGGCATTGTTCAGAACCGCTCGGGCGAGGTGGTGCAAAGGTTCGTAGTAGACATCGATGGTTCAGTAGATGGCGATACGTTAACCCTTGATGAATCCTTTAATTACGGTGTGGGCGACGGTCCAACGTCCCGTACTTGGACCATCGTAAAGCAGAGTGATAATAGCTATGTGGGTCGCGCGAGTGACATTGATGGTCCAGCCAAAGGCACAAGCTTTGGCAACGCATTTAACTTTCATTACGAGATGGATTTGCCGGTGGATGACACTAGCTATTCAGTGACGTTTGACGATTGGTTTTGGGCATTTGACGACAGTGCTATGATGAACCGTTCGTATATTCGTAAGTTTGGTATTGTGATGGCAGAAGTCACCATATTTATGCAAAAACAAACAGACTAATACGCCATTAACCTCGTTTTTTGAAAAATGCTGGCCAGTAGATTTACTGGTCAGTGACTTGTTACTCGTCGGCCCCCCATCTTTATATATTTCCGTTTTCGTTTCACATTTGAAACTAATCGACATTTACTTTGGCATTACCCGTGAGGTGGCATTTCGTTCCATGCTAATGTAAGCGTTTAATTCTTTATTTTTCTTTGCTTAGGAGCGTTCATGAAAGTTGCATTGATGATGGAAAACAGTCAGGCGGCTAAGAATCCGGTAATATTAAATGAGCTCACAAGCGTGGCGGACTCACTGGGACACGCTGTATTCAATGTGGGTATGAACAGCGAAACTGATCACCATCTTACCTATGTGCACTTAGGCATAATGGGAGCTATTCTACTCAACTCAAAAGCTGTCGATTTTGTGATTTCAGGCTGTGGTACGGGTCAAGGGGCTATGATGTCATTGAATGCTCATCCAGGCGTATTTTGCGGTTATTGTATCGACCCTTCAGATGCATTTTTGTTTAACCAAGTTAACAATGGAAATGCGTTAGCGTTACCTTTTGCAAAAGGCTTTGGATGGGGCGCTGAACTTAATGCGCGTTATATCTTTGAGAAAGCGTTAACAGGCGAGCGTGGCGCGGGCTATCCCGTTGAACGTAAAGAACCTCAAGTACGAAACGCTGGTATTCTCGCAGATTTGAAACGTGCGTTGGCTCCAGAGAGCTACGTCGATTCACTGAAAAAAATGGACGTTGAACTGGTTAAAACAGCCGTATCTGGAGAGCGTTTCCAGCAGTGTCTATTTGACCACGGTCAAGATGAAGAGATTAAAGCGTACGTGAAGTCGCTGTTAGCGTAAGCGACTGGCACAAATCACAACGTTGAAAATGTAGGATAAAAGCGCTGATGCTAAGAAAAAAGCGTCAGCGTTTTTTTATTTTTTGTCGACAAAAACAATAGTCCAAAGCTTAACGCTTAAACGTAAATACCACACCTAACCCGTGCCCTTTAACTAGCGGGTCGTGAATAAACCAAATGTGGCCGTCGTGTAACTTCACAATGGCAGACACAAGCGATAAGCCCAACCCATTTCCCTTACTGGTTCTACTGCCGTCTGCCCGATAAAATCGGCGTTCTAGATTAACAATTTCATGTTCACCCACGCCAATTCCCGCATCGTTCACAGCAATCACGATATGACTTGCCGTGGTAGAGAGCTGTACGGTGACCACACTGTTTTCGTTAGAGTACTTTATGGCGTTGTCTAACACGTTAGCTACAGCTTGAAATAGCAGGTTAGGATCGGCACGCATAGTAACTGCATCGAGCTCGCTCGATAGGGTAATGTCGCGTTCTTCTGCAAGGGGGTGATACAGGTCAACCACGTCCTCTACGATGGCGCGTACGTCAGTGGAACAAAAGCCTTCTTTCTTATTGGTGGTTTCAAGCCCACTTATGCGTAACAAGCTGTTAAACATGTTTAGCAGGTTGTCGGCTTCTTGGGTCGTATCTTCCCTTAGTTGAGTGTCTTCGATTTTTTCTAGCGTGTTGCGAAGTCGAGATAATGGAGTGCGAAGGTCATGGGCGATGCTATCGGTCACTGACTTTATATTGTTGACTGAACTCTCGATAGTATCGAGCATTTGATTAAACACAAATGACAAACTGCTCAGGTCGTCCCAATTACTGTCAATTTCTAAACGCTCTTGCAAGTTTCCCGTTTTGATAATTTTATCCGCCGTTTGCGACATGCGGTTAATTCGATTAACCACGTAAACAGCAATAGCGAAGCTCAGCACACTCAAGGTACAAAGCAACACCACAATGATCCAACTGAACGTTTTACCAAACCACTGTGCGCTGTATAAATCGTCAATGCCACGACCAACGTAAAGAACGTGATCTCCAAGGGTTACTTCTCTCATAAGTGCTTGGCGCAGCGTTTTTCTCGTTGTGCTATTGGGGCGGGTGATAACTATTTCTGCGGTAGCAAAACTGGCGCTTTTGTGGCGCTCAAGAACAAGGGGAATTGACGACAAATTGCCAGCCACAACTTGTTCATCTTTACTCAGTGCAACGAATGAACGTAGGTGGTCGGAGGCTGAGGTGATTGTTGAGCCATTTGGCGAATGTTGGCCATTGTCCTTGGCTATCGCTAACTTAACCGCGTCAATACCGAGGTTTTCATAAAGAGTAATCAGAGCGTTTGTTTTGGCATTAACGGCAGCATTCGATTCCGAAATAAACAAGTCGCTGCTCGTTAATCGCCAAAAATAAATGATTAAAACAATGGCAATACAAGCTAGAGTAGTGAGCAATACGCCTACGCGAAAACTTGAACTACGCGTAAAGTCGCGTATTGCTATCATGCAAGCCCGTCCGCTATTCGATATCCTGTGCCTCGCACAGTCTCTATAAGCGGGACATTAAACGCCTTATCCACTTTTTGACGCAAGCGGCTAATGTGAACATCTATCACATTCGTTTGCGGGTCAAAATGATAGTTCCAAACCTGCTCAAGCAGCATGCTTCGCGTCACGACTTTACCCTTGTGACGGAGCAGGCATTCAAGCAATTGAAATTCTTTAGACTGCAGGTCAATCTCTTGATCGCCACGCAATACTTTGCGGTTAACCAAGTCTAGAGTGAGGTCGCCTACTTTTATCAGCGTCTTGTCTTCACCTTCTTTGTTACGACCTGCAAGGCCTTCAACGCGAGCAAGTAGCTCTTCAAAGGCAAAAGGCTTAGTTAAATAATCATTAGCGCCTGTGCGAAGGCCTTTGACCTTGTCTTCAACCTGACTTTTTGCACTCAGCAATAAAACGGGTGTTGTGTTGCCTTCTTCGCGAAGTTTTTCTAAAACAGAAAAACCGTCGAGTTCGGGCAGCATCACATCCAGAATTACGGCGTCTAATTCGTTACTTGACGCCTGTTGGTAGCCTGATGTTCCATCACCTACTGTAATACATTCATGCCCTTCACCCAATAGTCCATTTGCAATGTGCGAGGCAACCTTTGGATCATCTTCTACAAGTAGCACTTTCATTATTACGCTTCTTTTGTTTATCAACATTCACACACTTATTTGGCGTTGCTGTCGCCATTATGTGGCGATTAATCGTCAGCAAGCAAAATCAAGCAGTCGCAAAGCAGTATCGCTTTCACATGCTTTTACGAGTGTTAAGTAACGAAACGATCACTTTTAAGCTTTTTCGCATGTAGCGACAATTTGTTCAGGTGTCTAGCGCCCAAAGGGGCGCATGTACAATGCATTGGCTTGCTCTACACTCTTGAACTGCGTTCTCAAACTGTACTCTTAACTTGTACTGGGGCACCGGTCAACCTGCACCTTAATCAAACACTTAACTTAATTAGCCTCTGTCAAAACGCATGCTGGCGTTATAAGGCGTGAAGTGTTGAACATCGCCTCGTGCACATTTTTCCTGAACTTCGTGCCAATATTCAGGGGTCATCAAATCACCGTGCAACGATTTAAGTATATCTTTGAACTTGCGTTTACCTACAATGAAATGCTCAAACTGCTCGGGGAATACGTCGTTAGGCGCTACCGAGAGCGTATCAATAGCATAAGGATCGTCAGATTTCGGCAGGGATCTAAAATTGCGCTCATTCATTAAACAAATTTCATCATAGTCGTAGAAAATAACGCGGCCATGACGGGTAATACCGAAGTTTTTATGTAGCATGTCGCCAGGAAATATGTTGGCCATGGCAATTTGCTTAATGCACAGTCCAAGCTCATCTAGTGCACGGGTAATTTTCTCTTCATCTGTTTCTTCTTGTAGATACAGATTAAGCGGCGTCATTTTCCGTTCAATGTACATGTGTTTAATGATGAGTTCAGATTCAGTGAATTCTAGACTCGATGCACACGTCTCTTTGAGTTCATCAATTAACTCAGGCTCAATTCTGTCTAGCGGAAACCTAAAATTCACATATTCATGAGTGTCGGCCATTCGGCCCACACGATCTGACATTTTCACGAGTTTGTAGCATTCCTTAACGTGCTCACGCGTGATTTTTTTGCTCTCTGCAAACTCGTCTTTAATAATCTTAAACACCACGCCATAAGACGGAAGATGGAAAACCATCATGACCAGGCCTCGAATGCCAGGAGCCGCCTCAAATTTGTCGTCCGACTCGTCCATGTGCTGCAAGAAGTTGCGATAAAACACTGTTTTACCGTGCTTGTAGTGTCCCATTGCCATGTACAGCTCGAAGTGCTTTTTATTGGGGAGAAGCTCTTGAAGAAAGGCGGCAACTTCCGCAGGGTTTTGAGTGTCAGCCATAAAGTAGCTGCGAGCAAAACCGAAAATAACGCTTAAGTCTTTGCGATCAGTTAGCAGCGCATCCACAAACATATGGGGTTCGTTATAGCGTCTCATGGCGATAACAAACGGCAGCGTTTCGTCGGGCATGCAAATTCGCCCAATCAGGTAAGCGGCTTTTCCTCTAAAAAACGTAGGCTTAAGGATTTCCACAGCTTGAACGCTGGCTAGCTGCTCCTTATTCAACCGAGCGCGAAGCGCGCTTTCAAGGTTCTGTAGGTCTCGCTCGAAGTTTTCAAATGGAATGTTGTATCGATATATCTTAAAAATTGACTCGTACATTTCACGCACCGTGGTGGTGGTGTCGAAGCTGTTAATCACTTTGTCTCTGTCTTGCCCGGGTAAGAAACAGCGGCTGGGCAAGACAAACATCATATCGTTATCGATTTTTCTATGTTTAAACAAGCGGCCAATTACAGAGTTGTAAAAGGTTTCGGCTAGCTCAAACTGCGGGTGGCCTTCTAGCTGTAATGCAAATACTTTCTTAAGCTCTTGCCAGAAAGCGTCGTCTTTTTGATGTACTTGAGTTAGCTGATAAATTTCGGCGACAGCGTCTGACAGGCTTTGCTCGTAAATGGTTATTCGCTCTTTAGAGGCAAGCTGAGTTTCTTTCCAATTTCCCTTTTCGAACCTTTCTTGAGCGCCACGAGTGATGCGGGTGAACCATCGATAACTCTTATCGAAATGAGACAAAATTTGATAGGCAACTTTTCTTACCAAACTCTTATCTTGGCTAGTAGCTAACTCTTGCATGGTCGTGTGTTCCTTATTTTGTTACTCGCTATATCTACCACAAAATAGATAGCTTGAAGAGTGAAGTTTGGCGCAGATAGCGATTAAGTTACCAATTATCAGACACTTTTTTGTTTTATTATACTTTCGTTTAATGTATTCTGTTGGCGGATTAATAACCAATTATAAGTTTGTATTTGATGGGTTTTAATATTCTTATTTGTGATGACTCGGCGCTGGCGCGAAAAATGGCGAGAAGCAATTTGCCAGATGGCTTTGCTGAAACTATTTACGAAGTGTCAAATGGTATGGACGCGTTGGAAGTATTGGCTCATCACACAATAGATTTGGTTTTACTGGACCTGACCATGCCTGTTCTTGGTGGTATCAGTGTGTTGAGTGAAATAAAACGCCGTCAGCTAGAAACGTTTGTTATCGTCGTGTCTGGCGATATTCAGCCAATGATGAAAGAAAAAGTGATGTCTTTAGGTGCACTGGGCTTTATAGAAAAGCCGATAAAACGGGACGTACTAACGTCAGTTTTGCAGCGCTTTGGCTTTATTCTTCCCGATACTTACAAACCAGCGATTGCGGTTTGAGATTTTAACGACTTATAAAGAGCGTTGTAAAAAGCGTTGATAAAGGTTGATGAGAAAAATTGATGAAAAGGGGCGAACTGCGGTTCGCCCTTTTTCATATGCGCTTAGTCAAACCAGTGGCGCGTTTTGTTCGCAAACCACACTAGCGAAAGCATAACGGGCACTTCAACTAATACACCCACCACAGTGGCAAGTGCTGCGCCGCTGTGTAAACCAAATAGCGAAATAGCCACGGCTACCGCCAATTCAAAAAAGTTAGACGTACCAATCATACATGCCGGTGCTGCAACATTATGCGGCAGTTTCATACGTTTTGCCGCAAAGTAAGCAATGGCAAAAATACCGTAAGTTTGTATTAGTAGCGGTATCGCGATAAGCACGATGTCTTGCGGCTGCGATAAAATAGTTTCGGCCTGAAGACCAAACAAAATAACAATAGTGAGTAGCAGGCCGATAACTGAAAAGGGTTTGAACTTGCTAACCAATGCGTCAACAGCGCCATTTCCTTGTGCGTTATTGCCTTTATTTTCCAAGCGACGGCGCGTGATATAACCCGCGACCAATGGCAATACAACATACAGTGCAACAGAAAGCAGCAGGGTATCCCACGGTACGGTTATATCTGTTACACCTAGCAGCAAGGCGGTAAGCGGTGCAAAGGCAACGACCATAATCAAGTCGTTAATTGATACCTGGACTAACGTGTAGTTAGCATCCCCTTTGGTAAGGTGACTCCACACAAATACCATCGCTGTGCATGGAGCGACGCCCAGTAGGATCATGCCGGCAATGTACTCAGTGGCAGTTTGCGGATCTACCCAGTCGGCAAAAATGCCTTTAAAAAATAGCCAACCCAATAGTGCCATAGTGAAGGGCTTTATCAGCCAGTTAATCACCAAGGTCAGTACAAGGCCTTTCGGCTTTTTACCAACGTCTTTAATTGAGCCAAAGTCTATTTGTACCATCATTGGGTAAATCATTAGCCAAATAAGTACTGCCACTATCAGGTTTACGTGCGCATATTCAAGCGCCGCAATAGACGCAAAGACACCCGGCATGGCATAGCCTAGGCCCACCCCTGCAACAATGCAAAGGCCAACCCACACTGATAAATAACGTTCAAAGAAACCCATTCTGATTCACCTTTGTCTTACTTTACAACGATTTTTGATTAACACGCTTACTCACTTCTTCTGCGCTTTCAACGCGCTCAGAATAGCGGTCAACGAGAAAGTCTTTGTTGTCGCGGGTGAGCAAAGTAAATTTCACCAACTCTTCAACTACGTCCACAACGCGGTTGTAGTAAGGTGACGGCTTCATACGACCATCGTCTTCAAATTCTAGAAAGGCTTTTGCCACAGAAGACTGATTAGGGATGGTTAGCATGCGCATCCAGCGACCTAAAATGCGCATTTGGTTTACCGCATTGAACGATTGTGAACCGCCGGAAACCTGCATAATCGCCAACGTTTTACCTTGGGTCGGTCGAACGCCGCCAAGGCTAAGCGGTACCCAGTCAATCATGCTTTTCATAATGCCAGTCATGCTGCCGTGGCGCTCTGGTGAACACCAAATTTGCCCTTCAGACCACATCATAAGCTCACGCAGTTCTTTCACTTTTGGATGTGAGTCATCTTCAGTATCTGGCTGCGGCAATCCACGAGGGTCAAAGATTTTGGCTTCAGCGCCAAAGTATTCGAGCAACCGCGCCGACTCTTCAATTACTAGGCGGCTGTATGAGCGTTCTCTGAGCGAGCCGTAAAGTAGCAAAATACGCGGCTTGTGGTCTGAGAACCTTGATGCAAAGTTAGCCATAATTGGCTTGTGCATTTGCGCCATTACCGCGTTATCAGATGGGCTTTGTGCCTTTGAGCTTTCTTGGTTGCTTGATATATCTTGGCTCATTGATTTACTGTTACCCATTACTGGGCTCCTAATTTTGATAGTGCCTCTTTAAGCGCTGCTTTATCTAAGTTTTTCTCAGCAAGTTCTGCTAATGCCGCTACACGCTTTTCAATAATATCGATGGTGTTGTTGAAGGCCTCTGCTTTCTCTTGTTCGCTACCTTCTAACTTAGACGGGTCTTCTAAGCCCCAGTGCACCTTAAGAGATTTACCGAAATAAACAGGGCATGACTCGCCCGCCGCTGAATCACAAACCGTGACAACAAGATCTGCATCGTAATCTTCAAATTCATCCCACGACTGGCTTTGAAGGCCGTCTGTACTAAACCCGCGCTCTGCAAGGTACTTAAGAGAAAGAGGGTGTACTTCCCCTACAGGCTGGCTGCCAGCACTACGTGCTTCAACATTGCCGTTCGAGGCGTTAGTGATGGCCTCGCAAAGAATGCTGCGGCAACGGTTGTGCGTACAAATATATAAAATCTTCATATAAAACCTTGTTTAATGGTCGAGGCTACTGTGGGTAGCTGTAATAGATAGAATAAGACTTCGAAAAAAAACAGATACTTGGCGACGTATTAAGCTGCAATTAACACTAGGGCCTGTTGACCTTTGCTGTGCATTTTTGCAGCGGTCTTTGTGCCATTCAGAAAGTTTGGAATCTAGCAATTCTCGCAGGACAAATTCGCTAACGCCTCGCTAATATATTCATTGTTGTGAATAGCGGTGTTCTTAATGACCTCCAGCGCCCAAGCGGGTAGGTCAGGATGGAGCTGGTAATACACCCATTTGCCCTTACGAGTATCGAGAACTAAACCGCACTTTCGTAAGTCAGCGAGATGGCGTGAAATTTTGGGCTGGCTTAATTGAAGCGCATCAGTAAGGTCGCACACGCATAGCTCACCTTTTATGCTGAGCATTAAAAGCGTTTTTAAGCGGGTGTCTTCCGACAAGCATTTGAAAAATGTTAAAGGCTGTAGCTGCGCAGAATCAGAACAAGTCGACATAAATCACATCACATATGAAATTTCGTATGTGATGTATCGTATATGAAATTCCGTATGTGTCAATAATAAATCTGAAATTTCATATATGTTTGGTAGGGACGAGAGGGTCTTAGACCGCTATTATTCTCGGTAAGCCAGAAATTTAGTGGTTTTCAGGAGCGGCAGCCTCGAACGACATTGCTACTTGTTTACCGTTTACCTCATTGTAATGAGAAATAACGTCGTTCATAAACGCGTACCATGTAGGATTCGGGTGCCAAATAGCCATAAGGTCTTTTTTGGCAGCTTGTTCACTTTCTCCAAGTACGCTAATTCTATAAAGATAGGTAAAAGCGGCACCTCGCCAATTCAGTTTGCAGTGCGTGAGTACCTTGTCTTTTTCGATATCTACGCTTTGCATGAATGCTGCGTAGTTTAAAAAGTTGGCTAATGTGGGGCCTTCCCAGTCAACGGGCACATTAAAGTAATCTAGACCTAATTCTGAGGTAGTTAAAATCTCACTAGTTCTATCCCCTGGGATCAAATCTACAACGTGCGTCACCCCTTTTTCTTTCAGTAAAGAAAGGTGAGAGGCATCGGGTAAGCCCGAAGAGAACATATATGGCGTGTTTTCTTGGTAGTTGATGAGCGTTGTAAGTGTCGGTTTGGTATTCATCTGCGCTTGGTCACTGGTTTGTGGTGTTGAATTGTCTTCGTGATATTCGCTTGCATGTGCACTTAAAGCTAGCCCTAAACTAATACAGGCCGCACTAACAGCGAGACTACGCTTAGACGTTTGAAATGATAGTGTATCTTTCAGGATTTTAAGTGCTGCTGACTGGTGCTTTTTCATAATTTAGCGCTCTGTGTTCACACGGGGTAATGGTGGCGTTATTGCCATTTCTTACGTTACACATTTGATTGCTTGTTGTCCAAGTGGCAATGCCACCGTTATGTAAACAGGCCCTAACCGTGGCATTGATAACAACTGCTGAATTGAATTTTTATATATCACTTTTAAGGTTAACTTTTCACTACCTTAGGTTTTAAAGAAGGCGTATTACGACCAGGTGATTTTGGTTTGTATTTACAGCTAAGCCAGATTGAAAAAGGAACGCCTATTAGGGCGGGTAGAACCCAGCTGATAATTTGAAGTGACGGTGAGCCTTCAAATAATGTGCGTCCCCCAAAAGCGAAAAATGCGGTGTATGCACCTATACCAGAGCCAATGATATGCCCAATGTGCTCAGTTACCCACGCACCTGCAACGATGTCTTTTCGATAAACATAGCGCACAATACCAATGGAATTTAACAGTGCAATAGGGGCAAAGATACATGTTAGCGTTATGCCGTATGTAATACCCTGATACAACGCAATGGAAGCGACGACAAAAAGCACTACGGGTAGCCACAGATACTCGATAGTACGCAGCTGCTCAAGATTTTGCTTCGCTTTAAGCACCGCTACGGAATGCCTTATGTTGTTCCATACCAACAGGCTTAACATCAGCAAAAAGAGATATTGACCTCTAAGGTATGCAGTGAAATAAGCAACAGACTCAAAGTGCGCAGGCATTGTTGGGTAGATGACTAGCGGAATAAACAGCACCATAGTAGAGCTGATAACGCCACTAATAGACGTAAATAGCATCGCTTTTATATAGTAACCACCAAATTGCTTGTGGGCTTTTCCGCCCTTTTTCGTAAGACTAGGCACCCAAAACAGTATAAGTGACAGAGCACCCGTTAAAATATGAAGCGTTACTATAAAGCCATGAATTGTTTGCATCTTGCTTTCCTTTGGCAATGAACAAAATTGTAGGTTTATAGTGATAACTTCACGAGATTGACAACAGTGCCAGAAGTCATGAAATAAAAAGTGACTTATGGCCTATGCGTTGAAACGTATTTTTTGTCAAAGTAGCGCTATAAGAACGAAAAGATATAGGTAGTTATAAACGAATGAAAATCTCAACCCCTGCTCATTGGCGGGTGAGCATCGATATTGAGCGCGCATCTGCATGCATTACATGGATGTTTGTAAGCGGCTCCGCACTTTACTTCCTGTATCATCAGTACTCATTCACGCATTGGCGAACTCTCTCTGCCATCGCTATTTTTTGTATGCTCGCCGTGACTTTTGTTATTGTCAGTAGGCATGACCACAGTAAGCCCTCGTTAAGGCTGCCAACGTTATGGGCGATGTTTCTATTGGCGGTTCTGAGCCAGTTTTTGCTTCCCTATGTTTACCTTGCCATCTTCGTTGTTATTTGGTCCGCCATTCTTCCTTACTATGTTAATTGGAAAACGTGCATCGTGCTTTCAATACCATTGGCTCTACCCACAATCCTTATCCAAGGATGGGTGTGGCAAGAACAGCAAGCTTTCTTAACCGGCGCGCTTTTTTGGACATTTAATTTATTTGCGATGATCATGTCAAACACGGCCATTAAAGAATCGAAAGCACGTGAAGAAGCTGATGCGCTTAATAGACAATTGTTGAGTACTCAGCAACTCATGAAGCAGGCGCTTACTCAGGATGAACGCCTGCGGATAGCGCGAAACATTCACGATGTTTTAGGGCATCATTTGACGGCGCTTACCATCAACCTTCAAGTAGCGTCGAGAAAGGCGGATTTATTAGAGAGCACAGAATCGCAAGCCATAAAGCAACACGTTGAGCAGTCCCACAGTATCGCAAAGCTTTTGCTCTCTGATGTTAGAGAAGCGATTTCTGACATTCGGGAAAATGCGGCTATTGATTTTTCATTAGCAGTAAACGCACTAATTAAAGATTTGCCTAGGCCGATGGTAAATCTGCACATTGACGACAATTTAATGTTAACCAACGTGCGAATTGCCGACTGCCTGTTGCGAAGTATGCAAGAGGCGCTAACTAACGTGATACGCCATACACAGGCGCATTATTTTTCCCTATCACTGACGCAACACAACGGCGCTTACAACCTACTAATGCACGACAGTATGGTGCCGCATGCTGCTGATAAGACACTAAGTGGCGAACAGCCAAGTAGCATACTGCTTTTCGACAAAGCACCATGTAGCTATTCAGAAGGCGCTTTTGCAGAAGGGGTTCGAAAGGAAGAGCGATCAAGCGAATCTGACACTTCAAGTCATGTGGTGGCTGGTAATGGTCTAAAAGGAATGCAGGAACGGGTTCATGAGCTAAATGGAACTATCAGCTGGCAGCGAACCGAGCAGGGTTTTCGCATCGCAATTCACATACCGGAGGGCGAATGAAAACACGCCTTATATTAGTTGAAGATCAAATGTTGGTAAGGGAGGGCATCAAATCACTTTTAGGGCTTGATGATAGCGTTGAAGTTGTTGGCGAATACGAAAATGGTCAGCAGCTCATTGATAATGAAAACGCTTTAAACTGTGATGTGATATTAATGGATATTCGCATGCCCAAATTATCGGGTATCGATACTTTGCTTGCACTGAGTGATAAAGGGATTAGTACGCCAGTGCTAATGCTTACTACGTTTGACGATCACGAGCTGGTAAACGGCGCTATGCGCGCTGGTGCAAAAGGGTACCTGCTTAAAGATGTATCGCTAGAAACCCTGGTTGACACTATTACACAAATAAAAAATGGTAAAACGCTGATTCAGCCCGCGGTAACCGAAAAAGTGTTGCAAGGCTTGAAAGGACTGAACGTAGAATTTGAGTCGTTTGAAAATCCAGAGCCACTTACTGAGAAAGAAGTCGAAATTCTCCGTTTGATCGCTGCGGGTTACAGTAATAAAGAAATTGCAGATGCGATGTTCAAATCAACAGGCACCATTAAGAACCAAGTTTCTTCAATCATGGCTAAGCTTGGTGTACGAGATAGAACGAGGGCAGTGCTCAAGGCGTTAGAGCAGGGGGTTATTTAGTTATACTTTTATACAACATGCTAAAGAATAAGATACACAGGTTGGACCACTTGGTAAAATACAATCATAGGATCACATGTGATTTCGGAGAAGTACATGAGCAAGTGGTTAGTAGTTTTATCTTTAGTTTTCGGTGTGAGCACGACAGCTCACGCCAATTTGATTTTAAACGGTAGCTTTGAGAACAACGATATTAAGAGTAATAGCTGGAAAGCCTTCACTGCTGGAACAGTTGATGGGTGGAGTGGCACAAATATGGAGCTATGGGATAACTTCCAAGGGTTAAATGCATTTGATGGTAGCCAATATGCTGAGCTTAATGCCAATGGCAATAATGGCCGATACTTTATTTTTCAAAGCTTCTCTACTGAAGCAGATGCTACCTATGATGTGTCATTTGCTTATGCAGCACGAGGCAAAGGTGAAAGTTTTCAGCTAGACATATTCAGCGATACGGATGACATTTTGTTCAGTCAAGTGTTTGACGATCACGCTATTAAAACTTGGTCTGAATTCTACGGTGATTTTGTTGCGCAAACTGCGCTGACAACCATCCGTTTTTCTACCATCAATACAGGAACCTATGGCAATTTTGTTGATGATATCGTGGTAACTGAAGCGCCTAGATTAGCGAGTGTATCCAGTGTTTCAGTTAGTGAGCCAGCGAGCTTGGCTATTTTGCTACCTCTTTCAGCTTTTGCGTTTATAAGACGTAAGAGAGCCAAATAGATTTACACATATGGTAACTACAAAAAGGCCCGCATTTATGCGGGCCTTTGTTTTTTATGCAAAAATATCTGCGCTTTGGTTCTAATGCTTATTTATCCATATGCACAACAGAGCGGATACTTTCACCTTTATGCATTAAATCAAAGGCATTGTTAATGTCACCAAGACCCATGGTGTGAGTGATAAACTCTTGAAGACCAAAGTCACCATTTAAGTATTGCTCTACAATACCTGGTAGCTCTGAACGACCTTTAACACCGCCAAATGCAGAGCCGCGCCATACACGACCTGTCACTAACTGGAATGGGCGCGTTGAAATTTCTTGTCCTGCACCAGCTACACCAATGATCACAGATTCGCCCCAACCCTTGTGACAGCACTCAAGTGCAGAACGCATCACGTTGACGTTGCCGATACATTCAAACGAGTAGTCAACGCCGCCGTCAGTCATTTCAACAATCACTTCCTGAATAGGCTTATCGAAATTCTGTGGGTTTACCACGTCAGTTGCGCCAAGCTGCTTCGCTAGGTCAAACTTACTTTCATTAATATCAATACCAATAATGCGGCCGGCGCCTGCCATGCGTGCACCAATAATGGCAGATAGACCGATACCACCTAACCCAAAGATAGCAACCGTGTCGCCTTCTTGTACTTTCGCCGTTTTAAGCACGGCGCCCATACCGGTTGTCACACCACAGCCAAGTAAGCATACTTCTTCTAACGGGGCCGTTTTGTTTACTTTTGCTAGCGATATTTCTGGTAAAACCGTGTACTCAGAAAACGTTGAGCAGCCCATGTAATGATAAATTGGCTCACCATCTTTAGAGAAGCGGCTTGTGCCGTCTGGCATCAAGCCTTTACCTTGTGTTTCGCGCACCGCTTGGCAAAGGTTAGTTTTGCCTGACTTACAGAACTTACATTCGCCACATTCTGCGGTGTAAAGAGGAATAACGTGATCACCAACTTCTACACTAGTCACACCTTCACCCACCATTTCAACAATACCACCACCTTCGTGGCCTAGAATTGAAGGGAATACGCCTTCAGGATCATCACCGGACAGCGTAAATGCATCAGTGTGGCATACGCCAGTTGCAACGATGCGTACAAGTACCTCGCCTTTCTTAGGAAGCTCTACGTCAACTTCTTCCATCTTTAACGGCTCTCCCGGGCCCCAAGCCACCGCAGCTTTTGACTTAATGTGGGTTTGACCTTCTTGCAACGAATCTTTGAATGACGCCATGTAATGACTCCTTAATCATAAATATTTGATGATGTTTTATAGACCAAAGTATAGGAGACGGATTACTAATGATAAATACAGTTTTAGTAAATCACTTTTTCATAATTGTAATAATTGATTTAGCCAAATAGAATGTACTTAAATAAACCAGCGCTTTGTTGAACAACGCTAAACTAACGAGTGGCGATAATGAAATATCTAGAAGGCATAGCTGAGTTTTGTGCCGTAGCTGACGTTGGCAATTTTACCGGAGCTGCGAACAAGCTCGACACGTCAGTGGCGCAGATAAGCCGTAAAGTCGCATCACTTGAAAAGCAGCTAGGCGTTAAATTATTACAGCGCACTACGCGCAGCGTATCGCTTACTGAAGCGGGCACGCAGTATTTTCAGCAGGCAATGCCTGCATTAAAGGCGCTCGAAGATGCCCAGCTAGCTGTAAGCGTACTGCAAGCATCGCCGCAAGGGCTAATTAAACTTACCGCTCCCGTAGCGTTTGGCGAAGCCTTTATCGCGCCTTTGCTCAATACCTTTATGCAAAAGTACGCTGGCATTAGTGTGCAGTGTACGTTCTCCAATGAAAAACTCGATATTGTGGAGCTTGGTCTCGATCTCGCTATTCGTATTGGCAAATTAGAAGACTCGACACTTGTTGCTAAAAAGCTGGCTACACGTCATTTGTTTGTATGCGGTAGCAAAGACTATTTTTCTCAACACTCGATGCCAAAATCTCTACAAGAGCTTAAGGAACATACTTTGTTGGTAGGCTCCCAACCCAACTGGAGATTCGTTGTAAATAAAGAAGTGCAAACGTTGCCAGTGCAAGGACGTGTGCGATACAACAGTGGCAACGCACTCTGTAGCGCTGCTTTGGCAGGATTGGGGCTTACCCAGCTACCTGGGTTTTATGTGCGTGAGGCATTGGCACGCGGCGAGTTGATAGAGGTATTACCAAAATATAAAGATAAGCAAGAAGCTATTTGGGCAGTATTTCCTTCCAATAGAAATGTTGCGCCAAAGATTCGTTTACTGGTTGATTTCCTTGCCCAAAATATCATGGATGATCGCTAGGAAAACAAACAAAGTAAGCCTTGTGTGCCTTAATAAGCAATATTCCGTGTAGAGTATTTCACTTTTTGCAATACAGTGTAGTGAAAACTGCGGTTGACATATAGACGTCTATACGGCAAATTGCTTGTATGAAAAAGATTCTACTTACTCGCACCACCATTATGTTAATTACCACCTTAAAAAGGGCGGTCGCTGACTAGTGCAAGTAAGCAAAAGACAACGAAAGCCCGCCTAACACAGAGCGGGCTTTTTTTTACACACGTTTTAGCATGCGTAACCTTAAGGAGCAGCATATGAAAGTCTTAAAGTTTGGGGGTTCTTCTCTAGCCGATGCACCGCGATACATGCGCGTTATGGAGATTAGCACGGCGACCCACCAAACCGACGGTGCTGCGGTTGTACTCTCTGCCCCAAAGGGGGTAACGAACGCGCTTTCACTACTATGTGAACAAGCAGCCGCGGGTGAAGATTTCCAGCCGTTATTCAATAAGTTGAACGACACGGTTACCGGCATCGCCAACAACCTAAACGAAGAACTCGACGGGTTTGCACATGCAAGCGTGGTAGAATTCATTAATAGTCACCTTTCCGTATTAAAACAGCACCTTGAAGGTATTAAGCTGCTTGGTGTTGCACCTGATAATGTCGCTGCCGGTATTCTAAGTATTGGTGAGTACATCTCGGTGACGCTTTTTAGCGCTATGCTATCTGCCAAAGGTATCGCTAATCGCGTTATTGACCCGGTTAAGTATGTGCTGGCCGAAGGCGATTACCTAGACAGCATTGCCGATGTGTCGCTTAGTAAAGCGCGCTTTTCAGATGTGCCTACTGACGGCAGTGAATTTCTGGTCATGCCGGGGTTTGTTGCTGCTAACGAAGCGGGCGAGAAAGTCACGCTTGGGCGTAACGGCTCAGACTATTCAGCGGCCATTTTAGCGGCGTGTATAGACGCAAATTGCTGTGAAATTTGGACAGACGTAGATGGTGTTTATAACGCTGACCCGAACCAAGTTGAAGGGGCAGTGCTGTTAGACAAGCTTACCTATCAAGAAGCGATGGAGCTGTCTTATTTCGGTGCCAAGGTACTTCATCCGAAAACTATCGGTCCTATTGCCCAACACCACATCCCTTGTTTGATCAGAAACACACTAAACCCAGCTGCGCCAGGTACGCTAATCAGCAATGAAAAAAGCGAGGTGTGGACGTCAGTTAAAGGTATTTCACAGCTTGATAACGTCACCATGTTTAACGTTGCAGGCCCTGGCCTTAAAGGCATGGTTGGTATGGCAAGTCGTGTGTTTGAGGTGATGTCGAACGCCAATATTTCAATAAGCCTTATTACCCAGTCTTCTTCAGAATACTCAATCAGTTTCTGTATCCAAAGCAAAGACGCCAGCCGAGCGTTAACGCTTCTTGAAGATGCGTTCGCGCTAGAGCTTCAAAATCAATTGCTAGATCCTATTGAAGTGCGTCATGACCTAGCCATTGTTACTTTGGTTGGTGACGGTATGCGTCAAACCAAAGGGTTGGCTGCGCGTTTCTTTAACTCGCTTGCCCAAGCGCGCGTAAACAACGTAGCCATTGCTCAAGGCTCTTCAGAGCGCTCTATTTCAACGGTAATTGAAAGTAAGCGTGCTAAGAAAGCAGTAAAAGTCATTCACCAGAATTTTTTCTCTGACCGCCATACCATCGACGTATTCCTAGTAGGGTGTGGCAATGTGGGAACCGAACTGCTAGGTCAAATTGAAAAACAACAGCCGGCTTTGCTAAAACGCAATGTACAGCTGAGAGTTTATGGCATTGCAAATAGCCGGAAACTGCTGTTAAACAGTCAAGGGATTGATTTAAGCGGTGACTGGAAAGCGGCACTTGAATCGGCAAGCGAAGGATTAAGCGTAGAACGCCTGCATCAGTTCGCTAATGACAATAGTCTGGTAAACCCGGTGATTGTTGACTGTACTAGTCACGAAGCGATTGCAGAGCAATATGTAGATATGATGGAAAGCGGTTTTCACGTAGTAACGCCAAATAAAAAGGCGAATACGAGCGCTATGTCTTACTACCGCAAGCTTCGCAAGACCGCGCAATCGACAAATCGTCAGTACCTTTACGAAACCACAGTCGGCGCAGGGCTACCGGTTATTGATAACTTGCAAAAGCTATTCAGCGCCGGCGACACCTTACACCGCTTTGAAGGAATTCTATCGGGCAGTTTGTCTTATGTATTTGGCAAACTTGAAGAGGGCATGAGCCTGTCGCAAGCGACACAAACAGCCAAAGACAACGGCTTCACAGAGCCTGATCCGCGCGATGACTTAAGCGGCATGGACGTAGCGCGCAAGCTGCTTATCATGGCTCGTGAAGCTGATTTAGCGTTAGAACTATCTGACATTGAAATTGAGTCTGTACTGCCAGAAGGCTTTGCTGAAGACTGTTCAATTGACGAGTTTATGCAGCAGCTGCCAGAGTTAGATGCGTCGTTTGGTGAAAAGGTTGAAGCGGCTAAAGCCGAAGGTAAAGTACTTCGTTATATCGGCAGCATTGAAGACGGAAAATGCAGAGTAAGCATTCAGGCTGTACCGGCAAGTAACCCTCTTTCGCAGGTAAAAGACGGTGAAAACGCGCTGGCGATTAACAGTGACTACTATAGCCCAATCCCTTATGTAATTAGAGGATATGGAGCAGGTGGTACGGTAACAGCAGCAGGGGTGTTTGCTGACATTCTGCGTACTATGCCGTGGAAGCAAATGGCGCACTAAGGGCTAAATAACGCTTAGCTTGCTTAGCGCAGATAGGCGGCTAAAGTAAGATATTCGAAGGTGTGACTTAGGCCAGTAATGTTGTGGCATCGATTTAAAGCGCTAATTTATTGAGCTAATTTGAAGCGCTAATATAAAGAGCACGCCACAAGCGAAGTAAGAGTAATAATATGAAAGCATTTACGGCCTTCGCGCCGGCATCAATAGGAAATGTGAGCTTAGGCTTTGACGTACTGGGCGCAGCGCTTGCGCCCGTTGATGGCACTAAGCTAGGTGATGAAGTTGAAATAAAGGCGGCTGAGTCATTTTCATTAGAAACGGTGGGACGCTTCGCTCACAAACTCCCGGGCGATGCAGACAGTAATATTGTAACTAAGTGCTATCACTATTTCTGTGAGCAAATGGAAAAGGCTGGAAAAACAACCTCTCCTGTTGCGCTTACGCTTCATAAAAACCTTCCAATAGGCAGCGGGTTGGGTTCAAGCGCAAGCTCTATTGTGGCAGCGTTTGCAGCGTTAAATGCTTACTTCGACACCCCGTTCGATGAAGATACTCTGCTTATAATGATGGGCGAATTAGAAGGCCAAATAAGCGGTAGTATTCACTATGATAATGTTGCTCCCTGTTACTTAGGTGGTATGACGTTAATGACAGGTAGCGATGCGCCTGTCACGCTGTCGTTGCCGTTAAACGACGAATGGTACTATGCCGTTTGTTATTCAGGCATTAGCGTATCAACGGCGGCTGCTCGCGATATCTTGCCTAAACAGGTGGAAATGGCGACGGCACTAACCTTTGGTCGACAGCTAGGTGTGTTTGTACACGCCTTACATGTAGGTAACTTTGATTTGGCAGCATCGGTAATGAACGATGTCATAGCCGAACCTTACAGAAAATCGCTACTGCCTGGCTTTGATGACGCTCGTGCGTTTAGTGAGCAAGCGGGTGCGCTCGCTTTTGGTATTTCTGGCTCGGGACCTACGGTTTTTGCCGTGTGTCCAAGTAAAGCGCAGGCGGAAAAAGTCGCCGCCTATTTAACAGAGAACTACATTCAAAATGAAGATGGCTTTAGCCATGTGTGCCAAATACCAAGCCAAGGCACCATTGTTTCTTAAGGTACATAGCTTTTTAAGGTATATGGTTTCTTAAAGGCAAATGATTTCCTAAAAGCACAATTATTTTTTAAAAGATTAAAAGGGCAGAGTACTTGCCCACATAAAAAGGTAACAGCAAGTGGAATTGGTAAATTTAAAAGATTCATCGGACACAGCAAATTTTGCTGAAGCCGTTAAGCGGGGCTTAGGTAAAAACCAAGGGCTTTATTTTCCAGAGCATATTCCTACCCTAGACAATATTGACGAATTGTTGGAAAAGCCATTTGTAGAGCGCAGTATTGAAGTACTTCGCGCCCTTATCGGCGATGAGCTGAATAATGGCGAGCTAGAAGAAATTGTTCAGACCGCATTTGCTTTTGGTGCACCAGTTGAGCAGGTCAACGATAACGTATACTGCTTAGAGCTTTTCCATGGCCCAACACTAGCGTTTAAAGATTTTGGCGGCCGCTTTATGGCGCAAACCCTATCGCGTATTAGTGAAGGGAAGCCAGTTACCATTCTAACAGCGACTTCAGGTGATACCGGCGCAGCGGTTGCACATGCATTTCACGGCATCGACAATATCAACGTGGTTATTTTGTTTCCAAAGGGCAAGATTAGCTCGCTGCAGGAAAAGCTATTCACTACGCTAGGCGGTAATATTCATACCGTTGCTGTTGAGTCAGACTTTGACGCATGCCAATCACTAGTAAAAACCGCGTTTGACGACCCTGACGTACGTGAAGGCCTTCACCTGAACTCAGCAAACTCAATCAACATCAGCCGTTTACTAGCGCAGGTTTGCTATTACTTTGAAGCAGTAAGTCAGTTGCCAAAAGAGAAACGAGACCAACTCGTTATTTCAGTACCTAGCGGTAACTTTGGTAACCTCACGGCTGGCATGATTGCTAAATCGTTAGGTTTACCTATAAAGCGTTTTATCGCAGCAACTAACTTAAACGACACGGTACCTCGCTACCTTAAAACCGGCGAGTGGGAACCTAAGGCGACGGTTGCGACCATGTCTAACGCAATGGATGTGAGTCAGCCTAATAACTGGCCGCGAATAGAGGCGCTTATTGAGCGTGGCTATATCGACAAAGCGTGTCTTAAAGGTGAGATGGTTGACGAAGAATATACGCAGCTTGCTATGCGTCAATTAGCGCAACAAGGCTATACCAGCGAGCCACATGCCGCGATTGCCTATCGCGCAGTAAGTCATGACTTAGAAGACGGCGAAATTGGTTTGTTCTTAGGAACAGCGCACCCGGCTAAGTTCAGAGAAACCGTTGAAAACGTGCTAGGTAATCCAATCAGCTTACCGAAAGCGTTGGCCGATGTAGCAGGCGAAGACAGCTTAGCGGTAGACTTGCCAGCGTCTTATGATGCACTTAAGCAGCATATGATGGATTTGCTTAAGTAATGACACCCTCGGCTACAACATGGCAAAGCGCGCTTGGTGATGAAAAGCAAAAAGACTATTTTGTTACGTTGCTTGAGCGCGTGAAGCACGCTCGTGAAGCGGGAAGCGTTATCTACCCGCCTCAGTCTGACGTATTCAATGCGCTTAAATACACGCCGCTAGACGAAGTAAAAGTCGTGATCTTAGGTCAAGATCCGTACCACGGCCCTAATCAAGCCCATGGACTTTGTTTTTCAGTAAAAGCTGGCGTTAAAACACCGCCATCGCTTAAAAATATGTACAAAGAGCTGTTGTCTGATATTGAGGGTTTCACCGAGCCCAACCACGGCACGCTGACGTCGTGGGCGGAGCAAGGGGTATTGCTACTTAATACTGTATTGACCGTTGAGCAGGGCAAAGCACATAGCCACGCGAAATGGGGATGGGAAACCTTCACCGATAAGGTTATCGATGTGGTCAATGAGCACTGCCAAAACGTTGTGTTTCTTCTGTGGGGTAGCCATGCGCAAAAGAAAGGTAAGCACATTAACCGTGAAAAACACCACGTTTTACATGCGCCTCATCCGTCGCCACTCTCAGCACACAGAGGCTTTTTAGGTTGCAAACACTTCAGCCAAACAAACGAATACCTTATTGCTAAGGGCAAAGAACCCATTAATTGGCAGGTATAGTACTGGCAGAAACAGCAGCTAGCCACACAGCAAGTGTGATTGCCCCATTCAGCGCCCTATCAATAGCTAGCTCACTAGATAAATGCCTAAATAGCTATGAGACCATGTTATGCGGTCTGGCCGCAATTAGGCACAGAGCATATTCCTTAGCTATTACGCTATTACATAGAGCCAGCGAAGAGACACCATGCTTGCAAGTGAAGCATTTACAGCACGCTAGAAAGTAAAAAGGCCGCCTGTTTAACAGGCGGCCTTCGTTTTATCTTTCCAGTGTCTCTAGCTCGTACTCGAAACCACAGTCGAGTTCGGCCAGTTCTTTTTCTAATTTGTAGCGATCTTGTAGCGCTTCGATTTCTCTCCACTTACGTTTTTTGCTTTTGGTTTTTGCTGGGCTTGCTTCGATGTCTAACATGGCAAATAGATCTGATTTATCCACTGGGATCTCCTTTTTATACCACTACAACTAATACAGAGTTTTTGTTTTTAATTCCCTCTGTACAATTTTGTATCACAGCCGCCACTAAAATAAAATAGTTTAATTTACCTTTTATTAACAAATTGTGACGATATGATGACAACGGTAAGGAAATGTCCAGTGTGTTTAAAGCGTGAACAATAACTGTATGTAATTGATCCTATTTGTTTTGTTAGTAATCAATTGTACAGTGTTACGGATATCAAAAATGTCTGTCGTATTGTTGATGAAAACCGCAACAAAAAACGGCTAGCTTTCGAAAAAGCTAGCCGTTCAGTTTGTTATTTGCACCAATTGGGTGATTTTAAATCACCTCGCATTCCTTATTTTGGTGCATTCGCTGCTCTGAATTTGGCAATCAATTGTTGTGTTGAAGCATCGAAATTATCTTTGTCTGCCTCGCCTTGAATGCCTGCAAGTACTTGGTTTCCTAGTACTTTACCTAACTCAACGCCCCATTGGTCGAATGAGTTAAGGTTCCAGATAACACCCTGAACGAATACCTTATGTTCATACATTGCAACCAGCGCGCCAAGTGTTTTAGGCGTAAGGCTATCAAACAAGAAAGTATTGCTAGGCTTGTTGCCAGGCATGGTTTTATGAGCGGCCAAGCGTTTGCGTTCAGCGTCGTCTAGGCCTTTACCGTCAAGGTCTGCATAACACTCTTCAAAGGTTTTACCCTGCATTAGTGCCTGTGTTTGACCAAAACAGTTAGACGCAAGCATAGCGTGATGCGTGTCGTCCTGGTTAGGAACGTTAAGTGGCAACATGAAGTCTGCTGGGATAACGCCAGAACCTTGGTGAATAAGCTGATGGAAGCTATGCTGGCCGTTTGTACCTTCACTGCCCCAAATAATTGGGCCAGTAGGGTAATCTACGTGCTCACCTTCTTGCGTCACTTCTTTACCATTACTTTCCATATCTAACTGCTGTACGTAAGCTGGTAAGCCGCGAAGATAGTGATAGTAAGGTAATAAAACGTGTGATTGCGCGTCGAAGAAGTTTCTGTACCACACACCTAACAGTGCAAGTAGAACAGGCATGTTTTCTTCTAGCGGTGCGGTTGTGAAATGGGTGTCCATGCCAAATGCACCTTCAAGTAAGCCTTTGAAGTTTTCAAACCCAAGGGCTAGCGAGATAGGCAGGCCAATGGCAGACCACAGTGAGTAACGACCGCCAACCCAATCCCACATAGGGAAAATATTGTCGGCGCTAATACCAAACTCGGTGGCTGCTTTAACGTTTGAAGACACGGCTACAAAGTGTTTAGCAATATCTTCTTGTGTACCGCCAGACTTTAAGAACCAGTCTTTAGCTGTAAGTGTATTTTGAAGCGTCTCTTGGGTAGAGAACGACTTTGATGACATGACCACCAAAGTTTCTTCAAAATCTACGCCAGATAGCACATCGTGAATGTGGCAACCGTCAACATTGGCAACAAAGTGAACCTTTACAGCATCGACTGTATGCGGCTTAAGTGCCTCGGTCATAATCTTAGGACCAAGGAACGAACCACCAATACCAATTGCCACAATGTGCTTGATAGGCTTGCCGGTATAACCTTTGTGTTCACCGCTGTGAACCGATGCAGTAAACGCTTCAATTTTTGCAAGCGTAGCATGCACTTCAGGCATTACGTCTTCGCCATCTACCAGTACTTTACGGTCTGAGAAATTACGAAGTGCGGTGTGAAGCACAGCGCGACCTTCTGTTGAGTTAATCTGCTCACCAGAAAACATCGCGTCGCGAAGGGTTTCTAGTTTGCACGCTCGGGCAAGGTCGAAAAGCCCTTTAAGCGCGTCTTCATTTACACGGTTTTTGGAGTAATCAAGAAAAATGCCGCAGGCTTCAAGCTGCATTTTATCTGCGCGATTTGCATCTTGTGCAAACCAGTCGCGCATGTGCGCATCTTTTACCGTTGCAGCAAGTTCAGACAGCTTTTTCCATTCAGGGAGAGAAGTTAAAACACTCATTGTTTCAATAGCCCTTACGCGCTTAGTTTTTCGCGAAGCATGGTTTCAAGTTTTTCCTGATCTGCGGCGAAGTTGCGGATGCCTTCAGACAGCTTTTCGGTTGCCATTGCATCTTCGTTCATTGCCCAGCGGAATTCGCTTTCTGTTAAGCGGTCACCTGGTGTTTTTGTAGCGCCATTGTCTTTAAGTTTAACCTCTAGATCGCCAGGCTCGTTTGCCAGTTCTTCTAGCAGTGCTGGGCTAATGGTTAGACGATCACAACCTGCCAACGCTTGAATTTCACCAATGTTACGGAAGCTTGCGCCCATCACTACGGTATTGTAGCCGTGGTCTTTGTAGTAGTTATAAATTTTAGTTACAGATACTACGCCTGGATCTTCATCTGGTGCGTAAGACTCAGTACCGGTCGCTTTTTTGTACCAGTCTAAAATGCGCCCTACGAATGGAGAGATAAGATAAACACCGGCCTCTGCACAAGCTTGTGCTTGGGCGAAGCTAAATAGAAGCGTTAAGTTACACTGAATGCCTTTCTTCTCTAGCTCTTCTGCTGCCTGAATACCTTCCCAAGTAGAGGCAATTTTAATAAGAATGCGTGACTTATCGATACCCGCGTCTTCATATAGCTGAACCAAACGTTCCGCTTTTTCGAAAGTGGCGGCAGTGTCGAACGAAAGGCGTGCGTCTACTTCAGTTGAGATTCGGCCTGGAATAGTTGCAGAGATTTCTTTACCAATGGCTACCGCTAGTTTGTCTGCTGCATCGGTAAGCTGCTGGTCAGCGTCGTTTGACTGAAGTTTTGCCCATGCTACAGCATCATCAATTAGGCTTGCATATTGAGGAAGACCAGCCGCTTTTAAAAGTAGCGACGGGTTAGTTGTGGCATCGACTGGTTGATACTTTTTAATGGCATCGATGTCGCCCGTGTCGGCAACAACGGTAGTGATATCACGTAATGAAGCTAACTGATTGCTCATAATTCTCTCTGTTCTTTATCAAAATAAATTTGGACAACTCGCTGGAAAAGCCAGTTGAATAAAACGGTTCGCTTGCGCGTGTGTAGGGCTTCGCGCTTGCGTTCTTTTTTACCAGTTCTTAGTTCTTTAACAAGTACTGGTACATGCAGCGCTTTGGTAATTGAGGTACGTTCACGGAGGGTGTATCTCAATTATTGTTTGAATAATTATTTGTAACGCTATTTATATCAAACCCGTGTGACAATTCATACATTGAATAGCGACAAAATGGCTAATCGGATTTCTCTGTTAAGCCAATTTACGTCTTTCTTATGCCATTTTGCTTTTTGAAGCGTATCAGGTGGTACAATACCAGTGTAATACCATTCCGCATAGATCATTACCCACTCAGCGAGAGTTAAAATGCTCGTAATCGCGGCGTGTCACCGCAGGTATAGTGGTTCTACATTAAGGTGGCACAACAAAGAGTACGGGCATTTTAAACTCGCCCTTCGGGAAGGTCTGGCAAGCTTCCTAGCTTCATTCTGGGAATTTGAAAGGGAACAGCCATTCCTGCATTCCCACGCTTTGCTAGGAAACTTGCCAGAGCCTTCTGAGTCGGCAATGATCTATGCGGATTGGTATTAAACCTAAGGAGTCGAAATGTTAGTTGTAGTATCCCCAGCAAAAAATTTAGATTTTGAAAGCGAAATTCCTGTGAGCCAGTTCACTCAGCCTGCCATGCTTGAAGACACTGAACGTTTGATGGAAGTTTGCCGCACCTTATCGCCTGCTGACTTATCATCGCTGATGAAGATAAGCGACAAGTTAGCAACGTTGAACGCCAACCGTTTTGCTGAGTTTTCTACGCCATTTTCGCCCGATAATGCACGCCAAGCAATGTATGCGTTTAATGGTGATGTGTATACTGGGTTAGATGCTTACTCGCTTGATAGCGAAACGGTAGAATATGCGCAAAAACATCTTCGAATTTTGTCTGGCCTATACGGATTGCTTCGTCCTCTAGACTTAATGCAGGCCTATCGTTTAGAAATGGGCACTAAATTAGCAAACCCTGAAGGTAAAGACCTGTATGCGTTTTGGGATGATCGCATTACTTATATGCTAAATAAGGCATTAGAAGAACAGGGTGACAATGTGTTGATCAACCTTGCTTCAAATGAGTACTTTAAAGCAGTGAAGAAAAAATCTTTAGATGGCATGATCATTACGCCAACATTTAAAGACTGCAAGAATGGTCAGTATAAAATTATCAGTTTCTTCGCGAAGAAAGCCCGTGGTTTAATGGCGCGTTATATTCTTGAAAACCGTGTAGAAGACGTAGAAGGTCTGAAAAACTTCGACGTAGATGGCTATGTGTTTAACGAAGAACAAAGTTCATCAACGGAACTTGTGTTTCTGCGTAACCAAGAAAGTTAATAACACCCGTTCATCCATAATCACCTTAAAAGTAGGACATAAATTTGAGCATATTAGTTCGCAATTTACCTAAAACATTTACTCAGGAGAATCTTGAAGACTTGTTTTTCGAGTTTGGCACCATAGCGTCGTGCGACTTGGTGATGGATGAGGCTTCTGGCTTATCGAAAGGCTTTGGTTTCGTAGAAATGAGCACGCAAGAAGAAACCGATAAAGCCATTGAAAAACTTAACGCCAAAGTTATCGACGGTAAGAAAATTCGTGTTAAGTGGTCAAATCAAGAGAAGAAGCAGGCTGAAGCGATAGCTAGTGCGCCAGCGCCCAAAAGAGACATTCCCGAAGATGTATGGGGAAGTTCTTCTCGCAATAACTCTGAGCGTGAAAACGACGCCGAGTAATACCGAGGGGATACAACTAACAAGCGCTGACAACGAAGGTTGTCAGCGCTAAACCTTCATTTAACCAGATACGGTTGCTGTTTGTACTTGAGTATTGCGAGCAGTCATAACAATGGCCAGCCACACCAGTACACCACCACCGGCAAGCGCTAGGCCTACCCAACCCGTTGATGTATAGCCATAACCCGCTGACAGTGTCATTCCTGCCAACCAAGGGCCAAGTGCATTAGCGGTGTTAAAAGCCGCATGGTTCATGGCGCCGGCTAAAGTCTGAGCCTCGCCAGCGACATCCATAAGCCTTGTTTGCAGCGGCACCACCATGCCACCACCGATACCAATGAAAAACAGTGATGCTGCCATTAAGTATGGATTCCCCATCGACGCAGCGTAAGCTGCAGCTGATAGGCCCAATAAAACCTGAAACGTAATCGCTGACGTCAGTAGCCTGCCTTCAGAATAGCGGCCTGCAATAATATTGCCCAAGGTTACGCCTATGCCATAGATAAGCAATGTGGCCGAGATTCCCCACTCAGGTGAAGAGGTTGTATTGAGGTAAGAGGCACTGAAGTAAGAATACACGGAGAACATGCCACCAAAGCCAATCGCGCCCATAAGTAGTACCAGCAGCACGTCTTTGTTTTTCAGAGCTTTAAGCTCGGTTAGCGGTTTGGCATCTGGATTAGGGCCGCGGTACGGTGCGGTTTTCCAAACCATTAATGCAGTAATTAACGCAAAGGCTGAAATAATAAAGAAGCCAGTTCGCCATCCGAACATTTGCCCAATACCGCTAATTGACGGCACACCAATAATATTGGCAATAGCCAAGCCTAAAATGACGTTACTGACCGCTTGCGCCCGTTTATTCTTACCGGCAATGTCTGCAGCAAAGAGCATGGCAATGCCGAAGTAAGCGCCATGAGGTAGGCCAGCAATAAAGCGCGCTATGTTCATTGTCCATTCTGACCACGCTAGTGCTGTTAGCAAGTTTCCGCCAGCATAAAATACCATCATGGAAATAAGCATGGTGCGTCTTGCAAGCCTGGAAAAAAAGATAGTGATAAGCGGCGCGCCCACTACAACACCAATGGCATAAGCACTAATTGCGTGACCAGCGACATTTTCAGTAATGCCAAAATCTTCTGCAAAGTAAGGTAATAAACCCATTGCCGCAAATTCACTGCAACCAATCACAAAGGTTCCGAAAGCCAGCCAAAAGGTTATAGTGGCCAGTGAGTATTCACCCAACGCTGAGTGCTGCTCTGAATAGGCCTGCTTTGAAGAGGCTTGGTCAGAAAGAATCTTGTCAGTTTGATTCGTCATAAACGTCCTTTTGTTCATTGAGTTCAATCACGTACTTAGTGGCTGTTTTAGCGAGGGTCTGTTGAGCTTTGCTGTGCATTTTTACAATGTCTGTGTGTCATCAAAGATAAAAGACTCTCAGCAGACTAGCGCTTTGATGAAACGCAAAAACCGGCTCAACGGAATGTTTGCCGGCTCTCTTCGAATAGTCGCCCTTATCATAGATAATATTTAGCAACCGTCGGTAATATTTAGCAATGATCAACAGCCCACAGGTTCGTGCTTTTCGTATTCGTTTAATGCAAGAGATCGTAGCATCGCTCAGATAGCAAGTAACGGTAACTGATAAGGTTTCTTAATCAATTCAGCGATTTAAATGTAGTGCTTTTGTTAATAAATTACGTCGGACCTTTTGCGTTAGAAAGTCGAATGGGCGTTTATAAAAAGCGAAGGTGACTGTTTTCTGTGCACAAATATTGATTACCTTTTAGTTCATCCCTTTGTCATCTTTTAACATTTGTCACGTTTTCCAGTTGTGGCGTGAGCACAACGCCGTATCCATACCCCCATTTAAAACAAACTTCTTGACTTTGAGGTGTTCTATATATAGAACGTTCTTTAAATGGAACGACATTAAGTTGGTAAGGTGTGAATCAATCAACGCTCAACATCCTCGGAAGGCATTTGCAGAAACTCAGGCAAGACAAAGGTGTCTCGCTGTCGCAATTGGCAGCAGGGGCAGGTATCGCTAAATCTAACCTTTCAAGATTAGAGCAGGGCAACGGCAACCCGACGCTAGACACCATTTGGCGGTTAGCTAAGCAACTAGACGTTCCGTTCGGTCAGCTAGTTCAGCCTCTTAGCGCAAGCGTTGGAGAAAAGGGGGTAGAAGTTCGTTTAATTGAGCAAGGACAAGGTATCCCGAACGTTGATGCTTATTGGATGTCGGTTGCACCCAATACTTTTCGAGAGGCAGAAGCTCACGCCACAGGAACAGAAGAAACGATTACCGTTGTTAGCGGCTCTCTAGAAGCTGGGAATAGTGGAAATACTCAATGGCTGCATCCGGGTCAATGTCTAGCATTTAACGCTGATTTGCCTCACGTATACAAAACGCGAGACGAGTGGGCGACATGTCTTATCACAATCGTTTATCATAAAGAGGCAAAGGAATGAGCCAACTTTCATCAAAAAGCGGACTTAAGCAAGGGGTTATTGACGGGTTACCTTTGTTAGGTGGTTATATTCCTGTAGCTATTTCATTTGGCGTGATCGCAGTTCAAGCCGGGTTTTCTACGCTGGAAGCCACGCTAATTTCTATATTTATTTACGCAGGCGCGTCTCAGTTTCTTTTGGTAGCCATGGTGGCATCAGGTGCGCCACTTTGGCTAGCGGTTTGTATGACGTTATTAGTTAATGTGCGTCATGTGGTTTATGCGCCCAACTTGGTGCCGTATTTACCGCAAAGTAAAGCTTGGCCCTATTTAATGCACGGCCTTACTGACCAGATTTTTGCGCTAGCCCATACTCGCTTGCCGCTAATGGACGATGCTAAAAAGGTAGATTGGTTTAAAGGTGTATCGATGGTGGCGTGGCTTAGTTGGATCGTAGGGACAGCGCTTGGCGGTATCGCAGGGGACTCCCTTACCCAACAATGGCCAATATTAGACAGCGTGATGCCCTTTGCTTTACCTGCACTTTTCCTAGTGCTACTCGCGCCTAAATTCTCAAGTAAACTGTGGAGCGCTACCTTGCTCGTTACTATGACGGCGGCTCTCTTTTTGGCTCTCAGCGCCTTTAAAAACGCTGCAATTCCACTGGCAGCACTATGCGGTGCGATAACCTTTTATCTTCTCACCTCGCACGTTGAAAGGAAGCAATCTCATGCACGTTGATATTTGGATAGCTATTGTTGTAGCGGCCATCGGAACATATGCATTGCGCGTAGTACCGTTGCTGTGGACTCAGCGTCACTTTAATAAACACAAGGCCAATAACACTGAGGCGCGTTTACCTACGTGGCTAAGCGTGTTAGGGCCGTTAATGATTGCCGCTATGCTAGGAGCGTCACTTATTCCAAAAGCACCGTCAGCGGCGAGTTGGATTGCAACCGCAATAGGCACTGTTGTCACTGTGCTTGTTTGGCGCAAATTCAAAAGCTTAGGGCTGCCCGTGTTTTGCGGCGTGCTTTCTTTTGGTGTGGCTTTTGGTATCGCTTTGGTTTAGCGTTGGGCGTAGATGTTAAGTTGCTGGGCTAAGACTTATTCTTACCCAAGGCTTTCTCGCCCCAAATTTCTTCCAAGCGCTGGTCACGCCCACAGTTCCATCGGTAGAACTTATAGCGAACGGGACTTTTTTTATAAAAATCTTGATGGCCAATTTCGTCGCCTTTTATCGGATAAAAGGTAGAAGCATCGAGTATGGGCGTTACCACCTTTTTATTGGGAAATTGGGCTACCACGTCAGCTTTTGTTTTTTCTGCTATAGCACGTTCTTTATCGTTTGCTACAAAGATGGCGCTTAAGTAACTGGGTCCCTTATCACAAAACTGACCTCGGTCATCGAAAGGGTCAATGTTCACCCAAAAATGATCGAGAATATCATTATAAGAAAGCATATCGCCGTCGTAGGTGATCTTTACCGCCTCAAAGTGTCCCTTGTGATTGCCATTATAAGTCGGATTTGGCGCGCTTCCGCCAGTGAACCCCGACACCACATCAGTAACCCCGTCTAGCTTTTCAAAATCAGACTCCATGCACCAAAAGCAGCCCCCAGCTAGTATGGCCTCGTCGGCACTTGTTGATGGCGTAAAAACCGAAGCGCTCAACGCTGTGCTAATAAAAACTGCAGAAAGTGTTAATTTCATCATTCACCTTTTATGTGTTGGTTTGACGTTGTAGCGACCTTCGCGTTTAATTCGTCAGACCCCAGTTTGCGAAGATATACGGTTAACAAATAAAGAACGGTTTAAGCTGAAATTAATTTCATCGCGGTGCAGCGAGTTAATTCCATTTTTGTTTTACAAGCGTACATTTTTTCTAAGCGCACATTGCGAAGCTTGAGGCTTTGCGCGAAAGCATAGGTACTGAAAAAGACTAAAAGGATGTAAGTAAAATTTTCATCTAACTCTGTACTCTTCTTTCAAAAAGGGAACTGTCTTTGATTCCACCATTTAAAAGACGGGGCTGTAAAGCCGCTATAACAAGGGATAGAGCGATTTCTTATGATCGGCAGAGCATTTGCATCTTATCCAACTACATGAAAACCGTTTAGTTAAAATGAAAGGAAAGATGATATGTCGATAGTCAAATCAGGTAGTGCAGTTTACAAACCGCTAGGTAAAAAGGGAAAGGGAAGCATTTCTACACAAACCGGTGCTTTATCGAACCAGCCTTATGGTTTTAACACGCGGTTTGAAGATGGAAAGGGAACCAACCCCGAGGAATTAATTGGTGCGGCGCATGCGAGTTGCTTCACCATGGCACTTTCTTTTGCGCTTTCAGATGCGGGATACAATGACGGCGAGTTAAATACCACTGCAAAAATCAGTTTAGAGAAAAACGATGACGGCTTTGAAATAACTCAATCGGCACTAAGCTTAGATGCTGAGGTTGAAGGGATTACCGAAGATGAGTTTGAGAAAATTGCACAGGAAGCAAAAGAAAATTGCCCAGTATCTCAACTTCTTAATGCCAACATCACATTGGAATACCGATTGAATATTGAATAAGAGATAAAGGCTAATACTACCCTTATCGAAAGATAGGACTCGCTTTGTTAGACACTCGCTTTGTTAGACAAGACCAGGCAAGTTGTTTTTATCAAGTGAAGCATAAAAAAGCGGCTTTTGAAGCCGCTTTTTTGTATAAGATGTTGATTGCATAACATGAGGTGGCGTTAGTTTATTTCCCAATTACGCCACATGCTACGCGGTCACCACCGCCACCTAACTTTTTAGGTGAATCAGAGTAATTGTCGCCACCTGCGTGAATCATTAAGGCGCGGCCTTCAATATCATCTAACTCAAGCTCTGGTGCAAAGATAGGTTGGGTTGCGTTTCCATTTTCATCAACATAAAGCACGGGTAGATCGCCCTCGTGACCCTTTTCAGACCAAGGAGCACGGTGTTTACCGGTATCTTCTGGATCGAAATGGCCGCCCGCTGCGCCGCCCAACACTTTTTTTCCATCTGTCACTGCTGGTGAACAATCACCATTTTGATGAACATGAAAACCATGAATGCCCGAGGTTAACCCTGACAGGTTTGGCGTAAATACTACACCGTCATCATCATAACTGCTCACCATTACTGAGCCCATGCTCATCCCTGTTTCCAGGTTATTCATTATCACTTCTTTTCCATCGCTATCATGATGGCCTGCGAAACTGCTCGCACTTAACATTAATGTCAGTGAGCCTGCTAAGGTAGATAATAAACGTTTCTTCATCGTGTTCTCCTTCACTCAATTATTAACGAATTTGTTAAAAGCATTGAAGTGAGATGAGCATAAAGTGAACCATTGTGGCGCATAACTCAGGGATACTACGCAAGACTAGGAATACTAGGGCGTTGAAGCGACAACCGAGTTGTGTGTTAGCGCATAGCTAATGGCATTTACGGAAATCATTATATTGGTTACGTGAAAAAGTTACCGACCATTACCTTATCTTTTTGGCTTTTCCTTATTATTTTCACTCTTTTTGAAGGTAGCCTCTTTATATGGTCTTTGGATATGGAGCCTCTCCATAAGTAGGCGGTACTGTCATACAGAAGTTACAGTGTTAAAACTCAGTAACAATATGGCAGTAGCACTTTTTTCCTATTCGACTTACAGTTAGCTCACATTACATAAGCAAGGGCATAGGTATGTATACACTTTACGGATATCCGAAAACCCGCTCGGTTCGCGTGGCATGGGCACTGGAAGAGCTAGGTTTACCTTTTGAGTACAGCTTAGTTGACTTAAAACAAGGGCAACACCTGTCAGAAGAATATAAAGCCATCAGTCCTGCCTCTAAAATCCCAGCGCTTTCGACGCCAGAAGGTACCTTGACGGAATCGGCGGCTATCGTCACTTTTTTAGCTGAACGTCACGGCATGCATGAATTCATTCCAGAGCCTGGTAGCTTCGAGCGAGCCAAATATGAAGAAATGATGTTGTTTCTTACCAATGAGTTAGAGCAACCGATTTGGAATTTGGCAAAGCACACCTTTGCGTTGCCTAAAGAGCAAAGACTTGAACAAATGCGTGATGTAGCGGTGTGGGAGTTTAAGCGCGTGTTGCCCGTATTTTCTTCTATGCTGGGCGATAAAGAATTTGTATGTGGCACCATGTTTACCATGGCCGACATAATAGCCGGTCATATTTTGGCGTGGGCAAAGGGCAGTAAATTAGATATTACTTTGAACGGTAAAACAGACAATGTAGCCGCGTACGCACAACGTGTGTTAGGTCGTGAAGCGTATGAGAGGGCGTGGCGAAAAGAGATGGCTCATTTACCTGAATAAATAGTGCAGTCCGAAAAACCTTACATGAATAGATACCGTGTGAACCTGTGACTTATTAAGTAAACGCTGAATTGCATTGTATCGGCGGTATGCCTGATATCTGGCGTCAGGTACGCGCTATTAGGTTTAAATGCGTTTATCACGCGATATATAGAATCAAAAAAACACAAAACGACAGCGCCTTTTTTTGTTGAAAACAAACCGCAAAATAAAGGCGAAATAACAAGGGAACAAAAAATGAAAGCATTCAAAACACTACTTGTAAGTAGTGCAGTAACTATGGCACTGGGCCTTAGCTCAGCTGTGGCACATGAACACGGCAATGCAAATGTGCAGAGTTCATCAAAAAGTACTTCAGTGTCAAAAGAAGCGTCTGAGCACGAAAAACTTTTTGCGTTATTTGCAGCCGCTGACCAGCGTGATATTGAGCTAAACCCAATCATGGCCATTTTTCGCGGCGACATGCGTTACGCGGACAGAATGGGCGACTTCTTAACAGACTCTCACGCTTTAGCGGGAAAAACAGCTACATTGCTAAACTTGTCAGAGCTTAAACAAATTGACCGCAGTAAGTTAAGCGACACCGATAAACTCGCCTACGACGTATTTAAATACAACGAAGAGCGCTCGCTAAAAATGTCTACCGACGAGATTGAAGCGCTAACGGAAGTGCGTCCTGTTAATCACTTCAGTGGGTTCCATACCTTCTACCCGACCTTCGCGAGCGGAAAGGGCGCAGCGCCATTTAAAACAGTAGAAGATTACGAAAATAACTTATCTCGCCATAAGGATTACATTGCTATTTCTGACCGCGCTATCGGAAAGTTCCGCGAGGGCATGGAAAGCGGTGTTCTTGAAACTAAGCTGACAATCGATCGCGTGATCAAGCAGTTCGATACTCAGCTGGCTATCCCAATTAAAGAGTCACAGTTTTGGGGGCCAATTACTATGTTCCCAGAAAGTTTCTCTGACGAAGAAAAAGCCCGTTTAACCGCTGACTACGAGAAAGCGACGCAAGAAATTTACGATGCAACCACGCGTATGCGCGACTTCCTTCGCGATGAGTATTTGCCTGTTGCCCGTGAAAGCATTGGCCTTAGCGATATGAAAGGTGGTGCAAAGCTTTATCAATTGATGGTGGAAGGTTCAACCACACTGCCAATGACCCCTGATGAACTGCATAACCTTGGTTTAAAAGAAGTTAAGCGTATCAAAAATGACATGCTTGAAATTAAGGACGAAGTGAAGTTTGAAGGGACATTAAACGAATTCTTCGACTATGTACGTACCGATCCTAAGTTCAAGCCTGAAAGCCGTGAAGCGCTAACACAGAGCTATTACGATATTGGCCGTGAAGTTGATGAGAAAATTGATCAGTATTTTTCACTGTTGCCGAAGTCTGAGCTAGAAATCAAACCCTACGACCCTGCTATCGAGCAATTCAGTGCGGGTGGATCATATCAGCCGGGCACGCCAGACGGCTCTCGTCCAGGTACTTTCTACTTTAATGCCTACGATTTGCCTAGCCGTTTAACCACTGGAAACGTCACCTTGTACCTACACGAAGGCGCTCCAGGTCACCATTTCCAAGTGAGTCTAGCGCAAGAAAATGAAGCGCTACCTTCATTCATGCGCTTTAGCTTCCTACCAGCCTTCGGTGAAGGTTGGGCGCTGTATTCTGAAACGCTAGGATATGAAATGGGGTTCTTTGACGATCCATGGAATCGTTATGGCACGCTTCAAGATGAGCAGTTGCGCGCCATGCGTTTGGTGGTAGACACAGGTATTCACGCGAAAGGTTGGACCCGCGAACAAGCCATCGACTTTATGCTTGATAACTCAGGCATGACCCGCACAGAAGTTGTTGCCGAGGTAGAGCGTTATATTGCGATCCCGTCGCAAGCGCTATCTTACAAAGTGGGCGCGCTTAAAATTCAAGAATTGCGCGCGCGCGCGGAGAAGGCATTAGGTGATGATTTCGATATCCGTGAGTTCCACGCACAAGTGTTAAACACGGGCGGCATTCCACTTGCTATTCTTGAGCAGAAAATTGATCGCTGGATCGCTAGTCAAAAAAGTTAAGGAATAATATTTTTATTTAAACTTTTTACAGCGCAATCAGCGTTAGGTTAAGAGCAGTAAGACGCCGATATTTGACGTAAAGCCAGTAATATTCAGTATTACTGGCTTTTTTCTTTTTGCGACTAATGGCAGTGATATTGTTCAAAAGCTTCACTAGAGTATTAATTGGTATAAGTGAACAATGGTTACGAAATTTAAGGGAGAATAAAGTGGAGTTAGGGCTATTTTCGTTAAGTTTAACGGTTAAAGACATCAGCAAGTCGAAGACGTTTTATGAGGCCTTGGGCTTTGAAGCCATGCCTTCATGCGGCTCGGTGGAAGATAAATGGTTAATGATGAAAAATGGCACCACCATGATAGGGTTATTCGAAGGGATGTTTGAAGATAACATTATGACCTTCAACCCAAGTGATGTTAGGGCACTTCAGGCAAATCTAGTTGAACAAGGCATCGCTTTAGACGTGCCTGTGAAAGGCGATAGCGGCCCCGGGCATCTCATTGTTAAAGACCCGGATGGCAACGCTATCATGTTCGATCAGTTTTAATATAAAGTAGCGCTTCTAATCGCGATTTGTGGGCTAACTTGTAATACACTTTTTGAACAATTACTCTTAAATTAAGGGAAAGTCAGAAAGGGAAAGCATGTTGAAAACAAAACTGTTATTTCTAGCTATGGCATTGATGGCTAATGTGGCGTGCCAGAGCACTAAAAGCAGTGATGCCCAGAGTAAGAGTGAGTTAGCACCTTACAATTGGCAGATTAGCGAATTCGCATTAATCGATGTGGAAGAGCCCGGTGCGCTCTTTGCGTTATCTGAGCAGCAAAAGCAGCACTTTCTTTCTTATTATAATTCGCCCACAAAAGCACACGTATCGCCTAATTTTCGCCTCGCTTATTATTTGGATAACTTAGTCTCGAACTTCAGTTACGCTGGCGATACGCTAAAAGCACAAGATGTTCTAAACAAGCGATACGGAAACTGTATGTCGCTTGCTGTGCTTACTACAGCGCTTGCCAAGATCGTTAACCTTGATGTGGTTTATCAACAAGTCCATACCCCACCACTTTATCGACGGTTTGGAAACACTCTCACTACGTCAACACATGTCCGAAGCATCATTTTAGGGCCTGAACCCGAAAAAACAGGCGATAGCATCGTTTTTCGGGGAAGAGCTATCATTGATTATTTTCCATCAAGCCGTAACGACCGGGGAGTTTATATCTCCGAGGCTGACTTTATCTCAATGTATTACCAAAATATGTCTGCTGAAGTGATGAGCGACAACCCTGATTTAGCCTACAGTTATTTGTATCGCGCAATGGAGTTAAACACAGCGAATGCATCTACGCTAAATTCTCTCGCGGTACTCTACCGTTCAAACGGCTACGAAGAAGAAGCTAGGAAACTTTACGAATTTGCAATTGAAAACCATATCCAATCGGTCCATACGTTATCAAATTTTGCTGTGCTACTTAAGAAAATAGGCGACGTAGAAACCTTATCACGAATTGGGGACATGTATTTAAAAACAGACGATGACAACCCCTACCGATGGATAGATTTGGGGAATGCATTTTTAGCGAAAGGTGAGCTTTCGGAGGCAGAAATGTTTTTCAACAAGGCCATCGCGACAGGACCTTATTTAGGCGAGAGTTACTCGGCTATGGCTAAAACTTACTTTTTAAAGGGCGAGGTGATCAAAGCTGAAAGTATGATGGAAAAAGCGCTCTCTCTTTCGCTGCCTTCGCAGAACAGAGCGCTTTACACCGCCAAGCTACAGGCTATTCAAAATAGCCAATAACGCACGGGTTTCTTGGTGTTGGCTGCGCGCTTAAATTCGCGCTGCCAGTTCAGCGCCCTGACGAATAGCGCGTTTAGCATCAAGTTCAGCCGCTACGTCAGCACCGCCGATAATGTGCACGGTAAATCCTGCCTCTTCTAGAGGTTGTTGCAGAGGCTTAAACGGCTCCTGACCAGCACATACAATGACGTTATCGACCGGCAATACTTTGGGCGTGTCGTTAATCAGCACGTGCAGGCCTTCATCGTCTACTTTCTCGTAGCTCACACCATTTATCATTTGAACATTGTGGTGTTTCAACGATTGCCTGTGGATCCAGCCCGTTGTTTTGCCTAGCCCTTTGCCCACTTTAGACGTTTTACGTTGCAATAGATACACTTCGCGATCTGAAGGCTCTATGGCTTTTTCCTTTAGTGCACCCGGTGCCGCATAGTCTTTATCTATACCCCAATGCGCCAGCCATTTTTCTTTATCTTTGGCTAAATGTTCGTGTTCAACCAAGAACTCAGCTACATCAAAACCAATGCCGCCGGCGCCAACAATAGCCACTTTCTTGCCTACTGGCTTGTGGTCGCGCAATACGTCTAAATAACTCATCACTTTAGAGTGGTCGTGCCCTTCAATTGTAAGCGTACGAGGATTAATACCGGTGGCTAGCACCACTTCATCAAACCTCTCATCGGCAAGGCTTTCTGCGTTAATCTCGGTGTTAAGGTGAACCGTAACGCCCACGCGAGCTAACTGATTGTCAAAGTAGCGTAGGGTTTCGTAAAACTCTTCTTTACCCGGCACTTGCTTGGCGTAATTAAATTGACCGCCAATTTCGCTGGCTCTATCAAATAGATGTACCTCGTGACCGCGCTCTGCGGCATACATGGAAAACGCCAAACCCGCAGGCCCTGCACCTACTACCGCTAGTTTTTTCTTATTTTGAGTAGGGGGAAAGGTAAGTTCGGTCTCGTAGCACGCTTGTGGGTTTACCAAGCAACTTGCACGCTTTTGTTCGAATGCATGGTCTAGGCAAGCCTGGTTACAGGCAATACACGTGTTGATTAGCTTAGACTCATTGCGCATGGCCTTCGCTACAAAATGTGCGTCAGCCAAGAAAGGTCGCGCCATCGATACCATATCAGCATGGCCTTGTGCGAGCACCGATTCTGCAACTTCAGGCGTATTGATACGGTTAGTGGTAATGAGAGGGATAGACACCTCTTTTTTCATGCGTTCGGTTATCCAGGTAAACGCCGCGCGAGGTACGGATGTGGAGATAGTGGGTACCCTTGCTTCGTGCCATCCTATGCCGGTATTAATTAGCGTAGCGCCTGCTTTTTCGATTTCTTTGGCTAAATATACAACCTCGTCCCACTTAGCGCCGCCTTCAACTAAGTCCAGCATAGACAGGCGATAAATAATGATGAAGTTAGTGCCCACTTTCTCGCGCACACCTTTTACTATCTCAATCGCTAGGCGAGCGCGGTTTTCTAAGCTACCACCCCATTCATCATTTCTGTGGTTGGTGCGCTCACAGAAAAACTGATTTATGAGGTAGCCTTCAGAACCCATAATTTCCACGCCGTCATAGCCCGCCTTTTGAGCTAGGCTAGCGCATTTTACGTAGTCTTTAATTGTGCTTCTTACGCCGCGAGAGGATAATTCGCGGGGCTTAAAAGGGGTAATGGGCGACTTCATCGGTGAAGCCGAAACAGCAAGTGGATGATAACCGTAACGGCCTGAATGCAAAATTTGCATGCAAATTTTGCCATCTTCTTTATGCACAGCATCAGTAATAACACGGTGTTTTTTCGCGTGGCGAGAGCGGGTCATTCTGCCAGCAAAGGGCGCTACCCAACCTGAAATATTAGGGCTAATACCACCTGTTACGATTAGCCCCGCACCACCTTTTGCTCGCTCAGCGTAAAACGCAGCAAGTTTGTCAAATCCGCCTTTCTCTTCTTCCAAACCTAAATGCATTGAACCCATTAGGGTACGGTTGCGAAGTTGAGTAAATCCCAAATCCAACGGAGCTAATAAGTTAGGGAAGTAAGGTGAGAGTTGTTCTGAATTGTGGGCAGACTGCGGTGTAGCTGTCTGAGATACGGTCTGAGACGAGGGCGTATTCATAATTGTTCTCTTTTTATTTGCTATGAAGGCAGTTAGTGCATGTCGCTCTTTGCTGCGGCGCAGTGCTCATCTGTCTTTCATGATTTAAGTGCTAATGGTTACACATAATCCGACCACACTAACTTGCCCGACCAGTTGCTTTGATTATTTACCACCACATTCAATTGGTAAAGTGCAGTTACCCTATTTTTAACATAATAAAAAAGCGAGATACCGGGCTAACGGATATCTCGCTTCGTTAATCACTGCTTTTTATCACAAGCATGAATGCGTTAAAGGTGAGCGCTTACTTACGATATTGGCATTATTAAAGCAGTGCTTGCCTTATAAATTACTCGTCAACGTACATTTTTTGTTGAAACTTCAGCGTTTGTTTGCTGCTACCTTTTTGAACGTCAATCTCAAACCTAAAGGTTTCCTGATCGCGAAATGGCAGCACGGCAAGGTAATAGATAGCATCACCTTCTTCCACCTTTTTGAAAGTCAGCTTACGCGAGTTACCTAACAGATTCTTAGCCGTACCTGTGACATCTGCCCGTTGCGCTTCACCGGAGACTTTGTCTAACACCGAAATGTTAACCAACGCATTGAACTTACTTCTTACAATGCCGTAGCTAGCCGCTACTTCAGGTGTCAGAAATGGTGTACTCACCACCATATAGTGAACATCCCATTCACCAAGCGTTTGCTTCTGCTCGGCAAATGCGGAAACGCTTAAGCATGACATAGCCATCACAAGAAGTGCGACGTAAGCTTTTTTGATTTGATTTATTCTACCCATGATAGAAACTACCTCTGCCTTCATCTTATTTTCAATTCTTACCCATTACAGCTTGTTTTGCTCTATGAACCAGACTGCAAGACCAATACTTTCCCTAACAGTGTCTTGAACTGACATTAGTTACATAGGGAAAGTGTCTTGGATCAGAAGCTGTAAAAACTGTAATGCAATGATGGCAATAAGCACTGATAAGTCCAAACCGCCCAATGGTGGAATGACTTTGCGTATTGGCGCTAAAAACGGCTCGGTTAGTTGATACAGAACATAGTCAACCGGAGACTGACCTTGTGACACCCAGCTCAAAATAGCGCGTAGTAGCAACACCCAGAACATTAACGACAGGGTTTCTTTTATCACGCCAATCACTGATAAAATCGCAATGCCGACTGGGTTTAGACTACCGCCAAACATTAACCCTAGGGTTATTAGCTTAAGCGCGCATACCGCTACCGCTAACACAAAGGTAGCGGTGTCGAACCTGCCGATTGACGGAATAATACGGCGCAACGGCCCCACGATAGGGTGGGTTGCTTTTACTACAAATTGACTGAGTGGGTTATAAAAATCTGCCTGAACCATTTGTAACCAAAGGCGCAGAATAACCACCATCAAATAAAGGCTAAATAAGGTATCAACCAAAAATACCGTTGCGTTCATGTTGTGTTTTTCCTAAAACGTTATAGCTGTTTTGCCATTTCTTCAGCACGTGCTACGGCGGCGCGCATCGACTTGCTGACAATATCTTTTAAACCTTCATTAATGAAAGTGTTAACGGCTTCTGCGGTAGTGCCGCCCTTAGACGTAACTTGGGCACGAAGCTCGCTTAATTCAAGGTCTGGGTTGTTACAAACCATTTCGGCTGCGCCTAACATGGCTTGTTGAACCATTAAGCGAGATTGCGCTTTGTCAAAGCCCATGTTCATGGCTTCTTCCTGCATATTTTGTAAGAACAAGAAGAAATAAGCTGGGCTGCTGCCCGCTGCGGCGATAACACCGTTAATACCCTCTTCTTTATCTACCCAAACGGTTTCGCCAACGCTGTTCATTACATCGTCAACGTATTGCCTGTCTGACTCAGAAACCGTGTCGTCGGCATACATTCCAGACATGCCTTTACCTAACAAGCTCGGCGTGTTTGGCATAATACGAACAACAGGGTATTCACCACCTAGCATTTCTTGCAATCTGGCTACCGGAAGTCCTGCTGCAATACTCATAAACAACTTGCCCGATAGGTCGTTGTTTTTCTGAAGCTCGCCGCACATATCGCCCATTATTTGTGGTTTTACCGCAAGCACTATGGCATCAGCGAATTGGCAGGCTTCATCGTTAGACTGGGTAGTGTGAATACCAAACTCGGCCTTCAGGCCGTCTAACTTTGGTGTGGAAGGGTTTGCCGCAAGGATATTTTCTTTTGCGTACCCAGATTTGATAAGACCACTGATGATGCTGCGGCTCATGTTACCCGCGCCAATAAATGCTAATTTTTTCTGTTGCATGTAAATCCTATTTGTTGGTTGCGTTTAAGTCTGTGTAGCGAGGCGAAGCGCTACCCGTTGGGTTAGCGCGCTAGTTTCGCTTACCGAAAATAGCGGTACCGATTCGCACCATAGTCGACCCGTGTTGAATCGCTTCTGCCATATCACTACTCATTCCTACGGATAGGGTATCAAAATTGCTCAATGATGTATGGTAGTGGTCGAATAATTCTTTTAGCTTAGACAGTGTGGCGCACTGCTGTTCTTCACTAGGAGCAGCTTTAGGAATGGCCATTAGTCCACGCAAGGTCAGGTGCTTTTGAGAGTTAATAAACTCCACTAGCGCATCTAATTCACTTAGGGCTACCCCTGACTTACTCTCTTCGTCATCAATATTAACCTGAATGCACACGTTTAACGGCGGCATTGAGTCAGGCCGCTGTTCGTTTAAGCGGCGGGCAATTTTTTCTCTGTCTACAGACTGAACCCAATCAAAATGTTCGGCGACTACCTTGGTTTTATTCGACTGAATTGGGCCAATCATGTGCCACTCTATATCGCATAAGTGAGAAAGTTCCTGAACTTTTTCAACACCTTCCTGCACGTAATTTTCGCCGAACATACGTTGTCCGGCTTCATACGCTTCCATGATATCTGATACGGGTTTTGTTTTGCTAACCGCTAGCAATTTAACGGAATTTGGTGGACGATGTGCACTGGTAGCGGCTTGGTCTATTCCTTTTCGTGCGGAATCTAGTCTTTCTGCTATTGTTTGCATTATTCACCTTGTTTTGGAGAAGTGGTTGTGGATATTACCGAACTTTTGGCTTTCAGTGTTAAGAATAACGCCTCAGATTTACACTTATCAGCGGGCCTACCACCAATAATTCGTGTAGATGGCGAAATGCGTAAACTGAACGTGCCAGCCCTCGATCACAAGCAAGTACATGGTCTCGTTTATGAGATTATGAATGACATGCAGCGCAAAGAATACGAAGAAAACCTGGAAACCGATTTTTCTTTCGAAGTTAATGGCTTGTCGCGCTTTCGTGTTAACGCGTTTGTGCAAAACCGAGGCGCCGCGGCAGTATTACGTACTATCCCCAGTAAAGTATTAACCTTAGACGACCTTGGCGCGCCTGAAATTTTCAAGGAAATTATAAATCAGCCTACCGGCATTGTACTTGTGACAGGAGCCACCGGCTCGGGTAAAAGTACCACGCTTGCGGCCATGGTCGACCATATCAACACCCACAAGCGTGAACATATTCTCACCATTGAAGACCCTATCGAATTCGTGCACGACAACAAGCTTAGCTTGGTAAACCAGCGGGAAGTACACCGCGATACGCACTCGTTTAATAACGCACTGCGCTCGGCGCTTCGTGAAGACCCAGACGTAATTCTAGTCGGTGAGCTACGTGACTTAGAAACCATACGCCTTGCCATTTCAGCTGCCGAAACCGGCCATTTAGTATTTGGCACTCTTCACACCAACTCTGCACCAAAAACCATTGACCGTATTATCGATGTTTTCCCCGCAGAAGAAAAAGCCATGGTGCGTTCTATGTTGTCGGAATCATTGCGTGCGGTTATTTCACAGACACTGCTTAAGAAAGTAGGTGGGGGCCGAGTTGCGGCTCATGAAATCATGGTGGGGATCCCCGCTATTCGTAACCTTATTCGAGAAGATAAAGTGCCGCAAATGTACTCGGTTATTCAAACGGGCCAGGCTCACGGTATGCAAACTATGGATCAGTGTCTTCAGCGCTTAGTGGCGATGGGGGTTATCACCAAACAAGACGCCGCAGCAAAGTCAGTTGATAAACAGTCGATGAACAGTTTCTAGAGGCCAATATGTTAGATTCACTACTACAAAAAATGGTCGATACCAACGCATCGGATTTATTCGTAACGGCGGGGTTTCCGGTAAGTGCCAAAATTAACGGCAAATTGACGCCAGTGACGGAAAGCGCGACCTCGGAAGAGGCATCGCTGGCGCTGGTTCACGAAGCGATGACTGAAAAACAGCAGAATGAGTTTCACACGACCAAAGAATGTAATTTCGCCATAGTACGAGAGGGCATTGGTCGTTTCCGCTGCTCTGCATTTTGGCAGCGTGACCAAGCGGGCATGGTGATTCGCCGCATTGTTACTCAAATCCCAAAAGCTGATGATTTGGGTCTGCCGCGAGTATTAAAAGAAATTATTATGGCTAAACGCGGTCTTGTTCTATTTGTAGGTGGAACAGGCACGGGTAAGTCCACGTCATTGGCTGCGCTTATTGGGCATAGAAATGAAAATTCGCACGGGCATATACTGACTATTGAAGACCCCATTGAATTTGTGCACGAGCATAAAAACTGTGTTATTACCCAGCGCGAGGTGGGCATAGATACTCAGTCTTTCGACGACGCTCTTAAAAGTTCGCTACGTCAGGCACCTGATGTCATTCTTATTGGTGAAATTCGTTCAATGGAAACCATGGAATATGCCATGTCGTTTGCTGATACCGGGCATTTGTGTGTGGCTACGCTGCACGCTAACAACGCGAACCAAGCTATTGAACGTATTATGCATTTAGCGCCGAAAGATCAGCACGATAAGTTGCGCTTTGACTTAAGCTTAAACATCCGCGCCATCGTGGCTCAGCAGTTAGTACCAACTCCAGACGGCAAGGGTAGGGTTGCGGCAATAGAAATATTGCTTAATTCGCCGCTAGTGCGCGACCTAATACAGCGCAATGAAATAGGCGCGTTAAAGGAAGCAATGAAAAAAGGCAAAGAGCAGGGTATGCAGAGCTTTGATATGGCCCTGTATGATTTGTACAAAGCGGGTAAGATTGATATGGACCAAGCGCTGCACCACGCCGACTCGCCTAATGACCTGCGCTTAATGATCAAGCTTGATACCAGCGACGGTTCTAGCTTAGGTACACTGTCAAATGTATCTATTGATATGGATGACTAATTGCTTTCGTTTTATGCTGAAATCCCTTTAGGGGGAGCTGCATTTGAAACGCTTACTGAAATAAAGCAGTAGAGAGACACGTTTTTCTCGCATGATGAGCAGCCCACGGGCTGCTTTTGTGTTTAACAAGAGGGTAGCCATTGAAAAAACTCTTCACTTCACAAGACGCTTTTGAACTTCAAGCGGTTCGCAGTGAGCTTGACGCTTTATCTATTCCTTATATGGTAAAAAATGAGTTCGCCAGTGGCGCAATCGGAGAGCTGCCTTGGCAAGATTCTCAGCAGGAAGTGTGGCTTGTTGACGATAGCTGGTATGCAAGAGCGTCGAAAGTTATTGAGCCCTTCATTCAGAAATCAAACGATAAGGCAGTATCTAGTGAAGACTGGATTTGTGGTGAGTGCAGTGAACAAAACGGCGCTGCTTTTGATGTCTGCTGGCAGTGTGGGGCAGAAAAATAATAACAGCAAGAGCCAGCAGCATACAAAGGTCAACGGGCCCTAACAATTATTCGTACTGACTCTCGCTCCAGCTAGCGAATATTACACAGGCCGACACACTATCAACCTTATCTTTAGTCAGTTTCTTATAGCCACCTAACTCAAACAGCATGGCTTTAGCGTCTGTGGTAGTCAGTCGCTCATCACAGGTGTCAACGGCCACTTTAAAACGCCCATGTAGACGGTTTGCAAATTTGCGGGCGCGTTGAGTCATCTCCTGCTCAGTACCATCCATATTAAGCGGTAAACCCACCACCACAATATGCGGTTGCCATTCTTCGTAAAGCTTTTCTATTAACGTCCAGTCAGGAATACCGTCTCGTGCCTTCAGCGCTGCAAGAGGGGAAGCCGTACCGGTAATTTCCTGACCTACTGCCACGCCAATGCTTTTGGTACCAAAATCAAACGCAAGTACCGTACGATTTCCTATATCAGGCATGTCCCGCTCCCGGTGCTAGCTGCCATACATCCACACCGAGTTTATTTACTGTTGCTTGCCATTTCTTGTGCATAGGCGTGTTAAACAGAATTTCTTCGTCAGCTTCGATGGTGAGCCAAGCGTTTTCCTGCATTTCCTTCTCAAGCTGACCGGCTGTCCAGCCCGCGTACCCCAAAGCAATCAAAACGTCTTCAGGGCCTTCATCATTGGCAATAGCAGTCAAAATGTCCTTGGAGGTGGTCACCATAACCCCTGGTGCAAGCTTTAAGCTAGATGCCCACTCTCTTTGCGACGAGTGCAGCACAAACCCTCGCTCTTGGCTTACAGGACCGCCAGCCAGCACGATTTGCTCTGCTTTGTCGTCAGACACAGTGAGTTCTTTATCAGTCTGTTCAAGAAGCTGCTTCACGTTCATGGTAGAGGGTTGATTTACTACAATACCCATAGCACCTTCAGCGTTGTGTTCACAAATATAAATGAGTGAGCGAGAAAAATACGGATCGTCCAAACTAGGCATCGCGACCAGAAAATGATTTTGTAGGCTTTTTAATTCCGTCATAGTTTGTCTTTTATCTACTATCTTTTGCTCTGTGAGGGCCTTTACACTATTGAAGCTAAAGGCGCTCTATCCACTCAAATTTGCTTTCTACGATACGAACTGCACTGTGTTACCAATACAACCTTACTTTATTTACTGGCTAAGCGCTTTTCAATGGCGTCAAACAGCGCACCCATTATATTAACATCGTAAGCTGCTTCTATTTCTCTTACGCAAGTTGGGCTAGTAATGTTTATTTCAGTAATTTTGCTGCCAATAACATCAAGTCCTACAAATAAAATGTTATTTTCCTTGAGCGTTGGCGCGATGGCTTCGGCTAGGGCGCGGTCAGAATCTGAGATTGGCTGAGGGCGTCCTGTACCGCCAGCGGCTAGGTTACCTCTGGTTTCCCCTTTTGTAGGCAGTCGCGCTAAGCAATACGGCATGACTTCACCATCAACGATGAGTACGCGCTTATCGCCGTCTTTAATCTCTGGAAGGTACTCTTGTACCATCATGTAGCGCGTGCCTAACTTGGTTAGAGTTTCAATAATAACGCCTAAGTTATTGCCATCAGGCTTCACTCTAAAGATAGACGCGCCACCCATACCGTCTAAAGGTTTGCAAATAATGTCTTGGTGCTTGGCGTGAAACTCACGGATAAGCGCTTGGTTGTTCGTGACTAACGTGTTTGGAATGTGTTCTGGGAAGTACGACGTAAACAGCTTCTCGTTGTAGTCGCGAAGCGCTTGAGGGTTATTTACAACTAGCGCTCCCGCGTCCTGCGCAAGCGACAGCACCTGAGTCGCATACAAAAACTCGCTGTCAAAGGGGGGATCTTTGCGCATGAGTAACACATCAATGTCGCCTAAATGCAAGGTCGACTCGTCTTCAATGGTGTAGAAATCTGTAGCTTGATCCTTGACCGATACGGTTTTACCTAAACCCATAGGCTTACCATTGTCTAAATACAGGTCTTTTAATTCAAAATATACAACCTTTGCACCGCGGCGCTGAGCTTCAAGCATCATCGCAAAGCTTGTATCTTTATGTGGCTTAATGCTCGCGATGGGGTCCATAATTACGCCAACGGTATATTGCATAATGTTTTCACCTTGAATGTTGATAAAATGCCGGCTCAGATGGCCCAGCTGATTGTAAACATATATGGGGGCACACCTGAATTCTTCAAGTTACTGAGCTAGCACTATGCTTGCTATATAGCTGCCTAAAATACTGACTTAGAAGTCGCCGTGCTGAGCTTGAAGAATACTTAGGCTTGTAATCGCTGCTGTCTCGGTGCGCAAAATACGTGGGCCCAAACTTACCGACTGATAGCCGTTTTCGTTTGCCTGATGAATTTCTGTTTCAGATAACCCACCTTCAGGGCCAATAAGCAAACGAAAGCCTTGAGCATTATAAGGTTGCCTTGCCAAACTTTGTTCAGCGCCCGGTGCGAGAACTAATCTTGTGGTATTGGTTGAAGACGACAACCATTGATTAAGACTAACCGGGGCGTTGAGCGCGGGAATAATGTTGCGACCGCTTTGTTCACAGGCGCCAATAATGATCTTCTGCCATTGCTGAATTTTCTTTTCCCAGCGTGACTCGTCGAGTTTAACCGTACAGCGTTCAGTGATGATGGGCGTTATTTCTGATACGCCAAGTTCCACGCTTTTTTGTAGCACGGTATCCATTCTATCGCCTTTAGATACCCCTTGACCTAAGTGCAAATGAAGCGGGGATTCTTTCGCTAGCGATAAACAAGCGTCGGCTTCAACCGTCACTTTTTTTCTTTGAACGCTAATAATTTGCGCACTGTATTCATTGCCGTCGCCATTAAAAAGCACAATAGGGCGATTGGGCTTAATACGCAGTACCGTCGCGATGTGATGACCGGCGTCTTCAGTTAACTCAAACTCTTGTTCTAACGGGATTGGATTGGGGTAATAAACTCTTGGTATACGCATAGCAAATCAGATGTGTAGTTTTAACGCGTATGATACGTGTGTGGATACAGGTTGCAATGCTGTCGACAACATCGCGTAAGTAAATATGCAAAAACTTACGCAAACGACAGCATGCTGCCTATTTAAGAATCACATGACTCACTCTCTAGGCCGCGGAAGGCGAAGAGTTTCTCGAAGTAGATTTCAACACGTTGGATGAAGACTTCGATTGGGCTGCTGGGCGGTAGTCCGCTCTTGCGTACTTAGTATGTTTTCCTTTATCGGTGCGCAGTGAATATAAAAATAAACACAAAACCACCGAAAACAGGGTTATGAGAAGCAACATGCGTTAATCCTTTACGTGACATAGTTTGCTAAAGCTCCTTCATGAAGTTGCTCAACACACACTGATGAGGCGTAGTGAACAGTCAACTTTCATGAGACTTTAGTCTAAAACTTTGAGGCTAAAAAATCATCAAAAAAAATGTCTTATAACTCGGTAACTTCCAAAAAATGGAAAAGAAACACAAAGCGCATTTAAGCTTCGTGATGAAGGATGCGCTTGTTGAGTGACAAGCGTGTGACAAGTGAAGAAAATACGTTCATTTTTTGTTTTTTCATTCTAGCGCTTATGTGCCACCTATACGGCATAGAAACTTGTCGATTTAGAGCTACTAGACCGTCAAACACCCGCCTTGCTTAGATGGTCAACAAACCGCTGCAAAAATGTACAGAAAAGGACAGTGGATCCTAAAGTAAAACAAATGAATTTCCTCTACTTTTGTATAATGCTAACGCTTTTAAATACCCATGTAGCTTAGACTTTAGAGCAAATTTACTGTGTTTGAGCCCATATTATATTGGTCTTAAATCAAATAGCTGCTACCGTATTTGAGCAATTATCAACTAACCATGACAAGGACCATATTATGGAAGAAAAACTTTCGCTTTTTTCTGCAAGCGATGTTGAAAGGTACATAAACGATTACGCCATCCCGTGGGGGATTAACATTCTGATGGCAATCGCGATTTATGTAATAGGTAGGATCGTAGTTGGATTCATTTTATCTGTATTTAGACGCCTAATGGCCAAGTCTAAATACGACAACATGCTAGTGGACTTCTTGGAAGCTATCCTTAGCGCCATTCTAATGCTGTTTGTTATTGTCGCTTCGCTTGATCAGTTAGGCGTAGATACAACGTCATTAGTTGCTATATTAGGTGCTGCTGGTTTAGCTATTGGTTTGTCATTGCAAGACTCGCTTAAGAACTTTGCAGCTGGCGTAATGCTTCTAGTTTTCAAACCATTTAAAGCGGGTGATTTTGTCGAAGCTGCAGGTACTGCTGGTTCTATTGTTAAGATTGGTATTTTCACCACAACAATGAACACACCAGACAATAAAGAAATTATTGTTCCTAATGGCAACATCTACGGTGGCAATATCACTAACTATTCAGCAAGAGACACGCGTCGTGTAGACATGGTTGTTGGTATTGGTTACGACGCTGACCTTCTTAAAGCGAAAAGAATTCTTGAAGAAATGGTGGCGGCTGATGAACGTATTCTTGCAGAGCCAGCGCCTAAAATTGCAGTATCTGAACTGGCCGACAGCAGCGTGAACTTTATTGTTCGTCCATGGGTGAATTCTGCCGATTTCTGGGGTGTTAAATTCGACTTTACTGAAAACGTTAAACTGCGTTTTGATGAAGAGGGTATTTCAATTCCATTCCCACAAATGGATGTACATCTTCACAAAGCAGACAGCGAATAATTTCGTTGGTTTCAGACAAAAAACGCTGCATTTCGCAGCGTTTTTTTTATCCTAAGATTAAGTGCGACGTAACACGCCGCGATTACGAACATTTTAACTCTCGATGAGCGGGTAATGACCTATACGAAATGGTATTACTTACTTTTAGCGACAGTTCGGGCGGTAAGCAGTAGCTTGATAGTCTGCATAGGCGTTAGGCATGTTCGCTTGTAAATTATCAATTCTGGTTTGAGGTGCTGGGTGAGTCGACAAAAGTTCCATTGGGCGGTTGCCGCCGCTTGCTGCGTCCATGTTTTGCCACAAGTTTACAGATTGTCTTGGGTCAAACCCAGACTTCGCCATTAGCTGAAGACCAATGACATCGGCTTCAGATTCATGAGTTCGGCTAAAAGGAAGTTGGACACCGACTTGAACACCTAATCCGATCGCAGCCATGATGGGACCCGACTGAGGCACTTCATTCGCGGCTAAAACTTGGCCTACCGCCTGACTGCCCATATTTATCAATGTTGACTGCGACATTCTCTCATTACCATGCTCTGCAATAACATGACCTACTTCATGGCCAATGACAGCAGCAAGTTGATGCTGGTTTTCTGCAACGTTGAGCAAGCCTGTATAGACACCAATTTTTCCACCGGGTAGCGCAAATGCGTTAACTTGTTCATCGTCGAATACAACGACTTCCCATTGACCATTGAATACCGTGGCTGGTACTTGAGCAGTGATGGCATTTGCAACGCATTCTACGTAAGAATTTTGAACCGCTTTATTCGAAATTTTTAATTCTTCTTTCATGCCCGTGAATGCCTGATCACCCATTTGCGCGAGCTGAGTTTCAGAATAGAGCAACACTTGATTTCTACCCGTAGGAGATGTTGCACAGGCTGTTAAAGTAAGCGCTGCGGCAATAACTGCCGAAGCTGTGAATTTCAATTTCATGGTTAATCCTTTTTTATCACTGAATGTTCTCGCTTCGCTCACTTTTGCGCGCTAAAGCACTATCCCATTCAGCTTATACGTCTATTTGGCAATATTAGTATCAGATAGTGCTTATAAATAAAACTATACCTTTGAAAAAGCGAAGCGTGTTCCGCTGTTAAGCTAAACCGTTTTTCCTTACACGCATTAGGATATTTGAAATATATGCTTACAATTGCATGAACGAAGTGTGATTACTTTGAGCCTACTGCTCCGTGCTGTCCATATTTAAAGCGGCGTGTGTGCCATCTATTGTTATAGAAAAGTTACGCGCTTTTGCCTATTTAATATTTGTGTCATAAACTGATTCTAATTTATACATAGAAGTTACATAAAATTTCTGGTGTACTAAGGTTAGGGATCCCTGTTTTCTTCCTTCGCTTTGCGAGAACAAGGTGGAAAAATCCTTGGGTTTCTCGAGCCTCATAACGTACGACAAAAATACAAATAAAAAGGAAATCAAATGGCAGTGCGTAATAAGTTTAAATACGGGTTACTTGCATTTTTAGTATCAGCGGCGCTCACGGGATGTGGCCTTGATGGTGACGACGGTGCGCAGGGCGAAACAGGAGCTCAAGGACCTCAAGGGGAACAAGGTGACCCAGGGGCAGACGGAAGTGATGGTACCGATGCGTCAATCGGCATTGCAATGGATATCGTTGGTCGTGCTTTCTTAGGCAATCAAACGGCCGCAGAAATTGTTCAGTACCATGCTGAGACCAATACGATTTACGCGACAAACGGCGAGACGAATACAATAGCAGTTATTGATGCCTCTAGCGTAAGCACGGCTACTATGGCTGATCCGATAAACACCACTACGCTAACGCTTACCACTATCGCACTGCCTGCCGATATAAATGGTGTGACTTTAGGTAGCTTAACAAGTATTGCGGTTAGCGGTGACCTTATGGCTGTAGCTGTACCTGCAGACGTTAAAACTGATAACGGTTATGTGTTGTTCTACAACGGGCTAGACAGTTCTGCTCCAGCCTTTTTGGATTCTGTCGAGGTTGGCGCACTACCGGATATGGTCACTTTTACGCCAGATGGTGGCAAAGTGTTGGTAGCGAACGAGGGTGAGCCTTCTGATGACTACACCATTGACCCTGAAGGTTCTGTTAGCGTCATTAATATTCTTGCAAGTGGTGAGCCAGAAGAAACGGGGACGACCGTTGGCTTTACTGCTCTAAACGGTACTGAAGCAGATTTGATGGCGCAGGGAATGATGTTTCCTAACCCAGCAGGACGCACGATTAACGGCACAGCTATTACCTCAACGGTAGCGAAAGATCTGGAACCAGAATACATCACCGCTACTAACGACGTTGCATACGTTAGTCTTCAGGAAAACAATGGCCTTGCGATTATTGACTTGGAAGAGTTAACGGTAGATGTCGTCGGCCTAGGAACTAAGTCTTGGGCTGGACTTAATATTGATATCCAAGAAAATGATGCGGTGAGTTTTGGTCAGTACACAGGTATTTATGGTGTATACCAGCCTGATACCATTGCTAACTTTACATGGAAGGATGCGACTTTCATTCTTACCGCTAACGAAGGCGATGCCCGTGAGTACTTCTTTGACGCTGCTGATGAGGCGGCATGTACTGCTGCAGGTGGTGTTGATTTTGACGAAGATGATGGCTGTCTAGCTTATACAGACGAAGTTAAAGTAGAAGATCTTACCGCTGCTGCCAACTCTGAATTAGCTATGCTACAGGCGACAGGTGAAGCGGACGACTTACGTGTAACTTCAGCTATGGGTGATGCTGACGGAAACGGAGAGTACGATGCAGCGTACGCTTACGGTGCACGTTCATTCACAATCTGGGATCAAAACGGTTTAGTGGTTTATGACTCGGGTGATGATTTTGAACGTATTACAGCGTCGGTTCATGGGGCGCAGTTCAACAATGGTGACGATGAAAATGCAAGCGACTCGCGCTCGGAGAATAAAGGTCCTGAGCCAGAAGCGTTAACCGTGGGTCAAGTTGGCGATCGCACTTACGCGTTTATCGGCACAGAGCGCATGGGCGGTATTTTCGTATACGACGTTACTAACCCTTATGACGTTCAATTTGCAGAATATGTAATTAACCGTGACCTAACCGAAGGTTTGACAAGCGACGATGTCATTGGTGACTTAGCGCCAGAAAGCCTGGTTTTTGTTAGCGCTGAAGACAGCCCAAGCGGTGTGCCTCTTCTTGTTGTAGGCAACGAAGTTAGCGGCACAGTAACGGTGTGGCAAATCAACCAGCTGTAAGCTCCCGCATTGATTACATGAAACCCCGCTTTGAAGCGGGGTTTTTTATTGGTAGCTTGCCAGACCTTCCCGAAGGCCGAGTTTAAAGTCTCCTTACTCTTTTTTGTGTCACCTTGATGTAGAGCCACTATACCTGCGAAAACACGCCACGGTTACGAACATTTTAAGTCTCGCTGAGTGGGTAATTATCTATGCGGACTGGTATTAAAAGGAGGAATAGAGCTTTCCTTGCGTTCACTATGGTTACACCGTTTAAGGATTAGGGTAAGCTATAACCCATAAAACGCAGTCGTATTTTTAAAGGTAAATACGATTAGGCTCAATTGCACTGGTATAGATGCGTTTAGGACACAGAGTAACGCAATGCTCAATACCACCGTAGTGCTATCAAATAATAGAGAATGCCTATGTCTCAGCAAGTTGTGATTAGTGGTGTGGGTGTATGGCACCCTAAAGACAGTATAACTAACGAAGAGCTCGTAGATAGCTACAATGCTTACGTAGATGCGTTTAACGAAGAAAATAAAGCGCAAATCGAATCAGGTGATGTAGCAGCAATGCCTTATTCAAGTGCAGAGTTCATCGAAAAAGCATCAGGAATTAAAAGTCGCTACATCTATCAAAAAGAGGGTGCGCTAGACATCACTCGAATGAAGCCTAAGATTGCCCCTCGAGCAGATGACGAACTTTCTCACCAAGCTGAAATTGCCGTCGAAGCAGCCAAGTTAGCTCTGGCATCCGCCAATGTTACGGCCGATGAAATTGATGCTGTGATTGTGTCGTGTGCATACACCCAGCGTGCTTATCCTGCGATTGCAATTGAAGTACAAGAAGCCCTTAATATTGAAGGGTTTGGTTTCGATATGCTAGTTGCTTGTTCTGCAGCAACGTTCGGTATGCATCGCGCCTATGAAATGCTGAGCGCGAAAAATGCGACTCGCGTGTTGGTTATTAACCCTGAGTTGGTCTCACCGCAAATTAACTACGCTGATCGCGACAGTCACTTTATTTTTGGCGATGTGGCTACGGCGACGGTGCTTGAGCTTGCTGAAACCGCCAAAAGTGAGCACGTGTACGACGTGCTAAGCACCAAAGCATTGACGAAATTCTCAAACAATATTCGTTCAAATTTTGGCTACATGACACGTGCCGAAGACGTTGATCCGTATGGACCTGATAAGCTGTTCCATCAAGCGGGTCGCAAAGTTTTCAAGGAAGTGTGTCCATTGGCAGCAGCGCATATTGAAGCGCATTTAGCGAGTCACGACATTACGCCAGAAGGCGTCAAGCGTTGGTGGCTTCACCAAGCTAATATCAATATGAACACCTTGATTTGCAAACGCCTGTTAGGTCGCGATGCTGACCGTACCGAAGCGCCAATTGTGTTGGACGAGTATGCCAACACGGCTTCTGCGGGTTCTGTGATTGCGTTTGGTTTAAACCATGAAGACCTGGTTGCCGGTGACGTGGGAGTACTTTGCTCTTTCGGTGCAGGGTATTCAATTGGCTCACTAGTGATCCGTAAACGATAGTTTTTATCATAGCGCGGGCGATGCCTGCGCACCGTACCTAGCTGAAAACGTTATGTGCTGTATATCGAAGGTTTCAGGGACGTTGCATCAATGCGCCTCCCTGTATTTCATCTCCTAAATAATGATAATAAAGGTGAGATAAAAGGATGATTTCAGATGTAGGCTATGGGTTAAATAGTCTGGCGCATTTAGCCCTTTTATTGCTGTTGTTAACGGTACGCAAACCCGGCGTAGCCAAGCATTTATTGGTGTTGGCGACCGCAGCCACCTTTTTATGGTCTACAACCTTAATCACTTCGCTATTTGGACCTATCTCGCTAAGCTGGTTACTCAGCGCTGACGTGCTTAAGCAGCTCGCATGGTTACTCTTTTTGGCTGGCTGTATACAGACCAGCTTTAGTAATATATTCGACGTTCTAAAACGACCTGTAACGTTAATTATTATTGCCCCCGCACTAGCAGCATTGCTAGCCCCTTATCTATTGGTAGTAAATCCCGCGTGGAGCTTTCTTGTACTGATCGTGCTGTCATTAGAAGTGCTTGTTCTTCTGGAAGTTGTATATCGACAGGCGGGGCGTGAGCAGTGGGCGTTTAAACCAATCATTATTTATCTGGGAGCAACCAACCTGTTTGAGTTCGTTACTTATGCAAACGCTACCATGGTAAACCAGGTTGAAATTGGCTACATAGCGGCACGAGGCTATATTTACTTCTTGTTAATGCCCTTACTCGTCATATCGATTCGACGAATTCATCACTGGGGCATTGATATCTTTATCTCGCGGGACGTGGTATTGCACAGCTCTCTACTCTTAGTGGCGGGCGGTTATCTTTTTGTGATGGCTGTTGTCGGCTACGCCATAAATTATATGGGAGGCAACTGGGGAGCGACGGTTCAAATCATATTGGTTGTGATGTCATTCGCATTGCTCGCCACTGTATTCTTGTCCAACGGCTTTCGCACTAAGATAAAAGTATTTATCACTAAACATTTCTTTGCGAATCAGTTCGACTACCGCGTTGAATGGGTGAAATTAACGCAGTGGTTAACACGTGCAGGGGATACCTCATCAGATGTTTACCACGCTGGCCTAACAGGAATGCTTAACGCCATTCAATATGAGTCAGGTCTGCTGTTTAAAGTAACGCAGAATGGCTATGAATGCGTGGCTAAGGCATCACCTATTACAAACACTGCGTCAACAGATAACAATGAAGCGTCAACTGATTCGAAAGAAAACAACGCTACCTGTACAACGTTGGAAACGCTTGCAAGTTACAGCGACAAAAATGGCTGGATCATTGATACGGACGCCTACCTCGTCAAACCATTCGATTACGAGGGGTTAAAGTTAGATAGAGATGCACTAAAAGCATGGGGCTACCAACTCTTCGTGCCTTTCTTAAAAGAGGGAAAACTGTGGGGATTTGCTGTTCTCGCGTCAGGAGACAATGAAAAAATCACTTTAAATTGGGAAGTGAAAGACTATCTAACCGCCGTATCTGAGCAAGTAGGCACGTACATGCAGCACCACGAGGCCGCTCAAGTGGTAGCAGAAAACGCCCAGTTTGCGGCGTTCAATCGAATGTCTGCGTTCGTTTTACATGACTTAAAAAATGTACTTGCTCAAGTCGACCTTATTCTTGCCAATGCTCAACAGCATAAACACAACCCTGAATTTATCGAAGACACCTTCGAAACCTTGGAGCATACTAAGGCAAGAATGGAAAAAATGCTCAAACAGCTGACTGATAAGAAGGCCGTTGAAGAAGGTGTAAACTCAGAATTTTTGATTTCGGAGCTGGCCAAAGATGTGGTCAACAACCGCTGTTCAGGTTTACGTCCGCTACCAACAGTTCATGTGCTAAAAGAAACGGCCGTGACGGTTGATAAGGATAAGGTGGCAAACGTGCTTTATCACCTAATCAGCAACGCTCAGCAGGCAACCGCAGATGACGGAGAAGTCGACGTGGTGATTACTGGAAATTCTGACAACAAAACGCAGTTAGTTTTGATAGAAGATACAGGGTCAGGTATGGATAAAGCGTTTATTGAAGAGCGACTATTCAAGCCATTTGATACCACGAAAGGCAATGCTGGTATGGGGATCGGTGCATATGATGCAAAAACATATATCGAGTCTATCGGTGGCAAACTAACTGTTCAAAGTGAACCTGGACGCGGTAGCTGTTTTACGCTGTATTTTCCGATAGGATAGGGTGTATAACTAAAAAGTGGATATTATCAAATCCACTCCCTTTCGATGGATGAAGTAGAATAATAGGATGATGAAATGACCGATACCATTTTGGTAGTAGATGATGATTTAGGTATCCAAAAGCAACTTAAATGGAGTCTTACCGATTACAACGTTGTTTTTGCGGACGATCACACATCTGCCATAGCCCAGCTCCGTCGTTTTGAACCTAAGGTTGTTACCCTAGATTTAGGGCTTCCGCCAGATCCAGCGAATGCGTCGGAAGGTTTGCGTATTCTTCACGACATCATTGCGCTAGCGCCTAGAACCAAAGTTATCGTTGTTACAGGTAATAACGATAAACAACACGCATTAAAAGCAATCGATTTTGGGGCATACGATTTTTATCAGAAGCCTATCGATTCAGATACCATCAAATTATTGGTGCACCGTGCGCTTAATCTGTCTAAGTTAGAGCATGAGAATAGCATTCTTGCCCGCACCCGTTCTGGCATGTCCAGAATAGTGGGTAACAGCGAAGCTATTCAAAAAGTGGTACGTCGCGCTGAGAAAATTGCCAATACCGACATAAGCACTCTGTTACTTGGTGAAAGTGGCACAGGTAAAGAAGTTTTCGCGCGCAGTATTCACGAACACAGCCCTAGAAAAGACAAACCTTTTGTTGCTATTAACTGTGCGTCTATCCCAGAGAACTTACTAGAAAGTGAGTTGTTCGGTTACGAAAAAGGGGCCTTTACTGGCGCGAACAAAACCACCGTCGGCAAGATAGAAACAGCACAAGGCGGAACACTATTTTTAGATGAAATTGGTGATATGCCCATTGGTCTGCAAGCTAAGATGCTTCGTTTTCTGCAGGAGCGCGTGATCGAGCGCGTTGGTGGACGCAATGAAATTCCCGTTGATATACGCGTAATTTGTGCAACGCACCGCGATTTACAGGCTATGGTGGCACAAGAAACATTCAGGGAAGATTTATATTACCGTGTGGGGGAAATGCCGATCATGATCCCTCCTTTACGTGAACGAGACCAAGACATTATTTTACTTGCACGTACGTTCTTGAATATTTATCGCGAAGAATTCAAAGCTAAAGCGAAGAGCTTTTCAGAAACTGCAGTTAACGCCATGCTAGCCCATAAGTGGCCGGGCAACATTCGAGAAATGCAAAACAAGCTAAAGTCTGCGGTTATTATGGCTGAAGGTACGGTAATTCAACCTGACGATTTAGGCTTGATGCCTGTAGATGCCCATGATGAGCCTGAAACGTTGAATCTGCGTGAAGTGCGAGAAATTGCTGAAAGTCGAGCTATTCGCAGGGCCTATCAAAAAGCAGATAAGAATATGTCGAAAACGGCAGAATTACTTGGCGTCACTCGTCCCACGTTGTATTCGCTCATTGATAAATACCATATGGAAGACATCAAAAATAGCGACTAGGGTAGACATGACTACCAAACAGGAGAGAAATGTACTTCTCACCTGTTGATATCTGGGCGAACTCGCAGTTCGCCTTTATCCTTGTGTACCCACTTAAAATACAAACTGGCAGTGAGACTCTGCTAAGACGTCATGACCGCTGAAGGTCACCTCAACCGACACTTGGTTAGAGCCACGCTCAACAAAGATAACGCTCCCACAAATGTTACACACGTGGTGGGTTTCGTCATTAGCCTCGTGTAGTTCCGCTAGCGCTGACGGTGCACAGTCAATAACCAGCTGCTCTTTTTCAATTGTAACGCGCAGTTCACTGGTATCTGAATGGCTTAGCGTTTCGTCATCGGCGTCAAGCTCTCCGATATGATCAATTTCATATTGAATTGCTTGGCAGCTGCAGCTTCCTCTGTACATATCTCTATTCCTCTACTGCTATTTCTCGAGGGTCTCCGGCCATTTGATACTTGCCACGTTGTTGAACGATGTGGCAATTCTCGAACCAGGAAAATTAAACTTCGTATCTAGTGGAGTGGGGTATTCCCTTTGAGTTTTAAGCGTTTCGATTACGCCAACCCATCCATTTCTCCCTGATAACTTAGTGGCATACAGCGCGTAATCGATAACAGCGAATGTACGTTTCCACGCGGTATCAAAGTCTTCCTCTCTATCTGGAGGAAGCAGCGAAAAGCCAATGCTACAAGTAATATTGATTGGTTTTTCTAAGCCGATATCAAAAGGGGTGCTTGCGACCATTTCTCGGCAGCGCTCGGCAACCTCAGGGAGCTCTTCACGAGTGGATTGGCGACAAACCACAAGAAACTCCTCGCCTCCCCATCGAATAATTAAATCCGTTTGTCTGAACACCTCTTTGAGGACATTGGCAAACGCTGATAGCACTTTATCGCCGGCAATATGCCCATAGTCGTCGTTGATGCGCTTGAAGTGGTCGATATCAATAAGTAAGCAAAGTAAGTCTTGTTTCGTCTTTCCTGTACTGGGGCTTTGTTTTGCCGAGAACTGGCTGCGCCTTATTTCACCGGGAAGCTGCGATTCGAGGTAGTGCCTATTGTACAAACCCGTTAACGGATCGCGCAGGCTTACCTCTTCTAGCGTTTTATAGGCTCTTTCCAGTTCTTGATTTTTTTCTTGAAGATTGAGTGTTTGCTGGCGTACTTCTCGGCGCAAAATAATCGTTTGCTGACGTTGTTTGTAGCGGCTCCACACTAAAAACGTCAAGAGTAACGCTGCTAATGATATGCTCCAAAAAAGAGTCGTCTGCAGGTTTTCTCGCTCAGCTTGCGCTAACGCCAGCTGCTTGGATTCTTCCAGTTTCTCCAACGTCCTAGATTGCCTCACAAGCTCAATCTCAGCCTGCAGGCCTTCAATGGCAGACTTGTTTTCTGAATCAAGTAGTACTTCACGCAGCTGCTGCATAACAGATTGAATATCTAGGGCTTTTTTGAATTCGCCTAGTGATACAAAGGCGCTTAGCTGTAACGAAAGAAAACTAAGCTGTCCTCTAAGGTCTCTATTTTTTCTCGCGTCAATGGTACCCGTGCGGGCCTCTTCTAAGGCTAATTCGAAACTCTGCTCTTTCATATAGGCTTGCGCTAAAGCGAGTCTGCCTTCTTTGACCAATTTTGCCTGACCCGATGAATCGGCAAATTGCATGGCTTCTTGCAATAACTCTCGCCCTTTAGCCGTATCGCCGTTTTCAACCAATGCTCTTCCCAATAGCATTTTTGCTTCGGCTATGGCCCCTACATCAGAGGTGGATAGCAGGAGTTCAAGACCTTCGTTAATTGCTCTTATCGCTTGGTCTACAGAGCCTGTTTTGAGAGACAGGGCACCAATACGAGTTTTGATCACACCAAGTAATCGGGTCTCCTGTGTTTCCTCGATACTGTCGAAAGCGTCTTGGTAGTAGGTATGAGCCAAAGTAGCTTGGTTGAGCAAACTGTATATCTCACCGATGCGCAGCAACGTAACACTCATTTCATTGGCCATGTTATTTTCACGAAAATAACGTAGCGCTTGCTTTAACGGCTCCAAAGCGGTTTCAATTTCGCCTTGTTCTTGTTGAATTATGCCTAGCTCAAGGTTCAATTTAGCCTTAAGTAATTCATTACGCTCAATTTGAGCAATAGACATAGCGCGACGCACATAAGTCAGTGCAATGGAATAATTTGAAAGGTGTCTTTCTGAGGTGGCTAGTTGTAATAGCGTTGACGCCATTTTGTTTAATTCACCATCTGTGGTGTAGCGCTCTAAGGCGGCATTAAAAATGGCTTTTGACACCTCAAAACGCGATGCGTTTTGAAGTAAGAGTCCGAGGGCAGAAAATGTATCAGCAGACATTTGTTGCTGTTGTAGCGCTTGCTCTAAAAGCAACAGTGCCTTGCTATCGGCGTCAGCATATTGCTTGGCATTTAAAAGGTTCTCGACATCAGCAATCTCGGTATTGAAAAGCTCGAACGCTCCTACCGTTTTTACCTGTGCGCCATGCACAGCAATTAGCAGGGCACACACCAGCACGCGCACTGTGCTAAATCCTTCACGGCCCATTCGATTGTATCTCCTATACGCTGTCAGAACATGCTGTCGGTGAGTATCCCAGTAGGCTAACGCCAAGGCAACATTATTATTGTGAAGGATAAAACGAATGAAATACGTATTTGGATTTATACTTTAGTCTAATTTATGCTGTTATTTTCAATCCACTCTCGAATCAGTGCAGACTTGGCTTTACCTGTCTTTTGGGCAATGTTTGCAAGTTTTTCAATACATTGCGGTGTTAACGTAAAGGTAGCATGTCGCATACCTTCTGATTTTGCAGGCTTTCTTATCGGCACGACGCGGTCTGTACGAAGGTCTTTTAAATCGTTTTTTGCCGCCGATGGTTGCTTTTTATCCACTTTACCTTGGGCATAAAGCAGCGCATCGTCGATAAAATCTTCTACAGTTCGTAGATTGGGCTTAGCTAACGGCTTCGACTTTTTGAGGTTGAGTAAACTCATAAGCATCCTCCACTTTGCCAGCTAGTAGCTCTTCAAACAAGGTTCTTATTTCTGTGGCCGCTTTACCTTCTGGTTCACTCTCAATAACTGACTGCCCTGACTCTTCTGAATCGTCATACATGTTTCTACTAAAAGTAACAGAGTTTAGGACGGGAATGCCAAATGAGCGACACACTTCTTTTGCCTCTAGAATACGGTTTGCCAGGCTAGGTAGAGAAGGGCACTGTGTGATAACGAACGCGGCGTTCATTTTCGGGTTAACCATTTTACAGGTAGATAAAATATCTTCCATGTGAGGTACCGTTTTGAGATCGCGACGTTTGGGTCTAAGTGGAATTAGTATATGGTCAGCAACCGCCATTGACGAGCGAAGCGCTAGGTTATCTTGTCCACCACAGTCTATTACAACGTAATCGTAATACTGACGCAGGCTAAGTAATTCGTTACGTATTTTACCGTATAACTGAACACAGTTAATTTCAGCGAGACGAGGGTTAGCTTTACGCTCTTGGATCCAGTCTGAGGTCGTTCGCTGCGGGTCACAGTCGACCATTAACACCTTGGCACCTTTTTCAGTGCGAAGATACACTGCAATGTTTTGTGCTAGGCAGCTCTTTCCGCTACCGCCTTTTTCTCCACCAACCAAAATAATCATGGTGATAACCCTCGAATATCGCTTATGTTAAAATACTGAGCGTTACGGTGGGTCGTGAATGGTGTCACGACCGTACCTAACCTCCACTCAAAGCATAGGCAGGCTATCAGCTAGGTTCAGCATCAAAATCGATATTAACGAATGTAAGACAATACCTATTGATTTGTGCAAAAACTCATTCTAGTCTTCTTACTTTATAATTGAGATTACCGATAAGAGGTTGTTATGTCAGAAAGTCGCTTCACTTCCAAAGAAGGCCAAAAAGTACCTAGCGTTTCATTTCCGTGCAGAGAAGGTGAGACGTGGGTAACGAAAACGACAGATGAATTATTTTCTGGCAAAAATGTCGTGGTGTTCTCACTTCCAGGTGCTTTTACACCAACCTGTTCTTCTACCCACTTGCCTCGCTATAACGCTTTAGCGAAAAAGTTTGCGAAACACGGCATTGATGAGATTGTTTGTGTATCGGTAAACGATACTTTTGTTATGAATGCATGGGCCGCAGATCAAGAAGCCGCTAACATAACCGTTATTCCCGACGGTAACGGAGAATTTACCGATGGCATGGGTATGCTAGTCGATAAAGCGGATTTGGGTTTCGGCAAAAGAAGTTGGCGTTACTCGATGCTAGTGAAAGATGGCGTGGTAGACAAAATGTTTATTGAACCTGATGTAGCTGGCGACCCGTTTGAGGTGTCGGATGCAGATACCATGCTGGCTTACATTGCGCCAGAAGAGCAAACTAACGCACCTGTTTCTATTATCACAAAACCGGGTTGTCCTTTCTGTGCTAAAGCGAAAAAACTGCTTGATGAAAAAGGCTACGAGTACGAAGAAATCGTGTTGGGCAAAGATGCATCACTAACCAGCTTAACGGCGATTAGCGGTCGTGAAACTGTGCCGCAGGTCTTTATCGGTGGTAAACATATCGGTGGTTCTGACGATCTAGAGGTTTACTTTAGCTAACGTAATATACGTATTAATCGTCACAAGAAACGGGAGCATGGTAAACTGCTCCCGTTTTTTATTAATTATCCGTAGCGGAGAATAATAGTGTCATCGAAGTTTTTTGTAAAAATGCTCATAGGTATTGTTGCGCTTTTAGGTGTAAATATGGCTATAGCCGCAAATTTATCTATACCCGATACGAGCGAAATGAAAAGCAGAAGTTTTTCAGACCTTCAAAATCAGTTCAAAGCATTTTACGAAAAAGAGTGGGGCCAAACCCAGCCGTGTAGAGAAACGGCACTCAATCGTTTTTCGGTATGCAGCAACGTATTGCGCAATGAAGGCAATTCGCCTTTCATGCTGACCAACAAATCAAGCAGCAAGGTGGCAGTGCTTATCCACGGCTTAAGCGACTCACCTTTCTTCATGCGTGAAATCGCCAACATCTTATTTGAACAGGGTTTCACTGTAGTCGTGCCGCTTTTGCCTGGGCATGGTAAACGAGATGCCGATGATGACATGTCTGACTGGGATTTAGCTGAGCGCTGGCAGGGGCATGTTGATGAAGTCATTAAATTGGCTGATAGCATGGGTGATACTTTGCTTGTAGGTGGCTTCTCTACAGGTGGTGCGCTGGCGGTTGAACATTATCTGGATAGTACAGGAAGCGAAGTAAATAATATTGATGGTCTTATGCTATTTTCTGGCGCGCTGGCGCTGTCTGATAATGCTGAAAGTATGTCTCGAATTTGGGGCATTAAACTTTTAGCCAGAATTATTGATGGAACCTATCAAACTCATGGCCCCAACCCTTACAAGTATCCAAATGTGGCAGGTTTAGCAGGGTTGGAATTGATGGATTTAATAAACATCATTCGGGACAAAGTCGAGGAAGGACAGCAAATTGAAGTGCCGCTATTTGCCGCTCATTCTCAAGCTGATGTAACCACGCCAATTCTCGGAATAGAGCAGTTAATGGACGCAAGTAAAGGTCCGAATACCTTTTTCGTTATCGATGAATCGTACGGGTTGTGCCATGCAGATTTAGTTGTGAATACAAGCTTGCTCAATAAAATGAATTTCAACGCAAGCATGGTTAATCAGCAAGAAGAGTGTGCGGTACCTAAAGCAAACCCGCTATTTTCAACCATGGGCCTTATGTTGCGAGATTACCTGTCTCAGTTTGAATAAGTTACTGGGGCCTGTTGACCTCTGGTGTACAACAAAGGTCAACAGGCCCTAGCTTAGCGACATTAACGGCTAGCTTTACTGCTTGGTTACATCACGCTATTATTTCGTTGCACAATAGACAGCAATATTTTGAGTACAGTATTTGAGAAAGTTTCGGATTGGTTTAACGCGCAAACGGTATAGGTCGGCGAATGCAAGTTCGTTTATCCTTACACTGTTCTTAATGATGGCCCTCGTGTCGTCAGGTAGCGCTGTATCTATCGAACATTCATACGAACATGCCCATTCAATGTCGGTGATGACACCGCAGTCGGATGCTGCTCATGCTAACCATCAGGTTCGAATGTCTGAGTCTGCTAATACACATTGTCAGCACCAAGAATTGTCATCACAACATGCGGATTTAAGTGTTAAAAACAGCAAGAGCAAACCCGCTCAGTTCGACGGCGTACAAGTTAGCGATGCAGGCGTGAATAGCGTGAAAGCATCGAAGATGAGTGACATGTCTTGCTGCAAGGATGAATGTAATTGCCCAGCCGATCACTGTTTTAATCTTAGCGCGAGTGCGCTTATTCAGCCTACCGTTGAAACCGAAATATCGGTAGCCAGAATGGCTGCCACTGCACCTATACTGGGGCAGCGCTCATCTCCTCACTTCGGGCAGTTTCGCCCACCTAAGTCACTTTTCACAGCATAGATCTATCTCGCGGATTTATTTCGCAGCAGAGACGTTTTTATGTCACGACGTCGTCTTGTTGTTTTGAGATGTCTCTAATCTTTTATCTATGTAACGCGTGGTAAGCCTTTTTGCTAATCCCCTTTGTCGAATTTAGCGAAGAGCGGGGCAACGTCAACACGCCTTACACCTGAAAAGTGATGTTATACATGAGCAACTATTCGGTACCCAAAAAAGTGAACGAAAGCGCTAACAGACCTTGTAAAGTAAGCGCTTTGTTCGCCTTAATTTTTGTGCTTTCTTCTTTTTTGATGGCTAATAAGCCCGTTGTCGCGCAGACCCTAAGCCTGGAACAAGCGCTGCAGTTAGCTATTCAATACGACCCTTTGCTTAAAGGGAATGCGCATCGAAAGGATCGCTTTAATGCAGAAGCTGAAGCGTCATCATATTGGGCAAATCCTCAGGTTTCAGCTTCTGTACAAAACTTGCCTACCGACGGCTTCGCATTTGACCAAGAGCCTATGACGCAATTTAAAGTTGGTTTGAAGCAGCAGTTACCGCGAGGCGATGAAAACTTTTACAGCCAGAAAAAGTATCAGGTTATGGCTGATCAAATGTCGGTAGAGAGCCAAGCGAGAAAGGCGTGGCTTAAACGTGAGGTTACCCTTACCTGGTTAGATTGGGTCTATGCAACACGTCGCATTGGATTATTGGACAAAGAGAAATCATTGCTTACACAGCTACTCGATTTTACTGACTCCAGATACAGCCAAGGCGTTGGTGCAGCGGCCCAGCAAGACATATTGCAAGTGCGCTTGGCATTGTTGTCTTTAGACGATAAATACGTGGAGGCTTATCAGCAAAAAAATGAAGCGAGATCTGCACTTTCAAAATGGTTTGGTGCGCCGCTAGATGAATCTGTAAGTGCGCCCCTGACTCAATCAACACGAGACGCCATTGAAGTCGATGCCATTTTAAACGACAGCAACCTCAGCCTTTCTTCGTTCTTAACGGTTATTGAGAACAGTGAGCCTTTTTCAATACTACAGCATCATCCTGAGGCTATGCTGCTTCAAATTCAGACCCAGATAGAAGCGCAAAATGTGAACATAGCGCGAGAGCAAACTAAGTCTCAGTGGGCATTTGAAGCAAGTTATGGATACAGACAAGATGCACAAAATGGCGCAAGCCGAGCTGATTTTGTGTCATTGGGTGTTCAAGTAGACCTTCCGTTTTTCAATAAATCTCGTCAAGACGCTTCAATAGCCGCAGCGGCTTCCAAAATGAGTGCGTCTGAAACGGACTTCCGCTTGAAAGTGAACGAGCTTGCCGCGAATGCAGAGGTGCTTAAATCACGCTTGTCAGCGCTAAGTGAGCGCAAAGCGCTTTATGAAACGGCGTTAATTGGTGAAACACGGCAACTTTCTGAAGCTGAACTGACAGCTTATACCACAGACACCGGTGATATCGGTGATGTTGTCAATGCCAATCTCAAGCAAGTACAGGTACAGGATGATTTACTCAAAATCGACATCGAGCGCGCCAGAACATTGGCGTCACTTGCTTATTTGTACCTGCCCACTCACGCCCATTTTTTCGAATAAAGAGTAGTTAATATGACATCTTCAACTCACCCTGCTCCAGATACAAAAAGCACGCTAATAAAAGGTTTGCTAGTAGGTCTGCTATTTGGCGGCCTATTAGCGTTCGGCTTGGCTTCACTATTGTTGTCTGATTCATCAAAACACGGAAATGGCGAAAGTGCCCTTAGCGACGAAACTGATGATAAAGCCCCTTTATATTGGGTAGCGCCTATGGATGACAGCTATCGCCGTGACAAACCGGGGAAGTCACCGATGGGAATGGACTTGGTGCCAGTATACGCCAATGACGAAGCAACATCTGCGAAAAGTAATGAGCGTACGCCTGGTACCGTAATGATTCCGCCAAATGTACAGCACAATATAGGTGTTAAAGTCGCGCCCGTAGCCATTGGAACACTTCAACAGACCGTAACGGCGGTGGGCAACGTTGCTTACGATGAAGATAGCATTGTGCACATCCACCCTAGAGTATCAGGTTGGGTCGACAGGCTTTTCATTAAATCTCAAGGTGAGCAAGTAGAAGAAGGACAGGCACTTTATACCCTGTATTCGCCAGAATTAGTTAGCGCACAAGAAGAATACGTTTTAGCCCTTAAGCGAGGAGACGCACGTTTAATTCAGGGCGCAGCCGAGCGCCTAAGAACACTGGGGCTATCAAAGGGCGTTATCGAAGAATTGCAGAAAAGTAGACGGGTAGCACAAACCGTCACATTTAACGCGCCGCAAAGCGGTGTGGTAGAAGCTCTGAATATTCGGGAGGGGTTTTACGTTCAGCCCGGGACAACCTTGATGAGCATCGCACAGCTAGATACGGTGTGGGTGATTGCAGAGGTGCCTGAAAAGTACGCGCAAATCATAGCGCCTCATAATGGCGCTGTGATTACCCTCGACGAAATGGACCATGGGTCCGATGCTAAATGGGAAAGTCACGTAGAGTATATTTATCCGTCTTTGTCGGAAACAACGCGAACCCTGAAAGTGCGCATACCGCTAAACAATAACAACCACACGTTAAAGCCCAATATGTTTGCCCACGTTGGAATAAAGCCTACTCAACGCAAGGCAGAGTTACTGGTTCCTCGCAGTGCCGTTATTCGCACGGCTGAGGGCGCAAAAGTGGTACTCAGTGATGGCGATGGCAACTTTAAGTCGGTACGGGTAACGCTGGGGCAAAGCGATAGTACACATTTTGAAGTCGTCGAAGGCTTGCTGCCAGAGGATGATGTGGTGGTATCAGCACAATTTTTGATTGATTCAGAGTCGTCGAAAAGCAGTGACTTTGAGCGAATGAAAGCGCCCGATCATCAGGCCACGACAACAGGTACAATTGAGGCAATTGAATTGCCGGCTGACACCGAAACGAATGGCGCTTCGAATGACGCAAAGTTAGTGATCGCTCGCGGGCCGATTGAAAAATGGGGACGGGGACCTGCGACAATGTTATTTTCGGTATCAAAGCATATTGACTTATCTCAGTTCAAAGAAGGTGACAACATCATGTTCACCTTTGTGACTGGCGAAGAATTCACGGTTATCGATATGCGAAAGCGCAGTGAACATGCAATGGACAAGGGCATGGTTCATGGCACAGAACACAGCAATCATAAACATGATACGAGCAACCTGAAGGGCGATGGAGAGCAAAGCGATGCTCACGAGTCAATGGTTCACAAGTCGGCAGAACAAAAATCGATAAATCATAAGGAGCATATGCACCATGATTGAATCGGTAATTCGCTGGTCGGTAAACAATAGAATACTGGTATTGCTGAGCGCTATTATGCTCAGTACTGCTGGTGTCTGGGCGGTGAAAAACACCCCCGTCGATGCTATCCCTGATTTATCTGATGTCCAAGTTATAGTGAAAGTAAACTATCCCGGTCAGTCGCCGCAAGTGGTGGAAGATCAGGTGACGTTTCCTCTCACCTCTGCGCTAATGTCAGTGCCTGGCGCACAGACGGTGCGAGGGTATTCATTCTTCGGCGATGCCTACGTATATATAATCTTTGATGATGATACAGACATGTACTGGGCTCGAAGCCGTGTTCTGGAATACTTAAGCCAAGCGTCTTCGCAACTTCCAGAAGGCGTGACACCTCAGTTAGGTCCAGATGCGACAGGGGTAGGTTGGGTTTACATTTATGCGTTGGAGAACGATGCTAGTCAGCCAAATGCGCTAGATGCTGGTGAGTTAAGGGCGTTGCAAGACTGGTTCTTGAAGTTTGAGCTTCAGTCAGTTGAAGGCGTTTCTGAAGTTGCGTCTGTTGGAGGGATGGTTAAACAATACCAAGTTATTGTCGACCCTGAAAAATTACGTGCCTACAACATTCAGCCATCCATGATAGAAATTGCCCTTAAACGGGGTAACCGCGCGTCAGGCGCTTCGGTTATTGAAATGGCCGAGGCAGAGTACATGGTTAGTGCGCAAAGCTATATTCAGGGCATTGATGACATACTGGCGTTGCCCACAGGTGTTATTAAGGACGGCGTTAGCATAACGATTAACGATGTAGCACAAGTGGTAGAAAGCCCGTTGATGCGCCGAGGTATTGCAGAACTAAACGGGAATGGCGAAACTTTGGGGGGCATTATAGTGATGCGCTATGGCGAAAACGCAAAAGCCACTATCGATGCGGTCAAAGCCAAGCTGGATTCATTAAAAGCGAGCTTGCCGGAAGGGGTGAATATCGTCCCCGTGTACGATCGCTCCACCCTTATTGATAAGTCCGTCGATACCCTCACCAATAAGCTAGTTGAGGAATTGCTGGTTGTTGGTTTGGTATGCGCTATCTTCTTGTTTCACATACGTTCATCTATGGTTGCGTTAATCAGTTTGCCTATTGGTATTCTCGCCGCCTTTATCGTAATGAAGCTGCAGGGACTTAATGCCAACATCATGTCTTTAGGTGGCATTGCTATCGCTATCGGTGCAATGGTGGATGGCGCTATTGTTGTGGTTGAAAATTTACACAAGCACATTCATCAGCATGCTGTTTCATCAAGTCAGGGAGCCTCAGCGAGTCAAAGGGATTCAGCGAGTCAAAGGGATTCAGCAAGTCAGGGGGGGACAGGGAGTGCCCAGTCGCGAACATCTATACCAACCTCTGCGCCAACATCTGCAAAGCTTTCGGCAGCCAAACGTTGGGAACTGGTGATTAAGTCGACCACAGAAGTTGGCCCAGCTTTATTCTTTGCGCTCCTAATTATAACCGTATCCTTTATTCCTGTTTTTGCATTAGAAGCACAAGAAGGGCGTCTTTTTGCGCCTCTTGCCTTTACCAAAACCTATGCCATGGCAGCAGCTGCGGCGCTGGCAATTACTTTAGTTCCTGTGCTGGCGGGTTATTTCGTACGCGGAAAAATACGATCTGAAGCCGAGAACCCGGTAAATCGAGCTTTAGAACGTGTGTATCAGCCATTGCTAACGCGGCTGCTTAACTACCCACTGCTCACCTTGGCGGGGGCATTTTGCTTATTGCTTTCCATGTACTGGCCGTTAAGCCAACTAGGTAGCGAATTTATGCCCGAACTGGACGAAGGCGATTTGATGTATATGCCTACTACCTACCCGGGTATTTCAGTGGGTAAAGCCAGAGAGCTTTTACTGCAGACGGATAAGCTTATTGCAACCTTGCCCGAGGTTGAAACGGTATTCGGGAAAATTGGACGCGCAGATACGGCCACAGATCCTGCACCATTGACGATGATTGAAACCTTCATTCAGCTTAAACCGAAAGCGCAGTGGAGGGAGGGCATGACCACTGAAAAGCTCAAAGAAGAGCTTAACGCTCTGGTGCAATTTCCTGGGCTGACCAATGCGTGGGTAATGCCAATTAAAACCCGCATCGACATGTTGGCAACCGGGATAAAAACTCCTGTTGGGATCAAGATTGCGGGGCCTGACCTTGCGGGCATTGAAGCCATCGGAAAGGATATAGAGACACTGCTTAAAGACCTGCCCAACACAGCATCAGTTTACGCTGAGCGGGTGGTAGGTGGCCGTTATGTTTATATCGATATCGACAGGCAGTTGGCGGCGCGTTATGGCATGACGATAGACGATGTTCACAGTATTGTGGGCTCGGCAGTGGGCGGCAAAGTGGTTACGCAGTCAGTGGAAGGGCGTGAGCGTTTTCCTATTGCCATGCGTTTTTTACAGCACTACCGCGATACGCCTGAATCTCTAGCATCTATGCCTTTCGTCACGCCAAGCGGTGTTCACATTACCCTTGGCGATGTGGCAACTGTGCGTATTGACGACGGGCCCGCGGGAATTAAAAGCGAAAATGCCCGATTAAATGGATGGGTATACATTGATATCTCGTCAGACTCGGCCACAGGTATTGACTTAGGGGGCTATGTAGATAGCGCGAAACGTCATTTGTCAGAGCACCTCGATTTACCCGCTGGATACTCCATCACGTGGGCGGGGCAGTTTGCTTACCTTGAGCGCGCGAAAGCAAAACTGTCGGTGGTTATACCGCTAACGTTAGCCATTATCTGCCTTTTGCTTTATCTGGCATTTAAACGCCTTCGCGATGTGGCACTCATACTCGCGACCTTACCGTTGGCGCTGGTGGGCAGTGTATGGTTGCTTTACCTTCTTAATTTTAATCTGTCGGTGGCGGTAGGTGTTGGGTTTATTGCCTTAGCAGGTGTAGCGGTAGAAATAGGCGTTATCATGCTGGTCTATCTAAACCAATATGTATCAGATGCACTCACTAGCCACGAAACAGAAAATGGCAACACTAAAAAAGATGCGCTTGTGAAAAAGGCTATTGTCCATGCCGCCTCGGCAAGACTTCGCCCAGTTATGATGACATCGCTTTCTATTATTGTTGGCTTGTTGCCTGTGCTTTATGCCACTGGGACTGGTAGTGAAGTGATGCAGCGCATTGCGGCGCCTATGGTAGGCGGTATGGCGAGTGCACTGGTATTAACACTGTTGGTATTGCCAAGCACGTTTTACTTAATTGTGTCACGCAAAAAATAATAGAGTTGAAAGTGCAGTAGAGTAGATAAAGCATGGGGAAGCGATAACACGCTTCCCTACGCTTCATTTTTAAAGCATTGCGCGACTAGTGCGCTGCCGCATAGTCTTCCACTTGTTGCCAAACGCGCAAAAGGTTTCCGCTCAATATCTTTTCAATGTCGGTACGGCTATAACCTCTATCCAGCAATCCTTGTACTAGGTTTGGAAAACTCGCCACGTCTTTAAGCCCAATGGGGAGTGAGTCACCTACACCGTCATAGTCTGAACCAATACCCACGTGATCAACACCAATCAGTTTTACCACGTGATCGATATGGTCAAGCACTTCATCAAGGGTTGAATAAGGGTATGGCACTTCTTTGCGATAATTCTCTTCAAAGTTCTCTAGCTTAGGGCTGTCTTCGCCTTCTTTTTCAACCAACGCTTTGCGCGCTGCAGTAAGTCCACTACGCCACTTGCCAGCTTCTTTAGAAACAAAACTAGAACCAAAGTTAATCATAATAACACCGCCATTTTCGCCGAGTTTTTTGATCATCTCGTCGTCCATGTTGCGCTCAAAACCAGGAGTAAAGCGGCGCAGTGAAGAATGTGATGCTATGACTGGCACCTTTGTTAACTCAATAACCTGATAAAAGGCGTCGTCAGAGACATGGGAAATATCTAGCATGATGCCGATGTTGTTCATTTCGCCCACTAAGGTTTTGCCAAACGGGCTAAGGCCTTTCCATTTTCTGCGCAGGTCATACGAAGAATCAGAAATGTGGTTGGCCTGACTATGAGCGAGGGTAATGTAGCGGATGCCGCGCTCGTAAAAAGCCGTTAGATTCGCCAAGTCACCTTGAATAGGAGAACCATTTTCCATACCCATTGGTAGTGAAATTAACCCTTTTTCAAACTGGGATTTTACATCAGAAGGGCTTTTAGCAATGGCAAATTTATCAGGTGCACGGGCTACAATGGCTTCTACTGAATCGATGAGCTCATGGGCAAGCTGTGTAGACTCTGGAGAGTTGTCTAAACTAGCGGGCACATAAATACTCATAAAAGGGGCGTTCAAACCACCGGCTACTGCGCGCGGGTAGTCAAAGTCGCCATCCTGCGTGGCTTTAGTGACATCAACCCACTTTTCCTTTACGCGATAAGGAACATCAATGTGTCCATCAACAATAATAGTTTCTTGTGCGATCTTGATAGCTTTTTCAGATGCTGAATAAGTAGAGGCCTCAGCAAGTACAGAGTGTGAAGCAAAAAGCGCAGAGATAAGTAATGCGCAAGATGAGAGTGGGAAGCGCCCCTTCATAGAAAATCCTTATTTTGTTTTTTTATCGCTTAGGTCAACAACCGCTAACTTAATAGCAATACGAGACTAAAGGATAATGCGCACTACGACAATAGGCTTTTACTTGCTATGCATTTACCTCAGATTGCTCTCGTTAACCCATAAATTAGTCGATATTGCTCATTTTTAGAGCGCTTGTGCTTGTTTACTTCAAGTTTACATTGCAATAAAAATTTAAAACTTGTTATGGTGAAGACTGCGTGACTTCATTGCGCGAATACGGGATACTCCCAAGCGCTCCGCCAATTATCGATGACTACTATGCATCAGCGCGGCCGACGTAATTTTTTAGTGGCACCCGCTCTTCTCACATAATCAAGCCGGGGCCACAGCTAACAAGTATGAGAAATAAATATGGCTATTAATTTTGTACCGCTAGATAAAGAAAAGCATAAAGACCTAAAGGTTGCGGTAAATACATCTTTCAGCTTTGCGAAAGGTACACACCTTGCAGCAGCATCAATCCGTGAGTTTGCTCAACTAGCAGCCACTATGCCGCTAGTATTTATCGAAGACAATAACACCCAGCGCCACCATGTTGTGACTATGCTTGGTATGGAACAAGGTCAAAACCTTTTCCTAACTGGCGACAGCTGGAAAGGCCCTCACGTGCCAATGAATATTCTTCGCTACCCGTTCGACGTACGTCCAGACGGCGACAAGCTTGGTGTTTTCATTGACGAAAACTCTGATCTTATTTCTGACGAAGGCCAGCCTTTGTTTACTGAAGCCGGTGAAGCCAGTGAATTCCTTGATAGCCGTCAGAAGTTTTTGGCAGACCTTGCGAACAGCGAGATGCTAACTCAGCGTTTTGTTGCTAAAGTTGTGGAATTAGACCTTCTTGACCCAATTCAAATTCGTCTTACTTACCAAGACGGTAAGCAGCGCAACGTTACTGGCATGATGAGCATCAACGAGAAGAAGCTTCTTGAGCTACCTGAAGAGCAGGTGCTTGAACTACATAAGCAAGGCTTCCTAGGCGCTATCTATGCAGTTATGATGTCTGTTGGCCAGCTTAACCGCCTTGTTGAGCTTTCTAATGACACCGCGAACCCAATTCGCAGCATGCAACTTTCAGCAGTAAAAGCTGACGCTGAAGCGGCACCAAACGCTTAATTGCTTCTCAATTCTAAATATTAAAAACCCGCTTAACGGCGGGTTTTTTTGTGTCTTTTGTACTTGTTCAGACTTCGTCATGTTTCGTTCAGAAACCGTTAAGTTTTAATGTCTTATCTTACATCTCGTTCCCAACACATTTTTTAAGGACAAAAGACATGAACACTAACACTAATAAGTTAAAAACTACGCTAACTGTACTATCACTTATCACGGCTTCAGTATTTACAGTCTCAGCAGCCCATGCAGCTACACAAAACGAAGTACAGGTAACTGCTGTCGATTTTGAAGGGTTAGATGACAACCTCTACGGTGCAAGATATGTGCGCTACCTTGAAGAAGTTAGCGGAAACAGCGGCGCTTACCTTATCAACCCTTATCTTCAGCGTGTATCTAGTTTATCTGGTGGTTACGCCAATTTAGATGGTATTGACGTATTTAATTTAGGCAGTACTTTTTACCTAGACGATACGTGGATGCTTGCCATAGAAGGCGCTCACAGTAAATTTGACGACGAATTCAGTGACGAAGATTATACCAATATTGACCTAAAGGTAGGATTTAACTTATCCCGTCAATGGCAAATTGGTGCAGGTGTCATCTATCAGCGTGCCACTTACGACTTTAATAATGGTACGGAAAGTTACAGCGAAAGTGCAAATGAGACTTCACCACTTGTATTTACACGTTATACCACGGTAGGGAATGGGGGAACAGGCTGGGACTTTACTGCTCAGTACGTAGCAGACGATATTGACGTTCTATCAGGCAGCGCCAGATATTTCTTCACTCCAGGTTTGAGCGTTCAGGGAAGCTATAGCTATACCAATGCACCAGATGGGTTCGATAATGTAAAAACCGCAGGTGTTGCGCTTGATTACTGGGTAAATGAGCAGTTTTCAGTGTCAGCTAGCTATGAAACAGATATTGATAGCGATGTAGATAGCGACGTGGCTTCACTTACCGCATCCTATCGTTTCTAAGTTAGGGCACCTTGATTATCGCTATGCGTTAGCACGCGTTGATGTAAATGCAGTGAGTTAGCACTAGTCGTGTTAACTCACTCGTTTTTTAACGTGCTGATGAGGCGCAGCTGTTTGAATTACGACTCAGCATACGTGCAATACCGCTGAAAACAGCGTTAAACATAATCGTGAGATCTCGCCGCTTATTTACAGTCAAAAACAGCAGTTCATCGATTAATTACACCTTTATTTTTTCTCACCTGAATATTTTTTAATCTTTTTTACACGCCTAATCATACACTTCCTAAAAATACTGTATATCCAAACAGTTTTAACCCAGTATTTATGCGGCCTTCACGCCTTTTTTCTACTTGACAGTGGGGATCATTGATACCTAAACTGTATCTCAGTGGGTAAATGTGGCGAATTGTGGATCAAATCATCATCACTTTGCAGATTAGTACTCAAAAAACAAGAAAACCAAGAGCAAATAATAAAAGGCTAGGGGAATGTTCCGCGGCGCTAACGCAATCAATCTGGATACAAAAGGCAGACTGGCTATACCGACGAAGTATCGTCAGTCGCTGCTGGATGATTGTCAGGGACAACTGGTCTGCACAGTCGATACACAACAAAGTTGTTTGCTACTTTACCCACTTCCCGAATGGGAAGAGATTGAGCTTAAACTCTCTAAACTTTCAAGCATGATCCCAGCTGAGCGTCGCTTGCAGCGATTGCTACTAGGTTATGCTTCAGAAGGTGAGATGGATAAAAGCGGGCGCATTCTTGTTCCTACTCCACTGCGAAGTTTCGCAAAACTCTCAAAAGAAGTCATGTTAGTTGGTCAGTTAAACAAATTCGAAATTTGGGATGCCGATATTTGGGCACAACAAGTTGAAGCTGATATAGACACCGAACGCAAAGGCGAATTTGAACTTACCGAACGATTACAGGACTTTTCTCTATGACGCAGCCTAGCGAATTTAAACATATTTCAGTATTGCTTGATGAATGCATTGAAGCCCTAGCGATCAAACCGAACGGTATCTACATCGACGCCACTTTCGGCCGTGGGGGGCACTCAGCACATATTTTGGATGCATTGGGCGAACACGGGCGACTCATCGCCTTCGACCGTGATCCGCAAGCAATCAAAGCGGCAGAACGCTTCGCTGATGATAAACGTTTTAGCATTATCCACTCACCGTTTGGTGATATGGCAGAAGAAATCGAAGCGCTGGGACTAACTGGTAAGATTGACGGTGTGCTTATGGATTTGGGGGTGTCTTCACCTCAGCTAGATGATGCCGAGCGTGGTTTTAGCTTCCTTCGTGACGGCCCGCTGGATATGCGTATGGACACCTCACGTGGACAAAGTGCTGCAGACTGGTTGGCTAACGCCGAAGAACAAGACATTACGCAGGTTATTAAAGAGTTTGGCGAAGAGAAGTTCGGCAAACGCATAGCCCATGCCATTGTAAACACGCGCAAAGAAACACCCATCACGCGCACAGCTCAGCTAGCCAAAATTATCGACGAAGCGGTTCCTGTAAAGGATAAGTTTAAACATCCGGCAACCCGTGCATTCCAAGGTATTCGCATTTATATCAATGCGGAACTTGAGCAACTTCGGGTTGGCCTTAAAGCGGCGACGCAAGTGTTGGCTAAAGAAGGCCGCCTTGCCGTTATTTCGTTTCACTCGCTTGAAGACCGTTTAGTAAAACGCTTCATTAAGGATCAAAGTAAAGGGAAATCAGTACCACACAACTTACCGATCACTCAGGCTGAAATAGATGCAGATAAAGTGTTAAAAGCCTTGGGTAAAGCGATAAAACCTTCAGAACAGGAGATTGCGAACAACGTTCGCTCTCGCAGTTCGGTATTACGTGTGGCAGAAAAGTTATGACCAAAGCCGCGCCAGACAAGGCCAGCACTAATTTTAAATTACTGCTAATAATTGTTTCAGATTTGACCCGCAACAAGTTGCGGGTTTTGTTGTATTTAATGGTTATCACAAGTGCCATGGCAGTGACACTAAGCAGTCATCACAACAGACAGCAGGTCATTGCCCTTGAAGACCTTATGCAAGAGAAAGATGAGCTTGATGTCGAGTGGCGTAACCTCGTGCTTGAGCAACGCGCGTTGACCGAGCATAACCGCATAGAAAATCTGGTTGAAAAACAGTTAGAAATGTACCGCCCAACCGCAGACGATGAAGTAGTGGTGAAGTTAAAATGAGTACAACAGCACTTTCTCGCCAACGTAAAAAAACCGGTGCAAAACAAAATGTAACGCCAAGCTTAGTGCACTGGCGCTTTGTCGTTGTGCTTGTTGTTATTATGCTAGTTTTCAGCGTGCTAGCCGCCCGTGCAGCCTATATTCAAGTTATTGAGCCAGACGAGCTAATTCAACAGGGTGACAACCGCACACTAAGAACCCGTGACATGCCAACCTATCGCGGGCTCATTACTGATAGAAATGGTGTTGAGCTGGCGGTGAGTGTGCCTGTTCGGGCCATCTACGCAGACCCTAAGGTTATCCATGAAAACAACGGCTTCGAGGAAGAGCGCCGTTGGGAAGCGCTGGCAGATGTACTGCGCCAAGACGTCAATGAACTCAAAGAAAAAGTGGCAAACCCCAAACGCCGCTTTGTTTACTTGCAGCGTCAGGTGTCGCCTGCCATGGCAGAGTACGTTGATAAACTGGACATTCCAGGCATTTATCTTCGCCGTGAAAGCCGCCGCTACTATCCTACAGGTGAAGTTTCAGCGCAGTTAATAGGCGTAACCGATGTTGACGACACGGGAGTTGAAGGCTTGGAGCGCATGTATAACGAGTGGCTAACGGGCACGCCGGGTTCTCGTAAAATACGCCGCGATGCGAAAGGCCGTCAGGTAGAGATCTTAGAAACAAAATCAGGCGAAAAAGCCGGCGACCTGCAGCTGACTATTGATCAGCGTATTCAGGCACTTGCTTATAAAGAAATTAAAGAAGCCATGATTTATTACCAATCAAGCTCGGCTTCCGCCATTGTCATCGATGTAAAAAGCGGTGATGTGTTAGCCATGGTGAATGCACCGTCGTTCAATCCGAATGACAGAAGCGATATTTCTGCGCACAGAATGCGTAACAGGGTTATAACCGATGCGTTCGAGCCAGGCTCGGCGCTAAAACCGCTGGCCGTTCTTACTGCATTAGAGTTCGGTGAAGTGGAGCCTGAAGACTCAGTAAACACTCACCCTGGATGGATGCGATTAGGCGGCAGCCTAGTAAAAGATTCGCGCAATTACGGCGAACTAACGCTAGAAGAAATTATTCAGCATTCCTCAAATATGGGAACGTCTAAGCTGGCGCTTTCTGTGCCGAAACAGTTCCTGCTGGATACCTATTACAATATGGGCTTAATGAGCGATACCGGGCTTAATATGGCGGGTGAGAGTAGCGGTATCTTTCATGAGCGCAGCCGCTGGTCTGAATTTGAGCTAGCCACGCTGTCATTTGGATACGGCATTTCGGTTACCACTGCACAGTTGGGGCGTCTTTACGCAACGTTGGCGAACGGCGGTATTAAAACACCGCTTAATGTCATCAAGTCGCCAGAGCAACCTTCATGGCAGGCTCAATCTGAGCGGGTGATCAGCGAAGAAAACGCTAACGCTATTGTTCAAATGATGGAAAGCGTAACCCAGCGTGGCGGCACAGCAACAAAAGCGTCGGTACCAGGTTATCGCGTTGCTGGGAAAACAGGAACAAGCCGAAAAGCGGTGGCCGGCGGGTACGGCGAAGAGTACGTCAACATTTTCGCCGGTATCGCACCTGTGTCTGACCCAAGATTAGTGACAATTGTATTGATCAACGAACCTGGCGGTGATTTGTATCACGCGGGGGATACCGCTGCACCTGTCTTTTCATCAATTATGGGTGGCGCACTGCACATGTTAAACGTTACGCCCGATGACAAGCAGGTTACATCTAGCCGCTTATTGAAAGGAGGTCAAAGTGGTAGTTAGTGCCTTTATTCAAAGTATAAAAGCTTTATTGGCGAAATTTGGTGTAGACGCCCCAGATATCCGCGTTGAAGGTTTAACGCTAGACAGCCGAGAAGTAAATACACGCTTAGCGTTTTTGGCAATTAAGGGCCACGAACGTGATGGTCGAGATTTTATACCCCAGGCAATAAGTTTAGGGGCCCGTGTAATTCTGGCGCAAACTGAAGACAGTAGTGCCCATGGTCAGATGGAAATGCGTGACCACAGCGTCATTATCTCGCTGTATGAATTACCACAAATGCTCTCTGCATTAGCTGCTGCATTTTACGACTACCCTGCTCAGAAAATGACGACGGTAGCAGTGACAGGGACAAACGGAAAAACCTCTACAGTTCAATTGCTTACCCAGCTTAAGGATGCGTTAGGTACACGTAGTGCAAGCATCGGAACTTTAGGGAGCAGTGTGTTTGAAGGCGATGAAACCCAGTGGTCGAACACGCCGGCAGCAAACACTACGCCCGATGCCATACGTATGCAGTATTTGTTGGCAGACTTTGTGCAAAGTGAAGTGCGCCATACGGCCTTCGAAGCAAGTTCTCACGCATTGGTTCAAGGTCGGCTTGGTACAGTAAAAACCGATATCGCTGTTTTCACCAACCTTACTCGAGATCATCTCGATTACCACGGCACCATGGAAGAGTACGGCAAAGCCAAGCGCTTGCTGCTTCAGCAGCCAGGTTTAAAGGCTGTGGTATTAAACGCTAATGATGATGAAAGTAAGAAGTGGGATGGTGCAGCAGATAAGTCGATTACACGCATCTGGACAGGTATAGACGAAAGTGGTCTGGATGGAAGCGGTGAAAGTGAATACTTGCGAGAGCATAACACTCCTCAAAGTCGCCATTGTTTCGCCACAAATGCTTCTTATCATGCAGGTGGATGTAGCTTTGAACTGGTGAGTTCGTGGGGAAGCGCTGCTATTTCGCTGCCACTATTCGGAAAGTTCAATATCAGTAATGTATTGAGTGCTATAGGTGCGTTACTCGCTGAAGGTGAGCGTTTTGATGAGGTGGTTAACGCGGTAAATGCAATCACGCCTGTACCCGGGCGAATGGAAGTTTTCCCCGTAACAGGTGCGGCGAACCTAGTGGTGGACTACGCGCATACGCCAGACGCTCTGGAGAAAGTGCTGTTAAGCGCCAAATTCCATACAACGGGCAAAGTGTGGTGTGTGTTTGGCTGTGGCGGGGACAGAGACAAAGGCAAGCGACCGTTAATGGGGCAGGCTGCCGAGGTTGGTGCTGACGCTATTGTGATCACCACAGATAACAGTCGCAGTGAAAGCCCTGAATCTATCGCCGAGGATATCATTGCGGGTTTGAAAAACCGTGAGCTGGCAGTGTCTATTCCCGATCGCGAGCAAGCTATTCGTCATTGCCTTGAGCATGCGCATGAAAGCGACATCATCATCGTGGCCGGAAAAGGCCATGAAGATTACCAAATTATCGGTGACAAAAAGACTAACTATAACGAACGTGCAGTTGTGGCGCGACTGCAACAGGAGTACAGCAAATGATAACAACAACGCTGTCATGGATAGCCGAAAAGGTTAATGGAAAATTATTGAAAGGCGCTGCTGACGTTGAAGTGTCTGCAGTAAGTACCGATACCCGCACCCTAGAAGATGGCGCAGTTTACTTGGCCTTGAAAGGTCCGAATTTTAACGGCCATGATTTTATTTCAACGGCGGAGAAAGCGGGAGCAAGTGCAGTTATTGCCAGTGAAGACGTAGCAACCTCGTTACCTGTCATCATGGTTGAAGATACCAAAGAAGCACTTGGTCTATTAGGTGCGGCAGTAAAAGCTTATGTGGCACCCAAAACGATTGCGATTACCGGAAGCAGTGGCAAAACCACCGTAAAGGAAATGTGTGCCGCTATTTTGGAGCGAAGAGGCAATGTTTTAGCAACAAACGGTAACTTCAATAATGATATCGGTGTGCCGCTAACCCTTCTACGCCTTGAACCTCAGCATGAATATGCAGTGATGGAGTTAGGCGCAAATCACATTGGTGAAATCGCCTATACCACGAACCTTGTTAAGCCGGACGTCGCGACTATCGTAAACGCCGCCGCTTCTCATCTAGAAGGCTTTGGAAGTTTGCTAGGTGTAGCGCGCGCCAAAAGTGAAATTTTTAAAGGCTTAGGCAGTGACGGCGTGGCGGTAGTCAATGTTGATAGCCAGTTTTCTGAATTTTGGCAGGGCAAACTTAAACAGACCAAAACGCTAACGTTTTCGCCCCAGCAGAAAAACGATGCTGATTTTAGAGCAGAAGATATCACTATTGGGCTAGATGGGTGCGCCGCATTCCACTTGGTTTGCCCGCAAGGAGATATGTCTATTCAGCTTACTATTCCTGGCGTTCACAACGTGGGGAATGCCCTTGTCGCTGCGGCATTAACGCTGCAAGTTGGCGCCACACTAGAAAACGTGCGCGACGGCTTACTTGCCATGAAGCAAGTTAGCGGCCGCTTGAATGTAAAGCAGCTTACCGAACAGGTTCGGCTGTTAGATGACACCTACAACGCCAACGTGGCGTCTGTAAATGCGGCAATTGATACGCTAAGTAGCTTTTCAGGTATCCGCGTTCTTGTTCTAGGCGACATGAAAGAGTTGGGTGAAAAAGCGCGTTTTTACCACGAGCAGGTGGGGGAATACGCTAAACAAAAAGGAATTAATTACCTGTATACCATGGGTGTTTTGAGTCAATCAGCTAGTGCTGTGTTTAATGAAAATGGTGGCCATTTCAGCGATGTTGAAAGTTTGTTGGCCGCAATGGAGAGTGATTTGTTAGTGCAGCAGCGCGATATTTCAATTTTAGTTAAAGGTTCACGCAGTTCCAGAATGGAACGTGTGGTAGAGGCGGTAGAGGCCTCTGCGCTGGGAAAGCACGATAGCCGTCGGGAGCGAATAGCATGTTAATTTGGCTAGCCGACTGGCTGACACAATTCGATTCAGGGTTTAACGTATTTTCATACCTTACCCTTCGTGCAATTTTAAGCACGCTGACCGCATTACTTATTGCCATTCTTATTGGCCCTAAGATGATTCGTTATTTGCAGCGTATGCAAATTGGTCAAACTGTACGAGACGATGGCCCGCAAAGCCATTTGTCAAAATCAGGCACACCCACTATGGGCGGGTTACTTATACTCGCAGCAATTGTAGTAAGCGGCCTGCTTTGGGCTGACCTGACTAACCGTTATGTGTTGGTAACCCTTACCGTGGTTGTGGCTTACGGTATTATTGGGTTTGTTGACGACTACAGAAAAGTGATCCGCAAAGATTCGAAGGGGCTTATCGCCCGTTGGAAATATTTCTGGCAATCTGTGGTTGCGCTAGGCGTCGCATTCTATCTATACAGCAGTGCAACAATAAGCGCTGAAACCTCACTACTGGTGCCTTTCTTCAAAGAAGTGTTCCCGCAGTTAGGTGCGTTCTTCATCATTATTACCTACTTTGCCATTGTAGGCACAAGTAACGCGGTAAACCTTACCGATGGATTGGATGGGCTTGCCATTGTGCCCACTATATTGGTGGCAGGCGCATTTGCCATTTTCGCCTATGTGACAGGTAATGCGAACTTTGCTGAATACCTGAATATTCCTCATATTCCGCTTACCAGCGAACTGGTGATTGTGTGTACCGCCATGGTCGGTGCAGGCTTAGGCTTTTTATGGTTTAACACGTATCCGGCACAAGTATTTATGGGTGACGTTGGCTCACTAGCGCTAGGCGGCACACTAGGTGTGTTAGCTGTATTAGTGCGCCAAGAACTCGTGTTAATCATCATGGGTGGTGTTTTTGTTATGGAAACCCTGTCGGTCATCCTTCAGGTAGGTTCTTACAAATTGCGTGGCCAGCGTATTTTTCGTATGGCGCCTATTCACCATCACTATGAATTGAAGGGCTGGCCAGAGCCGCGCGTAATAGTGCGTTTTTGGATCATTTCAATCATTTTGGTGTTGGTGGGTCTTGCTACCCTCAAACTTAGATAAGCGGTAAAGAGATAAATCGTAATGTCGTATAACGTACGTGAGCATAGTTATGTAGTCGGTGGCCTAGGTGTTACAGGTCAGGCTTGCGTGCGCTTTTTGTTGCAAAAGCAGGCAACGGTTAAAGCATTTGATACCCGTGCTAATTTTACCCTAGTTACCGACCCTGATTCTGATATTGATACTGACATGCAAGCGTTTATGGCGGAGAAGGTCACTTGCACTGCTCTAAGCGAAGATTACTTTGATGGTGTAGACACCTTGGTGTTAAGCCCGGGGCTTGCTCTGAATATTGAACAAGTGGCTTTAGCGCAAAAGTGTGGTGTTGAGGTGATCGGCGACGTGGAATTGTTTGCCCGATTAAATGCCTCCACGAGTGATGCTACGCCAGCTAAGCGCGTAGTAGGTATAACCGGCTCTAACGGTAAAACCACGGTTACTTTATTAGTGAACCATCTGCTCAAAAGCTGCGGCGTAAAAAGTATTGAAGCGGGTAACGTAGGTCGCCCTGTGCTTGAAGCGCTTCAAAGTGATGCAGACGTAGTGGTGATGGAGCTATCAAGTTTTCAACTTGAAACAACGTCAAGCTTGGTGCTCGAAGCTGCTACTGTCCTTAATATTTCCGATGATCACCTTGACCGTCACGGTACCCTTGAAGCCTATATCGATGCCAAGCATCGCATTTTTGATAACGCGAAATCTGCGATTGTATGGCGAGACGGTGAGTTTGTAGCGCCAGACGAGCAGATTATTGCTGACGCTAAGGGTAATGCTGCATCAAATGCAGTATCTAATGGCGAATCTAATGCCGCGTCTAATGAAGAGTCGCTAGCGTCAAAAAATATCGTTGAATATGGACTGGGAGAGTCGACCACAGGGTTTGCGATTGCGTCTTTTGACGGTGACGATAGTGCTCGTGACGATGAACAAAGTCTATATATAACGTTTAAAGGCGAAAAGCTTATTGCCCTTAGCGATATTCATTTGGCGGGCATGCACAACGTACTAAACATCATGGCTGCATTAGGCATATGCCAACAGCTAGGTGTTTCGCCAGTGCTCGCGGTTAAACATCTACACAGTTTTAAAGCTGCACCACATCGGTGTGTGGAAATAGCCCGTGTAAACGACATCCGCTATATCGACGACTCCAAAGCAACCAACATTGGCGCCACTGTAGCTGCCCTTGAAGGGTTAGCCCCGACTATACAAGGGAAGCTCATTCTTATTGCAGGTGGTGACGCTAAAGGCGCTGATATAGCCAGCCTCTCGCCTTATCTAACTAAATATGTATCGCACGTGTTTGCTTTGGGCAAAGATGCACACCTGTTTGAAAAGAGTTTTGCGCATACAACTCGTGTGGCAACGATGAAAGACGCCGTAAAAGCAGCAACAAGACTTGCTGCCCCTGGTGATGTTGTGCTGCTTTCGCCTGCGTGTGCAAGTTTAGATATGTTTAAGAACTATATGCATCGCGGTGACGTGTTTAAACAAGATGTACACGACCTACTTAATCTACACAGTAAGAACGACGACGCTGTGGAGGCCACATCATGATTGCTGCCTCTACCAAACTTAGCGCGTTATTTGCCGCGAAGCATGACGGACAACCTTCGGCAACGCATCCCTATGACGTGACGCTTATCTTAATTGCGCTCGCGCTAATGAGTATTGGCATTATTATCGTCACCTCGGCGTCGATGCCGGTGGCCGATAGGCTGCACGACAACCCCTTCTATTTTGCTATTCGCCACGGTATTTACATTGTTGGGGCGATCGTTGCCGCTATGGTAGTGCTGAATTTGCCCATGCAGTTTTGGCGCATGACCAATCCCTATCTTCTGCTCGCGGCCATCGCGCTATTGCTAGCAGTTCTGGTAGTGGGAAGAACTGTAAACGGGAGTACCCGTTGGTTGGCGATTGGGCCTATAACCATTCAAGCTGCCGAGCCTGCTAAGCTCTTTTTCTTTGCCTATTTGGCTGGTTATCTGGTTCGCCGCTACGAAGAAGTGACCGAAAATCTAAAAGGATTTATTAAACCCCTTGTCGTGTTCTTTGCGTTAGCGATGCTATTACTGTTACAGCCAGACTTAGGTACCGTCGTTGTGATGTTTGCAACCACGATTGGCTTGCTGTTTTTAGCTGGTGCACGACTTTGGCAGTTCTTCGCACTGGTGTTTGCAGGCATATTGGCGGTTGTAGCGCTTATCGTGTTTGAAGAATACCGAATGAAACGGGTTACGTCCTTTTTAGACCCTTGGGCTGATCCGTTTGGCGCTGGTTATCAGCTAACCCAGTCTTTGATGGCCTATGGCCGCGGTAACTGGTTTGGGCAAGGCCTAGGCAATAGTTTGCAAAAACTGGAATTCTTACCCGAAGCACACACTGACTTCGTTATGGCCATCCTAGCGGAAGAGCTAGGTTTCGTTGGTGTGCTTGCCGTACTCGGCCTTATTTTGTGGATGGTGTTGCGTGCACTGAGCATTGGAAATAAGGCACTTGAAAAAGGGCGAGCGTTTGATGGTTACATGGCTTACAGCATAGGCATCTGGTTCAGTTTCCAAACGGCGGTAAATATTGGTGCAAGCGCAGGTATTCTGCCAACAAAAGGGTTAACACTGCCGTTAGTTAGCTACGGCGGCTCGTCACTTATCATCATGTCAGTAGCAGTAGCCATATTACTTCGTATCGATTTTGAATTACGGGTTGATGGCGTACAGGCGATTGGCCGGGGCGACAGCAAATCCGGTAAGAGCAAGGCCCGCCGTAAAAAGCCTATTCCTACAAGCGCGTCGCAAACTAAAGCGTCACAAGCTGAAGGTGAGGCAAGTGTAGAGAGCGGGGCCGATGAAGCGGATTTTTCTACAGCGACGGTTGAAGCTAAACCTAGCGCCAAAACATCAAGTACAGAAGACGAAGGAAAAGCTGGCATTAAAGCTATACTCGCGCGGGTAGCGCAGGAGGCTGATAATGGCTAAGCGTTGCTTAATTATGGCTGGCGGTACAGGCGGGCATGTTTTCCCAGGGCTTGCAGTGGCAAACGCGCTTCGAAAGGAAGGTTGGGACATTCATTGGCTAGGCACCGCCGAGCGGATGGAAGCGCAAGTTGTGCCTAAGCACGACATACCTATTCACTTTATTCCGGTAAAAGGGCTTCGTGGCAAAGGTGTTACGGCACGTCTTCAAGGTGCTGTTGCGTTAGTTAAAAGCTTATTTTCTGCAAGGCGAATTATAAAGCGCCTTCAACCTGATATCGTTGTTGGATTTGGCGGTTACGCTAGCGGCCCTGGTGGGGTTGCTGCAAAGAGCTTAGGTATTCCCGTTATTGTGCATGAACAAAATGCAGCGGCAGGCATGACCAATAAGCTTCTTAGTAAATTCGCAAGTCGCGTGCTTCTGGGCTTTGACGATGCCAAAGAACAATTTTCAGGTGGCGCTACTAAGGTGCATACTGTGGGCAATCCTGTTCGAGATGAAATTTGGCAGGTGAAGCCCAAATCTGTAGACATTGACGCAGACGCTCGTGAAAACACCACAGGGCATAAACGAGGCCTTAATTTACTTGTTGTAGGCGGCAGTTTAGGCGCACAAATTCTCAATGAAACCGTGCCGGAGACTTGCGGGGTGCTAGAAGGTTTATCAATCAAACACCAATGTGGAAAAGGCAACAGTGAAGGTGTCATTAAAGCCTACACGTCGGTGGGCGCAGATATGTCGAAAATCGATGTCAGTGACTTTATTGATGACATGGCCGCAGCTTATGAATGGGCAGACTTTGTTGTCTGTAGAGCCGGTGCGCTTACGGTAAGTGAAGTTGCAGCTGCCGGACGCGCAGCGATTTTCGTACCGCTACCTTTTGCGGTTGACGATCACCAAACAAAAAATGCGCAGTCGTTAGTAAAGCAAAATGCGGCACTGATGATTGCTCAATCTGTATTGAAAGAAAATTTAGGGCAGGCGGTGCGTCAGTGGTTACAACACCCTGAAGGCTGCTTAAAGATGGGTGCTGTTGCGAAAACATGTGCAAGCACTCATGCCACGGAAAATGTAGTAAGCCACGTTAAAAGCGTGGTAGGAGTAGGGGACTAATGGTTTTTAAAACCCCATTTGAAAGCCCGCAAATGCGCAGGGTTAAAAATATATTCTTTATTGGTATCGGCGGTGCCGGTATGGGTGGTATTGCCGAAGTATTATTAAACGAAGGTTATGCTATTGCTGGCTCTGACATACAAGAAGGGCCAATGACACAGCGGCTAAGCGAATTAGGTGCTGATGTGAAAATAGGCCACCGTGCGGAAAATGTTGAAGGCATGGACGTTATTGTGGTGTCTAGCGCCATCAACGAGCAAAACCCAGAGATTATCGTGGCTCGTGAAAAGCGCATTCCGATTATTCGCCGTGCAGAAATGCTGGCAGAATTGATGCGATTCCGCCACGGTATTGCGGTGGCGGGTACCCACGGCAAAACGACTACAACCAGTTTGATTTCAACGATTTTCGCAGAAGCGGAGTATGATCCTACGTTTGTTATCGGTGGTTTGCTTAACAGCGCTGGTACGAATGCGCGACTAGGCAAAAGCCGTTATCTAATCGCAGAGGCTGACGAGAGCGATGCGTCCTTCCTTCATTTGCAGCCGATGGTTTCCGTGGTGACCAATATTGAAGCCGACCATATGGATACTTATGGTGGCGATTTCTCAAAGGTGAAAGATACCTTTGTTGATTTCTTGTCGAACCTACCCTTTTACGGGCAGGCCATCGTGTGCGGTGACGATGCAAATATTCAAGAGATTCGCCCTCGTATAGGCCGAAGTATTCTGACCTACGGTTTTGAATCTCACAATGACTATCGCGCAGAAAATGTTTCACTGTCATTCGGTAAAGCGAATTTTACGGTTATTCGCCCAGAACGCGAACCGTTAGATATAACGCTGAACCTCACCGGTAACCACAACGTGCTTAATGCCCTTGCCGCTATCGCTGTAGCAACGGATGAAGGTGTAGATGACGACGCTATCATCCGCGCATTAGCCAGCTTTGGTGGAATAGGTCGTCGTTTCGAGCAGTTAGGTACGTTTACTACCAGTAAGGGCGAGGTGTGTTTGGTGGATGACTATGGTCACCATCCAACCGAAGTAAGAGCGACTATCGCTGCGGCTCGTGCAAACTGGCCTGATAAGCGCTTGGTTATGGTTTATCAACCACATCGCTTTACGCGAACCCGCGACCTTTACGAAGACTTTGTTGAAGTACTGTCGAGTGTTGATGCCTTGTTGCTTCTGGATGTATATGCTGCCAGTGAACAACCTATTGAAGGCGCTGACAGTAAAGCGTTGTGCCGCTCCATTCGTCAGCGTGGTCAAATCGAGCCTGTATACGTAGGTGACAAAGACGCCTTACCAGCTATTTTGGCGAATATCATGCAAAATGGCGACATTGTTATGACACAAGGCGCGGGAAATATCGGACAAATTGCTAAGCTCTTAGCTCGTCACGCGCTAGAGCCGATCACACTTGCAAAGGAAGGGGAATAAGATGTTTACACCTTCAGTAAGTATTCACTCACAGAAAACCCACTCGCCGAACGAGTATGGCAAAGTAGCTGTGCTTCTCGGCGGTGATTCTGCTGAACGGGAAGTATCGCTTAATTCGGGCAATGCGGTGTTAAATGCATTGTTACGACAAGGCGTAGATGCGTTTGCGTTTGACCCAGCAGAGCGACCTCTGACCGACCTTATCGACCTCAACGTCGATAGAGCGCTCATTATGCTGCACGGTCGCGGTGGTGAAGATGGCTCTATGCAAGGAGCCCTTCAGTTCCTAAAAATCCCCTATACCGGAAGTCGAGTTTTAGGTTCTGCACTGGCAATGGACAAAATTCATACTAAGCAAGTGTGGCAAAGTTTAGGCTTACCCACTGCAAAATATGAAATTGCTGATAAAAGGCACTTTGAAGCTGGTAAGTGCAGCGCTATAATGGATAAATTGGGGAATGAAGTCATGGTAAAACCGGCCAGAGAAGGGTCGAGTATTGGCATGGCAAGAGTGACAAGCGCTAAACAGCTCGAAACTGCCATTCAGGACGCCTTTAAATACGATAATCAAGTCCTGTTAGAGCAGTATATAGATGGCCCCGAATTCACTGTTTCTGTATTGCAGGGACAGGCGTTGCCGTCTATTCGCATGTCTACTCCACATACATTCTATGATTATGCTGCGAAATATCAGGATAATACAACAGAATACTATTGCCCAAGCGGCTTGTCTGAAGAGCAAGAAGCACAGCTAGCAAAACTAGCATCCCGTGCTTTTGATGCTATTTCTGGCAGCGGCTGGGGTAGAATTGACGTTATGCAGGACAACCAAAGGCAGTTTTATTTGCTAGAGGCGAACACAGTGCCTGGCATGACAGAAAAAAGTTTGGTGCCTAAGGCAGCCAAAGTTGCAGGATTAACTTTTGATGAACTGGTATTAAGTATTCTTTCTACCAGTTTTGATGACGTTGCAAACAAGGCGTAAACGTGGCTGATACCAACACTAATCAAGGTAAGCCCGCTTCTGCAAAGAGCGGCAAAAGTAAAACGGCAGTGTGGGGCGGCGTCGCTTTCTTACTGTTTGTTATTGCTGGATTAGTGTTTGGTGGGCTTAAAGCAAACCAGTATTTGCAGGATGAACAGCAAATGCCGGTACAGGTTATCGATTTTTCTGGTGATTATCAGCACATCGATATTACAAAGCTAGAGCGGTTAATACGCAAGGCGCAGCCTGGAAGCTTTTTCGCGCTTGACGTCAACGAAGTATTTGAGCTTGTTGAAGCGCAGCCTTGGGTTTATCGCGCGTCAGTAAGAAAGAAGTGGCCAAATACGTTAAAAATTTATTTGGTTGAGCAGCAGCCGGTTGCGCAATGGAATGAAGATTTGTTGTTAAACCCTTATGGCGATACGTTTAACGACGAAGGCGTGAAGTTAGACTTACCGCGCCTTTACGGCCCAGGTGGCAGCGAAAAAACCGCCCTTGAAGGCTACAACGCCATGCACGCGTTGATTGCGACGACGGATATGACGTTAGACGAGCTGTCCTTAAGCGAGCGATTTGCATGGCAAGTGCAGTTGAAAAACGGCATTAAATTGAATTTAGGACGTCAGGAGTTTATCGATAGGCTACAACGCTTTATTGATGTTTATCCACTTCTGGCGCAACAAGAGAAGGCGGTGAAATACGTCGACCTTCGCTATGACACGGGCGTAGCAGTCGGATGGAAAGACGACAGCGCCACAGATGAAGAGAGTTAAGGAAACCATGTCAAAACCTGCTGAACGCAATTTGATTGTAGGACTAGATATCGGCACCAGCCAAGTAAAAGCTGTTGTGGGTGAATTACTAGAAGATGATCAAATCAGTATTGTTGGCGTGGGCACCCATGCATCGAAAGGCATGGATAAGGGCGGCGTTAACGATTTGAACCTGGTGGTGAAATCGGTCCAGCGTGCAGTAAACGAGATGGAGTTAATGGCAGATTGCCGTGTGTCTTCAGTTTTTATGTCTATCTCGGGACGACACGTTAAGTGCCAAAATGAAAATGGCATGGTACCGATTAACAATCAGGAAGTAACACAAGAAGACGTAGATAACGTTATTCATGCAGCGCGCAGTGTGCCAATTGCAGCGGAACGTCGTCTACTACACGTGTTACCACAAGAATTTACTATTGATGTGCAGGAAGGGATTAAGAACCCTATTGGCATGTCGGGAGTAAGAATGGAAGCGGATGCTCACATTATTACCTGTGCCGACGATATGGCAAAAAACATGGTGAAATGTGTTGAGCGTTGTGAACTTAATGCCGATCAGCTGATCTTTTCAGCGTTGGCATCGAGTTATGCGGTACTGACTGACGACGAGCGCGAGCTTGGCGTATGTGTGGTTGATATCGGTGGTGGTACTATGGATATGGTTATCTACACCGATGGCGCTATTCGTCACACGGCGGTAATACCGGTTGCGGGTAATCAAATTACCAGCGACATTGCTAAAATATTTAGAACGCCTATTAGCAATGCAGAAGAAATTAAGGTGAATTACGCCTGTGCATTGAAGGATATGGTGAGTATGGAAGACAGCATTGAAGTGCCTAGCGTGGGCGGACGCCCAGCTAGAGTGATGTCTCGTCATACGTTAGCCGAGGTGATTGAACCTCGCTATCAAGAGCTTTTTGAGCTGGTACATGATGAAATTCGTGCCAGCGGTCTGGAAGAGCAAATCGCTGCAGGCGTTGTGCTTACAGGCGGTACCGCTAAGATGGAAGGTGCCGTGGAATTTGCCGAAGAACTTTTCCAGATGCCCGTGCGCGTGGGCAAACCCATCAACGTAAAAGGCTTGTCCGAATATGTTGATGACGCTGGATTTGCGACAGTCGTAGGACTGCTGCAATATGGCAAAGTACAATCTGACAATAAGAAGTCCAGTACGCAGAAGACCGGTGAAAGCTTATTTCATCGAGTGCAAAGCTGGTTTAAAGGTGAATTTTAATTTTATTTTGGGGGCGCTATAGCTACGGCATCAAGGCTAGCAGGAAGCAATTAGCCTAAGGGAATGACCTGGCGTAGTGTTTAAAAGACGTACAACCGGAGAGTAAGTATGTTCGAATTAATGGATAGTCACGGCGAAGAAGCCGTAATCAAAGTCATCGGTGTCGGTGGCGGCGGCGGCAATGCCGTTGAGCACATGGTGTCTCAAAGCATTGAAGGCGTAGAATTTATTGCAGTTAACACCGATGCACAGGTGCTTCGCAGCTCAAGTGCAGACGTTACACTTCAAATTGGCTCAAGTGTAACAAAAGGGTTAGGTGCGGGTGCTGATCCGAACATTGGTCGAGAAGCAGCACAAGAGGACAGAGAAACCATTCGTCAGGCGCTAGACGGTGCAGACATGGTTTTCATTACTGCCGGTATGGGCGGTGGTACAGGAACGGGCGCAGCGCCAGAAGTGGCAAAGATTGCTCGCGAAATGGGCATCCTTACGGTAGCGGTAGTTACTAAGCCATTCCCATTTGAAGGTAAAAAACGCACCTCGTTTGCGGAACAGGGCATTGTTGAGTTGTCTAACAACGTTGACTCGCTAATTACCATTCCTAATGAAAAGTTGTTAAAAGTAATGGGTCCAGGCACGCCGCTTCTTCAAGCGTTTAGCGCTGCAAATGACGTATTACGCGGTGCAGTTCAAGGTATTGCCGAACTGATTACCCGTCCTGGTCTAATCAACGTTGACTTCGCAGACGTACGTACCGTTATGTCTGAGATGGGTAAAGCGATGATGGGTAGTGGCGCTGCAAGCGGTCCAGACCGTGCTGAAGAAGCTGCGGAAGCCGCGATTGCCAGCCCGCTTCTTGAAGATATCGATTTGTCAGGCGCGCGCGGTATTCTTGTGAATATTACTGCGGGTCCAGATTTCGCTATCGACGAATTTGAGACTGTTGGTAACGCCGTTAAAGCGTTTGCCTCAGAGAACGCCACAGTGGTTGTGGGTACAGTAATCGATATGGAAATGACAGACGAGCTTCGCGTAACGGTTGTTGCGACCGGTATTGGCGCAGAGCGCAAGCCTGACATTTCGCTAGTAAGCTCTGAAGGCTCTCGTCTAACACAGCCTGCAAAAGAATACGGTAACACGCAATCAAGTGAACCACGTTCTGCAGTAGGCGGTACAGAGGGCAATCAGGCGCTGAAGGCCGACGACAGTGCACAGCCAGAAAATGATTTGGAATATTTGGATATTCCTGCATTTCTTCGTAAGCAGGCAGACTAATTTAGCTGCCTGAAACGGAAGGGAATTATTTCGCGTTTGTGATGTCTCACCTAGTAAGGTGTACATACACGACGTGAAAAATTCGCGTGAATGGATTAACAAAATACGTAATCTGACAGAGTAAAATCCGTCAGATCGGGTGTTCTTTGACATGTGAGTAATAACTCACTATAATTCGCGCCCGCTTTTTTTAATAGGTAAAAGCTTAAGCAGATGATTAGACAACGTACAATCAAGCAATCGGTCCAAGAGACCGGAATTGGGCTTCATAAAGGGGAAAAGGTCACAATGACTCTCCGACCTGCGCCAGCAAACACGGGTATCGTGTTTAGGCGTGTTGACCTTGAACCACATGTTGACATACCTTCGCGTGCGAACGCGGTAGGTAATACCATGCTGTGTACGTGCCTGAACAACGAAGACGGTGTGACTATCCAAACGGTAGAACACTTAGCGTCTGCGCTTGCAGGTTTAGGTATCGACAATATTATTGTTGAAGTAGACAGTAACGAGCTGCCAATTATGGACGGAAGTGCTAGCCCGTTCGTATTCTTGCTTCAATCTGCCGGTATCGAAGAGCTAAACGCGCCTAAGCAATTTATTCGTATTAAAAAGCCAGTTCGTGTAGAAGATGGCGATAAGTGGGCCGAATTAGTGCCTTACGACGGTTTCCGCGTTGATTTCCAAATTGACTTCGATCACCCAGTGATCAGTCAGACTCGTCAGCATATGGTGATGGATTTTGATTCATGCTCATATGTAAGCGAAGTTAGCCGTGCACGAACTTTTGGCTTTATGCGCGACTTAGAGTACATGAATGCTAACAACCTAGCGTTGGGTGGCAGCATGGAAAACGCAGTGGCGTTGGACGAATTCCGCGTACTCAACCCTGAAGGGTTGCGCTACGACGATGAGTTCTTAAAGCATAAGATTTTGGATGCTATCGGTGACTTATACCTTGGCGGCCATAGTCTAATTGGTGAATTGCGTGCGTACAAAACAGGCCATGGTCTGAATAACAAGCTATTAAATGCAGTACTTGCGCAAAAAGAGTGTTGGGAGTTCGTAACCTATGACTCGCAGGAAACAGCACCAATTCGTTATGCTCAGCCCGCATTAGCGTAAGAATTTTAAAAAGCCGCCTTACGGGCGGCTTTTTTTCGTATGGCAATTACTGAAATAAATGATACAGTAGCCGAATAATTAATATAAATTTCACCCATGTGACATAAAAACGATAGGTCGAAGGTTGTCGCCTTTGGCTAAAAACACATTCATCGTGGTATGAAGTGGTATGAAAAGAGTGGCGTGAAACAGCAATTTTCTTCGTGGTATGAAACTAACAATTACACTCGCTGGTAAAAATAAACGCTATAGGCACAGTATTAGTGTCCGTACGCTTGTGAGCGCAACCGTGCTCTCGTCTATTTTTATGCTAGTGTCGAGCCGTTCAACAGAATCGGTATCAGAAGATATTGCACGAGTTCGTTTGGCACAGACTGAAGTCAACGAACGACAAAAAGACGTTGAAGCGTTAAAGCAGCAAACAACGGTCAAATTACAAGCTTTGCTTTCTCACGTCGCAGAGTTATCTGCGCAGGCTACATTGCTGGACGAGAAAGGTAAGCAAATCGCAACAGAATTAGGTATGTCAGCGGCTGACCTGGACGCTTTCGTACCGGTATCGATACCGGATAACCTTCAAGACGATCCCATCCTTCACGAAATAGCCAAACTAGAGCAATCACTCGATTTGAAGTCTCAACAGTTGTCTATGCTTGAAAGTTTGGTCAGGGGTCACCATATCCACGAACAGAGCCAATTATCTGGTCGTCCGATAGAGTCAGGGTGGTTGTCTTCTTATTATGGTATGCGGGCCGACCCGTTTACCGGCGAACCAACTATGCACAAAGGGCTAGATTTCGCTGGTAAGGCAGGGGAAAACGTAGTGGCAACTGCCGCAGGTATTGTGACCTGGGCTGGTGATCGCTACGGCTATGGCCAACTTGTAGAAATTGATCACGGTGATGGTTTTGTTACCCGCTATGGGCATAACGACACCCTTACTGTCTCAATAGGCGACGTGGTAACCAAAGGGGAACCTATTGCTAAAATGGGCAATACGGGGCGCTCAACTGGCGTTCATGTTCACTACGAAGTAATAAGAAACGGAAAACAAGTCGATCCTCTGCCTTTTGTCTACAAAAAGTAGCATAGGTAGCAGCCAGGTAATTCTCGTAGACGGTGCCTTTATTAATTAAAAGTCATCTAAAACGAAGAAGCATAATTTTAGAACATCGCAAAGCACAACGTGGTTACCGTTGTGTTTTATACGTTTAATTTAGCTGTGCACATTGTGCGGCGCCTCGACAAGTAGTGGAATAATAAAGCTAATGTTTTCAAGCATCCTTCGAAAAGTATTCGGTAGTAGAAACGACCGACTATTAAAAAAATTACGCAAAAACGTAGATGCCATCAATGCACTGGAAGCAGAATTTGAAAAGCTTTCCGATGAGGCGCTAAAGGCTAAGACAGACGAATTTAAAGCGCGTATTGAAAAGGGTGAAACCCTTGACGATATTCTTGTAGAAGCCTTCGCTACTGTGCGTGAAGCAAGTAAACGCGTATACGGCATGCGTCACTTCGACGTTCAGATGCTAGGTGGTCAAGTACTTCACCAAGGTAAAATTTCAGAAATGCGTACGGGTGAAGGTAAGACGCTTACCGCTACCTTGCCAACTTACCTTAACGCCTTGTCAGGCAAAGGGGTTCACGTTGTGACCGTGAACGACTACCTTGCCCGCCGTGATGCTGAGTGGAGTAACCAGTTATTTACTTACCTAGGCATGCGTGTGGGCTGTAACGTACCCGGTATGTCGCCACAGCAAAAACGTGAAGCTTACCAAGCAGACGTAACCTATGGTACGAACAACGAATTTGGTTTTGACTACCTTCGTGACAATATGGCATTTAGCCCACAAGACCGCGTACAGCGCCCGCTTAACTATGCGGTAGTGGATGAGGTTGACTCAATTCTTATCGACGAAGCCCGTACACCACTTATTATCTCTGGTCAGGCCGAAGATAGCTCAGAACTGTATCGCCGTATCAACACTATTATTCCTAAACTTGTTCAGCAAGAAAAAGAGGATGAAGAAGGCCAAGAGGGTGACGGTGATTACACGATTGACCTTAAAGCCAAGCAAATTCACCTTACCGAGCGCGGTCAAATTCACGTTGAGGAAATTCTTCAGCAAGAGGGCATGCTACCTGAAGGCGAGTCGCTGTTTGCTGCAGGTAATATTTCACTGCTTCATCATATTAACGCTGCGCTTCGTGCACACAAGTTGTTTGCTAAAGACGTAGACTACATCGTTAAAGAAGACCAAATCGTTATTGTTGACGAGCATACGGGTCGTACGATGGAAGGCCGTCGCTGGTCTGAAGGTTTACACCAAGCTGTAGAAGCGAAAGAAGGGGTTCGTATTCAAAACGAAAACCAAACTCTTGCGTCAATTACCTTCCAGAATTATTTCCGCTTGTATAACAAGCTTGCGGGTATGACAGGTACAGCAGATACAGAAGCCTTCGAATTTAACCATATTTACGGCTTGGAAACGGTAGTTATCCCAACAAACCGTCCTATGCAGCGTAAAGATATGGCTGATCTCATCTACCTAACGGCAGAAGAAAAATACGAAGCCATTGTTGAAGACATTAAAGAGTGCGTTAAACGCGGTCAACCTACGCTTGTGGGTACTGTGTCTATCGAGAATTCAGAACTCATTTCTCGCATTCTTAAGAAGTCGAAAATTCCTCATAAAGTGCTTAACGCTAAGTTCCACGAACACGAAGCAGATATCGTCGCTCAGGCTGGTAAGCCAGGCGCGGTTACGATTGCGACTAACATGGCAGGTCGTGGTACCGATATCGTGTTAGGTGGTAACTGGCAGGCAGAAGTAGAAAAGATTGAAAATCCAACTGAAGCGCAAATCGAGAAGATCAAAGCCGAATGGAAAGAAAGCCATGACGCTGTGCTTGCCTCAGGTGGTTTACACATTATTGGTACAGAGCGTCACGAGTCTCGCCGCATTGATAACCAGCTTCGCGGTCGTTCGGGCCGTCAGGGTGACCCCGGTTCAAGCCGTTTCTACCTTTCATTAGACGACGCACTTATGCGTATCTTTGCCTCTGAAAAAATGGGCAACATGATGAAGCGTTTAGGTATGGAGCGTGGTGAAGCCATTGAGCATCCGTGGGTAACTCGCGCCATCGAGAATGCACAGCGCAAAGTAGAAGGTCGTAACTTCGACATTCGTAAGCAGTTGCTTGAATACGATGATGTGGCCAACGACCAGCGTAAAGTCATCTACGAGCAGCGCAATGAGCTTCTTGATGAAGGTGATATTAGCGAGACTATCGCGGCTATTCGTGAAGACGTTATTTCAAGTGTTGTCGATGAGTACATTCCGCCACAGTCTCTTGAAGAAATGTGGGATGTAAGCGGACTTGAAGAGCGCATGCGTGCCGATTTCGCCGTAGACTTGCCAATCAAGACCTGGCTTGAAAATGACGACAAACTTTACGAAGAGAAGCTTCGCGAGCGCATTCTTGGCGAAGTCGTTGATTCTTATAAGCAGAAAGAAGCGGTAGTGGGCGAGCAGGTACTGCGTCAGTTTGAAAAAGCGGTAATGCTTCAAAACCTAGACAGCCATTGGAAAGAGCATTTGGCGGCAATGGATCACCTGCGCCAAGGTATTCATTTACGCGGCTATGCGCAGAAAAATCCTAAGCAAGAATACAAGCGTGAGTCGTTTGCTTTGTTCTCACAAATGTTAGAAGCGCTTAAAGTTGAAGTGATCACTATTCTTGCGCGTGTAAAAGTACAAGCTGAAGAAGACGTGCAAAAAGTAGAAGAACAACGTCGTCAAGCTGACGATGTGCCTAAGAACTTCGAGCACGAAGAAGCGAACGCAACGCCAGAAGAGGCAAGTGACAAAGTACGTACGCAAGTTCGCGAAGGTGCGAAAGTGGGCCGTAATGACCCATGTCCTTGTGGCTCTGGTAAAAAGTATAAGCAGTGTCACGGCAAGCTTAAGTAATGAAAGTAGTACATGTTGCTGTGGGCGTTATCGCCCGCGGCGATGAAATATTCATTACTCTTCGCCCTGACAATGTTCATCAGGGCGGAAAATGGGAATTTCCCGGCGGCAAAGTAGAAGACGGTGAGACCGTTCTACAGGCGCTGAAGCGAGAGCTTGCTGAAGAAGTTGGGATTATTGTGAACGGAAGCGAGCCTGTGATTGTGATCACCCATGATTACGGCGACAAGCAAGTTAAACTAGATGTTCATCGCGTGTGTGATTTTACCGGCGAGCCGCACGGCAAAGAAGGCCAACAGTCGCGGTGGGTCAAGGTAACGTCACTAAACGCCTCTGACTTTCCTGAAGCAAACGTTCCCATAATTAACGCTTTACAATAGTTCTGCGTTATCCACCGTACAAAGTGAAGCGGCGTTCAGCCGCTTTTTTCTTATACCTAAGTATAAGTTGCTAATTCCTCGGTAATTTTTTTAAAAATTAATCTCAATCCTCAGAAGCGCATTAGACTATTGTACTTTGACAAAGTCGCTAGCATCATCTTTCTAGAACACACGTATATAAGTTTTTGATTTTATATTGATATGTAAAAAAGTGTCATTTATGACATTTGCGCCATTTTGCCGTTGAATTATGTTTCTACGGAAACAACGTACCCCTCTTCATACAAACGTATTTCGTTTAATACATTAATGCGCCCGGTTCTCAACGATATTTGAATAGTGTTTTTACAGCCATTCACATATCGAGGTTACTTATGGCGCTCAAAAAATCTACCGAACAAACAGTCGCACCAGCAGTGCGAGTTGATGCAAAGATGCGTAAAGAAGCGGAAGAGGAGCGCCGCAAAGCAAGAACACTCGCGAGGCAGCAGCAAGCCGCAGAGCGCGTTGCTTCCGCCACGACTGAATTAGCAAGTGGTATAAATCAGGCCTCAAGCGCAACCGATCAGTTATCCACTGCAGTTAACGAAATTGCAGCAGGCGCCGAGGAATCGAGCAGTGCAAGCCAAGAAAGCTTAGCGGCTATCACACAGATTTCAGGTGGTCTTGTTGCACAGCTTGAATTGGCAGGCTCGACAATGGACAAAACCAACGAGCTTCAAACCTATCTTGAACGCGTTGTCGGTGATTTAAGCACCATGATGACCAGCGTTAAAACCGCATCTGAGCATCAATCACGCTCTGTAGTAATGATGAGCGAGTTAGAGCAACAAGCATCAAACATCGGCGAAGCTGTCAAACAAGTGACCCGCATTGCCGATCAGACGAACTTGCTAGCGCTTAACGCTGCTATTGAAGCGGGACGGGCTGGTAAGCACGGAAAGGGATTTGCTGTAGTCGCCGATACAGTTCGCGCGCTCGCAGAAGTGTCAGACAAAAGTGCTGCAGATATAGCTAAGCAGATAGAGCGTATTCAACAGCAATCTAACAGTGTCTCTGATGCCGTTAAATCATCATCGCAAGCGGCGCTTGAGGAAGTGACCAAAGGCCAAGCGGTTACCGAGCAACTTATCACCATAAAATCAGACATGCAGAGCATTGCTGACGGTGCGGGTGAACTACAGGCACAAGTCAAATCGATGGATGCAGCGGCTAAAGAAATTCAAACTGGTTCAGAAGCAATCTCGTGCGCGGCCGACGAGCAGTCAACCGCTGCTCAGGAAGTGTCATCTAATGTCTCTGAGCAGAGTGTTGCTTTGTCTCAAGCTGAACAGGCTGCACAGTCACTAGAAATAATCACCGAAGAGCTTAAAAACAGCACAGACATTAACAAGAGCGCAGAAGAGGTGGCATCGTCAGCTGAAGAGCTGTCAGCAACCCTCGAAGAAATCAATCGCTCATCCAGTGAAATCATGACGGCATTGACTCAAGTGAATAACGGTTCGCAGCAGGCAGCAAGCTCTGTCGACCAAGCCGTGGGAAATATTGACCTGTTAAGAGAAGGTGTTGATAAAGCCTCAGCGCAGTGTGATGTAGCGTTAGAGAAAGGCAATGCTATTACTGGATTACTTAAAGAAAACCGTGCGCTGATTGAGGGAATGGTTAGCGGCATAAATCTGGCGCTTGAAACTAGCAAAGAAAATGTGAGTGCTATCAGTGAGATGGAAGTCATGACGCGCCAAATAGACAAGGTTATCGACACTATTACCACGGTATCAGTGAAAACCAGCATGTTGGCAGTAAACGGCGCGGTAGAAGCGGCGCGAGCAGGTGAGTATGGCAAAGGTTTTGCGGTCGTGTCTGCAGATATTCAAAGCCTAGCAGATGAAGCTGCTGAAAATGTAGAGCAGATAAAAGACCTCATCAAAGCCATTCAAGACCAGACAATGAGCGTAAAAACAGACTTAACTAATGTTGCTGAAAGTGCATCTAGAGAGGTCATGAAAGCGAAGCAAACTACGCAAGATGTCGAGCAAATTGCGACTGATATCGACGAAGTTGTGCAATATAACCAGGCAATGAAAGAGCGGGGTGAAGAAATTGCCGCGGGTGTTACACAGGCCCAGCGGGGACTAGAGCAAATTGCGACGGCAAATGAGCAAGCGAGCAGTAACTGTCAGCAGGCACTTAACGCAGCAGACCAGCAAAGTAAAGGCATGGAAGTGTTGGCCAAGTCCATTGAAGAAATTGCTTCAGTGGCTGACGAAATGCAAAACGGCTAATCCATAGCGCTTGTGTCTAATAGAGGAGCTTGCCTCATGAGTAACGAAAATACGAATAACGAGACCGCAAACGAAACTGAGCCAATGTCAGGTGGTGAACAACAGTTCGTGTCCTTCATGGTCAACGAGGAGCGTTTCACTTTTCCTATGCTTGCGGTGGGCGAAATCATTCGCGTACCGACTATGGTGTCTGTCCCCCTTGGTCCCGCACAAATGATTGGCTTAGCAAACTTACGTGGGAACGTATTGCCCGTGTATGACTTAAGCACAATCTTACTTGGAGCGAAGTCACAAGAGAGTGACGTAACCCGCGTAGTTGTAGTGGAGTCTGAGCTTGGTAGCGTAGGATTTCTGGTAGACAGAGTACTGCGAGTCTACAGTGTTAGCAGCGATGCTGTTATCGATAAAACCTCAATGACGGATTCTATCGCCTACGACTATATGCAGGGCATCATTAAACAAAGCGACCAGCCTGTAGAGCAAATCCTTGATGTTTCTGCGCTTGCAAAAGCACAGGCAGTCGTCAAGCAAGATGGCAATACTATGCAGCTGTCGGGAATGCAGCATATTGATAACGATGCGCCTGAAGATTCTCAAGAGGACGAGAATTTGCAGCAGTTAGTGTGCTTCTCGCTAGAGGAACAAGAGTTCGCATTTCACCTTCAAGATGTAGAAGAAATTGTGCGTGTTCCCGCTGAGATATCGCAACTTCCGGATAGTGCACCTTCTGTTTTGGGGCTGGTCAATCTGCGCGGCCGCATCATTCCCATTGTCGACTTGTCGAACTCCATTGGCATGATGCGCACTGAAATTAACGAAGCATCGCGCATTGTAGTAACGCAAAACAGTGAGTTTGGTAGCGTTGGCTTTGTGGTAGCCAAAGTCAGTAATGTGGTGTCTATTTCTGAAGCTGAACTGGAATCTGTTCCTTCGGTATGTAATGACGGCGCGGAATCGGGGCTGCTTGAAGCGGTCTACCGCAGCGATGGCGGCAAACGCCTGGTGTCTATTATCAACCTTTCTAACATCTACAGCCGTGCGCTGATGAGCGCTTTAACCAGTCTTGATGCCGATATTCAGCAGGAGTCTCAAATGAATGATGGCAACGATTTAGCAATTGATGAAGATGACTGCGAGCAATACGTTATCTTTTGGATTAATGGGCAAGAATACGGCGTAAGCATTGACGATACCCAAGAGATTACGCGAGTACCTGAAAAGCTTGAAAGTGTGCCGAGTACGCCAGATTACCTGAAAGGCATTGTTAACCTTCGCGGTACAGTGTTGCCGGTTATCGACTTGCGTAGCCGCTTAGGTATGCCGTGCAGCGAAACGTCAGAACGTCAGCGCATCGTTGTTCTTACTAAAGATAAACAGCGTACCGGGTTCATCGTTGATGGTGTTGCCGAAGTGAAGACCGTCGTTAGACAGACTATTGAAGAAGCGCCTTCTCTTTCTGAGATGCAATCTGAGTTCTTAAACCGCCTGATTAAGCTGAACGATGAAAAACGCATTATTCAAATTATCGAGCCCAAAGTCTTGCTCGATGACAATGCGGTATCTAAAGCTCAAGAGCAATGCTAGCTAATATTCGAGGTTATTTATGACAGTAAAAGTACTTATCGTCGACGATTCCGCGTTAATGCGAAAGCTGTTCACGCAACTCTTCGAGAAAGAGGGCTTTATTGTTCAAGTAGCACGTAACGGCGAAGAAGCGCTAACTAAAGCTGTAGAGTTCGAGCCAGACTGTATAACACTGGACATTAATATGCCGGTAATGGATGGCATGACGTGTCTGGCGATGCTCAAGAAACTTTATCCTTGTCCTATTATCATGGTGTCTTCGCTTACGCAAAAGGGAGCCACCATTACCCTAGAGGCACTCGCGCTTGGCGCAAGTGACTTTGTGTTAAAAACAGGGGGCACTGTTTCGCGGGATATTTCAGATTTAGAGGCGCCTTTAATAAACAAAATTCACGCCCTAGCCAAAACTGGCAAACCACAGCGTCCTACAATTAAACCGCCCCCAGTCGTGACACAGAAAGTTGTTCGCCACAAAACGAGCGTACCCTTTGAAGTCGTTCTGGTAGGCGTTTCCACTGGTGGTCCCAAAAAGCTTGAACACCTGGTAGCTAACTTAAGCCCCGCATTTCCGATTCCTATCGTTATTTCACAGCACATGCCAGCCTCTTTCACCAGTGCGCTGGCTAAGCGCTTGGACGGAATCAGTCCGCTCAACGTGGTTGAGGTGAATGCGAAGATGCCCATAAAGGCTGGCAATGTTTATCTTGCAAAGGGGGATGCTGATCTTGCCTTCTCAAAAACCGGCGGTGAAGTCTCAGCGCGCCCTGTGCCATCAAGCCCAAGTTTTCTGTGGCATCCAAGTGTGGATCGTATGGTAGACAGCGCACTTAACTGCTACAAGCCACTTTCTATGCTGTGCGTACAGCTGACCGGAATGGGGTGTGATGGTGTTGCCGCTATGAGCAAAGCGTTTAAAGAAGGTGCGACAACGATCGCAGAGAGTGAGGCGACCTCAGTTGTCTTCGGTATGCCAAAAGAGCTTATTGAAGCGGGTTGCGCCAGCTTCGTACTAGATAGTCCCAAAGTCGCATCTAAATTGAATGCGCTTTGTCGTTAAGAGGAGAAGTAATTATGGGTCTCAAGAAGAAAGTAGAACCTATTGCCGATGTTTCCGATGACTTTGAGGAAAAGCGCGAACACCCTCGAACGAAAGAGCAACTCATTAGCGACCTAAACTCGAACGACAGTGATGTGCGCCGGTGGGCAGTAAGAGATTTGAGTGGCCAAAAAGATGCGCACGACGCCTTTATATATCGATTGCCACAAGAAGATGACCCAACAGTGATCGAGGCTTTATTTAGCGCGCTCGAGCATGATATGACTCAAAGTCATGCCTCGCAGGTTATTACCATGCTTAAAAGCGAACACGTGCAATTGCGAAATGGGGCTATTGAGCTTATGCAGCAAAACCCTGATATTTTTGCTGCGAATGTCAATTTACTCATGCACGACGAGGACCCTGACACCCGTATTTTCTGCGTAGACATTATAGGTGCGGTTGCTCACATAGATGCAGTGAACTGGCTGCACCAATTCGCTCTAAATGACGACAATGAAAACGTTGTGGGTACTGCACTGGACAAACTGGCTGAAATTGCTGATGTGTCTACTTTGGATATTTTGCAAACTGTTGAAAGCCGCTTTCCGAATCATAACTACATTCAGTTTGTTATTTCACTAATTCGTAATCAAGTGAGAAACGCCGATGAATAGTGTAGCACTAGACAAAATAGGTGCTGCCGATTTCGAACGGTTTCGCTCTATGTTTTACCGAAAAACCGGGATCCACTTCGAAGACTCGAAGCGCTATTTTGTAGACAAACGTCTCCATGAACGCATGAAGGCTACAGGTCATACGAGCTTTAAAGGTTACTTCACTTACATGCGATTCCAAGCGTCAGGTGAAGAATTTCAAAACCTCGTGAATTCAATGACTGTCAATGAAACGTATTTCTTTCGCGAAGAATATCAATTTGAAGCGATGACAAGAGAAATAATGGATGAGTTAGACGGTTATCGTCCTGCCGGAGAAGATTTGCGCATTTGGTCAGTACCCTCGAGTACGGGCGAAGAGCCTTACTCAATAGCGATATATCTTATCGAGTATTGGAAAGGGTTGGCGCACAGAGATGTAGAGCTCATCTCTTCTGATATTGACAGCAACGTGCTGGCATCAGCAAAAAAAGGGCTTTATTCCAAGCGCTCTGTTCAGAACATTCCGCTCCCGCTGGTGAAGAAGTATTTCAAAGAAATCAATGGGCAATTCCAGCTTAGTGATGACATACGTGAGTCCGTATCCTTTACGCTCGCGAATATTTTATCCGCAAATAATATGAAGCAGTTTAGGCATTTTGACCTCATTTTTTGCCGAAACTTGCTCATTTATTTTGATGATGAATCGCGTAAGAAGGCGGCGCAGGTACTCTTTGATGCGATGAAACCAGGTGGATACATTTTTTTAGGGCACAGCGAATCTATGAGCCGTATTTCGTCTATGTTTAAAGTACGCAAATTCGGTGATGTGATTGCTTACCAGAAGCCACTTACAGGAGGGGCATAACATGAAAACAGTAATGATTGTTGATGATGCCTCTACGGTAAGAATGTTCCACAAAATGCTGGTGACTTCGCCAGACAGAATTATCGAAGAGGCGGAGAATGGTGTAGAAGCGCTTGAGAAAGCTATAGGTACAAATGTGGACTTGTTTCTTGTTGATGTGAACATGCCAAAGATGGACGGTTATAGGCTATGTAAGGAAATACGGCTCAATGAGGCACTACGTGCGGTCCCCATTATCATGATAAGCACCGAGTCGGCTAATCAAGATGCCGAACGAGCCTATCAATGTGGGGCAAACTATTACATGACGAAGCCTGTGGATGCAGACACGTTGAAGTCAGTAGTAAGTGCAGTGATTGGGGGGTAAGCCAATGAGTGAATTACTTGATGTGTTTATTGGCGAGTCCCGCGAGAATTTAGAGTCGGCGAGCCAAGAGCTTTTAGAAATTCAATCGTCGGGCCCAGCTTCTGAGCGTGTAGACAAAATTTTTCGCGACCTGCACACCATTAAAGGTTCTTCTGATTTATTTGATATTAAACCTTTGACTCGCTTGGCGCACGCAGCAGAAGATTTGCTTGATAGTGTAAGGTCTAACGAGGTCACCTACAGCGATGATATAGGCGATTTGTTGCTTGAAGCCTTAGACCAAATTTCTATATGGTTCGACGAGCTCGAAGTAGGTTCTCAGAATGTAGAGCAATGGAAACCAATATCGACACAGCTTAGTGCTCAATTAAGACACTTTATCGACCCGACAGCATCGAGTGAAGTCGATGAAAGCAGCGCCACGGTTAACAACGAAAGCCCAATAGCAGACTTGCAAACGCTAAGTGAAGAGCACATAGCACTGATCGCCAGTTTTGGTAGAAACGCTGACTTAGACCTACTTTGTAAAGCGACTGGCCCAGACTGCTATTTCATTCAGTACACGCCCGACGAAGGCTGCTTCTTTCGCGGAGAAGACCCAATAAATGTCACCGTAGCCTTACCTGGAATAAAGGCGTTTAATATTGAAATGCCCGAATTAGGCGAAGATGCAGATATCTATAACTGTTTCACTTCAATCAAAGCGCTTGGCGTTGCCGGCGAAGATGAAATTAAACAGCATATGGCGTATTACGAGGGGCAGTACTCTTGCGTTAGTTTTTCCACTCAAGCCTTAAAAGCTGCATGCAGCGGTAAAATTCAAAAGTGCGTCGAGACTATCGACGACGAAACCTTAAACAGTGCCCTGAATGACACAGACATAGACCAAGTGCATGCTAGCGCTGGACTACTGCTTGCCTCACTGAACTTTGACGACAGCGAAGATGATAGCGCTAATAGGGCTGTGCTGAGCCTGCTATCTTCAATCGACGATTTGAGTTTTCTTAATAACGAGATTCGAGAGGATGGATGTTCAAGTAAAGACACTAATACGAATGCGTCTCCTGAAGTCGGTAATAGTTCGACAAACGAAGCAGGAGACTCGAAGAGCGATGCGTCTAAGCCAAAAACCTTAGCGTTGCATGAACGAGCAATGCTGAAACAACAGCTCACATTACTAAATTCGGATAACTATAAATCTGAGTTCATGTTTCCTTCTATCGCAGGGCTGGTGGGTAATATTCTGGGCGCTGAGTTTGAAAATGAGGACGCGCTGGCGGTTGCCATTAGTAACGCGTTAGATGAGGAAACAATTCAAGCGCAAGCAAATGACGAGCAAGCGCAACAAACGTCGAATAACGTGACAGCTGAGGCTACACAGCCAGCTAATACACAGTCAGCTAATACACAGCCAGCTAACGCACGAGAAACGACAGAAGACACAGCTGCTCCTGTAAAAGCTGAACGCCAAGCGGTGAAAATGCTCAAGGTCGATCAGTCAAAAATAGATTACTTAATGGACATTGTTGGCGAGCTAACCGTTGCCAAAAATTCTCTGCCTTATCTTGCAAAGCAGGCAGAAGAAGAGGGAGGCAGTAGAAAGCTCAGTAAGCAAATCAAAGCCCATTTTTCCATTGTTAACCGATTAACAGAATCGCTCCAAAGTGCAGTGCTTCAGATTCGTATGGTGCCTGTTTCCCACGTATTTCAACGCTACCCTCGCTTAGTGCGGGATTTAGCCAGAAAGCTCGATAAAAAAATCGAGTTGTGTATGCAGGGGGAAGATACCGAGTTTGACAAAAATTTAATTGAGTCCTTATCTGAACCGCTTATTCACTTGCTAAGAAATAGCATAGATCACGGCATAGAGTCTCCTGCAGAGCGACTTGCAGCAGGAAAACCTAAAGTAGGTCGCATCGACCTCATCGCAACGCCGCTTGATGATAGCGTAATCATAGAGATTCGTGATGATGGTAAAGGCATTGACCCTCAAAAAATAAAGCTTTTGGCATTTCAAAAAGGGGTTATCAGCGAAACGCAGCTTGAAAACTTGGATGATAATGAAGCGCTACAATTAATCTTTGCCGCTGGTTTTTCTACGTCTGAGCAAGTGTCAGATTTATCTGGGCGCGGCGTTGGAATGGATGCGGTAAAAACGATGGTTAGTCAGGCCGGCGGCACAATCGAAATGCAAAGCGAAGTGGGAGTAGGAAGTACTTTCAAACTATTGCTGCCCCAAACTATGTCAGTGAACCGAGTAATGATGTTCGAAGTGAATGATCAAATGTTTGGTGTTGGAATGGATGCCGTCGTTGAGACTGTCAAAGTGCCTACTGCCGATATCCAGCGTATTCGCAACGAACACGTACTGGTTATCCGCGAAAAGCTCATACCTCTTTGTGACTTGCGTGAAGCGTTAGGTTTCGAAGCAGCCGAAGAAAGGGAAGAGCATTCAATTCTTGTGGTATCAACGCCTCAGGGAGAGTTTGGATTAATCATTGATAAGTTTCACGAAGGGATTGACGTCATTCAAAAACCGCTTGAAGGCGTGTTGGCCGGATACGCTCACTTCTCGGGAACGGCGCTGCTTGGCGACGGGCGTGTGTTATTGATTATCAACGTTCAAGAGGTATTAGCAAAATGCCTATAGCTTACAAAAAGAAAGTCGCGGTAATGACCGGGCATTGTGAAATAGAAGAAGCTGAAGCGCTCTTTGCTTGGTTGAATGAAGAGACTTCCCGACAAGTTAATTTAAAAGCCTTAGGTAGCGCACATACCGCTGTGTATCAGGTATTGCTAGCGAAGAAGCCAAAAGTGAGCGTGTGGCCTGAAGCTGATGCACTATATTGGCTGACTGAAATGATGCAGAACAAGCAGAGTAAAGTGTGGTTCGAATGAGAGTGATCACGGTAGCTAATCGCAAAGGCGGTACGGCGAAAACCACTACGGTGGTAAATCTTGCTTATGGCTTCGCACAAGCGAATAAACGGGTCATTGTGTTGGATCTTGATAATCAAGGCCATGTTATGCATGGCTTAAAAGCACTAGGATGCGTTCAACAAAGCGATATAACTGAACTGCCTCTCAACACCTTCTTTACCTCTATTGTGAAGTGCGCTGACAGCATTTATGCCACCGATGTTGATACTTGTAATGCGAATACAAATGAAGAAATCACGCTAGATGTATTGCGTAACTGGTGCGACTCGGAAGCGGTAACGAAACATTTCGATATTGTTCTTATTGACACACCGCCAACATTGAGCCCGCAGCTTATGGCTGCGCTATCGGCAGCGACCGACATTATTATTCCAGCAACACCCCTTCCACTGGCAAGTGACGGTGTTCAGAAACTGCTCAATGCCTGCAGAAATGCAATGGCAGAGCGAAAATTTAGAGCAACCAAACTCACTATTTTACCTGTCATGGTAGAACAAAATCTAAAGCTGCACAGACAGGAGTTAAGTAACTGGTACGGGCGCTATGGACGAAGCAAAGTGCTTAATCCCATTAGAAAGAGCATCAAACTCGCCGAGGCATTTGCAGAGAATAAGCCTGTATTTGCCTATGCTCCTAACAGTCGTGGCGCACATGACTATACTGAATTATGTAAACAATTAATTGGCTAACACGAGAGGTAATGCAATGAGCGCAATACACTTAGTAGATGACTCGGCCACCATGTTAATGAGCATGGAAATGTTATTAAAACGAGCGGGCTATACGGTCACAAAATCAGAGAGTGCGGAAGCGGCTATGACAGCCCTTGAATCAATCAGTCCTAAACTAATTATCACAGACTTAAACATGCCAGGTATGAATGGCATAGAGCTTATTAAAACGTTGAAACAGCAGTCTAAGTTCAGGTTCACCCCTATGTTGATGTTAACCACTGAATCTCAACAGAGTCGTCGCGAAGAAGCGAAAGCGGCGGGCGCGACAGGTTGGCTTGTTAAGCCTGTTGAGCCAGAGCAGTTATTAGGTGTAGTAAAGCAGTTGGTGCCAACTGCATAAGGTTAGATTATGAAAGTACTTGAAAAAACAAAGCAGTATTATGAGTTGGTACTCGCTGAGAAGTTTAAAGTGCTTAAGGATAAGACGAACAAAGTTCAGGACTCACTTTTACTTTGGAGCGGTTTGGTTGGTGTGTCTATATTGAGTATGGCAATTTCGTTGAATATATCGCCACAGCTATTAAATGGGCAAGCAGGTACCGTTGCTACAATTCTGGGTTTCTTGAGTTTTATTACATGGTATTCGCATAGGCAAATAAGCGTATTCAAAGCCAGTCTTAATAAACAGGAGAGTTATTTACAAGAAACCTCTGAGCAACTCAACGAAACACATGCTCAAGTCAGTGAATATGTAGCCATACTCAAAGGCCAAATGGACGGCATAAGCGCTATCACAGAAGATGCATCGATGGAATTGATGAAGGCGCTGTACGAAATTGAAAGTAGCATTCAAGACAGTATAGATAACGTTGAGTTAGGGCAGAAGAACGCGCTTAGCTGCAAAGAAAAAAGCGCCGATGAGTTTGAGCTGGCTGCAAAGCGCTTATCGAGTATTAAAGCCATGATAAGCACCCAGCGGGAACAGCAAATCGCAGACACAGAAGCGATTCAAGGGGTAATGCGTGAAGTTGAGAACCTTAAAGAGCTCACTGAACTGGTTAAAAATATTGCTTCACAAACCAACTTATTAGCGCTAAATGCGGCTATCGAGGCAGCTAGAGCTGGAGAATACGGAAGGGGATTTGCGGTAGTAGCAGAACAAGTACGTATATTGTCTTCCCAGTCTTCAGAAGCGGCTGAAAAAATAGAATCAGGTATAAAGTCCGCTCTTGATGCCGCACACCACCAGGGAGAGAAAATGCTTAATTCAACGCGTGCTAACGACACGTGTGAACTATTGACGGGATTTTCTGAATCGTTAGAAAACATTACGAGCCACTATCGGGTATTAGAAGAACTTAATCCCAAAATGCTGGCATGTTTTTCACAAAGCGCGACGGAAGTGGCGTCTAAAGTGAGTGGTGCAATAGCCAAGATTCAATTCCAAGATATTATTCGCCAGCGCACCGAACACGTGAAGTTAGAGCAAGATGCCATTGTTAGCTTGTTCGGACAATTCTCGTCTTACATCAATAATCGCGAACATTTTGACGAGTCTTTTAATTTAAGCACGAAAGAAATGTTTGAAAAATACGTTATGGAAGATCAGCGTAAAATCCACTTTGACATCAATGAATCTTCACCAGAAGAGAAAAATGAGTTTGAAGAGGCGCGAGAGCCAAAAATAGAACTCTTTTAGCTAAGGGCCCATCAGGGCCCAATAGCCTTTCTGACTGTGCTTTTGTTATTCTTTTGCTGGTAAGTCAAATAACAAGATAACTTACGCTTAAAGCATTATTCGTTCAGCGGTGGCAAATGCCACATCCAGTTTGAAATAAGCGGCTTCATTAATAAAGTGCGGGTAGGTTTCAGTTTCGTTTTCCCACACGATATCTTTGCCGTCAAACGTCCGAAATACAGGTGCCCCAGGTATGAGAGGTTTGAAATCGTTATCTTGCAGTGAATGATGGATCATGGCGGTACGTTTTCCATTAGCATCTAACGGAAAAGACACGTTATCGCCTAAACGAAAAGCTTCACAGGCAGGCAAAGCGTCAGTACTGATTTGCCCTTTATTATACGCGGCACAAAAATCCAATATTGCTTCAGCCATGGTTTGTGTTAGAAGGTAAACATCTTCTCTTAACACGCCCTGTGGCTGCCCACCCACTTCTATCATTACACCTTTCTTACCAGTGGTGCACAGGTAACCATGTTCAAGGAAGGGCTTTTCGTCTTCTACCAAAATGTTGGCTTCTGGCATTTGTTGCTTTACGTATCGCGCCAGCTGAATATGAAATTCATCCGCTTCCAAAATGATAAGCGTAGCACCCATTTCGCTGGTGGTGTTGTGAATATCAATCACAAAATCTGTGTTCGAATCACCCTTAGGCCCTAACTGTTGGTTAAGAGCCTTAGCAAGCTCAGCTTCTTTCGCAGAATTGTTATTCGATAAACGTTCAAAAGTAAACTGACGGTTTAAGTCTTCGTCTACGAAACGAACGTTTGCCGCAATGGCCGCTTCATTGGCGATACTTAACGAAACATTTAGCTCATTAAATCGCGAAGGTAGCCCAAACTGTTGCCAGTTTCGAATAAGCTGAATACCACTGGTTTCATTTCCATGAGTACCACCAACAAGCGCGATAGAATTAAACATTCATGTTCCTTTTTGTATAGGTTGAGGATGAGGAAGGCTGCGCAGCGAGCTATTGATTAATATTGTGACGAATTAATACGTTCGATTGCTGAGCATCTACCTACGACTTGGAGACCAAGTAAACCGATACTACACCACTGCGCTTTGTACGAGAATACGTCTTAGTGGAATTTACCTAAATACTGATGTTTGCCAAATTGTATGGGAATGACATCGCGTATTAGTGCTTAAAGAAGTCATCTGATTGCTGTGCTAGCATCGCCTCTATCTCTTCAACATCGATATGCTTGGGCGTTGCGTCTTCTGCAGGCTTGCCGGCTATTTTTCTGTCTTCAGCGGCCCATTCACCTAAATCGATAAGTTGGCATTTTTTACTGCAAAAAGGGCGATATTCGCTTGTTGGTGCCCAAACAACCTGCTTGGCACAAATAGGACATTTCACTTCCATTATTTACTCCAGTGAAATACGTCTAAACGGCGAAGTTTGCGATTTGCTATCACTACCGCAGACGGGAAATAATAAATTAAAGACTCGGGCCTGCTGATCTTTGCGGTAAATCAAACATCAACAGGTCTTAAGTTTAACAGGCAGCTAAACGAAACTGAATACTGCTTTCCACTGCGCCAGATTGGCCCTCTTGAGGAGAAAATAGCATGAAGCGGAGTGCGTAACGGTATTTATTGCCGCTAAGCGTAGGGTAATACCCTTCATCAACACTACATTTAACGCGAATTAACTCGTTTTTATCTTCTGCAGCGCCTTGGTAAAAACCGTTGTCAGCAACCACATTGACAAATTGACCTCGTTCGCGAATGAACGACAGGCTAACAGCAATAGCATCATCGAGTAAGGCTAACGTTTCAAGCCATTGCGCTATTTCAGCGAGGCGTTGTTCAAGGGGTTGTTGTAACCAAAAATGAAGATTGGGCAAATCGAAGCTGCACGCGCCACCTGGAATGGCAAAGCGCTGCCTGATTGCGCTTAGCAGTTTATCTTCTTTCAAAGCACTACCAAAACGGCGGTCTGTTTTTAGCTTTTGTTTTAGGGTAAGCACGGTTTTTAGCGCTTGTTCTAAGGCGGTGCTGTCAATTTTCGGGTGCTTAGACCAATACACCAAGTTCTTTTCATGGGCTTCGAGGTCTTTGGTGAGATCGGAGCGAAGATCCAGTCTTTCAATGAGATCAAGTAATTCGAAAAGCTGTTCAAAGAACACCAGCTGCAGATGAGTATGTTCTGATTTAGCCGTAATTTTAAGTTGTCCAAGCAGCTGCTCAACACGTAAATAGTTACGTACTTTTTCCTTTAGTGGAAATTCGAAAACAGCGTGACCCATGGAACCCCTTAAAACACATAGACTTAGAGAAATGTCGCTAAAAATTTAGCTGAACAGTGAAAGGCAACAAGCCTAAAGCATCAAAGCGTTTAAGCCAAGTATACTTGTTCGCCAAATCTTTACTTTGACGTTAATTGGTCAAAAAAGTTTCAAAAATCAATCCGTAAGGCTGTAACGCCCTGCTTTTAGGTGGTGAATTTAGTTATTAGGGATGTGTTTTTGCGTTAACTTCGTCTATCAACTTCACGCTTTAGATAGCGAAAGTAAGTGTTCATGCAAGGCCGAAACTTGCGAAGAGAGGGCGTTTAGGCTGGTGCTATTGTCTAATACATGGTCTGCAGCGCTCAGCCGTTCTTTACGGCTAGCTTGTGACGCCATAATACTTTTTATCGTTGCTTCAGAGCTACCATCTCGCTTTAAGGCGCGTTCAAGCTGAAGCACTTCAGGGCAGTCAACCACTACTACGTGGTTACACATTTCAGTAAGCTTGTTTTCAACCAATAGTGGAACAGACAAGATGCAATAGGGGGAAGTCGATTCCATGATTAGCTGTTGCATGCGAGAACGAATAAGCGGGTGGAGAAGGCCGTTCAGCCAGGTTTTTTCATCTGGGTTAGCAAAAACCTTCTCTCGAAGTGCGGCGCGATCAAGGCTACCGTCTTCAAGCAAAATATGCTCGCCAAAATGCTCAGCTATTTGAAGCAACCCTTGTGAGCCCACGGCAACCACATCTCTTGCGACCTCGTCGGCATCCACGATGTCTATGCCTAACGACGCAAAAATATCAGTGGCAGCAGATTTACCGCTACCTATCCCGCCAGTAAGGCCCACTACAAAGGGAGTCTGCTTATTCATAATGCCGGCACCTTCAAACTAAAGTACGTAATCAAGATAGGCGGTAATAATGGCATCTTTAAAAAGCAGTGTCAGCCAACCTGCCACTGCGAGATAGGGACCAAAAGGAATTGCCAGCGACTTACCTTTGTTTTGAATCACCATTATGAGTATGCCTGCAATTGCACCAACAAACGAAGAGAGCAAAATAATAATGGGCAAACCTTGCCAGCCCGTATAAGCGCCAAGTGCGGCGAGCAGCTTGAAATCGCCATAGCCCATGCCTTCTTTGCCAGTGGCAAGTTTAAATAGCCAATAAACAGACCATAAACTTAAGTAACCCGCCGCTGCGCCAATAATAGCGTCGGTGGTGCCTACAAAAATGTGTTGCGTGCTCAACAGTAACCCCAACCACAGTAGAGGCAGTGTCAACTGGTCAGGTAATAGCATCTTATCTAAGTCAATAAACAGCAGAGCAACGAGTATGTAGGTAAACAATATGGCCCATAGTGCTTGCGATGTGACACCAAATTGATAGGCCGCAAACGTACAGGCTAAAGCAGTAAACAATTCAACCAGCGGGTAACGAACTGATATTCCAACTTTGCACTTAGCGCATTTACCTTTAAGGAACAGGTAGCTAATAACAGGAACATTTTCCCATGCGCGAATTTTGTGGCCGCAGCTAGGGCATGTGCTGTCTGGTTTTACAAGGTTAAATACTTCTTCTGACGCGGATGAGTTTTTATCGTGAGGTGTCGGCTCACCCTCGCTAAAATAGCTTTGGTACTCTTGCTGCCAGCTGCGTTCCATCATAATAGGCAAGCGGTAAATCACCACGTTCAAGAAACTGCCAACCATTAAGCTTACAAAAAAGACTAGGGAATAGAATACAGCAGGGTAAAGCTGACTAAGCGTAATTATCGCGTCCATGGTATGTGGTTCTTATAATTGTTGATTTTCGTTCTTTTTGTGCTGAGCCACGTTATACCACGTTACCCATCTGGAATATAGGGAGGTACATAGCCACAATCAAGCCGCCGATTACCACGCCAAGTACGGCCATGATCATAGGTTCAAGTAGGCTAGTTAAACCGTCTACCATATCATCGACTTCAGCTTCATATATGGTGGCAATTTTGCTGAGCATTTCATCAACCGCGCCCGACTCCTCACCAATGGCAATCATCTGCGTCACCATGTCAGGGAATACTTGTGTAGCGCGCATTGCAACATGCATTGGCATACCGCCCGCCACTTCTTTACGCATGTATAAAATGGCTTCGCGGTATACTGCGTTGCCCGATGCACCTGCGGCGGATTCAAGTGCGCCAATAAGCGGCACACCTGCTGCAAAAGTTGTGGCTAAGGTTCGGGTAAAGCGCGCAATGCTGGCTTTTTTTAGTATCTCGCCGATAACGGGAATTTTTAAAATGTTGCGGTCTACCGTGTCACGTAGCTTCTGGCTTCGCTTATAGGTGCGCATAAACATAAACCCAGCACCACCAATACCTATGGCGATAAAAATACCGTAGTCTTGGACGAACCGTGAAATAGCCAATACGAACTGGGTGAAGGCAGGGAGTTCTGCGCCAAAGCTGCTGAAAATCTCTTCAAACTGCGGCACAACAAACACTAGGAGAATAGTCGTAACAATAAAAGCAACAACCAAAACTGCAATGGGGTAAAACATTGCTTTTTTGATTTTTGATTTTAGTGCTTCGGCCTTTTCTTTGTAGGTTGCGATGCGGTCATAAATGGTTTCAAGTGCACCCGACTGCTCACCGGTATAAACCAAGTCGCAGTATAAATCGTCGAAATATAGGGGGTGTTTTCTAAGGGCCGATGAGAGCGGGTTACCCGCTTTTACTTCATCGGTTATTTCACCAAGGAGTTTTCGCATCGAAGAATTGGCATGACCCTGGGAAATCATTTCTAAAGATTGAATTAGCGTTACGCCAGCCGCGAGCATAGTGGCGATTTGACGAGAAATGACAGAAATATCGGCAGGTTTTATCTTTTGTGCACCGCCGAACAAAGGTTTAGCGAGCTTTTTAACTTTATTTGCAGAAATGCCTTGTCGACGGAGAAGGTTTTTGGCTTCTGAGAGTGAGGTTGCAGAAATTTCGCCTTTTCGAGCTTGGCCATGGCGATCTTTACCTTGCCATGTGTATACCGTAGCAGCCTTTGCCATAGAAGCATTCCACTGTAAAACTTAAACAAAAAAGCCCAGTGTTAAACTGGGCTTTATCAACAAATTCGGTTAGCAAAGAGTTGATGGGTCGCAAACTGCAGTCCATGTCACTCTGCCCGAAGCGTCTGCCGCAGGTGTAAGAGTATATGTAGCGGCCGAACCGTCAGCTTTCTCAACGTCTGAATTTCCTGATGCTGTTGCAACAATAACGCCGTCAGCTTGGACATCAACACCTACAACAGTTGCGGCAGGGTCGACCTTAGCTGGAACGCCGTTAGAACCTGCGATACAAGTCGCTAGAGTTTTATCAACAGTTTGTGCGCAAATCTCTACAGCAGTTTTTGCTGCCGCAGTTGCGTTAGTTACTTCTGTAAACTTCGCTTTTTGCGTGTAGTTTTGGTAAGCAGGAAGTGCGATTGCTGCAAGGATACCGATGATTGCAACAACAATCATTAGTTCGATTAGGGTGAAACCTTTTTGGTTTTTAGTATTCATGTTCATCATGGTTTTTCTCCGGGACGTGTATAACACGTAAAGTTTAAATCTAATTCAAATTGACGTTTATACCCGAGTCGTCCATTTAACGCCCCTGGTACTTGATACTCAGTATAGAATCTTATTTGTTACTGACAAGTATAGGCAAATATACCTATGTCTAGCTTTTTCAGTATGACACGGTTCGCCGCGCCTTGGCAGGCTTTATCACTTGAACTTTCGTATAAAAGTTAATGACTTAAGTGCGTATGTCTATCTATACACAAAAAGCATTATCGAGAAATGACTGAACAGAATGACGAGTAATCGTATTGTAAATTATACATCTACTCGGTGATTTAAAATCACTGTGCAACCTCAACCATTAAGGTCTCAGCATTTAAAGCCACAGTATAGGGAAGTGATAATTGCGATAACGTAAATTTCACTGAAACACTGTATCTTTATAATAAAACACGTGCAACAAAGAAGCCGCGTTATAAAGGTGGAAGTACAAGGGGATAAGCAACACATTCGCTTACCTAATGTTAAATCCACCTTTACAGCTTTTAATTTGACTCTTTATCTTTCTTGCTCTGCTATGACAAATTAATGCGCAGCGACAAATCAATGGCCTGAACGTGCTTGGTTAAAGCTCCAGATGAAATGTAATCTACGCCTAGCTTAGCGAGAGACGCCAGTCGTTCATCAGTAATGTTTCCTGATACTTCCAGTTTACATTGACCTTTGTTGAGCGCTACTGCCTGTTGGATCTGTTCGTTAGAAAAATTATCCAGCATGACAATGTCGGCACCTGCATTAAGGGCTTGTTCAAGCTCGGTTAAGTTCTCTACTTCTACTTCAACGGGCTTGCCCGGCATCATTGTTTTCGCTCGGCTTACGGCTTTTTCGATGTTTCCGCAAGAAAATATGTGGTTTTCCTTAATTAAGAATGCATCGAACAAACCCACACGATGGTTTTGACCACCACCACAACGCACCGCGTATTTCTGTGCGTGCCGCAAACCTGGCAACGTTTTGCGGGTATCGAGAATTTTGGTGTTGGAGCCATCTAAATACTTAGCGTAAAAGGCAGTAACAGTGGCGGTTGCTGACAGGGTTTGTAGGAAGTTAAGCGCCGTACGTTCTGCCGTCAATATCGCGCGAGCAGAGCCTTCCAAACTAACCAGTACGGTGTTGGCATCAACTTTGTCACCATCTTTTACATGCCACGTTAGCGACACCGACTCGTCGATTAGTGCAAATGCTTGGTTTGCCCATGCGATTCCACAAACCACGCAAGGCTCTCGCGTAATAATAGTGGCTTTTGCATTAACGCTTTCATCTATCAGGTTCGCCGTAATGTCGTTTGCAGCATTTAATTCGCCGCCAAGATCTTCAATAAGCGCGTTCGATACTTGCTCTCGAATCGCTTGCATGTCTGGTGATGTCATCTTCATCGCTATGATCTATGCTATCTGTGTATTTAAAGGGTACGCAATATTAACCATTCTCCGCGCTGAGTAAACTCTAATTGGCGAAGAACACTCATTCCCAGCAATATATGGTCATCTTGCATACCGGGGTTTAAGTTTGCTTTTACATCGCGCACCACAATTTCACCAATGCGCAAAGTTTCAATAGTCGATTCGGCGACTCTTACAACGCCGTTAGCTGTGCTGGCTAACCCTTCTCGACCCGCTTTGAGTTGAAGCTTGTTAGCCAAATGAGCGGGAACGGCCACGTCAGTTGCACCTGTATCAACAAGAAATACGACTTCCTCACCATTAATATAACCTGTTGTCACATAGTGACCTTGGCGATTTTGCTTAAGTCGGACTTCGGTTTGTGAACCAATACGCTCTGATGTTGGTTCGCTATTTGGGTTAATTTGTTTTTCTAAAAGATCTGAGAAAACAAAAACCAGTAGACCAAAACCGCAAATCCAAGCAAGCGCAACCATCCATTTACCCGTTGACGCTGTCGGGTCTTGTTGTTCATTCATGCTTCTACCTTTCTTATAATAGTGGTGCACCGCTTTTCGTATTGCTAAATACTCGGCGTAATCTCTTAAGCAAAGGACTAACGTGCTGATTAGCTTATTAGAATGCAATGTATAGCCCTATACACTTATATCCATATACAATGTAGGCTATAACGCAGAAAATCAATTATCGAAGCAAATACTATGGTGCTTTACAACGAAGCAAAGTACACAGCAAGTCCGCATTATGATGCCCGTCCTGACAGCGCAGACGTTAGCCTGTTAGTGATACACAATATTTCACTACCTCCTTCACAGTTTGGTACGCCGGGCATTCGCCAATTGTTTACCGGAACCCTCAATCCTGATGAACATCCTTTCTATAGAGAAATTGCTGGGTTACGGGTCTCTGCTCATTGTGTAATTTATCGAACGGGTGAAATAGAGCAATTTGTGCCCTTTGAACAGCGGGCATGGCACGCGGGCCTGTCTTCATTTCAAGGCCGCAGCCGCTGTAACGACTATGCTATAGGTATTGAACTTGAAGGTACTGATACGTTGCATTACACCGATGCACAGTACCAAGCCCTTGGCGAACTCACTGATTTTATTACGAGATACTATCCTCGGATCACTTTAGGGCGTATCGTAGGCCATAATGATATAGCACCAGGGCGAAAAACTGACCCTGGTGCATCTTTCGATTGGGCAAGATATAGAATGCGCGTTGCTGGGTTTAAATAATTTAACTAATCCGCACTGCAGAAAAAAGGAAACTCAATACCTATGATGTTAATGAGCTTGCTATTAGTTCTCAGCCTCGAGCGGTTGATAACAAAAACACCTAATTGGCATATTGAAAAGTATGCCGCTCAATATCGTGCTTTTCTTCAAGATAAAGGGTTGATTAAGTTTCAAGAAGGAAATGAAGGTGAGGAGGGGAGTAAAAAGGCCCCATCCACAGCACTTTATTTCTATCTTTTACTTCCCGCAGTAGTGCTGGGAGCAATTGAATACTGGGTACTTGGTGCATTTCTTACGTTTATAGAGCAAAGCATAATTTTGTTCATCTGTATTGGCTGCCCTGCATTGCGAGCCGTCTACAAGAGTTTTTTGAATGCTGCTGATCGAGGTGACCTTCAGGCGTGCAGTATGTACACCGACCAACTAGGGCATTGTGCAAGTCAAACAGACAGTGACGGAAGTGCGGGTACAGAAGGCAAAACTTTTGGCCAACACCTTACCTGGCTTAACTATCAACACTATGCCGCTGTGATGCTGTGGTTTATTGCTTTTGGTGCACCTGGCGCGCTGTTTTATAGCTTGAGTCGAAGCACAACCGAGGCATTGTGTGATGCAAATCACCCTTTAAAAGCCGCTGCGGGAAGATTGATGTTTGCGCTCGATTATATTCCTGTTCGCGTTACCGCTTTTGGCATGTTGATGATGGGACATTTCTCACGAGCGTTGCCTGAGTGGATTAAGTATGCACTTCAGTTCGATGTACCTGCATACGATGTGCTTACACAAATTTCTTCGAAAGCTGAGATTCTAACGCCTGATGAACAGCAGTTGCAGGCTGAAAATGCAGCAATAGAACCGAAGGTGCTTGTAAAGTTAGCAAAACGTAATGTTATTTTTCTTCTTGTAATAACATCAGCGCTCACGCTTGTAGGCAGTCTTGCATAGTCATTATTTTTAACATTTACTAGTCTACTCGGCTTAGAAGGGCGTTTGGTCTATTTATTAATTGTATGTAGATCAGGCGCTTTGCCCCTATTGCTGCATTCTCCCTTCCTCATCAGACCAGTTTGCGGCTACTGATTTTTCTTAACAAATTCAACAATAAAGCTTAACACCCAGCAAAAGGTAAATGCTTTGCTATGCTTGTGAGTATTTACCTCGAAATCGATCTGCCTTAAACTAGATAGGTAAAATGGTATTACCAATTGTGTTTGTGATTAAATATTCCACGATTATTTTTTACATTCACCGCTCTTATAACGTCGCTATTGTTATAGAGCACGGTCTAAATAGAAGGATACGTAGCGCGCATGCGGCAGCAGCGAAAAAAACTCTCTGATGTGATTACCGAGCAACTCGAGTCAATGATACTCGACGGTACGTTATTGGCTGGTCAGAAATTACCGCCAGAGAGAGAGCTTGCGCTTGAATTTGATGTATCGCGACCTTCGCTTAGGGAAGCCATTGGTAATTTACAGGCACGTGGGTTGGTAGAACGTAAGCAAGGCGGCGGTACGTTTGTTAATCGCAACCTTAACTCAGCCATGACAGACCCCCTAATGGACTTAGTTAGCCAGCGTCCTGAAACTCAATTTGATTTGCTTGAATTTCGTCATGCGCTTGAAGGGATGGCGGCGTACTATGCGGCACTTCGTGGTCAACCTGAAGATTACAACGCATTGAAGCAAGCACTGAACGACGTACCTACGCCTAAAGCGCACGAAAGCAAGCGTGCCCAAGCTGAGGCGCTAGGACAGTTTTATATCATTATGGCAAGAGCATCACACAATATGGTGTTGTTGCACGTAATGAGCACCATGCAAAGCATGCTGGTGGACAATATTGAACGAAACTTTGACATGTTGGCAGCGCACCCTGAAGCGGTGGAAGACATTGCTAAGCAGCGTCGTGAAATTGTAGAAGCCATTGCTTCTCGCGACCCTGAAGCTGCGCGTCAGGCATGTAATACGCATTTGGCGTTTATTGAAAAAACGCTATTAACCATTAATCAACGCGATACCCGCGTACAGCGCGCATTGCGACGATTAGAGATTTAGTTACTAGTCTGACTTTTCATAAGATAAGGGCTAGATAGCTATTCATTCGCAGAGGCCGGTCAGGTTTTTCCTGTGCCACTGCAAAAGCAGGTGAGCCAGATTGGGTCACTGTGAGTACAACGTAATTTAGTTTTCCTTCTTTTAGCGCCTTTAAGAGTAGAGGCAATGCTAAGGGAGGATTTTCTATATAAGCAAAAAATAGGATGGCACCATGTCTGATATGATGCACCAAGATGTAGATCCTCAAGAAACTAAAGAGTGGATTGATGCGCTTGAGTCGGTTTTAGAAGAGGAAGGCGTAGAACGCGCCCATTATTTACTCGAAAAACTTATTGATAAAGCACGTCGCAGCGGAGCGCATCTACCGTATGACGCAACTACTGCCTACATCAATACTATCCCTGCAGCGCAAGAACCAAAAATGCCTGGTGACTTGACCATCGAAGCGCGCATCCGTGCGGCGATTCGTTGGAACGCATTGATGATTGTATTGCGTGCATCTAAAAAAGACCTAGAGCTTGGTGGCCACATTGGTAGCTTCGCATCATCGGCTATGCTTTACGATGTTGGCTTTAACCACTTCTTCAAAGCGCCTAACGAGAACCAAGGCGGCGACTTTATTTTCGCTCAGGGCCATATTTCTCCAGGTATTTATGCGCGCTCATATATGGAAGGCAACTTAACTGAAGAGCAGTTAAACAACTTCCGTCAAGAGTGTGCTGGCGATGGTCTGTCGTCTTACCCACACCCTCACTTGATGAAAGACTACTGGCAATTCCCAACCGTATCTATGGGTCTTGGTCCACTTCAAGCTATCTACACAGCGCGCTTCCTTAAGTACCTAACTAACCGTGGTATCAAAGACTGTTCAGGTCAGCGCGTTTACTGCTACATGGGTGACGGTGAGTGTGATGAGCCAGAGAGCTTGGGTGCAATTGGTCTTGCTTCTCGTGAAGGCCTAGACAACCTAACGTTTGTTATCAACTGTAACCTTCAGCGTCTAGACGGACCTGTACGTGGTAACGGCAAAATTATCCAAGAACTTGAAGGTACGTTCCGCGGCGCTGGCTGGGAAGTAGTGAAAGTTATTTGGGGTAGCTACTGGGATGAGCTATTAGCTCGTGATAAATCTGGCAAGCTAATTCAGCTTATGGGTGAAACGGTAGACGGTGAATACCAGAACTGTAAAGCCAAAGGCGGCAAGTACACCCGTGAAAACTTCTTCAACAAGTATCCTGAAACAGCGGCACTTGTTGCGAACATGTCTGACGACGACATCTGGCGCTTGAACCGTGGTGGTCACGATCCAGTTAAAGTATTCGCGGCTTACCAAAAAGCCATTGATACGAAAGGTCGTCCAACGGTAATCCTTGCTAAAACGGTTAAAGGTTTCGGTTTAGGTGCATCAGGCGAAGCACAAAACGTGGCGCACAACGTTAAGAAGATGGACGTTGATTCAATCAAAGCGTTCCGCGATCGTTTCAATATTCCTGTAGCAGACGAGAAAATTGCTGACCTGCCATACTTCAAGTTCGACGAAGACAGCGAAGAAATGAAGTACCTTCGCGAGCGTCGTGAAGCTCTAGGCGGTTACTTGCCTTCTCGCCGTGAACAGGCTGAAGAGCAGCTTGAAATTCCTGAGCTAAGTGCATTCGACGCTATCTTAAAAGGGTCAGGTGACCGTCAAGTATCGTCAACCATGACGTTTGTACGTGTACTTAACGCGCTATTGAAAGATAAGAAAATTGGTAAGCGTATTGTGCCAATTATTCCTGATGAAGCCCGTACATTCGGTATGGAAGGTTTGTTCCGTCAGGTAGGTATTTACGCCAATGAAGGCCAGAAATACGTACCTCAAGATGCCGACCAAGTCGCTTACTATCGCGAAGATAAGAAAGGTCAGGTATTACAAGAAGGTATTAACGAGCTAGGTGCAATGGCATCGTGGGTTGCGTCGGGTACGTCTTACTCAACGTGTAACGCTACCACTATTCCGTTCTACATTTACTACTCAATGTTTGGTTTCCAACGTGTTGGTGACCTTGCATGGGCGGCAGGCGATAGCCAAGCGCGTGGTTTCCTATTAGGCGCAACTGCGGGTAGAACCACACTTAACGGTGAAGGTCTACAGCACCAAGACGGCCACTCACATGTTCAAGCGAACCTAATTCCTAACTGTATTACTTACGACCCAACGTATGGTTACGAAGTAGCAGTTATCGTTCAAGACGGTCTACGTCGCATGTACGGTAATAACGAGAATATCTTCTATTACCTAACATTGATGAACGAGAACTATCAGCATCCTGCAATGCCAGAAGGTGATGATGTTGCTGAACAGATCATTAAAGGTATCTACAAGCTTGAGCGTGTTGAAAATGACAAGTCTAAGCTGAATGTTCAGTTGATGGGCTCAGGCACTATCTTGAACGAAGTGCGTAAAGCGGCACAAATTCTTTGTGACGACTATAACGTATCATCTGACGTTTACTCAGTGACCTCGTTCAACGAGCTAGCGCGTGAAGGCCAAGACGTAGCACGCTGGAACATGCTAAACCCAGAAGCTGAGCAAAAAGTACCTTACATTGGTCAGGTAATTACGAAAGACGCAGGTCCTGCGATTTCTGCCACTGACTATGTGAAGAACTACTCAGACCAAGTACGTGCGTTCATCGAAACTGAATACCGATGCCTAGGTACAGACGGTTTCGGTCGAAGCGATAGCCGTGAAAACTTGCGTACTCACTTTGAAGTTAATGCGTCATACATTGTGGTGGCATCACTTTACGAATTGGCTCAGCGCGGTGACGTTGAGAAGAAAGTGGTAGCAGAAGCCATTAAGCGTTTTGAAATTAACGCTGAAAAACTTAACCCACTTTACGCGTAAGCCAGATAAGGTATTTTACATATGTCAGATATTCAAAAGATTATCGTACCCGACGTAGGCGGTGACGAAGTTGAAGTTATCGAGCTATGTGTTGCCGTAGGCGACAACATTGAGGCTGATGAAGGCGTTGTTACTGTTGAAAGTGACAAGGCGTCAATGGACATCCCAGCACCGTTTGAAGGTGAGATTGTAAGCCTGACTGTATCAGTAGGCGATAAAATCAAAGAAGGCGATGTGATTGGTGAAATGAAAGTTGCCAATGGTGACAGTGCCGATGAAGGCGCGTCTGAAGAAAACGCTTCAGATGAATCTTCTAAAGAAGATGCACCTAAGCAAGAAGAAGCACCAAAAGACGAAAGCAAGTCAGAAGCAGCGCCAGCTTCGTCTGGCAGCAGCGAAGTGATTGAAGTTGCAGTACCGGATATCGGTTCTGACGACGAAGTAGACGTAATCGACGTATTGGTTTCAGTGGGCGACACCATTGAAAAAGAAGATGGGCTAATTACCCTTGAAACCGATAAAGCAACCATGGACGTTCCTTCAACACACGCAGGTACGGTGAAAGAAGTATTCATCAGTACTGGTGATAAAGTGAAAGAAGGCACAGTTGTTATTAAGCTTGAAGTAGCGGGTTCAGGCTCGTCTTCAAGTGAATCGGCGTCTAGCGATGCTTCTTCTGAAGCATCTGCACCGGCTGCGCAGGAAAGTGCAAAGCAAGAATCAGCGCCAGCGGCGTCTGCAAGTAGCGAGACTATCGAAGTTGCTGTACCAGACATTGGTGAAGACGGTGAAGTTGACGTTATCGATGTACTTGTATCAGCTGGCGATACCGTTGAAAAAGAAGACGGTCTTATCACGCTAGAAACTGATAAAGCGACCATGGATGTGCCTTCGACACATGCAGGTACGATTAAAGAAGTCTTTATCAAAGCGGGCGACAAAGTTAAGCAAGGCACCTTAGTTGTTAAGCTTGAGACCAGCGGTGGTTCGTCTTCAAGTGCAGCTGAAAAGCCTGCTGAAGCGCCTAAGCAAGAAGAGACTAAACAAGACTCACAGCAAGAAGAGACTCAACAAGGGTCACAGCAGGAAGCCTCGCAAGGTCGCTCTCCTGTGCCTCCAGCGCCAGAAGCCAAGAATACAGGTAAAGCACATGCTTCTCCTTCGGTTCGCCGTATTGCTCGTGAGTTTGGTGTAGACCTTACTCAAGTTAACGGCTCTGGTCCTAAAAACCGTATCTTGAAAGAAGACGTTCAAGCCTATGTGAAAGCTGAGCTTGCGAAACCTCGCACAGCAGCAGCTTCAGGCAGTGCTCCTGTGGGCGACAACGTACTTCAAATCGTTCCGGTTAAGCCTGTTGATCACAGCAAGTTTGGCGAGATTGAAGAACAAAAGCTTTCTCGAATTCAAAAGATCTCTGGACCGTTCTTACACCGTAACTGGGCGACTATCCCGCACGTTACGCAGTTCGACGAAGCAGATATCACTGAAGTTGAAGAATTCCGTAAAGAGCAAAACGCTTACCACGCGAAAATAAAGTCTGGTCTTAAGATCACACCACTAGTATTCGTTATGAAAGCGGTAGCGAAAGCGCTTGAGAAATACGAAGTATTCAACTCATCACTGTCTGACGACGGCGAGAGCTTAATCATTAAGAAGTTTATCAACATTGGTATTGCGGTTGAAACACCGGGAGGCCTTGTTGTACCTGTTATTCGTGACGTGAATAAGAAAGGTATTGAGCAGCTGTCTCAAGAGCTTATCGAAACATCTAAGAAAGCCCGTGAAGGCAAGCTTAAAGCGGCTGACATGCAGGGTGGAACGTTCACTATCTCTAGTCTAGGTGGTATTGGTGGCACGGCGTTTACGCCTATTGTAAATGCACCAGAAGTCGCCATATTAGGTGTGTCTAAGTCTGAGATGAAGCCTAAGTGGAATGGTAAAGAGTTTGAGCCGCGCTTAATGGTGCCGCTAAGCCTGTCATACGACCACCGAGTCATCGATGGTGCGGTAGGTGCAAGATTCTCTACTGAGGTTGCTGCAAACCTAACTGACTTACGCAGAATCATACTTTAAATAAAAGGTCGAAAAAGTTTACAATATCAGTAACATTTTCGACGATTTTATAAGCCCATTTGGTGGCATTTAGGTTATGCTATTACACAAAAGTAATAGCATGACCCTACAAGAACAGGATTGAGGTTCACAATGAGCGAAATTAAAACGCAATTGGTGGTACTGGGCGGCGGCCCTGGCGGTTATTCAGCAGCATTCCGTGCGGCTGACTTAGGTATTGAAACAGTTATCGTAGACTCTCGCGACACGCTTGGTGGTGTTTGTCTTAATGTTGGCTGTATCCCTTCAAAAGCCCTTCTTCACGTTGCTAAAGTGATGAAAGAAGCGAAGCACCTTGCTAGCCACGGTGTATCGTTTGGCGAGCCTACCATCGATTTAGATAAAATCCGCGAATACAAAGACGGCGTTGTTAAGCAATTGACAAATGGCCTTAGCGGTATGTCTAAAATGCGTAAAACCAAGCACGTACAAGGCTTCGGTAAATTTACAGGCGCAAACACCCTAGAAGTAAAAAATGGTGACGACGTTACTACTATTACTTTCGAGAAAGCGATTATCGCTGCGGGTTCTGAGCCAGTAAGCCTACCGTTCATCCCAGAAGATGATCGTGTAATCGACTCAACTGGCGCACTGGAAATGAAAGACATTCCAGAGAAAATGCTAGTACTAGGCGGTGGTATCATCGGTCTAGAAATGGGTACTGTGTACGAAGCACTTGGCTCGAACATTGATGTAGTTGAATTCTTAGATCAGCTAATTCCAGCAGCTGACAAAGACATCATGAAAGTGTTCATGAAAGACTACAAAGACAAGTTTAACATCATGCTTGAAACCAAAGTGACTGCGGTTGAAGCAAAAGACGATGGCTTGTACGTAACATTTGAAGGTAAGAACGCACCTGCTGAGCCAGTGCGCTACGACAAAGTACTTGTTGCTGTTGGTCGTAAGCCAAACGGTAAGCTAGTTGGCGCAGATGCGGCTGGCGTAAACGTTGACGAGCGTGGCTTCATCAACGTTGATAAGCAAATGCGTACTAACGTTGACCACATCTTCGCAATCGGTGACCTTGTAGGTCAGCCAATGCTTGCGCACAAAGCGGTTCACGAAGGTCACGTTGCAGCAGAAGTTATTGCTGGACAGAAGCATTACTTCGACCCACGTGCTATTCCTTCAGTAGCGTACACTGAGCCAGAAGTTGCTTGGGTTGGTCTAACTGAAAAAGAAGCGAAAGAGCAGGGCGTAAGCTATGAAACAGCAACGTTCCCATGGGCTGCTTCAGGCCGTGCAATTGCATCTGATGCAACTAACGGTATGACTAAGATGATTTTCGAAAAAGAAACGGGCCGCGTAATTGGTGGTGCTATGGTAGGTACCAACGCGGGCGAAATGCTTGGCGAAATCGGCCTAGCTATTGAGATGGGTGCTGACGCTGAAGACGTAGCATTGACTATCCACGCTCACCCAACGCTTAACGAATCAATTGGTCTTGCGTCTGAAATCTTCGAAGGAAGTATTACTGACCTACCAAACCCGAAAGCAAAGAAAAAGAAGTAAATTAGCTTCTTTGTTCGAACTACGAAAAAACCGCTCTTTGAGCGGTTTTTTATTAGGGCTTTGAATGTTTTAGAACCACTTTACCTGCGATAGCACAACGCAATGGCGAACATGTTAAGTCTCGCCGAGTGTGTAGTTATCTAAGCAGGCTAGTATTAAGCTGTTTCTTTTCCAACCGCTACGGTGTCGCGTTCTTCGTCCATTTCATCGTTGCTGGGCGTTTTCAAATGCGCTGGCGTGAATTCTTCACAGTCCATATTGCGCTGGTCCATAAAGCGCTTAACCGTTTCGGCGCAATAGGCTTTTCTACAGCATTGAGAGAGCAGCATTTCATGACGTTGTACACGCTCGCGAATAAATCTAACTACGAGTCCTCTAAGCCACTGTAAGCCCGCGTCTTGATCCTGACGTTTGTGCCACATCACAGACAGCGGAGAGCTGACAATTTCTATTGGAGTTTCAAATACTGCCAATTCGCCTGAGAAAATCTCTTTTTCCATTACCAAAGACGGTGCTACACAAATAAGGTTGCTCTCTTTTAGTAACGGTGTAGCGTTATAAAACTGGTTTACTGACATTGCCACGCGGCGTTTAAGGCCTAAATTCGCCAGCACCTGATCTGTAGGGCCAGTCACATCGCCTGTAACAGAAACGAGAAGATGATCAGCCGCGACAAAGTCTTCTAAGGTCAATTGAGATTTTGCTAATGGATGATCGGGGCGCATTACCACAACCCAGCTTGGGTCGAGAACATGTTCGGCACGAATAACAGAGCCAGGCTCCTGATATTTAGAGAAAGTGAGCTCTGCTTCAGCATCTTTGAGTATTTTATCGGTTTCCATGTCGTAATTAGGAATGGCATGGATATTAATACCAGGCGCTTCATTCTCAATAACTTTGCGTAGCGGCCCCCACACCATAGAAACGATGCTGTCAGTTGCAGCTATACGAAAGGTACGCTTAGCTGTTGCAGGGTTAAAGTCAGTTGGGTTAACGGCGACTTCGAGCTCGCCTAAAGGGCCCTGAATCTGGCTCCATAAATTTTTAGCAAATGAGGTAGGTTGAATACCGCGGCCGTCTTTAACGAACAGTTCATCTTTCCAGGCTGTGCGCATACGAGAGAGTGCGTTAGATACCGCAGGTTGCGTCATCGACAGCCTGTCAGCTGCGCGGGTAATTGCACCCTCGGTCATGATGGCATCAAAAATCATCAATAAATTTAAATCATGTGGACGCATGGTTGTCTCCGGTATCTATTGCGGACAATCTACTTTCATCTACCGAACGATGAAAAAAGCTGCCGTTTACTTCTTTTTTGGCTATGTAATTTAACTGACATAGTTTAGTTATAGGTTATAGCTAAAAGCATTTATTTTCCAAATGAATGCGACGAGCGACACTGGTACACTATATCGCTGTAACCGTTGATTTCCCTAAGCTCTCGCTTTTTATACGGTTATTCTCATTTTCTCTGCGAAACCATTCTTCTAAATCTTTAAAAGCGGTTGTCTCTGTCAGCCCGATCTTCAATATATAATATCATGTGATGTGTTGCATATAAAAAGATAATTATTTTTATTGTTGGTGGCGATGCATAATGCACAGCATCAAACTTTAGTTTAATTTTTAAGAGAATCTTGCAATGAAAACTTTTACCCGTTTATTGGCAATAGTAAGCCTAACTGCGCTTGTCGCTGCATGCGGTGGTGACGAGCAGGATCCAAGTCAATCAATGAGCGCTGGCGCAAATGCTGGTGTTCCTGTTGATGTGGCAACGGTTGTGTCTCAGCGTTTAACCGAGTGGGATAATTTTACAGGTCGTCTAGAGTCTCCGCAAATTGTTGCGCTTCGCCCACGCGTGTCGGGCTATATTGACTTTGTTGCATTTGACGAAGGCGAATATGTCGAACAAGGGCAAACCTTATTCTTAATTGATAACCGCACGTTTAAAGCAGAAGTTGATCGATTGACTGCACAGCTTGAAGAAGCCAAAAGTCGCGTTCAGTTGGCTGAGCAAAACTATAGCCGTGCTTTTAAACTTCGTAAAACCCAGGCGGTTTCTGAAGAAGTTCTTGATGCCCGTTTAGCTGAGAAAAACCAAGCGCTTGCAAGCTTAAACCAAACGCAAGCCGCACTTGAAGTAGCGCGCCTAAATCGAGGCTTTGCTCGTGTTGAAGCACCTATTTCTGGACGTATTTCTCGCGCAAACATTACTGAAGGTAACTTTGTTACCGCAGGACAAACAGAGTTGACTCGCATCGTATCGACCGACCGTTTATATGCGTATTTCGATATTGATGAGCAGACCTACCTAAACTATCTAACCGATAAATCAGCGGCTTCAACAGCAGTGAGCGAGCAGCCGGTAGCGATGCGCCTTGCTAACGAGTCTGATTATAACCACTGGGGTCAAATTGATTTCATCGACAACCAGGTTAACGGTAGCACTGGCACACTTCGCGTTCGTGCCGTATTTAATAACGAAGAAGGTCGTTTAATTCCGGGATTGTTTGCACACTTAAAATTGGCAGGTGACACCGATGAACAGGGCATTCTTATTAAAGAAAAAGCTATCGGCACAGATCTTAATAATAAGTTTGTACTGGTTGTAAACGACGAAAGTAAAGTGGAATACCGTGCGGTTAAGCTAGGCGACAAAGTGGGTAGCATGCGCATCATCACAAGCGGCTTGAATGTAAACGACACCATTGTGGTTGATGGCTTACAGCGCGTTCGCCCTGGTGCCCAAGTTGCCGCTAACGAAGTGCCTATGGGTGATGAAGATGCTTTGGCAAACTTATCTAGCTGGCAGTCACGTGTTGATAATGCAACACAAGTAACCCAAAACATGGCGCAGTATGAGGATGTTTTATCTGGTGGTTCATTTGCCACAGGTACAGCAACAGCAGGTCTTAAGTAATGAACATTTCGCAGTTTTTCATTAGCCGCCCGATTTTTGCGGGCGTGCTTTCCCTACTTATTTTTATAGGTGGTGCAATTGCTGTCTGGCAACTGCCTATCACTGAATACCCAGAAGTAGTGCCGCCTACCGTGGTGGTAACTGCGAATTATCCCGGTGCAAACCCAGAAGTTATCGCGGAAACAGTTGCAACGCCGCTAGAGCAAGAAATCAACGGTGTTGAAAACATGCTGTATATGTCATCACAGGCAACCAGTGATGGCCGTATGACGCTAACAATTACGTTTGCCATTGGTACGGATCCAGATGAAGCCACAACGCTGGTACAAAACCGAGTAAATCGCGCGACACCGCGTTTACCTCAAGAAGTACAGCGTTTAGGTGTGGTAACTGAAAAATCGTCACCAGATTTAACCATGGTAGTGCACCTGACGTCGCCTGATAATCGTTATGACATGCTTTATCTTTCAAACTATGCTGATCAGTTTGTTAAAGACGAGCTAGCGCGAATCAATGGCGTTGGGCAAGTGCGTCTGTTCGGTGCTGGTGAATTCAGCATGAGAGTATGGTTAGACCCTAACAAACTGGCTGCGCTCCAGTTAAACCCTGGCGATGTGGCAGCCGCTATTGCAGACCAAAACCAGCAAGCGGCGGCAGGTAGCCTAGGTGCACAGCCTACGGGTACCAGCGAATTTCAGCTGCTTATCAATGTGCGCGGCCGTTTAAAAGATGAAGCCGAATTTGAAAATATTATTGTTAAGTCGGGTGAGAATGGTGAAATAACCCGTCTTAAAGACGTTGCGCGTATCGAACTAGGTTCAGAGTTTTATGCACTGCGTTCACTTATTAACAATAACCCTGCGGCAGCGGTGCCGGTTTTCCAAGCACCAGGCTCTAATGCAATCCAAATTTCAGATGACGTTCGCGCTCGTATGGCGGAACTGTCTAAGGCGTTCCCTGAAGGCCTTGAATACGAAATTGCCTACGACCCTACCGTATTTGTTCGCGGTTCGATTGAAGCGGTAATTAGTACACTTCTTGAAGCTGTATTGTTAGTTGTACTTGTTGTTGTACTGTTCTTACAAACATGGCGTGCGTCTATTATTCCACTCGTTGCAGTACCTATTTCACTTGTGGGAACGTTCGCCTTTATGCAGCTAATGGGCTTCTCGCTGAATGCACTGTCGCTGTTTGGCCTTGTGCTGGCAATCGGTATTGTTGTGGACGACGCCATCGTTGTTGTCGAAAACGTAGAGCGTAATATTTCTGAAGGCAAAGCGCCGTTTGAAGCCACCGTACAGGCAATGAAAGAAGTAACCGGTCCTATTATTGCCACAACCTTGGTACTTGCTGCGGTATTCGTACCTACTGCTTTCATGAGCGGTCTTACCGGGCAGTTCTATAAGCAGTTTGCGCTAACAATTACTATCTCTACGGTAATTTCTGCAATTAACTCGTTAACGCTTAGCCCTGCGTTATCTGCATTGCTGTTGAAACCTCACGGTAAAGCGAATGACTGGTTAACCCGTTTAATGGATAAAGTGTTTGGCCGCTTTGTATTTTCACCGTTTAACCGTTTCTTTGACCGTAACTCAAAGCGCTACACTGGTGCTGTGGGTGGGCTTATCCGTAAGAGCAGTATCATCATGGTGCTTTACGCGGGTCTGTTAGGGCTCACTTACTTCCAGTTTGCCAATACACCAACAGGCTATGTTCCGCCGCAAGATAAGCAGTATTTGGTCGCCTTTGCTCAACTGCCTAATGCAGCAAGCTTAGACAGAACTGAAGAGGTGATCCGTGAAATGTCTCGTATTGCTATGGAACACCCTGGTGTTGAAGATGCAATTGCATTCCCTGGCTTGAATATTAACGGGTTTACCAATAGTCCAAGCTCAGGCGTGTTGTTTGCAACGCTGACTGACTTTGATAAAAGAACGACGCCTGATCTATCTGGTGGCGCTATTGCTGCACAGCTTAACCAGAACTTTGGGTCTATAAAAGGTGCCTTTGTGGCAATATTCCCGCCGCCACCAGTAATGGGGTTAGGCACGATTGGTGGTTTCCGTTTACAGGTTGAAGACAGAGGGAACCTAGGCTTTGAAGAACTTGAGCGTGTAACGCAAGAAGTGATTGGCAAAGCGTGGGCACACCCAGCGCTTACCGATGCATTCACTAGCTTCACTGTTGCTGTACCTCAGCTCGATGTGGATGTAGACCGTGAAAAAGCGGTAAGCCAAGGTGTGAACATCGATACCTTGTTTACCACCATGCAGGGCTACTTAGGTTCGTTATACGTGAACGACTTCAACTTGTTCGGTAGAACTTACCAAGTAAATGTACAAGCTGATGCCCAATACCGTCAGGATATTGAGAACATTACGCAGTTTAAAGTGCGTAATGCACAAGGTGAAATGATCCCGCTTGGCTCATTCTTGAACATTGAGCACAGTGCAGGCCCTGACCGTGTTATGCACTATAACGGATACGTTACCGCTGAAATAAACGGTGCAGCAGCGCCAGGCTATTCGTCTGACCAAGCGAAGGCAGCAATTGAAGAAATACTGGCTGAAACGTTACCACTTGGCATGACTTACGAGTGGACTGAGATCACCTATCAGCAAATATTAGCGGGTAATGCATCAGCGTTTGTATTCCCATTAGTTGTGCTTTTGGTGTTCTTAGTACTGGCTGCACAATACGAAAGCCTGCGTTTGCCACTGGCAATCATATTGATTGTTCCCATGACCTTGCTGAGCGCGCTTATTGGTGTGCAAGTTTATGGCGGCGACAACAATATTTTTACCCAAATAGGTTTGATTGTACTGGTTGGCCTTGCAACGAAGAACGCCATTCTTATTGTCGAGTTTGCAAAAGAGCTACAAGACAAGGGGATGGACGCGCTTTCAGCTATTAAAGAAGCAAGTCGATTACGTCTTCGTCCAATACTAATGACATCCATTGCTTTCATCATGGGTGTGCTGCCAATGGCGGTATCAACCGGTGCCGGCTCTGAAATGCGTCAGGCCATGGGTGTGGCAGTATTCTCAGGCATGATTGGTGTTACCGTATTTGGACTTATCTTAACTCCGGTATTTTATTACCTGATACAGCGTAAAGGTTAACTCTCCCGTCTACCCAAGCGTTGCCCTCTTAAGGGGCTCTTTAGGCCACTCATTTGAGTGGCCTTTTTTTTGCCACCATTGGTCAGCTTTTATCTCGTTTTGTGAAACCGAAAAGCTTATATTCGCTTGTATCCTGTTGAAAACAGAAAGAATGGAGATTCGAATGAAAATAGGTGCGGCGATAGTAATGGCGATGGGCATGGTGGTTGCTGTGTCTTTGCTTGGTGTTCAGGTATCTTCTGCCATGAACGATATGCAAACGTGGGATAGAGTAGTAACCGTAAAAGGATTGTCAGAGCGAGAATACATTGCTGATCAGGTTATTTGGCCTATTCAATTTGTCGACGCGGGCAATGATTTACCTCAACTGTATGAACATATTGAAAAGAATAGCCTTCAGGTAGCTAACTTTTTAGAAGAGAAGGGCATTTCAGCAGAAAGCATTACTATTGGAAAGCCAGAAATAAATGACAAATTGGCACAACAATATGGAAGTAGTGAAAAAGCGCCATTTCGCTACAGTGCCATTCAAACCGTTACTGTCTTTTCAAATGATGTTGAAAAGGTGCGAGCGCTTATGCAGCAAATTGGGGAGTTAATTAAAACTGGTATTGTATTATCAGACCAAAGCTACCGCGCTCAGCCCGACTATGTATTTACCCGCTTAAACGAAGTAAAGCCGGAAATGATTGAAGAAGCTACGCTCAATGCGAGAGAGGTTGCGGAAAAATTTGCCAAAGATTCAAAAAGTACTTTGGGCAAAATTAAGCGCGCTAACCAAGGGCAGTTCAGTATTTCTAGTCGCGATAGTCATCATCCACATATAAAGAAAGTGCGCGTGGTTTCTACTATCGAATACACACTTATCGACTAGCGCATCAGGCTTTCGAACATGGTGTAGCAGTCAACAGGTCGTATTTCGTGCTATGCTTTGTCATATCGAAAAGGCCTGCGAGTCGAATTGCTTAGTTTTAAAGCAGCGTGGCTTAGATGATTGGAATGCCTTACTGCTAATGTCTAGTGGCTAGATGTTGGAGTATGCGTTTTAATTTATATTGATAAAGCTAAAGCGTGGCCACTGTTGCTTGCTTGAAAATGCAGCCCAAGTGGTATTCGTTTCACCTTTTGAAGGTTATGCCACTGACATGACGGAACAAAAATCACAATCCCAACAGCTGGAGTTTTTTGAAATTCCAAGCCCATGCATTGGTGTGTGTGAGTCAGGTCCAAGGGGTTTCTGTAAAGGGTGCTATCGAAGTCGCGACGAGCGCCTGTACTGGCTTAAGGTTGATGATGCAACTAAACGTAAAATAATCAGCGCCTGTGCTCGGCGCAAAAAAGCGGTGCTGACGCGCGCTCGCAAGCAACAGCAAAAAGAGCTGGGGGAATCAATTGGGCAGTTCACGCTGTTTGATGATCCGCCAAGTTCAGAATAAGCGGCCTTGAGTTTGTAAAAAGTAGACTGAGAGTTTCTAGATGTCGTTAGATAAGTATGTTTCGTATGCCGCGAAATCATTTACGTTACCGGATATATGCGTGCGCCTGCGTTCAACATTAGACGATCCCCGTTCCAGCGCCGAGGATATTGGCGAGCTTATTAGTGCTGATCCCTCTCTTACCGCGAAGGTACTAAGGCTGGCAAATAGCTCGCTGTTTCGGTTTCCTTCTCAAGTAGAATCTGTTGCCAAAGCAATCAGTGTGATTGGAGGCGAAGCCCTGTATAACTTGGTAATTGCAGAAACTGCCAGCACAGCATTTAAACGCTTTGATACTAAGTTAATAAATTTAGACAAACATTGGTATGCATCAGTGTATTGCGGCATGGTGGCCAAAAGTCTTGCGATGAGACTTAACGTGCGCGGAGCAGAACGCTTCTTTGTAATGGGTATATTGCAAAACTTAAGTGAACTGGTCGTGGCCAAGAAAGAAACTAAACGCTATCAGTCATACCTGAATGCTGAGACGAACGTGTTGCCGCACGTTAATCAGTTGGAGCATTTCGGTTTTACGTTTGCTCAATGCAGCGGTATCATACTAGAAAATTGGCACTTACCTATTGGGTTGTACTATCCGGTAACGTTCATGAATGATGAAGCTAAACATAAATCTGATGTAGATATCTGCGTCCTGTGTTTAGCAAATCGAATTACGGTAAGTCAGTTAAATAAAGAAAGTTACGCTGACATTGAACTTTTTACCCCTGAGATAGCCAATACAGTAAGTCTCAACATGGAAGTGATAAGCAATTCAATTGAATACGCCGAACAAGAAACGGCAAAAATTGTGTCGCTTATTCACTGAGCTTTCGGTGCAACAACTCCGTTACTTTACTGATAATTAGCAAAATGTAGTAAAGCTCATCCAGAGGATTGGTATAACAAGCGTCGTACTAAGACGTAATCTAAAAACTATAAAGCTCAACGTAAATCAGATTATGTTCAAAAAAATCTTCCGGCCAAGCATTGTTGTTGGCGTTGTTTGTTGCTGCGTGTGTGTGCACGCAAGCGCGAGGGATCTTATACAAACCCTCTATCACGCAGACTTCACGCCCGACACCGATGACGAAATTCCTCGTTTTACGCTAGACGGTGAACTAGGTGTACTTGTAAACACCGGAAACACCTCAGCTGCTAGTGTGAAAGCCGCGGTCAATGCTGACCATGAAACGGAAACTTGGAGCAGTATCTACTTCGCCGAGTTGCTCTATAAAGAAAGCGGTACGCCAACAACAGAGCGGGACATCAGCGCCCAGCGCTTTTTCACTAGCGCGCAGTTCGACTATAAACTCATGAATCCTGGTCGCCGTCTCTTTATGTACGGTGATTACGAAGACGATCAATTTACCGGTTACGATCACCGTGCTTCGCTGGCAGCGGGCTGGTCTCAGCGCCTCTGGCGCAGTGAAGACAGTGAGTTTCGCTATAGCATTGGTCCTGGCTACAGTTTTATTGAAGCTGAAGAAGATAATGAAAGCGTAGTCAACGATGGCATCATTGTAAGAGCGTCCGCCGAATACAAATACCACTGGAGTTCAGGTGCTAAGCTAAGGCAGTTTGTTAGCACTGAGGCGGGTGAAGAAAATATGAAATCACGGTCAGAAACTTCGCTTTCAGCTAACGTATTTGGTTCACTGGCGATGAAGCTATCCTTCATACTAAACCATGAAACAGACACCGCAGAAGATGTCGCAGCCTTAAGTACAGAGACCTCTGTGGCGCTGGTCTATCAGTTTTTTTAGTCAATTAGTGTAAATTAACGGGTTATCTTTGGCTTTTTACCGTGTTCGCATTGACTGAGAGCTTTGAAAATGTACACTGCGCACCATTGTTTGTAGTGCTTGCCGCCTCGCGGCACTGCCTAGCAGATCTGTTTAAAAACTCGTGTTGTACCGCCTTGCAGTTCAAAAGGTATCGAGTACAACGAATGGACCGATAATCAATAGGATTGTTCAATGAAAAAGCAAGTGCTTGCATCTTTAATTGCAATTTCTCTTTCTCCAGCCGCTTTTGCTCAAGACGATGAAGTTAAGCCTTTTACAATGGAAGGTGAGCTAGGTTTTATCTCAACAACAGGTAACACTGAAACCACGTCAATTACTGCAGGTATAGTAGCGCACCAAGAGCTAGAAAATTGGAGTAACGACTACGCCCTTGAAGGCCTTTATAAAAGAGAAACTACTCAAGACGCCTCTGGCGAAGAAGTAGAGCGTACTTCTGCTCAAAGTTTCTTCGGTTCTGCACAAGGTAACTATAAACTAGAAAATCCAGATAACCGCTTGTTCGGCTTTGCTTCGTACGAAGACAACCGTTTTAGCAACTTTAACTACCAGTCTACTGTTGCTGCGGGTTGGAACCAAAAAGTTCTTGAGAACAAGCGTCACACCCTTGAATATTCAATCGGTCCTGGTTACTCATTCATCGAAACTCAGGATGGTGAAAACCTAGATAGCATGATTGTTCGTGCGTCATCAGCTTATTCTTGGAAAATTTCTGATACCGCCAAATTTACGCAAACAGTAAGTACCGAAGTGGGTTCTGACAACACGAAATCACGTGCTGAGTCAGCCCTTACAGCTACAATCAGCGGTAACCTTTCAATGCGTCTTTCTTTCAAGCTTGACCACAACACCAATGTTGAAGACGACGTTGAAAAACTAGACACAGAAACAGCAGTTAGCTTAGTTTACAACTTCTTCTAAGCCTACCTTATATGCTCAGCGCACTGAAGTAGGGCTGGGCACTTCAACGCATTGAAGTAAAATCACAGGCATAAAAAAACGCTGCACATTGTGCAGCGTTTTTATTTAGCCTTTAAACAACTCTTCTTAGTGAAGAATACGTGTCTTAATTGTGCCATCAATTTGCTGAAGCTCTGCAAGTGCCTCATAACCACGGTCTTCTTTAACATCAACTACTACATAACCAATTTCTGCGTTAGTTTGTAGGTACTGGGCTTCGATGTTGATGCCTTTTTCTGCAAACGCTTGGTTAATCTGAGTAAGAATACCTGGCTGGTTTTTGTGTACGTGAAGTAGGCGTGAACGACCAGTATGTTCTGGCAGTGACACTTCAGGGAAGTTAACGGCTGACAGCGTTGAACCGTTATCGCTGTACTTCGCGAGTTTACCCGCCACTTCAATACCAATATTTTCTTGCGCTTCTTGCGTGCTGCCGCCCACATGCGGGGTCAGAATGACATTATCGAACGCGCGAAGCGGCGACTCGAATTCTTCAGTATTAGATTTAGGCTCAACCGGGAATACATCAATAGCAGCGCCGTTTAATTGGCCGCTTTCCAATGCCTTCGCAAGCGCATCGATATCTACCACAGTACCGCGAGACGCGTTAATCAAAATGCTGCCTTTCTTCATTTGAGACAGCTCTTTTTCACCAATCATATCTTGAGTTTGTGGTGTTTCAGGAACGTGAAGTGAAACAACGTCAGAGGTATTAAGCAGCTTTTCAAGCGATTTTACCTGGGCAGAATTACCTAGCACAAGCTTGTCTTCGATATCGAAAAATTGAACGCGCATACCTAGGTGTTCAGCAAGAATACTCAGCTGTGTGCCTATATGACCATAACCAATGATACCAAGTGTCTTTCCGCGGGCTTCATATGAGCCGACTGCCGTTTTTTCCCACTCACCGCGGTGAGCCTTGGCATTTTTACTCGGCACCTGGCGAAGTAAAAGGATAATTTGGCCAAGTACAAGTTCTGCAACCGAACGAGTGTTAGAAAATGGCGCGTTAAACACGGGAATGCCGCGGCGTTGGGTGGCTTCAAGATCAACTTGGTTGGTGCCAATACAGAAACAACCGATAGCCACAAGCTTTTGTGCTGCTTCAACTACCTTCTCTGTAATTTGAGTACGCGAGCGAATACCAACAAAGTGGGCGTCTTTAATTTTCTCAATTAACTCGTCTTCAGGAAGAGAGGTCTTGAGAAATTCAATATTGCTATACCCATTGCTTTTTAGTGTCTCCAAAGCACTTTGGTGAACACCTTCCAACAACAAAATTCGGATCTTATCCTTCTCTAATGAAACTTTGCTCATGAACTCGCTATCTCTCACTGATGTAATTTTGGTTTGCTTGCACCGCAATCCAAGACTCTCAGAAACCTGCCATTATTAAACACAAGGCTGCGTATAACCTGCGCTGCAACGACATCGCTTTGCAGCTCTGAAAGCCTTGCTTGGGCATTATTGCTACCAAGCTTTTATAATCACGTTGATTGCTTTCGTTATTAAGGAATTGGCCTTAACTAACGTAAAAGTTAAGACGCTTAGTGAACTTCTTTTAAGGACATCTAGACGTCTAAACGGAAACTAACAGAAAACGCGTTAAGTTGAAAGTAGTATTTTGTATAGCTTTTCACCGCACTATACGTCTTACTCAGTTATCACTTAAAGGTTTCAACACCACTATCTGTAGCACTTAGCACTATGTCCGCGCCTCGTAGTGCGAAAATGCCGTTCGTTACCACGCCAGGAATATTATTTATTTTTTGTTCTAGCTCACGAGGATTCAGAATCTCAAGGTTGTGAACATCTAAAATAACGTTGCCGTTATCGGTGACAACACCTTGTCTATATTCAGGATCGCCACCAAGCTTTACTAGCTCTCGTGCTACGAAAGAACGAGCCATGGGAATAACTTCAACGGGAAGGGGGAACGAGCCCAACACAGGAACGCGCTTACTTTCATCAACAATACACACAAACGTGGTCGCCGCACCGGCTACAATTTTCTCGCGAGTGAGTGCTGCGCCTCCGCCTTTAATCATATGCTTGTGTTCGGTCACTTCATCGGCACCGTCGATATAAACCGATAGGTTGCTGACTTCGTTTAACTCGAATACCTCAATGCCTAAGGCTTTTAAACGCTCGGTAGAGGCTTCTGAACTTGATACTGCACCTTCAATTTTGTGTTTAATTTTACCGAGTTCTTCAATAAAGAAATTTACGGTAGAACCTGTACCCACACCGACAATGCTGTCTGCTTCAACATATTCGATGGCTGCTTTGGCTACGGCTTGTTTTTTTGCGTTCTGATCCATGGTCATTCTCCGACTTATTGTGTTCGCAAGTGTAACTTATAAGCGCACGTGAACCCACAAGTTCGTATGTTCAATTTGTTATAATGACTATCACGGTTTAGTGAATTGCAGTGTGCGCGAGGGCGTCACGATGGCATCAAGGGGGACATCCCATGGTGCAACGGGCAGAGCATCTACTTCTTGAATGTCGTGGGCAATACCCACTAACTTAGGCGTTTTACTAACCGAAAATGAATGTGAATCTGGCGCGCGTTGGGTAAAACTCAAAGTTCGGTCGTAGTAGCCGCCCCCCATACCCAGGCGATTGCCGTTTACATCAAACCCTACAAGCGGCATAAGAATAACGTCGCATTGCCTAACAGGAACGACGTTTTCACACGACAATACTGGCTCTTCAATGTTGTACTTATTCTTCACCAATTGAGAGTGCTGGGTATAAGACAAAAATAACAAATGTCCTTTACATACGGGGTGTAATACAGGTAGAGCGAATTTTTTATCATGTGTAGACTGCCAAATAGACTCGATAAAATAGGTTAAATTGACCTCGCCATCGTTAACCAAATATCCGGCTATGGTCGTGCTGTTATCAAGAAAGGGCAGTGTACGTAGTCGTGAAGCAATGCGCTTAGCGGCGTCCGTATGTTGCTGGTTAGTTAACCCTCGGCGTGCCTCGCGAAGCTTTTTTCTAAGCTGAGCGCGGGCCTGCATGTCTTCATTAGAAACGCTTGTTTGTATGGTTTGCGACGGCGCAATCTGCGTTGGTTTCATTGCTAAAGCTGGTGCTGAAGCCGTTTCCGTTGAATTAACCTTGTTAGACGCCAACGATCTAGAAGTACCGCTTCCTGAAGATGAGGGGGACATGGTAGAGGAGTTCTCCTGTCTTACAATTGAGTTAGCTTATACTACCACGGCTGTTAAAAAGGTTTGTTGGGCTAGGTAAAGATGACTCAGGTAAAATCACTTTGGTAAAACTACTTAGATAAAGCTACCTAAATAAAACAAATAGAATCATTGGTCTGGATGCCCTAAATAGTGATTGAGCACACGCACCAATTCACTACTATCTATCGGTTTAGTGAGTACGTCATCAAGACCTTGTTCTCGCAAATATTCAGGCTGGGTAATGACATCGGCCGTCAATGCAACAATAGGTAAGTTTGGCTTAAACCCCTTTATTTTTACTGTTGCTTCATCGCCTTGAATACCTGGTAAATTAAGATCCATAAGAACTAAGTCGACTGGATTAGACTTGGCGTATTCAACGCCTTCCTCGCCAGTGCTTACTACAGAAAGCGACACGCCCAGTTTTTCAAACAAAGTTTGAATAACCACTTGGTTTATATAGTGATCTTCAACTACCAATACATTTACTGAGTTATCTATGTTTACTTGGGCAACAAAGCTACGCGGTTGTGCCTCAACGAACTGGTTTGCGCTTAGGGCGTCGGCAGGTAAGGTCACACTTATTCGGGTACCGTGATTCAACTTACTACTAACTTTAATAGACCCGTCCATGAGCTCGACAAGGCGCTTCGATATATTCAAGCCTAAGCCGGTTCCACTTATCTGACGGGCGTTTTCCATTCGCTCGAAAGGTGTAAAAAGCCGCTTTTGATCGTCATCGCTCATACCAATGCCTTGATCAATGACATTAAATATTACCTTGCCGCTTTTGTATTTTACCTGCGCTTTTACTGACTTGCCGTGATTAGTGAACTTAATCGCATTCGATAGCAAGTTAAGCGCAACTTGACCAAATTTGGTGTCATCGAAAAACAACGAGTCGGGCACAGCGTCATCAATACTAGTGCTAAATACGATACCGCTGTCTTCAGCGCGGATCTTAGTAAGCGAAAATAAGTGGGTGAAAAAGTCTTTGGTATTCACCGCGCGTGGCATCACACGCATTTTCCCCGCTTCTATCTGCTTTATATCTAAAACAGAATTTACTATTTCTAAAAGCCTTTCACCGCTTTGGCTTACATGAGAAAGCGGGGTGGTAAATGACGAGGGTAAATTTAACTTTTGGGCTTCGCCTTCAAGCAACTGACTAAACGTATTAATGGCATTAAGCGGTGTTCTAATTTCGTGGCTTACGTAAGAAAGAAAGTCAGACTTGAATTGACTGGTGCGCTCAAGCTCTCGGTTTTTCCGCTTTAACTCTAAATGTGCTACTACCGATTTACTTAAGGTTTGGAGCGAGGCTTTTTGTGTTTCGGTTAGCTTGCGTGGTTTGCTATCAATGGCGCACAGCGTGCCAATTGCATGGCCAGACGGGGTAATCAGTGGTGCGCCGGCGTAAAACCGAATATCAGGCGCGCCAGTCACCAGCGGGTTATCGTGAAACCGGGGGTCTAACTTAGCGTTAGGTATTTCAAACACATCGCTTTGCAAAATAGCATGTGAGCAAAACGCGATGTCTCGTGATGTTTCTTCTGCGTCTAAACCTACTCTTGATTTAAACCATTGGCGGTTTGGATCAATGAGGCTGATAAGCGCAATAGGGGTTTCACAAATTTGAGAGGCCAGGGCTGTAAGGTCATCAAAGAGTTGTTCAGCTTCAGTATCGAGTACGTCGTAGCTGAGCAGTTCGGCAAGACGTTCATCTTCATTTTGAGGGAGGGGCGCCGCTTTCATAACCGTTGAGTTTAAACCTAGCTGTAAATAAAAAAGGGATTGTGTATTAACAATCCCTTAAACATATCATAGAGCGTAGGTGTCTATGAATAGTTGTTCCAGCTTTTTGTGGTCAACTTTGGTCGCTACCTTTATGGTATTTGCTTCATTCCATAGTGGACTCGGTGTTGTACCTTTAGGCGCAACTACAGTTTGCCCTCTATCTAGTGTCCCTGTTCCAACGCGAACGTGACCTTCAGTTAGTTCAAATAGCTCAGGGTGGCGAAGGTGAGCAATCGGGAATGCATCGTGGAAGAAACACACGCGATCTTCACGGTTTTGCGAGTAGAAATCCATGTAGAACTGGGCGCTTTCTTTCACAAAACCACCAAGGGTATTGTTTTTCTCTTCAAGCTTTTCAACAAAGGCTGGTGAGAACGGCGTGAAGTTTGTTACGTCCAAACCAAACATGGTCAGTTCCCAGTCTGCTGCGAAAACGATTTCTGCAGCATGTGCATCGTTCCAAATGTTCGCTTCAGCTACCGGCGTAACGTTACCTGGTACAAACGCTGCACCACCCATTATGCTAACGCCTTTTACCAACTTAGGAAGTTCTGGCTCAAGACGAAGCGCAAGGGCCAAGTTACCTAGTGGGCCAATAGCAACAATAGTAACTTCGCCAGGGTACTTACGTGCCATATCAACGATAAACTGCGCAGAGCTGCGTGGGTCAAGCTCGGTTTTAGGCGCTTCAGGTTTAATATGACCGAAGCCGTGCTCACCGTGTACGAAGTGTGCGTACGTTGACTCTGGGCCAACCCATGGCATGCCAACACCTTTAGTTACAGGGATATCTTTACCTGCAATTTCACAAAGTGTTAGTGCGTTTTGCGCTGCCATTGTTACTGGAACGTTACCGTAAACGGTCGTTAAGCCAAGTACTTCAATGTCTGGAGACTGAAAGGCGAAAAAGATCGCCATTGCATCATCAATCCCCGGATCCGTATCTAATATGATCTTATGTGCCATCAATTTATCTCAATGCGTCTTGCTAGTTGGCGTGTTTCGCTAAGAAACGATCCACTTCTTTTTGTGTTGGAATACTCTGTGCTGCGCCCTCGCGTGTTACCGCAATGGCTGAAGCTGCACACCCGCGACGCAATGCTTGTTTAGCATCGGTGTGGTTGCTGTATGCAGACAGGAAATAACCGATAAAGGTGTCACCGGCTGCGGTGGTATCTACCGCGTCTACAGAGAATGCTTTTACTTCTACAACATCGTTTTTGCGCAGCATCATTACACCCGCTTTACCCAGTGTAATAATAACTTCGCTGTGTGACCACTGCTCTTTGAACACTGTCACAATATCTTCAAGTTCTTCTTTACCGGTAATCGCAGCAGCTTCGGTTTCATTTACAATAAGTAAATCAACGCAGTCTAACGGAAGCTGTTTAACCGACTCGCTCATAGGCGCTGGGTTAAAAGCTACTTTAAGCTGCTTTTCTTTCGCTTGGCGAAGTACTTCTTCAATGCTGCTTGTTTCATTTTGGGTTAGTACCCAATCTGAAGGACGCGTATCGTCTAACGCTTGCATTACGGTTTTTGCGGTAATGGTTTGGTTAGCACCACCAAATAATACGATGGCGTTTTCACCGCTAGGCGTGACTTGGATAATCGCATGACCTGAAGGAACTTCTGAGCACTTTACGCCACGACAATCAACACCCTTCTTAATAAGAGCTTGTTTAAATGAGGCGTCGTTTTCGTGAATGCTACCGACGTGTCTTACGTCTGCACCTGCTTGCGCTAAAGCAATAGACTGGTTTGCACCCTTACCACCTAATAAGGTTTGATAATGGGTAGAGGCCAACGTCTCACCAGGTTGTACAAAGTGATCTACCTGATAAACGTGGTCAATATTTATAGAGCCAAAATTTATTATTGCCATTTCTTCTTCCGTCGAAAGAGGGCGCTTCCCAGAATGCCGCTGTCCATGTTTCGCCCGTGAACCGAAAAGTTCAGGGCGGAAGTATCACAATTGCCGTAGGCTTCTCGATACGCGTCGAGCTTGCACAATAGCAGCTGTTTCAACTTCCTTGGTTTAAAGCATCGGCCAGGGACATGAATGAACTAGCAAACATCCCAGGAAACATTGTTGTTGTATTAACGCAACAGGGTATAACAAACGCGAGATCCAGTGAAGAGGATCACCTACAGCGCTTTATAACTATTTTGCGTGGTGATTATAAAAGCGGTAAAAAAATATTACTTTTCTTGACCAATTGGTCAGCAATTATACACGCATATAAGAGAAGCTCAATAATAACCAATCAGCTATTCAGGCATTAAAGGCTAATGAACGTTGTCACGCTGTTGCTAAAGGAATTCCGTATCCAACACCAGCGATCTTAGATGAAATCTGACGATGTTGCTAGCCGTCCGGCAACGAATTTAGCGAAATAGCCGCAAATTAAACATCGTTTGAACAGTGAGTAAACAACGTTTAAGTACCGTTGTGTAAAGTGTGTACGACACAGTGTTATTAGACCTTGAAAGTACTTTTGCTGTTTGTTCAAAGCTAGAGCAGTGGTAGGGCAAAAGGAGGCGTTACACATTGATTTTTGCTAGTATTAACTCCATCAAGAGATGACATTGACGTAAGTCGCCGCCAAAATAGACGGTAATTAATCGCTATATAAAAGTGGCGTCTGTATCTCAAACTATTCAAAACAAAAGAGAACAATTCGTGGAAAAACAGCTCGATTACGATAGCGTAAGTAATAAATTGTCTCAGCAAGGCGTAATTGTTGATGCTGCAGAAGTGCATGGCATTTTGTGCGGTATGCTTTGCGGAGGCATGTCGCTTACCGACCAAAAATGGCTAGAAGCGTTAAGTGAAACCATTAATCAGGGTGATGCGTTTAGCGACCCTACCCAGCACCTTTTAAATAGCCTTTTCAATCAAACCTGTCAGCAGCTTCTTGAGCCTGAATTCGCGCTCAATTTGTTACTTCCTGATGATCAAGCGCCTATCAACGATCGTGGGGCTGCACTAATAAACTGGGTGCAAGGTTTCATGCTTGGGTTTGGCCTACACCAGCAAGACCTTATGCAATGTTCTGACGACGTAAAAGAGGCACTTGAAGACTTTTCAGATATTTCACGTATGGAAGAGCCAATGGACGCGGACGAAGAGTCTGAAAAGGCGCTGTTAGAGGTTGAAGAATACGTGAAAATTTCAGCAATTTTATGCTTCAGCGAACTTGGCCAATCACTTCTAGATGATCAACAAGACACGCCATCCGTACACTAGTAATTAACTGAAGATATTAAAAGTGGCCGTAAGTCGCCACTCGTTTTAACGAGATTTTTTTAGGGTTTTCTCTTTTATGATTAGTGCGCAAGAGTTTATCGCCAGGCAGGACCGACTGCTTGCACAGTGCGAGCCGAATAGTGTGTGTATTGTGCCAGCAGCAGGTATGGTAACCCGAAGTCGCGATACCGAATATACGTTCAGGCAAGATAGCGACTTTTGGTATCTGACAGGATTTGAAGAGCCTAATGCTTGGTTGATATTGTCTAACCACCCTCGTTACGGTGAAAGTTATCGTGCAATGGTGGTACAAGAGAAAGACAAAAGTGCAGAAATTTGGCACGGCAAACGCTTAGGAGCCGAAGCTGCACTTGCCCGATTTAGTCTAGATGAAGCGTTTGAGTTGCAAGAACTTGAAGAAGCGCTGTTAGCGTCAATTCAAGGTCAAGACAATGTGTACTTTTCGTTGGGTCACAAGAAAGACAATGACCTGTTATTTTCTGAAGCGCTAAACACCTTGCGCGATGCGCCCAAAGAATCACTGGCACCAAGGGCGATTCACGACTTACAGCCTATTTTACACGAAATGCGTTTATTCAAATCAGCGTGTGAAGTGGCCATGATGAAAGCGGCGGGTGAGATAAGCGCACGTGCGCACAAGCGAGCTATGCAGTTCGCTGCGCCTGGTTGTTACGAGTACCAGCTAGAAGCTGAAATTCACCACGAATTTGCCATGGCGGGAGCCCGTTCACCTGCTTATAGTACTATTGTTGGAAGCGGCGATAATGCGTGTATTTTGCATTACACGCAAAATAACGCGCAGGTAAATGACGGTGACTTGATCTTGATCGATGCAGGTGCTGAATATCAAGGTTATGCTGCGGATATCACGCGAACGTTTCCTGCAAATGGAAAGTTCACACATGCTCAGCGCGAAATTTACACCGTTGTATTAAAAGCGCAAAAAAGCGTGTTAGACATGTTAGCGCCCGGCGTTACCTTGTCACAAGCCATGTTACATAGCGTAGAAATTATTACTCAAGGTTTAGTTGACCTTGGCGTTCTTGAAGGTAGTGTGGCAGAAAACCTTGAAAATGAAACGTGGCGTCAGTTTTACATGCATGGTTTAGGGCACTATTTAGGTCTAGATGTGCACGATGTAGGCAACTACAAAATTGACGGTGAAGACCGTCCGTTAAAGCCTGGCATGGTGATCACTGTTGAGCCCGGCATTTACATTAGCCAAGACAGCAACGTGCCGGAAAAATACAAAGGCATTGGTGTAAGAATTGAAGATGATGTGGTGATTACTGCGACGGGTGTCGATATTCTTACCGCAGATGTGCCAAAAGACATTGATGAGATTGAAGCACTTATGGCTGAAAGCAGAGACTAGTTGTCAAAATTTGCTGGGTTTACCAAGGTTTGAAAAACTGCGATAAGTGTGAAATACGGAACTTTGGTTCAAGTTACCGGTTTAAACTACCAGTTTTAATTACGCTAAAAACTAGCCTTTAATATAAAGAAAAAAATCTCAGAATTAACGCTTTTAATAATTAGAGCCTCTGGACGACAGGAATATAAAAACAGTGGAATCGGCAGCAGCGGTTGATGTAGTAATTATTGGTGGTGGTATTGTCGGTACTGTATTAGCCAAAGCACTCGTAGAGAAAGTATTTCCTGCAAACAGCTCTGGCTTATCTGTCACCCTAATTGATGCGGCTGACCCAGAGCAAACCAGTAAAAGCTTAGTCGACTTTAACCCTTTTACCGACACCCGAGTGATTGCCTTGGCAAGACGTACTGTTGAAGAACTGTCTCACATGGGGCTAAACCTTGATGATGTAGCTAAGCAGCACAACGGTGAGTTACCTCCTCAAATTAAGCATATTGAGGTTAGCGACAAAGGGCACTTGGGGCTATTAAACCTTCAAAGCAGTGACTACCACATTGACGCGTTTGGCCAGGTGGTGAGCTTAAGCGCACTAACGCGATTGGCGGCAGGTGCAGCCTCAAGCTACCAATATATCGCACCTGCCAAGGTAACGAACGTAAAGCAGCAGTGCAATTTTGTAGAGGTGCAGCTAGATAATGGGCAATCGCTTACCACAAAGCTGCTGGTACTGGCCGATGGCGGTCGCTCAGGATTAGCTGACCAGGTTGGCATTTCAAAAACAGTCAATGATTATCACCAAACGGCCATTGTTTTTAACGTGCACACTCAGCTACCCCATGAAAACAAAGCGTACGAGCGTTTCACCCAGAGTGGCCCGTTAGCGTTCCTGCCTTTCGACAGTGAAATCGATGATATCAAGGCTAATGGAAACGGCTTTTCAGTTGTATGGACCGTAGATACCGACGCCGCAAAGTCGTTAATGGCATTAAATCAACGCGCATTTATCAAGGCCCTACAGGAAGCATTTGGCTATCGACAGGGCAAAGTACTGAGAGTCAGTGAGTTGGCAAGTTACCCGTTAGCGCTTACTAAGGCGCAGCAAGTTGCTAGTCATCGCACCGTGGTGGTAGGCAATGCGGCACAGGCGCTACATCCTATTGCAGGGCAAGGCTTCAATCTAGGCTTACGCGACTTAAGTACTTTAGTGTCTGTGCTGCAAGCGTCAGCGGAAAAGCACGGCGAGCAGGATTCATACGAAGAGAAAAACAATACAATCGCATCCGCTAATTTCGATGCAGGTGCTTTTAGTATTACTCAGCATTACGCCAATTCGCGTAAGAATGACAGGGACAACACGATAGCCCTGACCGATACGCTAGTTCGCACCTTTTCAAACCAGTATTTTCCAACGGTAATTGGGCGTAATGTGTCGTTATTGGCATTAAGCATGATGCCCCAAGCGAAAAAAGCGTTTGTTAAACACACGACGGGCTATGGCGAAACACCACTAAGAAAAAGAGATAACAATGCAGCATGTTGATATAGCGATAGTGGGCGGCGGAATTGTAGGGCTAACCCTTGCAGCGGCGCTTAAACACAGTGAATTGAGCATAGCAATAGTCGATAAAGCGGCGTGTTATCAGACTCTGGACGAGAAGCCAACGGCGAGAGTGAGTGCCATAAACCAGGCTAATATTAAAGCGCTGCAACAGTTTGATGTGTGGTCGCATTTGCAGCAAGATCGCGCCAACCCTTACACCGACATGCATGTATGGGACAAAGACAGTTTTGGCGACATTCACTTTTCATGCGATGAAATGGGCAGTGATGCGCTTGGCGTGATTGTAGAGAATCAGGCTTTAGTCAATGCACTGTCTAAATCTGTGGAAGCGCAGCCTAACGTGGAGTTGATTACCGCGGGTATTGATAGAGTATTAGCTGGCCCAAACCAAACCATGCTGATGCTTGATAATGATGACGTGCTAAGCTGCAGGTTATTAGTAGGCGCCGATGGCGCAAATTCGTTTGTGAGAAAGCAAGCTGGCTTGCCTATTACTTTTAAAGACTACGAGCATACGGCGATTGTCGCTAATATCAAAACGGTAGAGCCGCATAATAATGTGGCGAGACAAGCGTTCACACCCACAGGACCGCTCGCGCTACTGCCTATGTCTGAGCCAAATGTATGTTCTATTGTATGGTCGCAAACGCCAGAGCAAGCGAACTTATTAATGGCATTGGATGACGCTGCGTTCTGTAATGCGTTAACTGCGGCTAGTAATAGCGTTCTTGGCACTATTTCGCTTGAAACCAAGCGCGCCGCTTTCCCGTTGACCATGCGTTATGCACGCCAGTGGGCGAAAGACGGTGTGGTGCTGGTAGGCGATGCAGCGCATACCATTCACCCGCTTGCAGGGCAGGGCGCTAACTTGGGAATGCAAGATGCGCTCGCATTGGCTGAAACCCTAAACAGCTTAAAGGCGTCGGGTAAAGACATAGGTTTGTACAAGCACTTACGCAGCTACGAACGAAGCCGTAAAACAGAAGCCACGAAAATGATTGCCGCAATGGACGGCTTTAAATTCTTATTCGACGGCGACGACCCCCTCAAAAAGTTGGTCAGAGGAATTGGTCTTTCAGCCACAGACAAACTCAGCACCATTAAAACCGCCTTCGTCAGCCACGCCATGGGCCTATAAACCCAAAAAAATGGGGTCAGAGTACATTTAAATAGTGGGGTCAGAGTACTTTTTTCGCCACCCTCGAATAGTGGGGTCAGAGTACATTATTGGCTTTCCCTATTACAAAACCGAATAAATGTACTCTGACCCCATTATTGAAGCTTGGAAGTGTACTTTTTCACACATCATAGAAAACAGGCGGCAAAGCTTTCTAATTATCTATCTCGCTCCAAAAGCAAAGAAATGTACTCTGACCCCATTCTTGTGGTTTAGTCGTTTCGGCGTTGAGATAGTATGCGGTACAGGATACTCTTCGGTATCCTTTTTTATTTGTACCAATGGCTTATGTTTACCTATCTTTGCAAACCTTATCGCGCCTTTTCCTTTGTATGCGCCGCTTCCGTACTCACCTCTACCTTATCTATTGTTTCGGCGAATGCCGAAGTACCTGCTTCTAACTTAGCTTCGGTTGAATCGTCGGCGACAACAAAAAGCAAAAAGATGACGCTGAGTAATGCCTCTATCGATTTGGACGTATATCGTCAGCACGTTAAAACACTGGCAAGCGATGAGTTTGAAGGGCGAGGGCCTTTGTCGAAAGGTGAAGAGAAAACAGTCGATTACTTGGTAACCCAATACAAAAAGCTAGGGTTGAAGCCAGCCTTTGGCGATAGCTACACCCAAGCTGTGCCTTTAGCCAAAATAACGCCTAAGAACATTTCATCGTTAAAAATAGGCGGGCTTGATTTTAGCGCAGGCAGCGAGTTTACAGCCCGTACTCAGCGCATTGTTAATGACTACTCACTTGCTAATAGTGATGTAGTTTTTGTGGGTTATGGCATTAATGCCCCAGAGTACAATTGGAATGATTACGCAGGCCTGGATGTAAAAGGAAAAACCGTTGTAATGCTGGTAAACGACCCAGGTTTCGCTTCTAAAGATCCAGAGCTTTTTCAGGGCAACGCAATGACCTATTACGGTCGTTGGACATATAAGTACGAAGAAGCAGCCAGGCAGGGGGCAGAAGCGGTTTTCATTATTCATGAAACCATGCCTGCGGGTTACGGGTGGGGCGTAGTCGAAAACTCAAATTCCAATACCAAATTCAGTTTAGTCGACGACAACAACAATGCTTCACAAGTCGGCGTAATGGGTTGGCTTCATTTAAATGCCGCAAGACAGCTATTTGAAAAAGTGGGTATGGACTATGGCGAGCTTAAAGACAAAGCTTCAAAGCCAGGATTTATGCCCATCGCGCTAAACACAAAAGCATCATTGGGCTTCACCAATACTATTGAGCGTGCCGAGTCGCAAAATGTTGCAGGCATTTTAGAAGGTACAGATAAGCCAGAAGAATGGGTAATGCTTCACGCTCACTGGGACCACCTAGGCAAAGTTGAGAAGAACGGCCAAACCACTATTTACAATGGTGCGGTAGACAACGCGTCTGGCGTAGCAGGTGTGCTTACATTGGCAGATGCGCTTTCAAAACGCGAAGAGGGCTTTGTGCGCACACTAATGTTTAGTGCGTTTACCGCTGAAGAAACAGGGCTACTCGGTGCCGATTATTTTGCAAATAACCCGCCGGTACCAACATCGAACATGGTGGCTTTTTTAAATATCGACGGCATGAATGTAAACGATGATGTTGATTACATTTTGCAGTACGGCGAAGGTTATTTATCTATTGAAGACGATTTAGCAACAGCTGCCGCGCTACAAGGACGAACGGTTAAAATGGATCCGCGACCTCAAAATGGACTGTTCTTCCGCTCAGATCACTTCGCGCTTGCTAAGCAGGGCGTGCCTTCAATTTTGTTCATGAGCTTAGGCGATACCGACCCTAGCTTCATCGCCAAACGCTACCATAAAGCAGATGATGACTACCTTCCAAGCTGGACATTAGGTGGTGTGCAACAAGACCTCTCACTTATCGGCTCTATGCTGAACTATTACGCCCAAGGCGATGTGTGGCCATACTGGAAACGTGACTCTGACTTTAAAGACAAGCGCACACAGGCAATGGAAGTGAAAGAGGCAAAGTAATTCACGCTTAACTATAGGTAGCGATATAACAAGGTAAAGCGACGCTAATGAGTTGGATTTTATTTACGTTGGGCGCGGTTGTTATGCAAACCGTGCGCAATGCGCTGCAGAGCAAATTGAGCGGCGCAGTTAACACCTCTGGGGTGACGCTATCTCGCTTTATCTTGGCACCGCCAATAGCTCTCGTCTATTTACTCATTCTCTACAGTAGTAGCGCCAGTCAAGTACCTGAGTTCTCAGGCTCTTTTATTGCAATGATACTGTGTGCTTCGCTACTTCAAATAGCGGCCACTTCTTTAATGGTGATTTTGTTCAAGCAGAAGAATTTTGCTATTGGCGCAGGTCTAGCGAAGAGTGAGGCCTTGGTGGCCGGCGTTGTAGGCATGCTCTTTTTCGGAAGTTATTTAACGCCCCTTGGGTGGGCGGGCATAGTAATAGGCGCAATAGCAGTATTTGTGTTAAGCAGCGGCAATCGGCTCCATGGCATTAGTGTGAAAACCATGGTCATAGGTCTTGCTTGCGGTACCTGTTTTGCGCTGACATCACTGTTGGTGCGCGAGGCAAGTCATATGCTAAATGTTCAGCATACGGTCGCTGCTGCTTGGGTGTTGTTATGGGTACTGTGTGTACAAACGATAAGTTTAAGTGGTTATATTGCGCTAACTAAACCCTTCGTGTTCAGACAGCTAACCAACGCTAAAAAGCAGGTGCTAGCGATTAGCACGGTAAGCTGTTTGGGCTCAATTTGTTGGTTCACCGCTATGGCATTACAACATGTGGCGCTAGTAAAAACGCTTGGGCAGTTAGAGGTGTTACTTACCTTGGTACTCTCACATTACTGGCTAAAAAATGCAGTCACAAAACGCGAAATTGCTGGCTTACTTCTTATTGGGCTTGCCGCAATCTTTGTTATGTGGGCATAAAGTAATGACAATATTAAACACTGAAGTTTTTAGTACAAAATCAACTGAATGTTATTTTCATAAAACAAAAAAGTGCTAAACAACCTTAATTAAAACGACAGGAAGGGAACATGGATAAGCGACATTTCTTGAAATTAGCGGGCGCTAGCTTTGCGCTTGCTCCTGTGGCTTCTATGGCTGCAATTAATCAAACCAATGCAACAGACATTAACGGTTTAAGCGGGCTAAGTGATATCACCGCAAATGCGAAGCCGATTACCGTAGAAGAACGCAAAGCGCGTATTGAAAAAGCGCAGTCGCTTATGAAAGCCCAAGACATTGCGGCAATTCTGGTCGAGCCTGGCGCTGCGATGGATTATTTTTCAGGGATAAAATGGTGGCGTAGTGAGCGCTTGACCGCGCTGGTTATCCCTCAAAAAGGTGACATGGCGGTGGTAACGCCATTTTTCGAAAAGCCAAGTGTGCTTGAGTCGTTAGCTATAGGCGATGATGTAAGAGTGTGGCAAGAGCATGAAAGCCCGTTTGATGTCGTAGCCAATATTTTAAAATCGCGCGGTATAACAAGCGGCAATATCGGCTTTGAAAGCAGCGTACGCTACTTTGTAGTTACTGGAGTCAGCCGAGCGTTGCCAAACATTAATATCGTTCCCGCCGAGCCAATTACCCTTGGCTGTCGCATGTATAAAACTGCGAGTGAACTGGCACTTATGCATAAGGCCAATGAAGTTACTTTACGTGCTTACGAGTTTGTTTTTAGCAACCTAAAGCTTGGCATGAGTCAGCAGGATGTAAAAAGTTTGATGAACACCGCACAGCAGCGCTTAGGCGGCAGCGGTACATGGTGTTTGGCGCTGTTTAACGATGCAAGTGCTTATCCTCATGGCACAAACGCAGCACAAACTATCAAAGAAGGCTCGGTGATCTTGCTAGACAGCGGTTGCAGCGTGCACGGTTACCAAAGCGACATAAGCCGTACTTTGGTATTTGGCAAAGCGTCTCAGAAAGTTCAGGACGTATGGCATACAGTAAGGGAAGGGCAGAACGTAGCATTTGCCGCAGCTAAAATTGGTGAGCCAGCAGGTAAAGTGGACGACGCAGTGCGTCAATACTATGCTAGCAAGGGGTACAGCAAAGACTATGCATTGCCTGGGCTAAGTCACAGAACAGGTCACGGTATCGGCATGGAAGGACACGAGAGTGTTAACTTCGTGCGTGGTGAAAATACGCCACTTAGAAAAGGCATGTGCTTTTCTAATGAGCCGGGTATCTATATTCCGGGTGAATTTGGTGTGCGCTTAGAAGACTGTTTGTACATGACAGAAACAGGCCCCGCTTACTTTACCGAACCGCCAGAAAGTTTGGCCAAGCCGCTGGGTAAATTGTTGAATTTAAAAAGCTAAATAAGAAGTTAATAAACCTGTCTCTCAAAATTTTTATTAGCTGTTACACTTAAAATTATTACCTAAGTGAATGATGGATAAACTATGCCTGAAAGAAAATTTAGATTGGTTACGCGAAGTGATTTCGATGGACTGGTATGTGCAGTTTTATTGAAAGATTTAGACTTAATTGACGATATTTTGTTTGTTCATCCAAAAGACATGCAAGACGGTAAAATTGATATTACCGAGAATGATATCACCACTAACCTGCCTTACGTTGCGGGTTGCCATATTGCCTTCGACCATCACTTAAGTGAAACAGTGCGTAACTCAGGCGATATTGATAATCACATCATTGATCCGAAAGCGCCGTCGGCGGCGCGCGTTGTTTACGACTATTACGGTGGTGCAGATAAATTTCCTAATATCTCAGTAGATATGATGGACGCGGTAGATAAAGGAGACTCTGCACAGTTTAGCGAAGAAGAAATCCTTGAGCCCACAGATTGGGTGCTCATGAATTTCATTATGGATGCGCGAACTGGGCTTGGTCGTTTCAGAGATTTCAAAATCTCTAACTATCAGCTAATGATGAAGCTAATAGATGCGTGCAAAGACCACAGCATTGAAGAAATACTGCAAATGGAAGACGTGGCCGAGCGCGTGAGTTTGTATCACGAGCACAATGAAATGGCGAAGGCGCAAATTGCCAAGTGTTCTACCGTATACGACAACTTAGTTGTGCTTGATTTAACCGACCAAGAAACCATTTACGCGACAAACCGGTTTGTTATTTATGCCATGTACCCCGACTGCAATATCTCTATTCACAAGATGTGGGGGCTGAAAAAGCAAAACGTGGTATTTGCTATTGGTAAATCCATTACTAATCGTAGCTCAAAAACCAATGTGGGAGAGTTGTGCTTAAAGTATGGCGGCGGTGGTCACATGAACGCAGGTACATGTCAGGTTGAAACCAGCAAAGCCGAAACTGTACTCGGCGAGCTTATCGAAACCATCACGAGTGATGGCTAAAGCTAATTGAATAAGAACGGTGGGGCAGAAAAAGTACTCTGACCCCATTTTTTTTATTGCGTTAGCCTCACTTTAAAGAATTCGGCCAGGGTTTTACTGATCACTGGGTGCTGTGTATCTTGATTGAACAGGCAAATATTTACCTTGCCTAATTTGGGCAGGTGCGGGTGGTTTAGCGCTACAAGGTTTGCCGGTAAGCTAGATTTTGCTAGAGCTGTCACGCCTAAACCTTGCTGAATGGCGGCAACCAGCCCGCCTAAATCTGCATTGGTGTAGCTGATTTTCCATGCAAAGGTTTGCTGCTTTAACTGTTCAATAACGCGGCTTCGATACATACAACCGTCGGGAGCAAGCACCAAAGGAATATTGTTGCCAACCAACGGGTGAGCCGTGTCGCCAACCCAAACTACGTCATCTTCTAACACTACTTCGCCTTCTGTCTGCTCGCCCGGATTCACCAACGCCAAAATCAAATCGAAATGATCGCGCTGCGACGGGTGAAGCAAATCACGGCTTAAGGCCGAGGTCACTTCAAGTGATACATCGGGGTAACGCTTTGAAAATTCGCCAATTAGACCCGGCAATAATGTAGAAGCAAATTCATTGGGAATGCCAAGACGCAAGCGACCGCTTAGCGGGGCAGGGGTTAAGCTGCGAAAGATGTTATCGTTAAGCTCTAGCAATTCTTTCGCTTTTGGGTACAGCCAATTGCCGTCGGCGCTAGGCACATGCCGTTGCCCAACTTTAGTAAACAGCTTGCGGTCTAACTGCGACTCTAGCTTTTTAATTTGTAGGCTTATTGCCGGTTGAGAACGGCCCAAAAAATCGCCCGCTTTAGCGTAGCCACCAAGCTCAATAACGCTAACGAAGGTGCGTAAGGTATCAAGGGAAAGCTGCTTCATAGTTAATTACACTTTCTAATGAATTTGCCTGCTTTTATTATATTTTTAAATGTAAGCGGGCGAAAGGCGTAATTTTGTATGTTTGTGCGTTCTAACCAAGTTAGGGTTGCCTTACTCGATGCGCTCCCTCTACCGATTGCTGCATAGTTCGAAGTGCAAGGGTGTTGGGGTGCGCAAGTGGCGTTGTGTTATTAGAAAAGCGCTTCATTCCCGCAAAAATGCAGTACCACGAAGGTCGCAAATAAACCAATTTGTTATCTACTTCATTAAGCGCTTGTTCAAAGCTGGCGCCTTTGTCCCACGCATTCAGCAAATAAGAAAGGGTATCCGGCACCTTTAAGTCTTCGCGACAGGCAACCCAGTAGGCAGAATCGTCGCGCGTATTTAAATAGTAATGAGCAGCAATGTAGTCCCGAATACCATCGAACATTCGGTTTATCTCAGAATTATAGCGTTCCTCTCTTCGCGAATTGTTACTTTGCCAGCAATCGATAAAGTGATGCAGTGCGTACTGCACCAGCATAAGTGCAGTGGCTTCCAATGGCTCAATAAAGCCCTGAGACAACCCTATGCATAAACAATTACCTTTCCAGTGTTCTTCTAGTCTGCCTACGGTCATTTTCAAATGCCGCGCCTGCTGATGGGGTTGGTCTGGTTCTAATGCAAGTCTAAGCTCTTCTTCTGCTTTGGCTTCAGTGCAAAATTGTGAACTGTACACATAGCCGTTGCCGGTGCGACTAGTTAGGGGAATGTGCCACTGCCAGCCGTGACTAAGCGCAATAGAGCGAGTTTGTAATGCAGTTTCTGGTGATGCTGTCGCGTCGCTGGCAATGGCTACGGCAGCATCGTTAAACAAGGTGTCGGCATAGCTTATAAACTTTCGCGACAGGGCTTGTTTGCCAAGAAGCCCACGAAACCCCGAGCAATCAATAAAAAAGTCTGCGCTTAATGTATTTCCGTCATCCAGTTTTAGCGAGTTAATAGTGTGCTCATGACTTTCAACATTTGCCACAGTGCCTATTTGATGAGACACCCCTTTGTTTAGCGCGTATTCTTTTAAGAAGTCACCCAACAGCCCTGCATCAAAATGATAGGCGTAATCAATATTCGCAGAACTACAAATGGCGTCGGGCGTAATGCTTTTTTCTACCATATGCGCAGCAGTAAAGTAGTGCGACGGATTAATGTCGTGCGAAGCGCCTTTTCTGTATTCATTTACCGCGCTGAAGTACATATCCGCGGTGGGAATATCTAAAGAAGAGAAGAATGGGTGAAAATAGCTGTCTGAATCGGTGAACGCGGGGCGCGTTGTTTTTGATTCAGCCGTTGTAGTCCAACGCTCAAAGCTAATGCCCATCTTATACGTGGCGCTGCACTTCAGCATCCACTCACTTTCATTTATTCCCAAAAACTCAAAAAAGTGGCGCAGATAAGGCGTTGAACCTTCGCCTACGCCAACGGTGCTGATAACCGCAGATTCAAGAAGCGTTATTTTAGGGGCGGGGGCAGGTACATTATTGTTATTGGCCATCAACTCGGCGGTTCTTGCTAAGTAGCCCGCCGTCATCCAGCCTGCTGTTCCGCCACCCACAATCACGATTTCTTGAGGTAATTTGTTCATTACTGTTTCTCGGTTGACGCGCGCACTACCAGTTCCGGGATGAAAGTATGGTTAAGATTGTCGTGGGCAGCTTTGGCTTTCTTAGCTCGTAAATACTGAATTAACGACGCCGCAGCGTGCTGCGCTATCTCATTAGTTGGCTGAGATGCCGTAGTTAACGGCGGAAAGGTCTGTCGGGAAAAGGGGCTGTTCTCAAACCCGGCAATTGCGAGTTCTTGAGGAACATCTACCCCCTTCATTCTTGCACCAAACAACGTACCCGCTGCAATCTCATCGTTACACGCAAACACAGCGGTAGGGTGCGGCGACATGGCAAGCAGCGTTTCAGAACTTTTTACCCCAGTTTCAAATGAGTAGGTGCCTTTAATAATTAACGACTCATCAATTGCAATACCCGCTTTTTCTAACGCCGCTTTGTAGCCGTTCAAACGCTCAATGGTGGATTTGTGAATTTCTTCACCGGCAATAAACGCAATGTTTTTGTGACCCTGGCCAATAAGGTGCTCAGTAATATCGTATGCCGCTTTGAAGTCGTTCACCAACACGTAGGGGAGGGGCGATGGAAAGAGGCCGTCTCCAGATAAAATACGCACATAACTTATTTGGTTTTGATCAAGTTCCGATAATACCTCGGGCATTTCTGATAGCGGAGGCGAAAGGATAAGGCCAGCCAATTGCGCGGTGTCTACCATGTCCACCAGTTCTTTCGCTATGTTTTTAGAGCTTGCATCGCACGGGTGAATTAACAATTCGAAATTGTTTTTGCGACACACATCCAATATGCCTTTTTGCATATCGATTATGTAGTAAGCGTTGGGGTTGTCGTATACGTAACCCAGTACCGATGCTCCTTTACTTGCTAAGTCTCGTGCTGCCTTATTCGGCGTGTATTTTAAGGCCTTTATCGCCTCTTCAACACGTTGCAAGGTGTCGGGTTTTACCGTGCCTTCCTTGTTAATTACGCGCGAAACGGTCTTTATCGAAACACCCGCCATTTCGGCAACACTTTTGATGGTAGCAGCCAAATTCGATCTCACTCTAAAAATTGGTTTAATTTTCAACAATTAAGAAGCTTGTATTACTTTTTTGTTAAAAAATTAATTGCAGCCTTACATTGTGTCATGTAAGTTAACATTCAATGACAGCGTTGTCATCAAAAAGCTGTACCCCACAACAACGCCTGTCATTTTATTATTTCAATAAATGACAGCGTTGTCATTTTTGGCTGAGAGAAGGTAAATACAATGTTCAAAAACCAACAACATAAACTAACAAGAAGTGTTCGCCTCGCCATAGCTATGGGCGCATTAACAAGTATTTCAGCACCTATTGCGGTAGCACAGGAAGCAGGTGAAACTGAAATCATCGAAGTCACAGGGATCCGCGGAAGCCAAAAGGCCAACATCAATGCAAAGCGTTTTTCTAACGCCATTGTTGACGCTATCACTGCTGAAGACATTGGTAAGTTCCCCGATAAAAACGTGGCAGAAACACTAGCCCGTGTTCCGGGTATTACCATCGACCGCGATTTTGGTGAAGGACAAGGCGTAACTATACGCGGCGTTCAGCCAGACCAAAACTTGACTCTAGTGAACGGTCAAGCCGTGGGAACCGGTCAGTGGTTTGTGTTATCAGACGCAACCCGTAACTTTAACTTCGAAATTTTAGCGTCAGAAATGATTGCAGGTTTAGAAGTGTACAAGTCGTCTCAGGCAGACATTGATGAAGGCGCATTGGGCGGAACGGTAATTCTGAAAACACGTAAACCGTTCGACCTTGACGCTAATTCTGGGCAAATCTCGGTAGAAGGCCAGTATGGTGATATCGCCGATTCACTCGACCCAACGCTATCTGGTTTGTACAGCTGGAAAAACGATGACGAAACCTTTGGTATTCTTTTCTCAGGCTCTTATCAAGAAAGAACGGTAGAGCGTGAAACTAACGAAGACTTCGGCTGGTTCGGCCCTAGCATTCCTCGTATCGACCCACTTATTGAAGCTCCTGTTGGCGCTTCACAAAAAGGCGCTATTCCATGGGGGATGGGCTCAGCGTTGTTTAAGCAAGATCGTGAGCGCGTTGGTTTTGATGTAACTGCCCAATGGGCACCTACCGACGACTTCGATGTGTCTGTCCACTATTTATCGTCAACGCTTAAAGCTGACAACGTAAACTCTAACTTAATTGGTATTCCGTTTCGCGGTGTGGCGTACACAGGTACTGACACCAGCCCGGGTACGGTGAGCAGCGACAACGTAGTAGAGTCGCTTAGCATGATGGGTGTAGATAACCGCCCTGAGTGGGCGCGCTTTATGGCGTATGACAACATCTTCCGCGATGGTTCTGAAATGTCTACCGAGATTGTAGATATTGAGGGGCACTACCTAATGGGTGATGGCAAGTTGCACTTCCAGTTAGGTACAACTACCGGTGAAGGCGAAAACCGAGATTTCTTTACTGAATTTTGGGCTAGCGCAAACGACCCGCGTGCAGCCATCGATTTTTACAACCCAGGTGGCGACAACCCGTATATCGATTTTACAACGGCAAGCCCATGGCTAGCTAACCCAACGGATGAAATGTGGTTGGGAGGAATATTCGACCAGCTAAATGCAACGGAAGATAAAGAAAACTATATCCAGTTTGATTACGAGCATTCAGTAGACTGGGGTGCAGTAACCGAAATCAAAACGGGTATTAAGCGTCGCGATCGTAGCTTTGCGCAATCTCGCTACAGAACTGACTTGGCCAATTTAGCGCCGGTGGGTGAAGGTAGCCTTGGCCCCGCGTCATCGTTTTGGAATGGCGACATGATTAACGTGTCTCACGACAACACCAACGGCGTGGCTGCCAGCTATTTCTTCCCTGACAAAGACAGCATGTACAACGCATTATATAGCGTAGCCGAATGTGCTGATGACACTACTATACTTTGCCGCCGTACCAATGAATTCTTAGATGAATCTTCATTTGAGATAGAAGAAGATATTACTGCACTTTACGCCATGGCGAAATTTAGTGGCGATGGTTTCAGAGGTAATGTGGGTATGCGTTACGTTGAGACCGATTCAACATCGAACGGTTACGACCTAACAACAGGCGAAGCGGTAGCGTTTGACGGTGGTTACAACGAATGGCTGCCAAGCATCAACTTGTCGTACGACTTATCTGAAGATGTGTTACTACGTATGGCGGCAGCACGCGTGCTTACTCGTCCAGCACCGTTTCAATTAGCACCTGCGGTAAACTTAACGCCTGAAACTAGCTCTGGCTCTGCTGGTAACCCGCAGCTTAACCCGCTAACTGCTAACCAATTTGAAGTGGGTGCAGAATGGTACTTTAGCGAATCGTCGGTAGCCGCGGTAACGGTGTTCAAGAAAGATATTAACGACTTTATTTTTACCAAAACCGTATCTCGTGAAATTGATGGTCAGCAAATCAATCAGCTAAGAACGCCAGAGAATGGCGGTTCAACCTCTATCGACGGTATCGAAATGCAAATTCAGCATGTGTTCGACAACGGTTTCGGTGGCTACGCTAACTACACCTACACTGATGTGGCCGACGCACAAGTAGATGAAGCGGTTGCCGTTACAGACGATGACGGCAACATCATTGGTGCTACTATCGCAACGCGCTCAGTAAGCTTTCCGAACACGTCAAAAGACTCGTTTAACGTAGGTGTGTTCTACGAAACTGATCTTTACAGCGCGCGCTTAAACTACAACTACCGCTCTGAGTACTTTATTGCACAAGCAGAAATTGGCGATCAGTACCGCGACGAACAGTCACAGCTTGATGCGCAGATAAGCTGGAACGTGACAGAAACCATTACACTTAAAGCTGAAGCCCTTAACCTTACCGACGAAATCTGGGAGAACTACTATGTTCGAAGCAGTGACGGTAAGCGACTTGGTGGAACGCAAAGTGCTAATGGACGCCGTTTCTTCATTGGCGCTAGCATGAAGTTCTAGTTGCTAGTATGTGAAGATAGTTCGTGTGTTCACTATCTTCACTTAGCATAGGGTAGGGCGTTTGCTTTACCCTTGTTTTACTCTGAAATTGTGATTTAAGGATGTGCGACGTGATCCGCAATTCGACGAATTTTGTCAAAGCGTGCTTGAGCTTATCGTTACTACTAGTGGGTAGCGCTTCGGCAATGGCTGAAACGCCTTCGCTACAGCAAGCCAGCTTGAATGCGCTAGGAGAAAGCCTCGATATACATTACGAAGTATTAAGTAATGTGGACGATAGTTTGTGCCGGGTACATATTCCAAAAGGCGACTGCTTTTCGTCAGAGCTTACGATAGCAACCATGGCAACCCCCATTGAAGCCTCTACGTCGCTTTACTTTAGTCATATTGCGCCTATTCGCGGATATGACTCAAAAAATGCAATTCGCATTGAGCATATAAACGGTGACCTGCACCGCCTGACGTTCGAAGATAAGGTGAGTGCAAGTGATCAAGTTAAAGTAACGCTATCTGCGCCTTTTTGGCACGCCTCTCGCTCGGACGCAATGCCGAACTACTATTTAACTTACCCTGCTTTATCACCGGTGGTGGTTGGCTCCACAACCCGTGTGAAAGAGCCAGGAAGCAATTTACTCATCAATCAACACACTGGCTTGTGGAACAAACAAGCCCAGTACAAACGTACTGAAAACGACAAAACACCGCTTATGGACAGCGCGTATTTATACAATAAGGGCGATTCAGCGCTAATTTCAGGTGATGCCCAGAACCGTGTTATTCCCAACGTAAATCAAAGAGATGATTCGGGGAAATTTGTTTCTGCCGCGGGCATTAATATAGATAAGTCTGATCAAGACATGCTTGCTCCAGCCATTGAGCAAATGGCCTATTTTGGCCTCACTAACCAGAAAACAGGCTTACCGCTTAAGGTTATTATTCGCAGCGCTAACAATGCGAACGTCCTTGCAAATGACCCCGCTACAATAAACTCGAAGGAAGGCTATGCGCTTAGCATAACAGAGCAAAGCGCTACGATAATTGCCAACGATAACATTGGTGCTAACTACGGCCTGTTAACGCTAATGCAAGTATTTGATGCGCAGCAAGGCCGATTTCCTATCACTGAAATTGCAGACTCGCCACGATTCGAATTTCGCGGAATGCACTTAGATATTGCTCGACACTTTCCGGGAAAAGCCGCGATTGAATCTGTTATTCGCCAAATGTTCACCTATAAGCTCAATAAGCTACACCTTCACCTAAGTGATGACGAGGGCTGGAGATTAGCTATCGATGCTTTGCCAGAGCTTACCGAAATTGGTGCGTTTCGATGCCACGATTTGTCTGAAACACAGTGCTTGCTGCCTCAGCTAGGAAGCGGGCCTTTTAAAAGTGCTACAGGTAACAGCTTTCTTACCCAGCTAGATTACATTGATATTTTAACAATGGCGCACGCGCGCGGTATTGAAGTTATTCCGTCGCTTGATATGCCTGGTCATGCCCGCGCAGCAATTGTTGCTATGAATGCGCGCTACAAGCGGCTTATGGCAGAGGGTAACTCAGATGCTGCACATGAATTCTTATTGGTAGATAAAGAAGATAAAACCCAATATGAAAGCGTTCAATTCTATTCAGATAACACCATAAACCCCTGTTTAGATAGCAGCTATCATTTTATCGAAACCGTACTTACCTCTGTGAAATCACTGCATGAAAAGGCCAACGTTCCGCTGACGCATTTCCATGTTGGCGCCGATGAAACCGCCGGTGCTTGGGTGAAATCCCCTGTGTGCGCTGCTAAAGGTCATAAAGCAGATGAAATACTGCCAGCGTTTGTTACCGAAGTGCAGAAAATTGCGCAAAAGCACAATATAGCAATTGGTGGCTGGAGCGATGGCATGGAAAAAGCCGTAAATACACTGGATAACAGCAGCGCGTATACCAACGTTTGGCATCTTCTTGCTGCGGGTGGAGAGAAAACAGTATCGCATTTCGCCAAGGAAAATATTCCGGTAGTACTTTCGTTTCCAGACGTGCTTTATTTTGACTTTCCTTACCAAAGCAATCCTTATGAGCCTGGCTATTACTGGGGCTCACGGGCAACCGATACGGAAAAAGTATTTTCGTTTATGCCCGAACAGCTGCCGCTTCATGCCGATGTATGGACCGACCGTATGGGCCACAGTTACAGCAGTTCTGCTGAGGCCGACACATCATCAGTAATCGGTATTCAGGGGCAGCTATGGTCGGAAGTCACCGTGAATCAAGACGCCGTGGAATATATGGTGTTTCCCCGACTATTGGCCTTGGCTGAACGGGCTTGGCACTACGCTCCATGGCAACAAAACGCGAAAGGTCTTCATGAAAAAGGCGGTTTAGTAAACCAGCAGGAAAGCGATTGGCAAGCGTTTGAGTTAGCGTTATTTAACCGCCATGCACCCGCGCTAGTGCAGCAGGGAGTGAATGTGCGTGTACCTACGCCAGCAGCGGTAATTAACAATGGTAAGTTACATATAAAGCCAGTGTCTGTTCTTACGATGGAGTATTTAACTTCAGGTAACAAGTGGGAAACCTTTACTGCTCCTGTTGAAGTGAAGGGGAACGTAACTGTTCGCGCCAGAATTGCGGGAACACAGCAAATGAGTCGACAGGTGCAGCTGTAAGCGCCTGTTTTTATTGGTTAAAATGACAGCGCTGTCATGTTTTACCAAGTGCATCTATGCATTTATCTATACTGAGATGTTTAAATGAGCTCTGATTTATTTTTTATTGGCATAGACGGTGGTGGCACCAAGTGCCGAGCACGATTAGAAGACGTTGACGGAAATGTCTTAGGTGAGGGCGTAAGTGGCCCTGCCAATATTATGCGCGATAGCGATTTAGCTAAAGCGTCGATAGTAGATGCGATTAATATCGCTATTTCGAATGCAGGGAACGCCAACACATCTGAGCAAATTTCGCTGTCGCAGTGCGTGGTAGGCGCCGGTCTAGCTGGCGCAAACATTGAGTCTGCGAAGCAACAGTTTGAACAATGGCAGCACCCGTTTCATTCGCTACACGTGTTAAGCGATTTACACGCCGCATGCGTTGGAGCACACAATGGAAACCCGGGAGCAGCGATAATTATTGGTACGGGTTCATCGGGCACTATGTGGCAAGATGAATCTTTTCAAGATGTTGGTGGGCACGGGTTTCCTATTGGCGACAAAGCCAGTGGGGCTTGGCTAGGCTTAAAGGCCGTTCAGCACACGCTATTGTGTTTAGATGAGTTGGAAGAAAAGGATGAACTTGCAGCAGAAGTATGTAACGCCCTGCAATCATCATGCACCCAAGAAATCGTAGCGAAATGTGCGGAATTTAATACCCATCACTATGCCGCCTTGGTAGAACGTATGCTGCCTTTGCTATACACAAAACAAAAGAAGGTTACTGCACTTTTTGAAGAAGGTGCCCTTTACATCGAGCGTATGGCAAAGCGACTTCTTGCTAATCACAACCATTGTTTAGCCATGATAGGTGGGCTTAGCAATGTTTATTCAGCCTATTTTTCAGAATCCATCAAAGCGCGTTTAGTACCCTGCAAAGCAACGCCGCAGCAAGGTGCTATTTATCATGCAAAAGCCGCGTTTAATCACAAAGAAGGTGAGAAATGAGTTTATCTATAATGGCAAAAGAAGCCAGAGAGTTTCCGTCAGTTATTGCACAGCAGTTAGATAAGAATGATGAAGCGATAAGTCAGTTAGCGGGTAGATTACAGCAACTAAACCCTAACTTAATTTATATTATTGGTCGCGGTTCGTCAGATCATGCCGGCGTGTTTGGAAAGTATCTATTTGAAACAGAAATGGGTATTCCAGTGTGCAGTGCCGCCCTTTCAATAGCAGGCATATTCAAACGCCAATTGAATTTGAAGGGGGCGGTAGCTTTTATTATCTCTCAATCTGGTCGCAGCCCAGACATACTAAAGCAAACCGAGTCGGCCAAAAACGGCGGGGCATTTACGGTTGCCTTCGTGAATGATGAAACATCGCCATTAGCCGAGCTGGCTGATGCCGTTATTCCTTTATCTGCCGGGGAAGAAAAGGCGGTTGCGGCTACTAAAAGCTTTTTAGCAACGCTGTCGGCGCTTCTTCATTTATGTGCCCGTTGGAGCGAAAATACCTCGCTATTTAATGCGCTAAAAGCCGTGCCTTCGCAGCTAGAAACAGTGATCAATGCGCCGTCTCAGCTAACAAAAGCCCATCTAGAAAATACGCGAAACACCATTGTTTTAGGGCGTGGCTTTGGCTATGCGGTTGGGCGAGAAGTTGCGCTTAAGCTAAAAGAAGTATTGGGTATACACGCCGAAGCATTTAGCAGTGCAGAGTTCATCCATGGCCCAGTGACGTTAGTTGAGAAAAAGTTGAAGCTTATTTCGTTAAATATAGAAGATGAGAGCGCACCTTTTCATCAAAACATGGTGCAAGATGTTAGATCCCGTGGCGGTGAGTGTATAGATCTGCAAGGGGGAGTAACGTCTTCACACCCAAGGCTGGACGCACTTTTACTAATGCAACGCTTCTATCTGGATATAGAGAAAATTGCCGTTGAATTAGGTTTGAACCCAGATACGCCACCCGGATTAAACAAGGTAACGAAAACCCAATGAAGACCATTATTCTGGCTGAAAAGGTGCTGATGAACGGTGCCTGGCAGCATAATCAGGTGCTAAGCATTGAAAAGGGTGTGATAGCTGACATTGCACCTCTTTCTTACTTTAAAAAAGACGCAACGGCGACAATCAACGAGCGCATACGCGGTGCAGTTATTCCAGGCTACATCGACACGCAGGTAAATGGTGGTGGGGGCGCAATGTTTAATCATGCTCCTACGCTTGAAAGCATAAACGTGATGGCCGAAGCGCACTTGAAATACGGCACCACCACATTGTTCCCAACGCTCATTACCGACGATATAGACACCATTGAGCAAGCGGCAGATGCAGTAAGCGAGGCCATTGCACAGGCGCATCCCAGCGTTGAGGGGGTTCATTTTGAAGGGCCGCACCTTTCTGTTGAGAAAAAAGGTGTGCACTTGCCACGCTATATTCGCGCACTTTCAGATCGTGAACTGGCAACCTATACCCGAAGAGATATTGGACAAGTCCTTATCACCGTTGCGCCTGAAAACGTGCCTTGCGACATCATCCGCGATTTGGTGGGGCAAGGAGTTATTGTTGCTTTAGGGCATTCAAACGCACCTTTTGAAACCGTGCAAAATGCATTAGACGCTGGGGCATCAGGCTTTACCCACCTTTATAACGCCATGTCGCCACTGACTTCCAGAGAACCTGGAATGGTGGGGGCGGCGCTACTTAACAACAGCGTGTGCGGGATAATTGTGGACCATCATCACATTCACCCGAAAGCGGTAGAGTTGGCTTATAAGGTGAAAGGGCCGCATCAATTAATGCTAGTGACTGACGCCATGGCCCACGTGGGCGCAAGCGACGATACCATCGCGTTCTTCGATACTCATATCACGCGCCAAGGTAACAAGTTAACCACGCCCGACGGGACGTTAGCCGGTAGCTGTTTAGATATGCACGGCGCAGTAACGAACAGCATTAACGACATCAATATCGCATTAGAACATGCCAGTACCATGGCAAGCGCAACGCCAGCACGCTTCACCAAAATACATGATAGGGTAGGTGAAATAGAGGTAGGAAAGCGCGCTAACTTTTTAGTGATAAACAACGACAATACTCTGTTAGAAGTGTGGCAGAACGGAAGTAAACGCCTTTGCGCTAACTAACAACATAATAATAAATAAGAGATCTTTGCTATGACAACACAAGCTCAGTCGCAAGTACCCAACGCAACAGGAATGGGGCGCTTTGTACCTATTCTAAGTATCGGTTTACTGTTTTTCATTTTCGGCTTCATTACATGGTTAAACGGGGCATTAATTCCGTTTTTGCAAATGGTGTGCGAGCTAACAGAAATGCAAGCGTTGCTTATCGCCTTTTGTTTTTACATCGCTTATGTCGTCATGGCGCTACCTATGGCAAAGATCCTCGAAAAAACAGGCTACCAGAAGGGCATGAGCCTAGGGCTTAGCATTATCGCTGTGGGATGTTTGTTGTTTGTACCTGCCGCGCTGAGCGCCATGTTCCCCGTGTTTTTGCTGGCACAATTTGTGGTAGGTAGCGGTTTGACCATACTTCAAACAGCATCAAACCCGTTCATTGTTCGCCTAGGTAACGAAGAAAGCGCTGCCGCTCGCATTGCCTTTATGGGCCTGCTTAATAAAGCGGCTGGCGTGCTGGCTCCTATTGTTTTTACTAGTCTAGTGTTAAGTGGTTTGCCTGACGTAAATCAAGAGTCGTTAAACGCCATGCCACAAGACGTAAAAGCCACGCTAATTAATGATATGTCTGTCTCACTTATTCAGCCTTACGTTGCAATGGCCATCGCATTGGGCGTACTGGCTCTGGTATTTATGCGCCTTGCATTGCCAGCCATTAATGATGAGCAAGCAGAAGGCGAAACTGCGGAAGCATCGCTTTCCTCAAATAAAGATAAAAAGATCCTGCATTTCCCACACTTAATATTGGGCGCAATAAGCCTGTTCTTCTACGTTGGGGTAGAAGTTATTGCTGGCGACACCATTGGGTTGTATGGCTCTTCAATTGGCGTAGAAAACGCGACCACGCTTACGTCATTTACCATGATTGCTATGGTTATTGGATACGCAGTAGGCCTTATTTGTATTCCTCGATTTATTTCTCAGCAAACGGCGCTACTAAGCTCTGCGGTATTGGGCGTAGTTTTTACCACATGCATTCTAATGAGCTCAAACACTGATACTGGGATCTCTGAAGTGTTGTGGGGATGGACGGGTGTGCAATCGCTTCCTTTCTTACCTAACAGCGTGACCTGTATTGCGCTTCTTGGCTTGGCAAATGCCATGGTGTGGCCTGCAATTTGGCCGCTGGCGCTAAATAATTTAGGTAAATACACTGCACAAGGTTCGGCACTACTTATTATGGGTATTGCAGGTGGGGCTATTTTGCCCATGGTTTACGGCGCAGCTAGTGAGCTAGTAGGTGGTCAAAGTGCCTACGCGATTATGCTGCCTTGCTACTGCTTTATTGCTTACTACGCCGTATCGGGCTGTAATAAACAACGCTGGTAAATACCAGTGTTATGCCGTGTGGCTCTCGGTTTAATTGTTTAAAGAAATGCGCTTTTAAGCGCATTTTTTTGTTGGTCGGTGTAGCTGCATTAATGCTGCTGCCGGATTAAATTCGGTGCTGTCTCGGTTGAAGAGACAGGTAGCTGGGGTAGTTTGTCGAATTCTGGTTAACCCCTAACTTATAATGAATATTTGCATTTCTGATGTTCACCGCATAATACATTTGCTTTTTAAATGTATTGATAAAAATTTCCAATTTGTTGCATAAACGTTAGCTCACTATACTCAACTTCGTTTTCTACCTTTCAATTCAAAAAGAGTAAGTGGAATGTCTAATACCACCGCCCTACACGCAAAGCACCTAGAAGCCGGTGCGAAAATGGTCGATTTCTTCGGCTGGGATATGCCAATTAACTATGGTTCACAAATTGAAGAGCATCACGCTGTGCGTCAAGACGCCGGTATGTTTGATGTGTCTCACATGACCATTGTTGACGTAAAAGGCGCGCAAGCCAAAGCGTATCTTCAGTACCTTTTAGCCAACGACGTGGCAAAACTAAAAGACAAAGGCAAAGCGCTATACAGCGGCATGCTTAACGAAGAAGGCGGTGTTGTAGACGACCTTATCGTTTATCACTTCGACGAAACTAACTATCGTTTAGTGGTTAACTCAGCAACGCGCGAAAAAGACATGAACTGGTTAATGAGCAAAGCAGAAGGCTTTGACGTAACCATCACCGAGCGCCCTGAATTTGCCATGATTGCCGTACAAGGCCCTAACGCAAAAGAAAAAGCCGCCACTTTGTTCAGCGCAGCGCAAAAAGAAGCGGTAGCGGGCATGAAGCCATTCTTTGGTGTACAAGCAGAAGACTTATTTATTGCTACCACAGGTTATACCGGTGAAGCAGGCTACGAAATTATGGTGCCAGCTGAGCAAGCGGAAAGCTTCTGGCAAGCACTGCTAGACGCGGGCGTTAAGCCATGCGGCCTAGGTGCGCGTGACACCCTTCGCCTTGAAGCAGGCATGAACCTGTACGGCCAAGATATGGATGAAACCGTATCGCCATTAGCCGCCAACATGGGCTGGACAATTACATGGGAACCGGCTGATCGTGACTTCGTAGGGCGTAAAGCACTAGAAGCGCAGCGCGAAGCGGGTACCGACAAGCTAGTAGGCTTGGTGATGACTGAAAAAGGCGTGCTGCGTCACGGTCTTAAAGTGAAAACAGAAAGCGGCGAAGGCGTTATCACTTCAGGTACGTTCTCTCCAACACTAGGTCACTCGATTGCGATGGCACGAGTACCAAGTGATGTTGGTGAAACAGTAGAAGTGGAAATGCGCAAAAAGTGGGTTACAGTAAAAGTGGTTAAGCCCTCCTTTGTTCGCAATGGAAAAAGTGTTTTATAAGTTAACAGAGAATAACAGGAACGATTATGAGCAACATCCCAACTGATTTACGCTATGCCGCTACGCACGAATGGGTTCGCCCTGAAGGTGACGGTGTTTTCACTGTAGGTATTTCTGAGCACGCACAAGGCTTACTTGGCGACATGGTTTTCGTTGATTTGCCAGATGTTGGCGACGCAGTAAGCACTGGCGACGACGTATGTGTTGCTGAATCGGTAAAAGCAGCGTCTGACGTTTACGCGCCAATTTCAGGTGAAATTGTAGCGATTAACGAAGACCTAGAAGATTCACCAGAATTAGTTAACTCTGACCCATACGGCGACGGTTGGCTATTCAAAATTAAAGCTGACGATGCGGCAGAAGTAGAAGGTCTACTAGACGCTGAAGGCTACGAAAACAGCATCGACGAAGAGTAATTCGTTACGCAGTTTTAAAAGAACCATAATTTGAAAAGGGGCATGAAGATAATTCAGCCCCTTTTTAACTTAAAGATTTAACGCGCCCTTGCGGCAACCATTACGAGTGCTTAACAACGTTATGTCGAATACTTCCCCTACATTGGCTCAACTAGAGCAAAAAGATACTTTTATCCGCCGTCACATTGGCCCGGGTAAAGGCGAAATTGAAGAAATGCTGTCTGCTATTGGTGCAAGCTCACTACACGATTTAATTGAGCAAACTGTACCGGCAGGTATTGCGCTACCAGAGCCACTAAAATGTGGTGAAGGGGCGACAGAAGTTGAAGCATTAAGTGAACTTAAAGCCGTTGCACAAAAGAACAAAATTAACCGTTCTTTCATTGGTATGGGTTACTACGATACACACGTACCAAACGTTATTCTTCGCAACGTGCTAGAAAATCCAGGTTGGTACACAGCGTACACGCCTTACCAGCCAGAAATTGCCCAAGGTCGTTTGGAAGCTATTCTTAACTTCCAACAAGTGACCATTGACCTAACTGGCCTAGAGCTAGCATCTGCGTCACTACTTGATGAAGGTACAGCGGCGGCTGAAGCCATGGGCCTTGCTAAGCGCGTATCTAAGAATAAAAAATCAAACGCTTTCTTCATTGCAAACGACGTTCACCCGCAAACCATTGACGTGGTAGAAACCCGCGCTGAAATGTTCGGTTTTGAAATCATCAAAGGTGCGGCAGAAGAAGCAGCAGAACACGACGTATTCGGTGCGCTACTTCAATACCCAACCTCTACTGGTGAAGTAAAAGACATCAGCGACATCATTGCTGCAGTACAAGCGAAAAAAGGGATTGTGGCAGTAGCCGCTGACCTTATGAGCTTAGTAATGCTTAAGTCGCCTGGCGAACTAGGTGCAGACGTTGCACTTGGTAGTGCACAGCGCTTTGGTGTACCTATGGGCTACGGTGGCCCACACGCGGCATTCTTTGCTACACGCGACAGCTACAAGCGTTCACTGCCTGGCCGTATTATTGGTGTAAGTAAAGACACTCGTGGTCGCCCAGCACTTCGTATGGCGCTACAAACTCGTGAACAACACATTCGCCGCGAAAAAGCGAACTCGAACATCTGTACAGCGCAGGTGCTGTTAGCCAACATGGCAAGCTTCTACGCGGTGTACCACGGCCCTCAAGGCCTTAAAACTATTGCTGAGCGCATTCACCGCTTCGCCGACATTCTTGCTACTGGTTTGAATCAGAAAGGTGTAGCTCTAAAGCACAGCACGTACTTCGACACGCTAACCGTAATGGTAGACAACAAGGAAGACGTACTAGCAAAAGCCTACGCAAAAGGCATGAACCTACGTGCTGACCTTGAAGGTGCGGTAGGTGTGTCGCTAGACGAAACTACCACACGTGAAGACATTGTTGCGCTATTCGACGTACTTCTTGGTGAAGAGCACGGCTTAACAGTGGAAGGTCTGGATGCAGAAGTAACCACGCAAGACGTAAAATCTATTCCTGAAGGTTTAGTACGTACTAGCGACTTCTTAACACACGAAGTGTTTAACAAGTATCACTCTGAAACAGAGATGCTTCGTTACATCAAGAGCCTTGAAAACAAAGACTTGGCGCTTAACCACTCAATGATTTCATTGGGCTCGTGCACCATGAAGCTAAACGCAACGGCTGAAATGATCCCAGTAACATGGGCTGAATTCGGTCAACTTCACCCGTTTGCGCCACTAGACCAAGCAGCGGGCTATCAAGAAATGATTGCCGAGCTTAGCGAGTGGTTAATTAACGTAACAGGTTACGACGCACTTTCAATGCAGCCTAACTCAGGTGCGCAAGGTGAATACGCGGGCTTATTGGCTATTCAGCGTTACCACGAAAGCCGTGGCGAAGGTCACAGAAACGTGTGCTTAATTCCAAGCTCTGCCCACGGTACTAACCCTGCGTCTGCGCAAATGGTTAGCCTTAAAGTGGTAGTAGTAGCTTGTGATAGCAAAGGTAACGTAGACCTTAACGACCTTCGCAAAAAAGCGGAAGAAGTGGGCGACAACCTATCCTGCGCCATGATCACATACCCGTCTACCCACGGTGTATATGAAGAAACCGTGCGCGAGATTTGTGACATTGTTCACCAATACGGCGGTCAGGTTTACATGGATGGCGCGAACATGAACGCGCAGGTGGGCATTACGTCGCCTGGCTTCATTGGTTCAGACGTGTCGCACCTTAACCTACACAAAACCTTCTGTATTCCACACGGTGGTGGTGGCCCAGGTATGGGACCAATTGGTGTTAAATCGCACCTTGCGCCATTCCTTCCAAACCACACGGTTGTTAACGTAGAAACGGCAGGCAAAGACTGTGGTGCGGTATCTGCAGCGCCATGGGGCAGTGCATCAATTCTGCCTATTAGCTACATGTACATCAAAATGATGGGTAGCGCTGGTCTTCGCCGTGCAACCGAAGTAGCTATTCTTAACGCTAACTATGTGGCTAGGAAGTTAGAAGGGCACTTCCCAGTGCTTTACAAAGGCAACAACGGTCGCGTAGCGCACGAATGTATTATTGACCTTCGCCCGCTTAAAGAAGCAAGCGGTGTAACCGAGCTAGACATTGCGAAGCGCCTAAACGACTACGGTTTCCACGCGCCAACCATGAGCTTCCCAGTAGCGGGTACGCTTATGATTGAGCCAACCGAGTCGGAAGCGAAGTACGAACTAGACCGTTTCATCAACGCTATGGTTAGCATTCGCCAAGAAATTGCGAAAGTAGAAAGCGGCGAGTGGGATGCGACTGACAACCCGCTACACAATGCACCGCACACACTAGCTGACATCTGTGACAGCGACTGGAACCGCAGCTACGACCGCATGCTAGCGGCGTACCCAGCTCCAGAAGTACACAGAAACAAGTTCTGGCCAACAGTTAACCGTATTGATGACGTGTATGGCGACCGTAACCTGATCTGTTCTTGCCCCAGCATCGAGAGCTATGTTGAGGAGTAGGGTGTTGGTTTAGCAGCGCTGCTGCTAGAGCTTTATTGATTTGAAAGGTGAACCTGTGGTTCGCCTTTTTTGTTTTATAGTTATAGTGCTTAGAAATCCGTTTTAGACAACTTGCAGACGGTCAGTTTCATGACACAATCTCCGAAACGGAACCTACTGCACGACACTATGCATTATCATCACTGTTAACGGCAACTCAAGCAACGCTGGGAGATGGCCTTTTCAGCGACTATATCATTCAACGTTACTTCGATTTTGGCGCATGAAGCACTAAAACACACGAGCACTTGAACACACAAAAAGATCGGATAGGGGCTTGTAAATATCTCATTGTAAATTTCAGTACCAAAGACCAATTCAATTAGCTATTTTAACATCAACTGCGTTACTGATTTCTAAAAAGTCCCCTTTGATTCACGTGCAATTAGCCTTAATTTGAGCTGGAACATTTGGTAGTACATAGCGTTAGTATTTCTTATACTCTATCTGTGCCAGAAACGGGAGTTGCTTGACTCTTTATTTTTAGGGAAATAAGGGGCGGTATTAAGCTTGTGCGAATCACTATTCGTGTTATTAAGGACAATTTATGTTTCAAAAATTTAGAATAAAAGCGGCTATAAATCGTTTGATAGAAGAGCGACTCTACGAGATTGTGGTAGGTGAAATTGCGAAAGGAAACATAAGGCAAGGGCTATGGGCTAAAGCCTTTAGTCTATCTAGTGGTGACGAGCAGGCAGCTAAAAGTAAGTATATTGAGTTAAGAGTTGACTCACTTAAAGATGAATCAACATTAATACATGCCTTAATTGAAGAATTTGAAGGTAACGGGAATACAGTTGAAACTGAGTTTGAGCAAACTACAGAAGATATTATTTTACAGAACCCAGAACCCAGAACCCAGAACCCAGAACCCAGAACCCAGAACCCAGAACCCAGAACCCAGAACCTAGTGAGGAAGAAGAGAAAAGCGCCAAGGATGAGTATCAGAACAAGCTAGCTGAAGAGAGAGAGGCGCACAGGAAGAAACTAGCTTTTAAATTGTTCCAGAAGGAAAAGAGAGATAGAGGTACTTCCTAGGCAACTTCAAAGAACTTGTAGATTTTGCTAGCCTGTTTTTATGTCTATGAATTGATGGATTGTATTAATACGGGTTGTTGTTGCTTACCTGTGATCTGACACTCTCATTTGTAGGTTTAGAAATCATTTGACGTGCCGCTTTAGACAAATAACGGACATTCTACGCTGAACTTTTTGAACTTCTGATTAGTGCATATTTTTGACTGTCAATGAAGGTTACTCGAATGAGTCCATTTGCAGACAGCAGACATCCACATTTTTGAGTCTCGTTAACGGATTACTATTTTACTTTCTAGCAACTCGTCGCCAGAAAAGTCTAATCATTCCCGCTAACATAATCGAAACCATTGGGGGGTCAGGAACATTTTGGGACGGAGCCGTGTTGGTGAAAGTGGTAATTGGCGTCATTGTCCAATTTCCCTGGTTTAGCCACCTGAAAGATAAATCAGTCACAAAACCAAGAGGATCGTCAGGGTTGACCATCTGGTCTGCTTCAATGCCTTCGATTTTGAACTTTTGAACATCGGTTGAAAAATTAAAGGTGATTAACTCTCGGCTTGTAAACAAGCGATCGTAGATATATTCACCGGCAAAATCATCCCAAAGATATAACTCAAAAATTCCATCACCGTAGTCTTCACTAATTCGCATGCTAGAGAACTGATTACCAGTTACTTCATATTCGTAACCTATGGCGACCTCTGGATCCATGGGCGTGGACACTACAGGTGTAAAATTAGAAGACCAGCCGCCATCAGCTCTGTCTAAAAGAACTGGATCCGAAGTTAAGCCCGTGTATAGACCCGACGCAGTACTAGAAAGAACTACGTTTTCAGGAAGTTCAAAGGATAATTGAATACCGCTGGTATTGTTGAAGGCGGCATACTGGTCAGGTTTGCTATTTGTAATATTAATTCCTGCAGTACTGGATAAAGTAAAACTAAGGTCTTTTAAATTCTCAGTAATATTAAAGGTCAGTTCTTCATCGATGAAATACGTTTCATTGTCGCTTCTGTTACCGTTGCCCCAACCAGGTGTGACATATTGAGCAGCTTCAGCCGATCGAATGACTTTGCTAAAATCAACGCTCCCGTCGGAATTCAATCCCCGTCCAGTGAAACTGTATCCTCCACCCACATTCTGTGAACGTCCGTTTGATAACATATCAGGAATTGAGTATGAGCCTGTTAACCTAATTTTGATGTTCGCTGACGTTAGGCCATCAAGCAAGTCAAAAGAAACGGTGTCAGTAATTGTTGCATTAGCTATTGTCTGTATTGCTCCCCCGATAATAGTTTCTGCTCCAGTGTATACAGTATAATTAGATAAGTCTGTGAGGGCTAAAAATCTTGAATAGTTGTCGTCATAAACACATGTCTCCGAAGTTGACTGACTTAACGTTTGAGTACAACCATTTGCAATATTTCCACCAACGCTCACCTGCATAAAACTGGCTTGACTGGGAGAACTAAAAAAAACAGTCAGTAAAATACAAGAAATTGAAAGATTAGACACACAGAAGTAAGGTTTCACTTTAAGTTCCTTTTAATGTTGTGTAGCAGGCGCTGGTCGAATAATTGCGATTACTTGAAAACGAACAGACAGCTCAATTTCAGCAAATTCAACTTACATTTTTTACCTAATGCAATTAATGCACCTTTACCACAAGGCCAAATGATTATGCGGCCTATGAGCAAGACACAAGTAATCAGAGTTTCAAAAACACAACAACGTGTAAAAAATTCCGACATTCAAGTGTATATAAAAACAACCAATGTGGTTCTAACGATTCTCATTCTCTCTCATGAATCTTCTCAGGATTCACTCATGAGTATAGAGCGACAATTAACTTGAACGGTTGAGAGAGAACGCTTTATGTAAAGATTCAAAAGAGTATCGGACGAACTAGAGCTATCAACTACCCCTGGTGTCAGGTGATATAGCCACTTTCGCAAAGGGCCAAAGGTAATGCTGAATGACTGTATTGTATGTGGAGCAGTCGTCTACCTGAGTTGAGATGAACTACCGCTTTATGTACTTATCAGCCCTACACGCTAACGGCATCTTGAGACATGAAACGGACGGTCAACGCCCTGTTAACAGGAAAAAGATGGTTTCTTAAAATTAGCGATGAAGGAGCAAAACCAACAGTTCCTTCCTTGTTTAACAAGTTTGATAGATTTTTATTGAACTGATATTTTTTTAAGCTTTCCATCTTTAAGTTTTTTAACTACGATTGGCCTGCCTATTTCAAATGAACCACGTTCATCAACTTCACTAATAGCTTGAGCCATAAAGGTAGTTAATTCATCACACAAGTTAATATTATTATTTATGGCTGACTCCACGACATCGTCAATTCTATTTTTGAATTCATTCCTCATTCCTATAATTGACACTTGGTTATCTGCAATTCTTTGTTTGTTTACGAAAACCTCAAAAACACCGTCACTGTTGAGGCGTTTATCCATGTCAAATTGATAAATAACATCCTCTCCAGTAGCAGGACAATTTATGCCCAAAGTAAATTCCGTATACATCTCATTGAATGCTTTTTCAGATAATCTAAATTCCTTAGCAGAGCTTAAGGCTTTATTAATTGAGTGTTCAACGACATCAACTATTACATCTGCCGTCAATAGACCAACATAGTCTTTCTCTGGAATAAATAAATCATCATATTGTGAAAATGACGCAGTTGAAATTAGCTCATTATGATCACAACTTTTCACAACGATGAAGTCACCAGACCCAACTCGTTTAGACCTATAATCAATTCTAAGCTCGCTTAAATGATTAGAAATTTGATTCAATACATGTTGAGAAGTAAGGGTGCTACCTGCGAAAGCAATAAAGCACTCACACTCCAAAAATGTTGAAAAATAACCACGAAAGTCAGATCCCACAAAATAAGGCTTCCATAACTTAATAGGCATATTAACAATTTTCTTAAAACCTTTAAGTAATGGTATTTTCCCTGCACCACCTATTGTTGTAATAACGCTGTCTGCAATTGAAAAGATCCCTGATTTTTTTTGGCTTTTATCTGTGGGGGTTCTGACGACTTCGAATTCATGTGGTAATTTTGGATATTCTGTATGAAACCCTGTCTTGTGAACGTACCCAGTAATGATTAAAGTCACTTTCCCTCCGAAAAATATAACGCCCAAAGCAGCGGCGCGCGTTTGCGCGTCCAGCCCGCAGGGTAATGTTGCCTTTGCTTAATATGAGTTTTGCCACTGCTCTATGCGCTCTCTGGAGATTTGTACTGCTTGCTCGCTAAACAGGCTGGGATAACGAAGAATTACATTTTCAAACGCATAGTCTTCAAGACCCATTTCGACAAGAGCGGTATAGCCTTGAGTTTCAGTTGGACGGTTTACTGCACGTTCTACTGCACCAATAATACCGTGGCGAGTTATCATTTGCCAGGTTCGACCAGCGCGAGTTTTCTTTCCATTTTTCGCGCTCAATACTTCTTCGTATGCGTATACAGCTTCAAGCGCTTCACGCTCCGCCTCAGTTTTGGCTCCATATGCCTCAGCTCGAAGTTGAACGGCGCGCTCCCTTGCTTCTTGAGCCAAATCTTCTCTACCACGCTCGATACAGTTCTTGGCAAAGATCTCGCACTTTTCAGGTTTATCTATTTTCTTAACTCTATCGTCCATTTATACACTCGATGCTGATTGACTCATAACAGCTTATTACTGAGAGCTCATAGTAACCCCCGTTTCCCCTGAAAAAAACATATTCTGTGTTTTCATGGGAAAGGCAAAATGTCCGCTTCATGTACGTAGCGGCCGTCTGGCTTCGAATATACCAACGGCGGTATCTGATACAAAAAAGGAATAGGGGCATTTTACAGTTCACAATCTATAAACTACTCTTTCCTAAAACCCCGAATATTCCCATCCATCACAACCGTATTAACCAGTCCATTTTCTTCATCCACTTCAAAACGAATACTACTCCCATTCTTAGCAAAAAATCGTCCGCCACCCTCATAAAAATATTCTTCGTTTTCAACATAAGGTAAGGCGTTAAGCACAAATCCGTTGGCTGTTTTTTCTAGCACCACATCAACACTCACAGGGTTAGTTACCACGTAGGTTCCAATGTATTGGCTTAGTTCCTTTTGGCTTATGGGTACTAACTTCCTAACCTCAGCTTCCGAGTAACCTACGTTTAACTTTTCTTTTAAGCGCATTTCTAGTTCAGTTATTAACTGCCTGCCGTTATTGCCGTTCGTCATAATGGCATAGCCGTTGCCGGTATCTAGTTCAAGGTATAGCTGCGACATAAACCCAGCATCTGCGCCACCGTGACCAAAGCCTAAAATTGCACCGTTATCATCCATATTGATAAAAAAGCCTATTCCTACATTAGGCGGCTCAGTGCTTGGCGTATTGTTGGTTAACATTTCCTGCGCGGTGGCTTGCGATATCCAGTCGGTTTTCTGCCCTAAATACGCACTGCGCACGCCGCTTGCCAATTTCAACATGTCTGATGGCGTACTCCACATGCCTGCAGCTGCTAATGTGGCGTAGGTATGGGCGCCACCCTTAATTGGCGCACCGTCTCCGTCATACGGCGTCGCCATATTGTTTGATAGGTTTGTTGTAATGGGTTGCTCGAAGCCAGAACGCGTCATGCCTAAAGGTTTAAACAAAAGCCGTTGTGACAGAGTTGGCAGGGGCTCGTTAGCTACGTCTTGCAAGGTAAGCTGAGCAAGCGTAGTGCCGCCACCCGAATAACGCATTTGCGTGCCAGGTTGAATATCAACAACAACGGCATCGGTATTGGCGGGAAATGCACCTTCTAGCACTTGCTGCAAGTTAGGTACTGGTTCGCCCGCCGCGTAACCAGGGAAGCCATGTACTGTGGTGCCTGCCGTGTGGCTTAATAATCTGCGTAAAGAAACAACGTCTTGCCCAGTCCATTCATGTTCAGGCAACTGCCAGCTGGTGAGTAAGGTATTAACATCTGCATCTAAATCTAGTGGGTTATCTTCGCGGTACTTCATCAATACTGCCGCAAATGCGGGTTTTGAAATACTGCCTGCTTGGAACACTGTGTTTTCATCAACAGCCAATTCAGTGGCTAAATCTTTAACGCCGCTTTGCATGGTCCAAGCTAGTTGGCCATTTCTCATAAACGCGACAGATACCCCAGGCACATCATAATGCGCTTGTCTTTGCTCCAAAGATTGGTAATCAACCTCTTGGCCTTCAATTCGAATGCGTTCAGTAAGCCCAGTTTTTAAAAGGTTGGCTTCTTTTGATTCTGCGGCAGCAGAAGGGGAGGCGGGCAGGGTTTCAGACTCTGTACAGCCCAATAACGAAGCTAAACAAAACGAAAGTGTTAAAGAGGAGAAGAGCTTGATTGATGTCATTATGTGTATTCCATTACGAGTGAACGTACCAGAGTACGTTTCTACTATTATTCGGTTAATGCTAACGATTTTCTAGTTCAGGCACTTGATAGCTAGTCGCCTGTACCTTCCGCAATCTTCTTTCGCAAGTTTGCCAACCGCGTTTTAAAAGCACCATTTTCAACATTTTCTTTATAGCTCATTGCTAGTGCTTTCTCTCTCATTTCAAGTGCCATGGCTAAATCGCCGTTAGCTTCATAACCGTCTGCCAGGCTGTCGTAGGCATCAGATTTGTTAGGGAAGCGAGCTATATTTTTCTTAAAAATTGTAATGGCAGAGTCAAACTCTTGGTTGTTTAGCGCCGCATAACCCGCGTGGTTTACGGCTTTATATTCTGGCTTTGCTTCAAAAGCGTATTTCGCAGAAAGGTCTTTATAGTATTGCTCTACCGCAGGAATACCTTCTTGTATTATCGCACCTGTAGGGCGTAAAGAATTAAGCTGCTTTTGAAGCGCCAAGCTCATACCTGCAAGTGCAGTCGTATTGTGGCTTTCAGATGTATCTAGCTCGGTATCAAAGTTAAGCCCTTTTCGTTCGCTGCTATTTAGCAGTTCAGCGTAACATTCGTATGCGCTTAGCATGTTCCCACCTTCGTTACCCATATTGATATAAAGGTATTTGTTAAGGTCGCTATCTGACGCAAAGAACGCTTTTGCCTCTGGAAATATCACTTCGTCGTGCCACCACAAACTTGGGCTAAATGCGAAGTAAGCTTGAAACAGTTCAGGCCGCTCTTGCAGTGCGTATAAGGTAAAAAGGGCGCTTAATGAATGCCCAGAAACAATCGCGTAGTTATTAGTGCGATAGTTTGCCTTTACGTATGGCTTTAGTTCTTTTTCTAGAAAGTCTAAAAAGTTGTCGGCACCACCAGATATTCCCCACTGGTTGTAGCTTTCATCATAGGTAGGTGTGAAGTCTCGCGTGCGCTCGGTGTTGGTAATACCGATAACAATCATTTCCTGCGCCATTCCAGACTGATTTAGCAGATCAAGCGTGCCTACGGTATGCGCAAAATTACGCTGTCCATCTAGCAAATATAAAACTGGGTAAGTGGTGTGTTTATAGCGGGAATAGTTATTAGGTAAGTGAATAAGTAGTTCTCGCGACTCATTCAAAACTTCTGACTTTATTGTTGTAACTACGGCCTCGCCACGTACTTTGGCGTTTACGTGAAAGCTAAGGCTTAGGGTAAATACGGCGCCGATAAAAACGCAGGCAAGCTTTTGATACATTTGGAATTCCCTTTCCCGCGATCAGGCGCGAGTTTCTTTTTATAATTGAATTTACCTAAGCTGTCATAGTCACTCAAACTTGTCAAAAAATAACCAAGTCATTAATAGGCAAGCATTAACTTTTCAATAGATTGCTCGATGATAGTTCGCAAGTTTTGTTTGTCCTGAGCGGGCAAATAGCGCGTATGAGCATTAATAAACTCAGGTGTTAAATAGATGCGTTTTATTGCAGCGTTTATACGCTTTATGTGCTCTGCACCCTGAGGAGTATTGGGGCAGATAACGTGGCCTGATACATAGTCAGGGTTATCTGCAATAGAGTAACTGCGTACTTTAATAGGCATGTTCTCTCCAAAACTTCTGTATAAAGTTGCTGGAAAAATGAGTGCAAAATCAGACTTTCCTTTTGAAAACATTTCCATAAAGCGAGAGTAATAAATATTATTTGCTATACGAAGGATTTGCTCTCGATTAACTTGCTTTAGATCGTCGTCTATCCTTTCACCGAATGAGTATTCTTCTGGTAACACAATAAAAGAGTCTGGAAAGGCTTCTAATACGCGAGATATGCTCAGTATTCGGCCTTTTTCATCTAAAAGTTCCTTTTCTATTGGTGGCAGTAAAGCCAGTTGGTAAAAACGCTGTGTCTGGAAAAAGCTAAGCGGTAGTGAGTAAAGGTGATTTTTTTCGCGTTCAGGTGCTTTTATTTTATTAAGTACGCAAATGTTTTCGCCATGCTGCATATACGCAAAAGAACGCACAAGTGGAACATGAAGCACGGGATCTGTATACCCTATTTCATTAACTAGCATTTGTACCGTATCGACAGAAGTAGAATAGGGATTGCCTTGCAGATTTACCCTTTCAGTAAGAAATGCATTGTCTGCGTGAAACGCCAGAACATTATTTTGCTCAATGCTGTCACTCGAATTTGCATGAGCAAATTTCACTAATGTTATTAAAATGAATAGTCCAACCCTGAACAACTTTTTACTCCTTGGCAAAACCTCAACGCTCGTCACTTTGTCTCGTGTTAAACGTACTATTACTTTGTGACTCTATTAGGAAAGGTAACAGCGTTAAATTTACGTAGCTTTTTAAGCGCGGCTTCTACGATTTGATCAATTTACCATCTTTTTGATGTGTTTTTATGAATATTAGAAAGGTTTTCACGTGTTGACAGGCGACTAACGAGAAATTTAGCCTTGTGTAATTAAATTCTGTAGAGGGAGTAAAAAAGCCGCAATCAGCAACGTGATGCGGCTTTCCGAGCTGGGCTGACTAGGCAGCCTTATAGAGCAATTGCGTAAAAGGGGTTAGCTAGAACGACCCTCACTCATAGCTGCCTGTTCAAATACCTTAACTCTAGACATATGATCACCTCCTTATCTTCGTTGCTAAAACTTCTTGGAAAATAACACAGGCGGTATTTTAGTAAAGTGTCGCTGCATTAAAGAAAGTTTAGGAAAAGCGAGCACAACGCAAAAATACGAATAGCGAAACCAAGTCGATAATATAAACCTGTTTAATTAAATCTACGTAACCAATGCTAACTGAAACCCTTTGCGCCGCCCGTTTACGTGCAATTAACGTTTTAACGTGCAACCAGCAGTACGCAAACCCTCAAAAAGGCTAGAACTTAATGCAAACAACAAGCACGCACAAAACCAGCAAGCGTCGGAAAGCCGCACTATTGGTTACGCTTTTTGCCACCTCTTTTTTTACCTTTGCTCAGTCGAACACATCTGAACAAATTGAAATGAAGGGCAGTAAGGGCACTACTGTAACGGGTAATGTTCAGGCGTCCTTCGATAACCCCTGGGCTATGACATTTTTGCCAGACGGGCACAGCTTGGTAACGGAAAAAGCTGGCACTCTATGGCTGCTTGATGAAAACCAGCAGAAGCGTTTTGCTGTTAGTAATGTGCCAAGTGTTACTGCGCGCGGGCAAGGCGGTTTAGGTGATGTCATTATTCACCCTGACTTTGCGTCGAATAACACCATTTATATTTCGTACATTGAACGAGATGAAAAAGACGATGCGTTCAGCGGTGCGGTGATAGAGCGAGCCACGCTTACCTTATCTGATAGTGGCGCGAAGCTGACTGATAGAGAGCTAATTTGGCGTCAGTCGCCGAAGGTGACGGGGAACGGGCATTACTCTCACCGCATGGCATTTTCACCTGATGGCCATTTATTTATCACCTCGGGCGAGCGCCAGAAATTCACGCCAGCACAAAACATGGCGATGAACTTAGGTAAGGTGCTGCGCTTAAACGAAGACGGTAGCGTACCTGAAGATAATCCGTTTTATGGTCAAGGCAACGTAACAGAACAAATCTGGACATTAGGTCACCGCAATCCGCTAGGCATCGATTTTGATGAGAAAGGTAATTTATGGGCTCATGAAATGGGGCCGCGCCATGGCGACGAACTTAATATTATTGAACGAGGTCGCAACTATGGTTACCCAGCAGTGTCGCAGGGCGACCATTACTCAGGCGTGAAAATTCCTAACCACGAAGACTACCCCATCTTTAAGTCGCCTGAATTGGCGTGGGTGCCTGCCATTAGTCCTGCCGGTTTTATCATTTACAAAGGCGATAAGTTTAGTGACTGGAAGGGAAATGGTTTTATAGGCGGTTTGTCTTCAAAAGCGCTGGTTCGAGTTGCATTTAATATAGACGATGAAGGCAACTGGAAGGTGGAAGAAGCAGAGCGCTATGAATGGGGCAAGCGAGTACGCGAGGTTGAGCAAGACAATAAGGGCAATATCTATGTGCTTGAAGATAAAGAAGGCGGAAGGCTGATAAAGCTCAATTCACTAAACTAGACGCTATGTAAGCAGAATGAAGCTGAAACATAGGCTTTGAGGGCACATAAATACACATCGATAAGTGATGAGAATGTGTGCTCTCAAGCTGCGATAGCTTCATCAAGTCTTGTTCTTGAGTGACTTTTTAAAGCCTTTTTCTTTTAAATGACGCTTTTTCTAAGTTGGGCCACATTTTTACACCCCAAAGGAAAAATGTATTGCAAAAACAAGACGGTTTCGCAAATGGTTTAGGTGTATCTGCGAGCACCTTTACGCCATGCGCAAACAATGGAGGAGTTTAGTATCAACCCGTTGAGCGATGTGATACGTTGCTCTCTAGATGAAAGTATAAGTTAACCTATTCAAACCTCAGGATCCTCATGTCACAGCCCCCAAAAAACATTAACTTTGAACGTTGCGAAGACGAGCCAATACATATTCCCGAAAGTATACAAAGTTATGGTTTTCTTATTGCTTTTAATTACAAGGACTTGAAGATTTCGATTGTCAGTGACAACTGCGAATCAGTGTTCACTGAGCCTCTTATTGGTAAACACTTTTTAGAAATACTCTCATCAGACACGAATGAAAGGGCATTTCTTGAAGAGACGTTTGATAGGGTTACAAAAACCAAAATTAGGCTGCCTATTAAGCTTCACTTAAAAGCCTCGATGTTAGAGGAAGGAGCGGCGATAGATTATTTGGCGGTGGTTTATGATTCTGGTCACAACTATGTTGTCGAGCTAGAGCCCGCAACTGAATTCAGAGATACCTATAGCGCAGAGCAATTTATCAAACTCTATGCTATGTCTATTGCTCCGCGCTTTAAAGAAATGACGTCACTAAGAGAGATGGCTCAAGAAATGGTCTCGACCATTCGGTATCTCACAAATATGGACAGGGTAGTACTTTACAAATTCAATGATGACTACTCAGGGAAAGTTATCGCAGAAGCTAAAGCCGATGATATGGACTCATATCAAGACTTGTATTTTCCTGCGTCAGATATTCCTGCACAGGCTAGAGCGCTTTACAAAACTAACTGGGTAAGACTAACCCCTGATACTGAGTTACCTCCTGCAAGGCTAGTTCCATCGACTGAAGCGTCAGGCAGAGAGCCGCTGGATCTCACTCGCTCGCTGCTGCGAACCTTTTCACCTATTCATCTTCAATACATTAGAAACCAAGGTTTGCGGGCTTCATTTTCGATCTCTTTAGTAACGGACGGCGAGCTTTACGGGCTAATTTCTTGCCACCATCGCGAGCCTAGTTATATTCCACAAGATGTTAGGCTTCAGTGCGAAAACCTGAGTCAGCTATTTAGCTGGCATTTATTGGCGAAAGAAGAAGAAATTGCAAAGCACAAGAAGTATGCAACTGACGAAGCAGTTGATGCCATGCTAGATAGAATAGGTCCAGCAAATCCTATCAGTCGCGTCGTTAAAAGCGGTGAAAAAGCATTTTTGGAAGCGCTTAATAGTTCAGGGTTTGTTTATTATTCTCAGTACGAGACCATTACCCTCGGTTCTACTTTACCGATAGAACTTATCAAGGAAATCTTTTCCAAAGCAAGCAGCCAAGGTGGCTTCCCATATACCAACGACGCGCTTTATGACGATTACCCAGAAGCACGACAGTACGGTATTGCTGGCATAATGATTATTCCACTGTTTGAAAAGAAACAGTATTTTACCGCCTGGTTCAGGAAGGAAACCCATCGCGTCCAAAAGTGGATTGGCGCTGAAGATGAGAAGTCTGAAGATGCACCAAAAGCTCAGCGACTTAAACCCAGAGCTTCGTTCACTATCCATACCCGCACTATTAAAGGGCGCTCAACGAGTTTTGATAAGGCGGATGTTGATACTGCCAATCGACTGAACAGGATGTTTCTTGTTTATGCACTTGATGTGCAAGAACGCATGCATATCAGTATTCAAGAGCTTGAAAAACAAGATAATTACAGAAATGAATTTCTTGCCACGTTAGCTCACGAATTGCGAAATCCGCTTGGACCTATTATGTCTGGCGCAAGTATTTTAGAAACGGTTGACGATGATAAAACGCGTAAACGAGTGACGGCTATTATTAATCGTCAAGCGGAATACATGTCAAAACTTATCAACGATTTGATGGATGTATCGCGTATTACGCGAGGTAAGGTCAAGCTTGAGTTTGAAAAACTGAGTATTCAAGACGTGCTGTCAGATTCCCTTGAAATTGTTGACCAGCAGGTAAAAGCGAAAAAGCATAATATAACCGTAAATTATCTTGAAAAAGATGTGACGGTTTATGGCGATAAAGCGCGTTTAAGTCAGATATTCTCAAACATTATTCACAACGCTGCTAAATATACGAGTGAGCAGGGAAGGATAACTGTAGATATCAGAGAGGAAGGTGTCATGGTTGTCGTTGCGGTTAAAGATAACGGCATGGGGATACCTGAAGACAGGCTTAAAGACGTATTTAATATGTTCACCCAAATTGAGGCGCACTCTACACACACTAAAGGCGGTTTGGGAATAGGGCTTACGTTGGTGAGTAAACTTGTAATGCTGCATCACGGTGATGTGTCGGTGATGAGTGAAGGATTAGGCCGAGGAAGTACCTTTGAAGTTAGACTTCCCATTTCTAAAATGGCTTATGAGCAGTCTGACAATCAGGAAGTTGAGCCGACTATTCAAAGCCAAACCAAAGTTATGTTCGTTGACGACAATGCCGATCTTATCGATGCATACTGTTTATTAGCAGAGTCTATGGGAGTGACTGCCTTAGGTATTACTTCTCCTAAAGAGGCTGTCGCTGAATTCAAGGCGTTTAAACCTAACTTCGTATTTCTTGATATCGGTATGCCAGATATTGACGGTTATGAGCTGGTTAAAATGCTGAAAGCCTTACCTGAATCAGAGAATGTTAAGTTTTATTCTCAAAGCGGGTGGGGCTCAGAGAAATATGTAGAGGACTCCCAAGCGGCAGGGTTCGATCAGCATTTCGTGAAGCCCTTGTCAAAAGACACAATTCAGTCGGTACTAAGTTAAAACCTCTTTTAAGAGGTTGAAGCTTACCGACTGAATGACTCAAATGCTGTGAAACGCGTTATAATGCCGGACAAACGTAATTAGGAATAAATATGAAAGTCTGTGGTGTAGATTTAAAAGGTAATGAAGCAATTGTTAGTTTGGTGTCGCTGGCTGACGGATTGTTTCATTTGCCAGATTGCCGTACGCGCCGTTTAACGCTTGCCGATACCAGTGCGAAGGGGCTAAAGAGCTTCCAAAGCACCTTCGCTAAACTTGTAGAAGACTACAAAATTGATGCAGTGATAATTCGTCAGCGCCAAAGCAAAGGTAAATTTGCAGGTAGTGCAATTGGCTTCAAGTTAGAGGCTGCCATTGAATTGATTGAAGGGCTTCAAGTTGTAGTATTTAGCCCAACGGATATTAAAGAATCACTACGCAGAAATCCGCTTGCAGTGCCATTTTCTGACACGGGTTTAAAACAGTTTCAAGAAACCGCTTTTACAACGGCGTACGCGTGGCTTATGAAAAATGAGTATGCCTCGCAAGAGTCAGACGAGTAATAATCGGGAGCGGTTGGCTCAACGTGTATACTACTGTGCCCGCATTTATTGTGCGGGCATTGTTTTTCTTAATTAATCTTCTCCCAGCCTGAAAGGTTTTACTTCATCATTCCCTCAACTTTCGCATTCATCTCTACCAATGCTGTGTAAAGTGCTTCTAACTGATCGCTAAAACCAGCTACGCTTCCATGCTCATTACGTTTTATCGTTAGCTCAATCGTTGCAGCTAGCTCAGCTAAGGCGTAAGCGCCAATGTACCGAAGGGCAGTTATGTAGATATGCGCTATACGAACAATAGAAGCATAGTCTTTTTCATCAATGGCTTTTCGAAGGTTATCTAGCTCTTTGTTAAGTGCTGCAAAGTCGTTAAGTAACTCTTTATACAAAGTCTCGTCATTTAACATTGCTTGCATGGCTTGAGATTTATCTATAAAGCTCAGCGGTATTGTGTTTGCCGATGGCTCGTCGGTTACTTCAGTGGTCGCCGTCGACTTTCCTTTATTTAGCACTTCAACAAGCACGTCAAAGAAGCGGTTTGGGTCAACCGGTTTGTTGATGTGGCCGTCCATGCCCGCTGCCAGGCTCTTGTCGATGTCTTGCTGCATGGCGTGCGCCGTCATGGCAATAATCGGCAAAGTTAACTTCAGCTCATCTCTGATTTTTTTAGCTGCTGTTAACCCGTCCATAACGGGCATTTGGATATCCATCAATACCACGTCATAGCTGTTATCTTCACGTAAGGCTTTTATGGCTTCAAAGCCGTTGCTAACCACTTCAATATTTGCGTGGGTGTCGTTTAACAGACCAAGGGTTACTTTTTGATTCAGCGTATTGTCTTCTGCGAAAAGGATCTTCGTTCCGCGCAGATTAGGCACAGGCGCAGCATCTGCTGGTAGGGTTCTTGTGTTCACATTTAAGCAAAGCTCTTGTAGCTTATCTACAAGCTCACTGGTGCTAAAAGGCTTTTTAATGAAGGTTCGAATACCTAGTTGGTTAGCCTGCTCTCGCATATGAGGCGACTCGAATGCATACAGCATTATCACCTTCGGTGGCTTAATTGAAAACTCCTGTTTCATGATGGCTGCGACTTCCAATCCATCAATGTCAGGCATATTCCAATCTAAAATAAGTACGTCGTAAGGCGCACTGTTTCCCACAGCAGCACGCATTTTGGCTACGGCTTCTTTACCGCCGGTCGCAACATCTGCTTTAATGTTAGCCACTGATAGCGACTCGATAATAGCGTCGCGCGACACGCCAATGTCATCAGCAATAAGTACCTTAAGTAACGAAAGTTGCTTAGACGGCGATACAATTTGTTGGGAAGCATCCTGTTTAACGGTTACGGTAAAATGAAAGCTTGCGCCTTTTCCAAGCTGGCTCTCAACCCAGATCTCTCCGCCCATTAATGTGACTAACTGCTTACATATTGCTAAGCCTAGGCCGGTGCCGCCGTATCGACGAGATATAGACTCATCACCTTGGTTAAATGGTTGAAATAGTAATGCCTTTTGCGTGCTGTTTAGCCCAATCCCTGTGTCTTTAACTTCAAATTCAAGCTGAATGTCTTCTACATTATGCGTGCATCTAACGCTTACCGAAATCAGTCCATCCTCGGTAAACTTAAGAGCGTTACTGACTAAATTGCTTAGAATTTGCTGTATGCGTAACGGGTCGCCGATAAGGTTTAATGGTACGTCACGTGATATATGCTGAATAAGCTCTATGTGCTTTTCCTCAGCGCGCCCTAAATGCAGTCTAATGGTTTGGTTTACTAGCGCGTCTAAATTGAACTGCGTCGATTCAATATCAAGCTTGCCCGCTTCTATTTTCGAGAAGTCGAGTATGTCGTTAATTATACTTAGTAGGGTTTGCGACGCGCCTTCTATCTGAATAAGGTTCGTTTGTTGGTCTTTATCTTCTGCAGCCCGCTGTGAAAGCTTGGTCAGGCCGATAATGGCGTTAAGCGGCGTGCGAATTTCGTGACTCATGCGTGCAAGAAAGTCAGATTTTGCTTTTGTTGCTTTCTGAAGGTCTTGAGTAAGTGCATCGAGCGCCTTACGTTGTTGGCGAGTTCTAAGCCATAGGCCAACGACTAAGCCCAATGAAAGGATCACGAAACCGATGAAATACAGCTGAAACGTGTTTTGCTTTTTCTGTATAAGGTTACGCTGCTCTTTTAACTGGTTGTCTTTCTCTAGAAGCTTGATGGTTTCTTCTTTTTCGGAAATAGAAAGCCGCACGCGGTTAAGGGCTAACAATCTTGACTGCTGTTCATTAAAACTCTCTTCATAAGTTTTCGTGTATAGCTTTGAATATTCTAACGCGGCTTCAAAATTGTTGGTTGATTCAAGTAGTGAAATGAGCTTTTCCAACATGCTTAGAACCACTGACTTGTCGTTCTTTATGGCGTCTTTTTTTAGTCCACCTTCAAGTTCGCTAATAGCCAAGTCTATTTGATTGCGTTTAATGTAGATGTCGACCAAGCGCAGTAGTCTAGACCCTTCGTTGTATTTAAAACCAACTTTGCGGTCTGATTCCGCAGCGCGGTTCAACATAGTCAGCGCTTCAGTTAAATTGCCTTGGGCGATATGTAGCTCAGCCATTTTGGTATGAACAATACCAATAAAGGGGTAGTGCACCTCTTTGAACAATTCTTCTGCCAGCAGAAGGCTTATTTTAGCGTCTTGATAGTCCCCCAGTTCCGTTTGCGCGTAACCTTGGAAAAAGTAAGCAATGGCTTTGTTTTCTTTATCATTTAAACGCTGGGCTGCGGCGAGGAAGTTTTGACCTAGCTGCAACATCATTTCGTAGTTTTGCAGCGACATGTATACATTGCCCATAGCGCTATATACAAGTAGGGCGTTATCGCTATTTACTTCAATAAAAGCAGCAAGGGATTTATTAAGGGCTTCGAGTGCACGAGCATGCTCACCTGACAAGTCCAAAATAAGCCCTTCTAAGCGAAAAGACTCTGCCAGCGCCATGGTGTTGCCGCCTTTTTTTGCAAGCTTGCGGGCTTCCAACAGAGTTTCGTACCCCGCAACAAGGTCTTGCTCAAGAATGTGCTTATAAGCTCTTAGGTTGAATAAGCGGGATTGCTGAAAAGCGTTCGGGTGGGCGTCGAAGAAATAGCCTAGCTCGGTGAATGTGGTTTCTACAGACTCATCGTTGTTTTGAATTCGCTGTTTCAGTTCGTCTAGCGTAGTGACTGATGATGTGGTGTTAAGTGGTTCTTTTAAAAGCGCAAAAGTAGGAAGCGCCATCGTAAAACAAACGATAGCGAAGATGCATTTCAAACGGCGCTTCACTTTCTACTTCAGCTAGCTTAAAAAGATAACGACTAGTAGCTAATTACGCGGGTAGCCTTGCTTGTATCATCAAAGCGTTTGGCTACTTCGTCCCAGTCTTGGTCTTTAATTAGCTGAAGATCTTCACCAGATAAACCGTACTTTTCTGCAGTGCCCACTGGGTCCTTTTTATACGCATCCATTAGTTTGCTGTTGCTGTCTAGCTCAACCAAGAAATCTACAATTGTTTTCTTTGCCATGTCGTTTTTTCCTTTTAGTTTACTTTTGGAGATCTAAAGTCAATAACTTGCTGCTCAGTTAAACCTAGCTTTGCCAAACGATCCTGACGGTATGCTGGCATGCCAAGTGAGGGTACAACTAGGGTCGAAATTAATGTTGGCTTGGCGAACTGCAATTCGCGAAGCAACACTTTTTGTATTTTGGGCTCGCAAAGGGGCAGGGTGGCTGCCTCGTAAATAATCAGCTCGTGATCTTCTGGGTAGTGCTCGGCCAGAATGTCAGCCAGCATGGCAAGCCCAGATTCACTGTGATTAGCATCTAACACGCTTAGCGTTGCTTCTCCGGCTAAACCTATTTGCCAGATGATTTGCGTCATGTGAGGATCAATGCGGTAATCGCGAAACAAAAATTGAGTTGCTTCATAAGACTGACAGCCAAAGCGAGAGGGATCTATTCCCAAATCCGCAATTAAGCAGTCTTCTGCAGACACGCCGGGGAGCATTTGCGCATCTAGGCCAAGTTCCCGCACTCTACGAATAGCCTCATGAGAAGGCGTAACAAATACGCCTGGGTGACCATAAAAAGCCACGCATACTTTTTTACCTTCAACAACTGATTGCACGATGCGGTCGGCCATTTGGTCATAGGTGACAGCGCGAGACTTTCCTTCCTGATAAAGGTCGTCTAAAGACACACTGTTCGGGTTAATATTGGTGACCACGTGTTCACCAATTTTGTTCATAATCCCCATGTACACAATGTCAGCATTTTCGATGTGGCTTTTGGTCGCTATCGTCATTTGACCCGCAACACTGATTCCGGTGCCAACTACAACTAGCGATCCCTTAGGAGTATGTTCTTGTCCCTGAATTAGCGTCATATTTTCCTTTACCACTTGCTAATTGTGATTCACTCAACACTATAAATTAGATTTAGGGTATTTGCTACGTTCACTGATTTATAGCATCTACCATTGCTTTCACATCAGCGTATCGGCAGTTTTCACAAGAACCAAAGCCCTTTACTTGTCTTACTTTAAATCGAGTGAACAAAGGCATGGTCATGCCAGTTAGAAAACGACAGCAAATAGATGATGTGATTGGGCCATCAAATTTTCCGCTCAAATGCGCTTTTAGTGCTGCTATGGCCTCTGATATTTGGTCTGGGTTCGGTGTGGGAATTGGGTTTGAATAGCTGAGCTTAGCCACATTTCCCTGACATACACTGCAGTGCCCGCATTCATTGGGCGCTTGGGAATCGTCAAAATACGCCGATAAGTTATAGCTTAAGCAAGTATTAAGTTCGAAGAAGCCTACCAGCGCGGCGATACGTTCTATTTCTTTGCGCTCGTTTTCAGCGAAATAGTGAGCCAGATTATTAGCTAAGTCGGCATTTTGCAGTTTTTCGTAGTCCACGCGGTATACGTCAGTTATTAAGCGCGAGGCAAGCTCAATATGATTGTGTTCATGTAAATACTCTAGTGCGGCAACCACTCTTGCACGCTCTGCGCCGTAATGCTGATAAATACTGTCGAAATCTACAATGCCCCACACCTTTTTCATATTTGAATGAGTGAATACGGCGTCTAGAAAGCGAGCCCGTTCTTCTGAGAAAAGGCCAAGTATGGTGGTTTTCTCTGAAATAAAACGAAATTTATGTTCAGCAAAATAGGCATACAAAGGGCGAATAACGTTGGCGAGTTCAAGCTGAACCAGCAGAGTTTTAAGCGGAAGCTGTCGTATGTTGCTGGCACTCGATAAGCTATTTATTTGCGTTTCCCACTGGTAAACATTGTTTTCGCCGTTGGTAGGTGAATCATTTTGCGCCGCTGAATTTATGTGAGCGGGGGCCTGTGCGCTGATATCATCTATTACGCGTTGAATGGCGCTTTTATCTGGTGTATCGCCATAAACGAAGTTCTCTATAGTGACTAACCCGTCAAGGTTTGCTAATACAGTGCAGTTTGCCGCTTTACCGTCTCGTCCACCCCGGCCAATTTCTTGGCTGTAGTTTTCAATAGACTTTGGTAAGTCGTAATGAACAACAAAGCGAATATCCGACTTATCAATGCCCATACCAAATGCAATGGTAGCCACAACAACTTGAAGCTTATTGTGCATAAAATCTTGCTGGATACCTTGTCTTATATCACTGTCGAGACCAGCGTGATAAGCCTTTGCAGCAAACCCTTGTTGCTGTAAGAACCGGGCTACTTCTTCTGCACTATTTTGAAGCGTGACATAAACGATACCCGCACCTTGCTGCTTTTGAATTTCTTCAAGTAAGGCTTGGTTTTTATATGGTTCATGTACAGGGCGAACATGCAAATTCAAGTTGGGTCGATAAAACCCTGTTTGAATAATATTGGCTGGCGCAATATCAAAGCGCGCTGCCATATCTTCTTTTACTTTTTTAGTGGCAGTAGCTGTGAGCAGAAGTACCAACGGAATATTAAGCTCTTTCTGATATGCGGGAAGTTTTAAGTAGTCAGGGCGAAAGTTGTGGCCCCACTCAGAGATACAGTGTGCTTCATCGACAACTAGCATACTTACTTGAACAGACTCAATGAACTGCCGAAAGCGTTCGTTCTTAAAGCGCTCCACCGACACCATCAGAATTTTACACTGGCCTGACCGCACGTCGTTCATCACTTGCTTGTTTTGCTCGGGCGTTAGCGTGGAGTCGATACTGGCTGCTACAATGCCTTTGCTATGAAGAAACTCCAGCTGGTCTTTCATCAGCGCTAATAGTGGCGACACAACCAAGGTCAAGTGTGGCAATTGCGTAGCAACAAACTGATAGCACAATGATTTGCCCGAGCCAGTGGGAAAAATCGCTAGCGTTGAATTTCCACCAAGCAGTGATTCCACTGCCTCCTTCTGTCCCTCGCGAAACGCCGAAAAACCAAACAGCTGCTGCAAAATATTGGGGTCAGAGTACATTAATAAGCTTCCAAGTCGCGATATAAAAAATGGGGTCAGAGTACATTAACTTATTTCCAAACAGTTTGTGGTTAAGTGTTCGCAGGTTTGAGCTAGTTGAGCCATCGCGATGTTTTTAAAAATAAAGGGGTCAGAGTACATTAAGCTATTTCCGAGCAATCAGCGGTTAACTGCTCACTGATTTGCGGTGGCCTACCCAACGCTTCGTGTTTTAAGCGGTGCCCAGTCAGGCTTTCAATTTGCTGTTTAAATGTATCGCTTCCCAGCACTAGTCCTCTTCGAGTACCGCTTTGAATTTTATCAATGTCAGTTTGAGGCAGTTCATCATCGAACAGAGCGCGGTAAGCGGCAAGACGCTGGCTTTCTGAAGCTCCTAAATTTAGGTATACAGGATGAGGACTGTGCAGTGACGAAGGTGTGCCTAACGCATTTATCCTGTAGCTTGACCATTTATATTCAACCGGCTTTTCGACCATGTTCGCTCTTACAGGGTTTAGCTCGATATATCTATAAACCGTGAGAAGATATTCGTCGTTAGAGACCAGACTGGAATGAAACCTTCCTTCCCACAACGTCCCAGAGCGCTCATATTTGTGGTTAAAGTACCTCACATACATGCGGCCAAGCGCTTGCATCATTTTGCTTACGCCAAGGTTATCAAGCTTAGGAGTGCAAAGTAAATGAACATGATTGGTCATCAATACCCAAGCATGTATGCCTACATCAAATTTTGCAGAGAACTTTTTAAGCCAGCTAATATAGGCGATGTAGTCGCTTTCACACTTAAAGCATATTGAGCGATTGTTACCTCTTTGGATGACGTGTTGAGGATAGCCTGCGGGAGCCAAACGAGGTTTCCTTGCCATAATTTCACCAAATTCCTTTCTATATTCTCTCTACTAAAATGAGTGAATTGAGTAAAGGCTACAACCCTGTACCTATCAAAACTGGTCTAACGGGCAAGCTGGAAGAATGAAATGAATGGCTTGTTTGACTCTCTTAAATTAGAAAATGTACTCTGACCCCATTATTCATATCCCCAGGGGGCGCTTGGCGTTGCTATAGGGTTTTTGAGATCAAAATCTACCTGTACTTCGCGGGCAGGGCGAATTAGTCGGTAGCTAAAGCGGCTAGGGTAGATCATCATTTGCCAGACGTTATCTGTTGATGCTGCAATTCCCGATTCTATAAATAACGCTTTTGAATATACATCTGCAGGAAACGACTGCACTTGGGGGAACCCTTCATCTACGGTGTGGCCGCCATACATGGTTGAAGAATGAAAGCTGCCATCTTCATTTCTATGATCGTGCTTCAGCATAAGACCCGCGCCGGTTTTCGTTAGAATCCAAGTGCGGGATGCATCTTCACCCACGTGAAATGGAATTTGAATTTCCGAGTCTGTACACTTTCGTACGTGCATAACAAGCTTCGCATTACCGAACGTATTACCCACATTGTCTTTGCTAACTTTGCCCTGAAATGCTTTACCACAGTGGGCTTTTATCGCATTAAAAAATGCATCGTGAGTAGGAATCGAGACCAACGGTGCCTCTTTAGCAAGCGCAGCATTGCTTATTACAGCAAGCCCAAGTAAGACGTACGCACAATACTTTTTCATTTCTTAATTCATCATAGCAATTTGATACAGGCTTAGCAGTGTAACCCATCTAAGTAATGGGGTCAGAGTACTTTATTGATAAAGCTCATGGCGTGATGTGTGTTCAGGAGAGAGGCGGTATCACTTGGTGAAGCCGTTAGGTTGCTAAGCAGAAACACTCGTAAAAAATGTACTCTGACCCCACTTTTTTCTGAAGGGGCAGTTCAATACTTGAAGTAATGGGGTCAGAGTACTTTATTAATAAAGACTGTGGCGTATTGTGCGATAGGAGAGCGGCGGTATCACTTGGTGTAGCCGTTGGGTTGCTAAGCAGAAACACTCGTAAAAAATGTACTCTGACCCCACTTTTTTCTGAAGGGGCAGTTCAATACTTGAAGTAATGGGGTCAGAGTACTTTATTGATAAAGCTCATGGCGTGATGTGTGATTAGGAGAGCGGTGGTATCACTTGGTGTAGCCGTTGGGTTGCTAAGCAGAAACACTCGGAAAAAATGTACTCTGACCCCATTTTTCAGCGTGCGAGAAATGTATTCTGACCCCATTTTTTGGGTGTATAAGTGGTCGAAACGCATATGTATTCGCAATATAAATATTGCTGATAGTTGCGGCGTGTTAGTTTAGCACTACATTCAGCGTTTAATTTTCAGGGCGAAATAATCACATGAATAAATCAAAACAATTGTTTACGCTAATTACCTCAGAAGGTGAACTTCAGGTATCGTTAAAAGAAGTTGATGTTCCAGAGCCGAAGCCGCATGAAGTGATAGTGCGTATGGAAGCATCTCCTATTAACCCTTCAGACATGTGGCCGATGTTTGGCCCGGCAAGCTTGGATAAAGCGACCTTCGACGCAGACAAAAAAGCATTGATTGCACCTGTACACAAGCCTTTGCTTAATCGAATTAAATCGCGTTTAGACCAGACCCTGCCTATCGGAAACGAAGGGGCTGGCACCGTGGTCAAGGCGGGTGATAGCCCAGAAGCACAGGCGCTAATGGGCAAAACCGTATCTATTCTTACTGGTGCAGCGTATACCGAGTATGCCTGTGTGCCTATGCAGGCATGCTTGCCTCACCTAGAAAGCACAACGCCACAACAAGCAGCGTCGTCATTCGTTAACCCACTGACCGCGCTAGGTATGGTTGAAACCATGCGTATGGAAGGTCACAAAGCACTTGTACACACCGCAGCGGCATCGAACCTTGGGCAAATGCTGAACAAGATTTGTTTAGAGCAGGGCGTAGAGCTTGTAAATATTGTTCGCAGCCAAAAGCAGGTAGATATGCTTAAAGAGATCGGCGCGAAAATTGTGCTCGACTCAAGTAGTGAGAATTTTAAAGCCGAACTTTATCAAGCCATCGACAGCACGGGTGCAACACTAGCGTTTGACGCCATTGGCGGCGGTGAGCTAGTTAGCGATATCCTCACTATGATGGAAGCGTCGGGCAGTAAAGATGCAAAAGGCTTTAACACTTACGGCTCTGACAGCAATAAACAAGTGTATATCTACGGCGGCTTAGATTTCTCGCCTACTATTTTGAATCGCGCTTACGGCATGACGTGGAGCATTGGTGGTTGGCTATTAATGCGCTTCCTGGGCAAGCTTGATAAGAAGCGTGTAGGCGAGCTATATCAAAAAGTGGCGACGGAAATTAACACTACCTTTGCGTCGTCTTACACCAAAGAACTGAGTCTTGAGGAGGCACTACAGCCTGAGAATGTAGCGCTTTATAACGCTAAAAAGACCGGTGAAAAATACCTGATTGTGCCAAACAAGGGCTAATCAGAAGAACGTTTAAATACGGCATTTTCAGCTAAACTTTGATTAATAAAAGGGTCTGTTGATCTTTGATGTACAAACTTCGGTTTAAAGTACATCAAAGGGCTACAGACCTTTTTTGTATTCGTTATCATTCAGCTGCAAAGAAGCTGAAAATGCTGCGAAGTAACCAGTAAACAGTAACCGAGATAAAAGGTATTTGAGACAACATGCCTGAAGGCCCAGAGATTCGTCGCGCTGCAGATAAAGTCGAAGCGGTGATAAAAGATATCCCCCTAGAAAAAGTAGAGTTTGGATTAGCTCAACTTAAACCCTACGCTAAGCAGCTAGAAGGCGAAAAAGTCTTGCGCATGGAAACCCGTGGCAAGGCGCTAATTACCCATTTTAGCAATGGGCTCTCTATGTATTCGCACAACCAACTCTATGGCGTGTGGCATACCTGTAAACGCAACGAAATACCGGGTACTACCCGCCAGCTAAGGGTAGGGCTTCATACCGAAACACACAGTGCTATTTTATATAGTGCGTCTGACGTTAGCATTTGGCCAACACAAACTATTCATGAACACCCTTTTTTACAAAGAGTTGGACCCGACGTACTCAACAATTCGGTGTCAGAAGAAATGGTATTAGAACGTTTACGTTCAAAAGCTTTTTATAACCGCGCACTAAGCGGCTTATATTTGGATCAGCGCTTTATGGCGGGGCTAGGTAACTATCTTCGCAGCGAAATATTGTTTGCAGCAGGTGTTCATCCTTCACTTAAACCTTCACAGATAGGTGATGATCAGCTACGCAGCTTGGCACATCACACCTTAGCAATATGCAAACGCAGTTATGAAACCGGTGGCTATACCGTGTACACAGAACTACGTGAAGTGCTTGAAGCAAAAGGCGTTAACTTTGAAGGTACGCGGTTTATGGTGTTCGACAGGGAAGAGCAGCCTTGTAGAGTCTGCGCCACTCTAATAAAACGCCAAACGTATAACGGGCGGCGACTTTATTGGTGTAGCCAGTGCCAGGCGAAGTGAACCACCCCCCCCCGTTTTTTGATAATCAAATAATAATCTGTTTGACTTGTTTCCAATTACGATTAATTATATCCGTAACTGGTTACGGAGTATTATAGAGTGAAGTCATTTAATGAATTGGGGCATATTGCATTAGGTACTGCTTTACGTCAGTTAGCCGCGCAGGTGTCAAAGGATGCAGAAAATACTTATGCGAAATTTGGATTTGCGATAGAGCCAAAGTGGTTCCCCGTATTTTACGTGCTCGCGTCAAAAGGTGCTGATTCTGTCGTGAATATCGCTAAAGAGATAAATCATTCTCACGTGTCGGTGAGTAAAATCGTAAAAGAAATGAAAGCACGCGACCTTATTGAAAGTTATAAATCGAGCGACGACTCGCGGGTTACGCTGGTGGCTTTAAACAGCAAAGCGAAAGCGATGGTGCCCCAAATGGAAAAGCAATGCGATGCCATAGACGCTGCCATGCGCGAGCTAAAAGATGAAACGGGTATCGATTTATGGGAAGCGGTGAGCGTAGTTGAACGGCACCTTCGATATCGCCCAATTAGTGCAAGAGTGAACGGTGACTCGCCTGATATTAAGGTAGTCGATTATGCGCCAAAGTATCGCGAGGCATTTAAATCGCTCAATGTAGAATGGATAAGCAAATATTGGGAATTGGAAGAGCCCGACTTTAAAGCGCTCGACGACCCTGAAGGCTACATTTTGAATCAGTCGGGTGTGATATTGATCGCGTTAGATAAGGGCGAACCCATAGGCTGCTGTGCACTTATCAAACAAACTGACGATACGTTTGAACTTGCCAAAATGGCGGTGTCTCCCAAAGCTCAAGGCAAAGGGGTAGGGCTGCTGTTAGGTAAAAGTATTGTCGAAAGAGCGAAACTGATGGGGTTGAAGCGGCTTTATTTAGAGAGCAATTCGGTACTTAAGCCCGCAATACGTTTGTACGAAAAGATAGGGTTTAAGCATATTAAGGGGGCGTCATCGCCTTACGCGAGATGTGATGTGCAGATGGAGCTTTTATTCAAATAAATAATAGTTATCGTGAAGCGCAGCTATAAGTAAAGCCACGCAAATCAGCGGTCGCTGTTTTGGTTTAACTGAAGGTTCAATACCACCGTTGCCAAAACGGATAACTCTCAGCTTTCAATATAAAATGATAAAAAGCTGAGACGCATTCAGTCCATTCTTGCCAATAGACGAGTGTGCGCCTTGTTAACCGCACACTCAAATTTTCACTTAAATATTCACTCAAAAACTCTCAGGCACAGAAAGTATCATTACTTTCTTTGTGAGTAATAATGCTGCTCTCTGCCTTCGTTTACCATTTTCACATCGGCGCAGTATTCAGAGACCGGCCTTATCAGTAACCTAGGAATGCCAATGGGTTCTCCGGTCTCCAAGCAGTATCCAAAAGACTTGTCTTTTATTCGTCGCAACGACTTATCGATTTTAGGAAGTAGCTTTCGCTCCCTGTCCAAAATTCGAAGAGAAAGCCTGGATTCTTCTTCATACTGCGCCCGATCAACTTCATCGTTTATCTCAGGAGGTTGGCTTAACGATGCCTTCATCTCTTCAATATGAGCCATGGTTTGCTGTTTTAAATCGTTGAGCAATGCCTGAAAAAATTCAAGCTGCTCATCGTTCATGTAGTCGTCTTCACTGGCGGCAAGAAGCGATTCTTTAGTCAACGTTTTACTCATTTCAGCTCCACTAAGGCTTGATGAAACCAGCCTAAAACATGCTTATAGTGTGCCTCGCCATACAAACGTAGAAATTGCTTTGTATGCTGATCCTTCATGTTCGAAAGCGCCGCTATCCGTGATTCTAAAAACGCTTTGTCTAACGTTATGCCACAATCGCGGACAATACAGTTTTGCCATTCAACGAAGTTAGACGGTATTACCGGTGAATTCATGAGGCCTCCTGTTAGTCGAGTTTGGTTTTAAGCCCTCTGCGAATAAGCAGAGCATCTGTTGTTGGCGCTTTTCCTCGGAATGCTTTATAAGACTCCATCGGGGGACGAGAATTGCCGGTAGATAAGATTTCCTTTCTATATTTCATACCGTTTTCTAACTTTAATCCGCCGAGTTCTTGCATATAAGCAAAGGCATCAGCGGCTAAAATTTCACTCCACATATAGGCATAGTAGCCAGCGGAATAGCCGCCACCCATTGAATGTGCAAAGAATGCTGATTTATAACGAGGTGGTACATAAGACAAGCCAACATTATGTTTATCGAGAGCTTGGGCTTCAAAGTCTTGGACATCTTCAGGCGTCTGCTCGGCAGAGATAGAATGCCACTCCATATCAAGCAGTGCCGCAGACATATATTCCAATGTGTCATAACCCATATTGAATGTACGTGAACGAATCACCTTTTCCAGCAGAGCCTCTGGAATAGGCTCGCCAGTTTCGTAATGTTTGGCATAGTTTGCAATAACGTCAGGGTGGGCTGCCCAGTCTTCTTCGAAGGTAGAGGGGAACTCTACATAGTCTCGCGAGACAGATGTGCCGGCCAACGTTGGGTAATTTACGTCTGACAGCATGCCGTGAAGTCCGTGGCCCATTTCATGGAACATGGTAGTAACATGATCGTAACTGACTAATGTAGGCTCGCCATCAGGCGCTTTGTTTATGTTCATTACATTAACCACAACAGGCTTTTGCGAGAGCAATTTCGACTGTCCTACGAACGAACTCATCCAAGCTCCACCGCGTTTACCTTTGCGAGAAAAGTAGTCGGCATAAAAAATCGCTAAACTGTCACCATTTACATCAAACAGCTCGTAAGCCTTTACATCAGGGTGGTAAACCGGCAAATCTGGACGGGGCTTGAAGCGCACTCCGTACAATTTATTCATAGTGAAAAATACGCCATCTTCAAGCACGCGATTAAATTCGAAGTATTGTTTTACTTCGTTTTCATCTAGCTCGTATTTAGCTTGTCTTACCTTTTCTGCGTAGAAAGCCCAATCCCAAGGTTTTAGTTCGAAGTTATTACCTTCCGCTTCAATCATTGCTTTAATGTCAGCGGCTTCTTTTTCAACGTTTTTAAGCACAGCGGGCACCATACTGCCTAGCATGTCGTATACAGCACTTGGCGAACCGGCCATTTGTTTGTCTAGGCTGTAGGCCGCCCAGCTATCAAATCCAAGCAATGCTGCTTTTTGTGCGCGCAGTCCTGCCAATCGGCTAATAATTTTGGTGTTGTCGTATTCCCCAGATTGGTTTCGGTATGCTGATGCTTCCCACACTTGCTGGCGAAGTGCTCTATTTTCTAGTGAAGTAAGGATAGGTTGACGAGTAGTGTTCGTGATACTTAGAAGATACTTGCCTTCTTTATCAGCAGCTTTAGCAGCATCTGATGCGGCCTTTATTTGGCGCTCTGACATCCCTGACAGCTGCTCTACGTCATCTACTACCACCGCAATTTCAGATGACTCTGCCAATAGGTTTTGAGAAAACTGCGTGGTTAACGTTGAATGTTCTTCGTTTATTTCACGTATCTTCTGTTTATCTGATTCATTGAGTTTAGCGCCAGCGCGAACAAAATCAGAGTAATACTCTTCGAGTAGTCTGGTTGATTCAGTATCTAACTCCAACGCGTCGCGCTGGTTGTATAGCGTTTCAATACGCTTAAAAAGCGCACTATTTAAATTAATGGTATCGCTGTGAGCCGCCAGCTTTGGCGCTAGAATTTTTTGGATTTCTCTGCGTTCAGGCGAGCTATCTGTTCCTACTAAGTTGAAAAATACTCGGCTAGTTCTGGTGAGTAAACTTCCGCTTTTTTCAAGCGCTAGCAGCGTATTATCAAAGGTGGGGGCGTCAGGGTTAGACGCTATTTTTTCTACTTCTTGTAAGTGCTGTTCCATTCCTTTTTTAAATGCAGGAATGAAATGCTCGTCCTTTATCAAATCAAATTGCGGCGCGCCGTAAGTCAGTGAACTTGTCATAAATAAAGGGTTCGTCTGCTCTGCTTTTACTGAGTCAGTCTGCGTTGTAGCAGTCTTATTCATTGTTGACGCCTGTTCGGTGCAGCCTGTTGTCAAAAGTATAGAAGATATCGTGGCTGAAATAAGGAGCTTTTTCATACGGTTCCTAAATTTTTAGGGTAATTAACTGTTTGTGAGTGTAATGTTATATTGTAACAATTGTCAATTGTGAGAAAGTGCGAAGAAATTAAAGGAAGCGATAGAAGTGCTGCTGGGGTACGCCTTAACTAGCGATCTGCTAGTTTTCTTTGAATAAAACTTAACGTGCTTCTCGTTTTATAAACATGAACACTAACATTACGTTTAAACCAAATATGGCAATGCACAACGACCCAATAGTGGCATCTCTGAAGCTAAAAAATTGAGCCACGGTGCCTGCGCCAATGGTGCCTAGCATCATACCCACCCGAGTGGCGTTTGAATAAAACGCTGAAGTAAAACCTGTCAAATCAGGCGCTTGTTGTTGCAGCAAAGTCAATCCAATACCGGCATATAAACCGTAGAACAGCGCGTTTAATATTTGAAGGGTCAATAACTCCCAACTTGACTGAGAAAAGTACACGCCAACGTAAAAGCAACAGCCGAAAATAAATGCTACAGCCATGATACCCGCAGGTGGGAAGCGTCGGGCTAATTTTGCTGCTAGCAGCATAGTAGGTATTTCAAGTGCGGCCACAACCCCCATCATTAGCCCAGGCAAATTTTCCGGCAACCCCAGTTCATTCATTACGTACAAAGGCATGGATGATAAATACATGACATTGCCTGCCATTCCGGCAAGTATGGCTAACCCCACAAGCCAAAACGGCAGTGATAGCGAGCCTTTAAGCGTTGTATTGAGAGACTGTTGATTGGCTTTTTGAGGCGGCACAACGTTCACCACAAACAGCGTTGCAACAATCACGCATGCGATGGCCACCGAGAAGGACGCTGCGAAGCCAAAATTGGCAACCAGCGTAAATGCCAGCGGCGGACCTACTACCCAAGCGAGAGAAATGGCAGCGCGAACTTTTGAGTTAAATGCGGCTAAGTCGATGTCTTGGTTTTTTGCCCATAATCCCGAAACGGTCAACATTTGAGACACGGCTCCAGCGCCCACCGACATAAATAAGACGCCTGCAAGAAATACATGCCAAAACTGTTTGCTAAAGATAAAGGCGACCATGGCAATGCCCACGCAAATCATGGTTAGCCCGTAAAGACGATTTGCGTTAAAACCTTTGTCTGCCAAGTGCCCGAGGTACTGACTGATCACCAACCCTGATAGCGTAACGGACACCATATAAATACTTATATAAATAGGCTCAACGTTGATCTCATCAATGAGGAAATAGCTCATCAGTGGCGTAACAAACGACGATGTTAGGCCAGTTAATAGACTTAACAGTAAAAAAGGAAGTTGTGGAGAAAATGCGTGACGCGATGACATGAGGATACGAGCTCCGAGGGACTGTTAAACGTGGTTGACCGAAATTCGTAAAGAAAAGGTCGCAGCCCTTAATAACGAGGGCGCATTATAAGTGCTGCGTATCTCATGTCTATGACAAAGCTTTTATTAGTTATGCCGTTTTAAATACTTAGTTTACTTCATGCGCCTAGGCCCATAGCGCGTTATAGATTTAAAGAAAGCTCGCAATTTCGCTAAGCGACTTTTTTTGCATGGCGTGTGCAGGAATTGTGGCGTTATTCGCCGGATAGCCCGCAATAATAAGCATATAAGCACGCTCGTTATCAGGCCGTTGACAGACTTCGGTTAAAAAGTTCATTGGCTTTGGTGTGTGGGTCAAGGTTGCCAAACCTGCGTTGTGGAGTGAAGTAATAAGCATACCCACTGCGATACCCACCGATTCGTGCACATAGTAGTTTTGGCTTTTTTCGCCCGTTTCTGTCTCTCCAAACTTTTGACTGAATACGGCAATAAGCCAAGGCGCGGTTTCCAGATAGGGTTTACTTGCGTCAGTGCCTAACGGCTTTAGGTCATCTAGCCACTGTTGCCCCGCACGCCCATTATAAAAACCGCGCTCATGCGCTTCAGCCTGTTCGCGTATTTGTTGTTTTACTTCGGGCGACTGAATGGCGGCGAAATGCCAAGGCTGATGATTCGCTCCACTGGGTGCCGTGCCAGCAGTCAAAATACAGTTTTCGATTACCGCTTTATCAACGTGCTTGTCACTAAAGTGACGAATACTGTGGCGGCGCTGCATGGTTTTCAAAAAATCTTCGCTTCGGGAAAGCATTTGCTCTTCAGGGTACTCAATGAAATCACTGAGCGGAGAATGGTCGTGAGGCTGCATTTATAATCTCGTTTTTCTGCTTTTTTACTACTCTATCGTTAGTGACGGGTTATTAAAAATAAAAACGCGCTAACTAGAGCGTGTTATTTACATCGAAATAAAAAATAGCGTAAACAAGTATGCACAATAAAAAAGCGACTCACTCAGGCAAAAGTGAATCGCTTTGGTGCAATTTGTTGGTAGTAGAAAATGCTGTTAGTGGCGTTTGAACGGCGGACGAGTGCCGCGTTTTTGCGTGTCAGTTTGCTCTTCTAGCATTTCAAGTTGGGCAACGTCATACACAGGCATCATTGTTGTCACTCTGCGATACGGTGGCTTACCGCGCATGATGACTTCTTTCACTTCTACGTATTCAATAGCTTCTTGCCCTACTGATTCCAATTGCGCTACATCGTTAACCGATAAGCTTACGATCTTGCGTTTAAATGGCGGCTTTCCTGAATAATCAACTACTTGTACATCAACCGTTTCATCAGTTGATGATGTCATAGCTTGCGCTGCGTTTGCAGAAAAACCAAGTGAAACAGCCGTAATTAATGAACCCAATACATAGCGTAATTTCATGTCGTGTCCTCTCGTTGACATACTTACCTTTCTACATTGTATGAGCGAAAAAGTTCTAAACAATGACGATTGGTGATAGGTGATTCCTATCACCTGATTGGATATAAAGAATTTGAGTAATCAAGAGAATGGAGAGCAGTTGAAAGAGAAGCTACTGCGTTGAAAACGGAGTGTTTAACGTTGGTGCGGAGTAAATGGTTTTGTGCACTATTATGGTGCTGTGGCACCGTCTGGTGTTGTAGAGTTTCGGTAAAATCAATCATTTACCCTTTGGTCTTTATCTTGCTGTTAATCAACACCTATGTAAAGTGTCGACAAAGGGTGTATGTGCGGTGAGTGTAAAATTTAAAATCCCCTTATTTTTTCTGCTAACTTTTTGGTTAGCGTGCACATCTGCCGTGTCAGCGATAGAGCAAAATATTCCTCTTTCACAAAGCAAAGGCGGAACACTGTACCTAGAAGCGACCCTAGAATCGAACATAAAGGCTTCGTTTCTATTAGATACGGGGTCAAGCTTATTAACCCTCAATCAAGCTACGTTCGACGCGCTAACAAAAAATCAAAAGCTTCTTACCACCAGAACCTCTGCTGCCAGAATGGCAAATGGAAAGATCGTTAAAATATCTCAGTATCAATTAAACTCGGTTCGTATAGGAAATACGTGCGAAGTGGGGCCAGTGGAAGTGGCTGTGCTTCCCAAAGGGAACAATATTTTAGGTATTAATACGTTGCTTAGGGTCGCACCTTTAACTATAACACCAGACGCTGTGATTTTAGCCGGGTGTGAATAGCGTGTATGACTCACTTTTGTTTGATTAAACACCAACAAAAAAGCGAACCCGAAGGTTCGCTTTCAAATTTGCTTTTCGCTGGAAGATTAAATTAATCGTCGCACTCGCTAACGTCGCCGCCCATTTGCTCTTTCATTTTTACGCAAGCTTCATAAGCTTTCTTCGCTGCGGCGTCTTTAAATTCGCCTGCTTTCTCAGCCGTTGCGTCATACGCGTCAGAGGCCATTTTCTTGCCATCTTCATATGCGTCTGAAGCCATCTCTTTGCCGTCATCAAAGGCATCAGAAGCCATTTCTTTACCGTCTTCATACGCCTCAGAGGTCGCGTCTTTGGTTTTATCCCAAGAATCTGCAGCACTTTCTTTTGCACTGTCATAGGCATCAGCTGTTGCTTCGCCCGCTTTTTCCATCTCTTTTTTTACTTCGCTTTTTGTCTCTTCGCTAGACTCAGTACAGCCCATTAAAGACAGTAACAGTGCTAACGCCATTGCTTTAGTTTTCATTGTGAAGCTCCTTTTGCTGGGATAGTGGCTTATTTCTAAGCCAGTCAACATGGTGTGGCCGAATAGGCATTGTGAAACCACTTGCTACGTGCCATTTTTTTGGCCATATTCGGCAAGCTGCATATTCGACGAATCCAGTCTAGCCTACTTACCAGGTAAAGTGTAAGTAGACTTTATGAGGAAAAATGAAAGGTTTATAACCAAAAACAAACCTAGCTAAGATTGAACAAAGAAGTTGGATATCCTGTTCTGCAAAGCGTGATGTGGGTTACTCTTCTGGGCCTTGTGTGGTGAATATAAGATGTCGACGCATATCTTTTAACACAACGCCTTTTTTAAGCAGCGCTGCGCTTAATTTTCGCTGCCACTTCTTTAGCTCGGGCTCCGCGTTTGACACCGCTTCTTCATTTTCGAATTGAAAGCGAAGCAGTAACGAGCCGGGGAATTGGTGATACTGAACGTCAAACCAACACTGTTGCATACCATTTAACTCTTCAAGCGCTTGTGCTTCAAGGCTATCGGCTACACTAAAAACCAGTGCTTGCTGTTTGAGTTGAACGGCAGAGAGTTTTTTCATTACAACTGCTTCTCTATAGACACTTCAACGCTCTCGGTGACATCTGCACCTTCAATGGTTAGCCACATTTGCCCATCTTGAATAGTAACCTGTATTTGCATAGAGCGATGAACAGCATTGGCCAAAGTAGCGGCAAGCGACTCTGGCAAAGTAAAAACTGATAAGTTCTTTTTGGTTTGTAGCTTGTTATGTTCTTTCTTCCACCACGCGTCGAAGCTGTTGTCGGCGTAGGAATAAATCATCATTTGTTGGCTTTGATTGCAGCCTTTTTTGATGCGCTGTTCAGAGGGTTGGCCTAACTCAATCCACAGTTCTATTTCATCGCTAAAACTCTTTTGCCATAAATCTGGAACGTCGTCGTCAGACAGTCCTTTGGTAAACTGTAGGCGTTCATGAGCATTAACAATAAACGCAACCACGCGCAGCATCATTCGCTCGTCATTTTCAGAAGGGTGACGGGCAATAGTAAGGTTGTGGTCGTTATAGTAATTGCGATCCATATCCGTTATGGATATGTCAGCTTTAAAAATGGTCGCTTTAAGAGCCATGGTGTTCCTGCTTTGTTCTTAGGAGGCTTGAAGTTAACCCCGTGTGCTATGTAAAAAAGTGGCATAGCAAGTTTTGGCGCTATAGTAGCAGTAAAAAGCAAATTTCGCTGTAGGTGAGTAGCGCCCATTACAAGTATTTGTCGGTTTATTTATTGGAGTGCGAAATTTCTAGTGAAGCTTCTCGGTCATATTGGACATCGCGCAAAGCGCGGATAACCAAAAACTAAACAAACAAAAATGATAACGGAGAGGGTTGATGAAGAGACTAGTGGCTATGGCGATGTTAATGTTCGGCTGTATAGCAGGCGCATCAAATGCGTATGCTTTGGAGCGCGGCACTATTGCAGAAGATGCAGATTCAGTAACGCCGTTGCTTAATGGTCAAGTGGCGCCTAAAACAACGCTTAAAATGGCAGATGGTTCGCCAGTAAGCTTACAAGCGCTTACCATGCAAAAGCCCAGCATTGTACTTTTTTATCGCGGCGGGTGGTGCCCGTATTGTAATGAGCAGCTTGCCCAGCTTAAAGATATTGAAAAAGACTTGGTGGATATGGGCTATCAGATTTTGGCCATTTCACCTGAATCACCAGATCGCTTGCAAGAGCAAAAGCTTGAAACAGAATTCTTGGTTACGCTTTTATCCGACGACAAACTAGACACTATTCGTGAGTTCGGCGTTGGATTCTACCTAGATACTGTGACTGAGTTAAAGTACAAAACCTATGGCATTAACTTAACAAAAGATGAAAGTGGTAATAGTGTTTTACCAGCACCCAGCATCTTCATGCTCAATAAAAAAGGGCAGGTTTTGTTTAGTTATGTTAACCCAGACTTCAAAGTTCGCCCGTCGGCAGACTTAGTGTTAGCGGTTGCGAAAACCCTTAAAAAAGAAATGTAATGCGAATAGCCTTACCAAGGCGTTGTTCTTGGTAAGGCATGCCAAAAGAACTTTATGATATCGAGCACTACATTTCATCGTGTCTAATATTGATTAAGTTAGATTCGCACGTATTTGACTGTCATAACGAGCTGTACTTAACCATTCACCAAGTCACCCTATCTCAAAATATCAAAGTGTAAGGTGTAAGCATTTACACTGAGATCAATGAAGTGATGTGCGCGGCTAGACGTTTAGGTTCAATATAAGTGTCGCCTTTACAGTTGTTCACGACGCTTAATAGCTGAGTAAGTAAGTGTTTATTCGCTACGTTCCGCTGACATATAGCGTGAACGGTATTGAGTTCAAGTGTACTTGCTAACGCGTACACATCTTTCAAATTGCGATTTATTAGAAGCGCGTTTAAAACGCGGTTAGCGGTGTATCGACGCCACGCCATATGAAAGCTGTCGAAATCGCACGTTAAGTCAACAGTTAACGCCACATGAAGCGCCCAAGACAATGGGCGAAAGTGTAAAAGATGTTCGGTTAGTAAGAATATTTCAAGTGCATGGTCAACAAACAGTGACGGCTTTGCAGTATCAGTAAGCTCAATAATGGGGAATAGCCCTTCGGCGGCGAACATAGACTCTACGAATTCAAAGGTGTAATACCCGTTACCATGAAGAGCAAGAAGGCATGTCTCAATTTCATCGAGAAGCGTTTCATCGAGGGTATTAGCAATGTCTTGAAGCGTTAAGTTATCTAAAAACTTCTCAATGTTCGGGTAGAGGGCATTAATTTCAGCCCATTTACTTTGTTTTGAATGACGTAAGGCCCTCTGATATTTGAGAACGTCGTCATGCCGTGTTAAATCGATTTGGGTGTGCAATTCGTTTCTCGAATAAATCCATCCTGCCCAAGCTATCATTGGCGAGTCCGCTAATCCGAGTGCGTGGAGCTCATTGAGCGAAGAACCTAATGAGCATACCGCTTCCACCAAGCCATGGGCTGCCTTTACATCTTTCCCCATAAAATCGGGTTCTTCTTGCATATGTTCGAATGAATACACGCCATTACGCCAGCCTGCTAAATAGCAGCCTTCTATACATTTTCCGCACATGACTGTGCTCCTGTTAGTGTTTTTTGGTGATAATGAAGAGGCCTGTTGCTCTTTGGTGGTTTTTAGCCTGTTGACAAGGCGCACGCCAACGAGCAACTGGCTCGTTGCTACTAAAAATTATGAAAAGTAATCAAGAAAAGCATCGATAGAGTAAAGTTAGATGCCAAGATCGAACTTAAAACAAATTTTGCTTCAAAAAAAGCACTGTTTTGTCCCGCTATAAAAAAGTTATTTTCTGCAAGAGTGCGAGGTTTACAGCGCCAAGTGGTATAGTAGGGCTTACGCCTTAACTCATCGTATTTCCATGATAAATAAAAACTTTCCATTACTTGATTTACATCGTCATTTAGATGGCAATGTGCGTCTGCAGACGATTCTGGAGCTTGGTCAGCAATTTAACATTTGTTTGCCAGCTTATTCGTTAGAGGGCTTGCGACCGCATGTTCAAGTAATGGAGATCGCCCCCGATTTGGTGTCATTTTTAGATAAGCTTACTTGGGGCGTTAAGGTGTTAGGCAGTCTCGACGCCTGCAAACGGGTGGCGATAGAGAATGTAGAAGATGCGGCTAAGCAGGGTATTGACTACACAGAGCTGCGTTTTAGTCCTTATTTTATGGGTGAAAGTCACGGGCTACCAACTCAAGGTGTGGTTGAGGCCGTGATAGACGGTGTAAAAAGCGCAGTTAAAAATCACGATGTTAAAGTTAATCTCATCGGTATTTTGTCGCGTTCTTATGGCGCAAAAGTATGTCAGCATGAGCTAGATTCAATCTTGGCCTGTAAAGCGCATATAACTGCAATTGATTTGGCGGGTGATGAAAAAGGCTTTCCTGGCAACATGTTCATAGAGCACTTTACAAAAGTGCGCCGCGAAGGGCTGCCTATCACAATTCATGCAGGTGAAGCAGTAGGCCCGCAGAGTATTTGGCAAGCCATTAACGACTTAGGTGCTGTGCGAATAGGGCACGGCGTTAATGCTATTAATGATGCTAAGCTAATGGACTATTTGCGCGACAACCGTATTGGTATTGAAAGCTGTTTAACCAGCAACGTATTGACGAACACGGTCACATCATTAACTGAGCACCCGTTAACAACCTTTTTGGATCACGGCATACTCGCCTGTCTGAATACCGACGATCCGGCAGTTCAAGGTGTAGAGCTAGATCACGAATTTTCCGTTGCAGCTAAGCAAGCTGGCCTTATGCCTTCTCATATTAAACAAGCGCAAGAGAATGCGCTTGCAATTGCTTTTTTAAGTGAAAGCGAAAAAGCCGCACTTAAGCGCAAAGTAAATTAATCCGAAAGATAAAAATCGTGCCGTGGTTAAACGGGCAGTAACATTATTTTGATTAATAATGCCACCGGTGGCATTATTGTCGTGATGTGAATATTTTGTTTCTTAAACGTAATCAGTTACGACCATAAATAATGGAGCTTTTATGCTGCGCTTTATACCTGATGTTGACCGTTCTATGAGTAGCTACCCCAGCCGTTTCACACACCGCCGGGCTTTGGGATGGGTGGCGTTTATTGTGACCCTTCTAACTTGTTCCTATGTGTCGGCATCTACTGACGAAGACTGGAAAATTGCTGAACAGATTGTAAATCAGATTCAGCTGCCGAATATTCCAAATGAAAAATTTGTGGTTGATGTGAGTGATACTTCACAAAGCGCAGCGCGAGCGCCAATTCAACGTGTAATTGACATGGCTTCTGCCAGCGGCGGCGGTATTGTTGTTGTGCCCAAAGGAACATGGCAAGTAGACGGTCCTATTCGTCTTAAAAGCAAAGTGAATTTGCACCTAGAGGAGGGCGCTACTCTGCTGTTTTCCGGCGACCCTTCGCACTACCTACCGGTGGTTAAAACCCGTTGGGAGGGTACTGAGGTATTTACCTATTCACCGCTAATTTATGCGCTAAATGTGGAAGATGTGGCCATTACAGGTAAAGGTACTATCGACGGAAATGCCCAATCGGCGTTCATTGGCTGGTATGAGAAACAAAATACAGATATGCATGCGCTTCGTAAAATGGGGTTTGATGGCGTTCCAGTAGAGAAGCGTCAGTTCGGAGAAGGGCATTACTTGCGCCCTCCGCTTATTCAGTTTTTCCACGCCAAGCGAGTGCTGCTTGAAGATTATACTGCCCTGAATTCCCCGTTTTGGGTTAATCATCTGGTTTATACGTCTCATGCTACTGTAAGACGAGTGAAGGTAGAAAGTCACCTGTACAACAACGACGGGTTAGATATTGAGTCGAGCCAGTTTGTGCTTGCTGAAGATAATCACTTTAGAACCGGTGATGACGGTATCGTTATTAAGTCTGGCAGAGACGCAGACGGTCGAAATATAGGTATACCTAGCACAGACATTGTTGCACGAAACAATGATTTAGGCGGGGAAGACGGCATTGGTCTTGGTTCGGAAATGTCTGGCGGCATTAAGCGCGTATTTTTCGAGAACAATGTCTTGCATGAGGGAGACTCAGCATATCGTTTTAAAAGCAACTTAGACAGAGGCGGGCGCGTAGAAATGGTTCGAATTAGAGGCAGTAAAGTGGCTTCGTTTAAGCACTTATTCTGGTTCCAGCTAAACTACCCAAGTAATTTACACGGTAATTTTCCGGCTACCTATACCGACATTATTATTGAAGATTTAACGGTAGAAAATGTAGGAACGGTTTTGGAAATTCACGCTCCAGACGCAGCTCCTGTGCATAACGTTAAGTTTAAAGACATTAAAATCAAGGAAGCAGAAGAAATTCTTATCCTAGAAAATGCCGACGATATTAGCTTTGAAAATGTCACCATAGGTGAGCAAATCTGGAACGGCACGTTTTCTTCGCTGCACATTGAATCTGTTACTCGCTAGAAAACAGGTTAAACACGATAGGTTGTTCGCATTGGTTGTGTATTTTTGATAATTTACTGACGACTCCCTTAAGAGATATAGATTGTGAACCGAAACTTTGCTGTCAAAATACTGCTAATACTAGCGATTGTGTTGCAATCGTTTAATGCAGTGTCAGCTTTGTTAGACGCTCACCAAGTCGATGCACAGCATCTTGAGACGGTTCACGATCATGCCTCTGACACGAAAAGTGTTGCTGAAAATCAAGTTACTGACGTGGGTGATGATGATCACAACATAAACGATTGCCATCACTGTGGACATTGCAGCGGCAGTCATTTTTCTTGGGTTTTAGTAAAAGCCTATTCTCCAAACATAGCTTTTGTTAACTCGGGAAAAATTCTCAAAGAAGGGGCTTCTCCCTTTCGAATAAGTGGTTTCATTTACCGCCCTCCCATTGCTTAACGTTTGAACTAATCGGCCCTATGGCGCCGTGGAAAAAATTTAGTTAAAACAAACGTTGAGATCATTATGAATAACTCTAAAACGGTCGTAGGCGCAGTCCTAACGACATTGTTGTGCGTGCCTGTCAGCCGCGCAACTACAGCGATAGAAAACGACAAGAATATTGATGCACCTATTCAGTACTTCCTAGCACATGAAAATGGCTCGCATCAGCATGAGAAAGCGCACGAGCCTGAGGAAAATCATAAGCCTGAGGTAAGTCATCAATCTGAGGTGAATCAGCACCCTGAGGAAAATCACCAGCCTGAGGAGGTAGTCCTTACTGAGCAGCAAAGGCAACTTGCAGGCGTTCAAACCTCCGTAATAGAACCTCGTATTTATAACCAACTCGTTTACGCGCCGGGTGAAGTAAAAGTAAATGGATACTCAAGCTCATTGGTGTCTCCTCGGACTGATTCGGTAGTGATTAGTCGACACGCGGCTCTTGGGGATGAAGTGGCAAAAGGGCAGGTGCTTGTCACCTTGTTCAGTGAAACCATTGCCCAGTCTCAAGCCGAATTTCTTATTGCTTCATCCAATTACAGTCGGGCAAAAAAGCTAGACAAAAACACCATAAGCGAAAGCGCGTTAGTTGAAGCTGAGAATCGTTACAAAGCGAGCTACGGAGAGCTAATTGCATTTGGACTTACTCCTAACGCGATTTCAAGCATCACTGCTTTAGACGTTGACGCTTTCGGTCAGTATGAGCTTGTCGCCGTGCGTGATGGCGTGGTGTTGCAAGACAACTTCATGCAAGGGCAAAGGGTGTTAGCTGGCGAAACAGTCATGTTGCTGGCAGACGAGAGCGATATTTGGATAGAGGCCAGCTTGCCAGCCACCAGCGCGTTTCCTGTTCAGGTAGGCGATACGGCGCAAGTCATATTTAACGGTGAACATTTTACCGCGCAGGTTATTCAACAGTCGCACATTATCGATCCACTTACCCGCACTCGCACTGTCCGCTTAGCTATACGCAATACCACCCATAGCCTTCATGCCGGTATGTTCGTCGACGTACTGTTTAGTGTGCCCACTCCATCTCCTGTAATGGCAGTACCTGAAACTGCAATGGTGAGAAGTACCGACGAAGACTGGGTTATCTATGTTGAAAACGAAGCGTCGGGGGCATTTACCCCTGTTGAGGTAGAGCGAGGGGAAGCGCTAGGCGAATACCGACGTATAGAGGGCGTAGAAACTGGAACGCGGATTGTTACCCAAGGTGCATTCTTTGTCGCCTCTGAACTAGCGAAAAGCGGATTTGATCCGCACAACCATTAGGAGGCCAATTATGTTTAATCGAATAATAGGTTGGTCGGTAGACAATAGTATTTTAGTGGTTGGGCTGCTGTTAGGCATAATTGCGGGGTCGGCGATGCTTTTGCCATCGCTGAATTTGGACGCTTTCCCTGATGTAACCAATGTTCAGGTAAGCGTGAATACCGAAGCGCCGGGGCTTGCCGCAGAAGAGATTGAGCAACTTATTACCTACCCAATTGAAGCTGTAATGTATGCGTTGCCTGATGTTGAAGAAGTGCGCTCCATCTCTAAAACCGGGCTTTCAGCGGTTACCGTTGTGTTTAAAGAGGGGACCGATATTTACTTTGCCCGTCAGCTTGTTTTCGAGCGGTTGCAAACAGCAAAAGCCTTCATTCCTGAAAACGTAGGAACGCCAGAAATGGGGCCAAATACGTCTGGGCTAGGTCAAATTTATCAATACTCCCTCATTGCAGATGACGGTGCGAAATATGATGCAATGGCGCTGAGAAGCCTTAACGACTGGGTAGTAAAGCTACTGCTTATGCCCGTAGATGGCGTAACGGATGTGCTGTCGTTTGGTGGGGAAGTTCGCCAGTACCAAGTGAACGTAGACCCGTCAAAGTTACTTGCTTATGGGTTATCTCAACAGGACCTTGTTGCAGCGTTGCAACGCAATAACACTAATGTTGGCGGGTGGTATCTTGAACGAGGGCAAGAACAACTTGTTGTGCGTGGAACGGGGTGGTTCGCAAGTGGTGAGCAGGGAATTCACGATATTGAGCAGGTGCCGGTAAAAACGGTAGATGGCGTGGTGGTAACTGTGTCTGATCTTGCTGATGTTAAAACCGGGCCTGAAATACGACAGGGCGCGGTCACACTGTCTCAAAGGGCGTCTGATGGCAAGGTAGAACAGTTTGGTGAAGTGGTAACAGGCATAGTATTAAAACGGATGGGGGCTAACACCAAAGCTACCATTGATGGCATAAATTCAAGAGTTGCGCTTATTAATCAGGCGTTACCTGAAGGGGTACGCTTCACACCTTTTTATGATCAGGCAAACCTGATTGAAAAAGCAATTTCTACCGTAGTGAAGGCATTGACCATCGCCTTCGTTTTTATCACCATCGTTCTCGCCCTTTTCTTAATGAACGTGGGCGCTACGTTTCTTGTGCTCATCACTATTCCAATCGCGATAGCAATGGCGTTGGCCATCATGGCTTTCATGGGGCTGTCTGCAAATTTGATGTCGCTTGGCGGAATAGCTGTGGCTATTGGTATGTTAGTAGACGGTTCCGTTGTGATGGTTGAAAACATCTTTAAGCGATTAAATGCCAACACTTCGAGCTCGCATGAAGATGCCCAATCTTTCAAATCATCTGTAAAACTAGCGGGGAAGGAAGTCGCCAGACCTATCTTTTTCGCGGCATCGATAATTCTAGTGGTCTTTGCTCCTTTGTTTAGTTTTGAGGGAGTAGAAGCCAAGCTTTTTCAGCCTATGGCTATCAGTATTATGCTTGCTGTACTTTGTGCCACTGTCGTTGCGTTGTTCTTCGTTCCTGCCTTAGCTACATTTCTATTTAAGCGAACTAGGAATGTGAAGCCGAGCGCTATGTTGATACCTGTTGAGCGCGCTTATCAACGGTCACTTTCTTTTACGTTACTGCATACCAAGTGGCTAGTGTTAGTGGTTGGTTTGCTTCTGGTTTCCGCTGTTGCCCTTGTGCCAAAAATTGGCACCGAGTTTGTTCCTGAGCTAGAAGAAGGAACAATAAACTTGCGTGTTACCTTGGCACCGTCTTCAAGCCTAGAGACTTCATTAGCGGTAGCCTCAACGTTAGAAGAAAAGCTGTTGGCGTTTCCCGAAGTAACTTATGCGCTAAGTCGTATAGGCCGCGCTGAAATAGGCGGCGACCCAGAACCGGTCAACAACATCGAAATTTACATCGGGTTGAAACCTGTTTCAAAGTGGGAAAGCGCGAGAAATCGTGATGAGCTACAGCAAAAAATGCAGGCTGAATTGTCGCAGTTCCCCGGCCTTCTACTTAACTTTTCTCAGCCTATTGCCACCCGTGTAGACGAACTGCTTTCCGGTGTGAAAGCACAGCTAGCCGTTAAATTATTTGGGCCAGACTTGGCTGTTCTAAGTGCTAAGGGACGAGAAATAGAGAGCGTTATTCAAAACGTAAAAGGAACCAGAGACGTGGCGATGGAACAAATTGTGGGGGAAGCTCAGCTGGTTATTGCTCCTGACAGACAAGCGTTATCACGCTATGGCTTATCGGTGAGTGACATAATGGAAGTGGTACAAGACGGGGTAGGAGGTGTCGCCGCAGGTCAAATCATTAACGGAAATGAACGCTACGATATTTACGTTAGGTTAAAAGAAAGCGCTCGAAAAAGCAGCGACACCATAGCAGATATTCGACTTCAATCGCCCAGTGGTGCCTGGCTTCGTATTGGCGATGTGGCATCGGTATCTTATGAATCCGGGCCTCCGCAAATACGCCGAGATGACGTTCAGCGTCGCGTAGTGGTGCAAGCTAACGTCCAAGGAAGAGATATGGGCAGCGTGGTTCAAGAGATACAAAGCGCCATATCTTCAAGGGTGGATTTGCCCGCGGGGTACACGGTTCAAATAGGCGGGCAGTTTGAGAGCCAACATCGTGCTCAGAATAAATTGTCGCTCATCGTGCCGCTTTCTTTGGTATTGATTGCGGTGCTGCTTTACCTCGCGTTTAATTCCCTGGGTCAAGCGATGCTCATACTGATTAATGTGCCACTTGCCATCATCGGAGGCGTGTTCTCTTTGTATTTATCCGGCCAATATCTGTCAGTACCAAGTTCAGTCGGTTTCATAACACTATTCGGTGTTGCCGTATTGAATGGCGTAGTGATGGTGGAAAGTATTAACCAACGGATGAAAAGGGGGATGACTGTTGAAAGCGCTGTTTTCACTGGTGCTACATCCAGGCTAAGGCCGGTTCTGATGACGGCGGTAACGTCTGCATTAGGGTTGGTGCCCATGTTGATGTCTAATGGCGTCGGCGCTGAAATTCAGCGGCCGCTCGCAAGTGTTATCGTGGGTGGGCTGGTTACTGCAACGCTTTTAACACTCTTTGTGTTACCTGCCTTGTACAGCGTATTTTCGCCGAAACAAGCGGCTAATTAATTGTAGGCGAACCTATTCAGGTTCGCTGGGTTTCAGTTTCGACCAGCTCAACAACAAGGCGTAAATTACTTTGTGTTGATACCGCATTAAATGGGTAGCAGGTAACTAAATAGAGCTGCTGCCCATTTACATCTACTTTCATTGCCGAGGCAGCATCGACTATCGTCTTCGATACAACCCGATAGGTTACCCACTGTGAGTTCGGCAACTGTAATTGCATAATATCTCTGGCTCTCACCTTCTTTAAGAACGTGAAGTGAGTATCTCTATGCCCGCCAATCACACTACCACCCTGTCCGAGTGGGGGCGAGTCGGTGTGGTGTCCAGGGCCAAATGCAAGGGCGTTCCCCTGTGCGCCTTCTAGTACATACAGCTGCGTCTCGCTTTTTGCATGAACCAGCTTGCCCACAGGCCAAGTATCAGACCAACGCCAAGGCTTCTGGTTAGCGCCAGTGGCTAGCGTTTCTTCCCACGAAGATTGAATTAAATATTGCGCCAGTTCAGCTTTCAATAATATCCAGCCAGCTTTGCCAAAACTGGCTGTGGCGATCAAGACTAAGATGATGGTAAAAGAGTATTTAATCATTGTTTGTCCAAGCCATATTAAGTCAAAAAATAAAGAAATGAATTTAAGGTGCTAACCTCGTCCCCCCCTTGTTTCGCAAAAAGGCGATGCTGTGAAAAAGCGACAATAAAAGTATGGCAATCATGCCTAATACGACATGTTCAGATACACCCGCTGCGGTTTGGGGGTAACTGATTTGTCTGAATTGCGTTCCCTGTGGCATTAGGTTTCTTACATTTTCGGTGGAAGACGGTATGCGCTGTGTATTTGCTATTTTTTCTTCAATAGCAACGAAGCTGGTGAACTCTGTTATCAGTTTATGGGGCAGGGCTACAGCAAGAATGTCCTGTTTTACTTCATCTACATTTCGCCCCAACGCTTTTTCATCCATTAACGCCGCCACTTTCTTTCTTGCCCAAGCAGTCGCTACGCCAAGGTTTTGAGTAGAACCTGTCGACGTTGGCGATATCGCTACCGAACGGGTCCACTCGCGAGTAGTGCCCTGCTTGTCTACAAGTGCGCCTTGAAGGGCTATTTTTCCGCTTGTACCGGCGTTATGAGGCAGTTTTACATTCAAAAGTAAAGGAACTCCCGCGTATAAATCAGGGATCTTAGAAGGGTAAATCTCTGCTGACTGTGCATAGCCAGCTGGTAGAGTGAGGCTTAAATCACTCAACACAGGGCTTTCTAATTTATAAAGCAAGCTATCCATTTGCTGTTTAATATCTGCCGTATTGCTAACAAATACATAGCTTCCGCGACCAAACTGAGCGGCTCGGGTCATAAAATAGCTATTAGGCGCGCTGCCTATGCCTACTGTAAAAAGGCGCGCATCACCCAGTTCGTTCTTTATTTGCGAGAACAATGCAGCTTCATTGCCTACCGCACCATCGGTAATAAAGACGACTTGTTTTATATAGTTTTCAGCTGTCGTGCGTTTAAGTGCGGCATTAAGCGCTGGAGCCATTTCAGTGCCGCCCCCTGCATTGAGGTGCTTTACAAAGTCCCTCGCATACTGCTTGTTTCGTGTTGTTCCCTCTACAGAGGTTTCAAACAAACGCGTGGTATCATTGTTAAATGCAACAACATTAAATCGGTCTTTCTCACTCAAGCGGTCTATCGCTAATTGTAAACTCTCTTTTGCGTCGACAATCGGGCGACCTCCCATAGAGCCTGACGTGTCGATAACGAAGGTGATATCGCGATCAAAATCCTGTAAATCTTGGCTCTTAACTTGTGGCGGCATTAGCATAACAAGGGCGTAGTCATGTTGACCTTTCGATTCAGTGAAAATAGCTGCTTGTGGTGCACTAGAGGGCGAGGGCTGCCACTCTAGCCAAATGTCTCGGTCCATTATGATATTGCTTTGATTAAAGGTGACAAGATAATTACCTGTGGATTCTGACCAATTCACACGATGATTTCTGCTAGTGACGCTATTAAGCGTTAAACCAGTATTTAGTGTTGCGTTGAACGTAAGTTGCGGGCCTTCATTGCCTTCTCTCATATAAGGCGTGATAGCTCTGGCATCGGGTACCTGATCTGTGGGTTCTCCCCAACCTGTACCTGATATTTCAGCCTCTATATTCTCGTTAAGCTGATTTAGCGGAATGCCGGGCGAATAGCGAGGAGTGAGCGTAGTAGGCAAGTGAAAAGTAAACTTACCATCGCGGTAGTCTACTTGTTGTACATACTGAAGTGTCACCGTTATTTCCTCACCCGGCGCTATATTCGCGACCTGCTGGGTGAATAAATTTGGGCGTTGTTGCTCTGTTAAACTGGCTTTCTTTCCCGCTTTTTTGGCCGCTTTAAATGCTTCTTTCGCTTCTGCCTTCGGCTTAATTTGCCCCCGGATTACTCTGTCTCCTATAAGCATTTCCATACTGTTAATCGCCGCGTTTTCATTAAGCGGAAAGGTGTAAACGGCATGCTTCCATTCATTACTGGTGTTAGTGAATTTTTGAGAATAGGTAACGTGCGCAATCATGCCATTCACCTGTAAATCCACGTCAGTTGAATGCAATAGGGCGGGGGAAGACTCACCGTCTACGCTTTGCAGCATCAATTCGCCAGACTCAGCGCGACTTAGCGGGCTAACTACTACACCAAGCAAAAAGCAGAGGAAGGAAGTAAGGATCAGCAACCTGTGATTACGCGGCTTGGCTGCACGTTGCTGCTCCCTAAACCAAGGTTTGTGAGTATTGGCAGGCGTTAAATAATCCCGTTTGGGTGTTTTGGAAAATAGCATGGTAGTGGCACTGAGTTAACGAACGGTAACTTCTATTTAAAAAAACAAATAGGGCGTTCATAGGCGAAACAATGGGGCAAGTTTGTGATGAATTGTGTCGTTGTTAATTTAATCAGGCTATTCGTTGAATTGGCGGCGCTTTTAAAGGTGGAAGGTAACACGCCTTGTATTGCTAAATTCCAAAGTAACCGGTTCAGGCAACTAATGCGTCGTTTTAGGCAAGGTTCGCTATCTCCCAACACCTATACTTAATTCATGGTTTGACGAGGTAATCGTTAAGCAGGCAAGAACATCATTTTCACCTAACGACGAGTAGACATTATGAACAAAGTATCATTTCCAAATACCAACGGTTTAAACATTACTATGTCTGGTCTGATAAATTTTCCAGAGAATTTTGATTCAACCAAAACTTACGCAGCCATTGTGGTTTCACATCCAGGCGGTGGCGTTAAAGAGCAAACTGCTGGAACCTACGCAAAAAAACTAGCAGAAAAAGGCTATATCGCTCTTGCGTATGACGCATCGTATCAGGGCGAGAGTGGTGGTGAACCACGCCAACTGGAAAACCCTCATGTTAGAACTGAGGATGTAAGTGCAGCAATTGATTACCTGACAACCTTAGATTACGTCGACAATGAACGTATTGGTGCAATGGGTATTTGTGCGGGCGCTGGCTATACCGCAAACGCTGCCATCAACGATAGACGTATTAAAGCGGTGGGTACGGTAAGCATGGTCAACATTGGCCAAATGTTCCGAAATGGTTGGGACAACAATGTAAAAGACAGTGAGGCATTACCTTACTTAGAAGCGGGCTCTGCATCTAGAACCTCTGATGCCAGCGGTAACGATACAGCGACTATGCCAATGGCGCCTTTAAAAGAAGAAGATGCTCCGAATGAAGAACTTCGCCAAGCGTGGGAATACTACCATACCGATCGCGCAGCATACTGCACAGCGCCAGGATTTGGTACTGCGAGAAGTTTAACGCAGCTTATTAGTTATGACGCCTTTTTTAAGGCAGAAGCTTTCCTTACCCAACCTTTGTTGACGGTGGTTGGAAGCAATGCGGGAAGCAAATGGATGAGTGACGACTTGATGGCGCGTGCTGCAACATCGGATAAAACCATGCATGTCATCGAAGGTGCAAACCACATGGATTTGTACGACGGCGAAGCAGAAATTACAAACGCAATGAGTGCGTTAGAAACCTTCTTTAATCGCACGCTATAAGCAGTTATTCCTAAACAACTTCTGTTGCCGACATTGCATTTGCGATGACGGCGCAAACAATGCTTGAGATAAGGAGCATAAAATGAAAAAGGTCAGTTTTAGAAACTCAGACATGGCATGGGATATTTCAGCCCTTATTCTAACGCCACCCGATTTTGACGAGGCTAAACAATACCCGACAGTCATTAGTGTACATCCATTTGGTAGTTGTAAAGAGCAGACATCAAGCGCTACCTATGGGAAGGCACTTGCAGAAGCAGGCTATGTGGTCATTGCGTTTGACGCAAGTTTTCAAGGGGAGTCTGGAGGTGAACCTCGCTTTGTGGAAGATCCCACCCAACGGGTAGAGGATGTGAGTCGAGTCATTGATTATGCGGTTACCTTGCCTTACGTTGACGCGGAAAAAATTGCAGGCATCGGTGTGTGCGGCGGTGGTGGCTATGTTTTAAATGCTGCTTTAACTGAAAAGCGAATCAAAGCCGTAGTGGGGATCACACCTGTCAACATTGGTCGACTCTTTCGAGAAGGCTTTAGCATGTATAACCCCATTGGTGCGTTAGAGGGTATGGCTGCACAGCGAACGGCAGAAGCCCGAGGCGGTGAGCGACTGGTAAATGAACTGCTCCCTGCAAGTCTCGCTGAAGCCAAAGACAATGGAATGACGGAACGCGATGTTTATGAAGCAACTGAATACTACAAAACCCCGCGAGGCCAACAGCCGGGTGGCGCTACAAGAATGTTGTTTTCTCATGCGCAAAAGACACTGGCGTGGGACGCATTTTCTTTTGCAGAGACCCTTATGACGCAACCCGTAATGGCAGTTATTGGTCAGAAGGTTGGGGCATTTGGTGCCTACCGTGACGGCATGGAAATTTACGGGCGCGCAGCGGCATCTAAAGATCGCCAATTGGTTGAATTAGAAGATTGGTCGCATTACGACCTTTATGATAAAAGTGAACCTGTTGGGCTGGCCATGGCGCAAATTGTACCTTTCTTCAAAGAACATGTAGGTTAGTAACTAACTAAGAATAAGTAATGACAACTTGCGCCCAAGGCATACAGCCGAAGGGCGTAATTATTGTTTAATCCTTTTCTTTTCGAAGTAATACTTGTGGGAGATCGAACGGTGTTTTTTCCAATCAGTGATGCGAAAAAAGCGTTAAGTGAAATGGTGCTGGACTACAGTCGAAAAGAGGGAGACCACGAAACGCCGATATCAGGCCTTACCCTTCACGTAAGAAATGCGCCGACAGAGCCTTTACACTGTATTTATACGCTTAGCCTAGCGGTCGTTTTGCAAGGGGCAAAGCTCCTTTCTTATGAAGACCAGCTCCATCAGTCAACTGCTGGCCAATCTATGCTAACTACCTTTGATTTGCCGGTAATTTCTCATGTGTCAGAGGCGACGAGGCACAACCCCTTTGTAGCGCTGGTTCTGAAGTTAGACTATACCCTCATTCTGCAAGTTTGCGCCGAGCTTAACCTGTCAAAACCGCCAAGAGATATTCGATATCAACCAATATCGACACAAGATGTGGATGAGGGCTTGTACGACGCTCTAGGTCGCCTTATTAAAATGTGTGCCCAGGGAAAGTTTTTGGATAGCCTTTACCCATTGGTTGAAAAAGAAATTGTTATTCGCTTACTTGATGGACCACACGGATTGCACCTTCGCCACCTTGTGTCGTCAGGCGCGCCAAACGCACATATTTTAAAAGTGGTGACGTGGTTAAAACAGAATTTTACTCAGTCAGTGGGAGTGGATGCATTGGCGGACCAAGCCCACATGAGTGCCTCTACTTTCAGGCAGCGCTTTCGAGCACTTACTGGTACCAGCCCTCTGCAATATCAAAAGACACTAAGATTACAAGAAGCAAGGGATCAAATGCTGATGAACGGTTTGGACGCAACACAAGCAAGCTCATTGGTTGGCTATGAAAGTGCATCTCAATTTAGCCGAGAATACAGCAGATTGTTTGGCATGCCGCCTCAAAAAGATATTCAACGTTTACGCACAGCTTAGAAGTCTTAGCTGCCCAGAGCATCAACCAGCGTACTGAATTTAGTTCTTCCTACTGGAACACTCGCGCCCGAGTGCAGGTGTGCTATGTACTTCGCGCCTGAGTGTTGTTCAATATGCTTAACTTCATCAAGAGGTATCGCATAAGAGCGATGAACTCGCATAAATCCTTGAGGTAGAATTTGCATTAACCTGTCTAAATGCTTGTCATGCAATATGGTTTGATTGTCTTTAGTGGTTATTTCACTGTAGTGCCCAGCGGCTTGAATGAATTGAATGTCATCAACTTGAAGAAAGCAGAGCACATTGTTTTTGCGATATGACAACCGCTGACATTGGCCCTTAAATTGATGCAGAGAAAAGCGTTCTATCGCTTTACTTATTCTTTCTTGAGTAAATGGCTTACCAATAAAATCGAGTACGCCAAGCTCAAACGCTTCTAAAGCCCTGTCGGTATTCGCTGACACCACCACGGTGTGATAAGGGGCGGCAAGCTGTTGATGAATTAATGAAAAACCGTCTTTTCCATGCAAATTCAAATCTAGAAAAAGCAAGTCTGTGTCGCGGTTAGACAAATGTTCTTCTGCATCATCGAGGTTGGAAAAGCGATGAATAGTGGTTTTATCGTCGGTACACTGGTCGATAAAACGAGCAAGTCGTTTGGCGACCATGGGTTCATCTTCTACTAGGGTAATATTCATCATAGCGTTTGTAAGGTGATTTGTTCGGTCTGCTCGGCGTGCGCGTTACTTTGCTCACCCGAAACGAACGTTGTTGGAAATGTGAGCTTAGTTACCCAATACTTATCTTCAATAAATTCCACTAGCTTCCAGTTATTACCAAACGCTTCTGTGAGCCGGGCTTTAATATACTTGGTGCCAACACCGGTTCCTTCTTTATTCTCTAATGCTGATGTCTGGTAAGAATAGTGTTGAGTAAGCTGAGCTTTAAACAGCAAGGTAGTTGAATGTCTTTTATTCTTATCATGCTTGGCATTCTCTACGGACACACCCTGTGCTTCATCCTCTTGTTGTTCAGAAAAGCTGAGACTAAATAGATACTCTCCCGAGCCGTATCTGTTGTGGCTAAACGCATTTTCTATGAGGGTGAGTAATACTCCGGGAGGAATAAGCTGCTGCCCTTTGTTTTCTGACATCACCGGCTTTTGCAGTGAAAAGTGGGCGTCGAAGCGGTATCCCATAATTTTAAGGTGACTTTCACAAAGGGCGACTTCCTGCTGTAAAGCAATTAAGGCTCTATCGCTTAGGCTGGCCATTTGGCGAAACTCCGATGCTAACGCCTGAATAAACCCAATGGCTTCTTTAGGGGCTATTTCAATCCACTCTTCAATTGCCGTTAGGGTATTGAGAATAAAGTGAGGCTGTAGCTGTTTCTTTATAAGCTCAAGCTGCAGACGCTGGGTGGTAAGCGTTGACTGCGTAAATGCACGCTGTCTCTCAGCATGGGTTTGGCTTAGCACGAGTAGTAATAAAAGCGCTAAGCCACTAAACGAAACAAAGAAATATTGGTCCATAAACGAAAACCGGTTAATGAGAACGGGTGAAACAAATACCACTATTCCCATGGTCATTAACCACGCGTATTTCTTCCGTTTATAAATACTGGCCACACCAATAATAAAGCTAATGAGCAAAGACACACTGAACAACAAAAAGCTGCGGTAATCGTAACCATCGAAATATAACAGCACCCCACAACTAGCCATAACCAACACAAGCAAGGTACTGATAAACCATGTTTTTGAATAGCGGAAGAAAGACAGGAAAAAGAGCGGTAGCACCAGGCTGATAACAAGGGTTAATCCAAGGACGATTTCCATTCTAAGGATATGCCACTGGTAGCTGTAACCGAATAGACCTCGCCATGACTCGGCCAAGATTAATAGAATTAACATGGTGCATAGGCAGCTAAACCACAGGTATGCAGGCTCTTTGAGCGATGAAAAGTACACCACAAATGAATACATGGCGACAAGAACCAAGCCACTTAGCATCATTAAGGGCAATCGGATACGCCACTCATTAATGGCGGCAAGAGTTTCGAAGACGTCTGCAAATACCCAAAATCCACTACTTTGCGCGGTATCTGGACGAAATTCGCTGCTCAGCCTTACCATCACCGTGTTATCACCAGTATTCAGGTACTGTGAAGGTAGTATGAATATACTGTCTATCTCACCTGGCAATTCTTTGCTCTCGGCTGTTGCAGGCATGCCGTTATCACCAATGTGATAGCCGTTCAAATAAACAGAAAACGCGCCAAGTATAGAAACAAACAAGCCTTTAAGCGCACTCTCGGTTTGTTGTACACCTTGTGACCCATTTGATGTTGCGTTGAACGCAAGTGTGAACTTGAGCCACCTTACTTCATTAGACAGTTCGATATCCGACTGGGAATGAGCCCGCCATCGAGGGTCGTTCTCCGCTGGTACTTCCTCTTGCCCAGAATAAAGGATGCTGACCTGAGAAGGAAACGTCAGTGAATGGGTGGGCTGTTCGTGCAAAAGTACAACGCCCCAAATGAGCATTGTCATAAGCATTAAGTAGAACCAATTGAGTTTTTGCACGGGAAGTTAGGGCGTGTTGTTTGTTGTTATTGTTAACACAGTACACAGTTTTTAACTGTTAATGAAGTCGAAGTAATGCACTTGGGGAATGCCTGATGCAGTTCAGGAAATAGGTCGCCGTAAACCGAATAATTGACGCTACATTTGGCTGAAATTTATACGGAGAGTAATTTATGACACCCATTAATAAACTAGTAGCTTTTACCCTTTTACTATTGTGGTATGCGCCACTTGAAATAGCCCACGCAAATGACAACCAACTGTTGTCTCAAGCAGAACTCAACGAGCTCTTAAAAGAATACAAATTAAGTGGCGTAAGCGTCGCGGTAATCGACGACTTCAATGTTGTCTATTCCGCCACAGCTGGGGAAAAGGTGTTCGGTTCAGGCGATTCTATTAACCAGTCAACGGCCTTTTCTACCGCTTCTATTTCCAAGCCGGTTACCGCGCTACTAGCGGCTATGCTCGAAGAGCAAGGCAAGCTTAGTTTAGACGACTCTGTAGCTAAGTATCTCATCCGTTGGACACTGCAAAAAGAGCAGTTTCCCAACCCAGAGGAAATTACTTTTCGTCGGTTGCTCAGCCACACTGCGGGCACCACACAAAGTGGGTTTGCTGACTTTTATAAAGGAGACGCTGTGCCAACGGCTATCGATAGCCTAAACGGAGTAAACGTACCTCGTTATGACTCGCCCATTAGCTTAGCATTTAAGCCTGGTGAAACTTGGTCGTATAGCGGCGGAGGCTACGTTATTGTGCAAATTGCGCTGGAAGATCTAACTGGAAAGACATTGCCTGAATTAGCAGAAGAAATGCTATTTAAGCCGCTTAACATGGTTAACACCACAATGTATCAACCTGACAGCCCGCTATTTTTGCAAAATGTGGCAAGCGTTCATCACGACGATTTGAGCGTGATCCAATCTGGATATCCAATTTGCCCGCAAATCGCGCCTTCGGGAATGTGGAGTAATGCTCTTGATATGGCAACATTGATTATCGAAATGCAAAGAGCACTAAATGGCGATGATACAAAGGTAATCTCGCAAGCAGTGGCGCGCAATACTACTCAAATTGAAACCCTTGATGTTGTAGGTGGTTGGGGGCTTGGCTGGATGCGTCTTGAGGCTAAAGGCAACCTAGAGTGGTTCTCTCATGGTGGTTCAAACACGGGAACAGGAGGGAAAATCATGGGCACAATGCGCGATGGTAGAGGTATCGCTATATTCGGTAACGGCGGCAACCCTGCTCGAATTCCGGTTATTGAAACAGTTATTGCAACGGTTGTGGAAAAGCTCGACTGGAAGAAAAGCTTGCCCGTGGTAAAGCAACAGGTTCCCCTTGAACTGTTAAATGACTTTGAAGGTAAATATCTTGCAGGCTTTGGAGAAACCATCGAAATCAGCAAGCAGAATAACCAGCTTTTCTACCAAGGAAGACTGTTGCTGTGGAGTCATATCGAAAGTGGGGAACTTGTTTACCTTGGTGACGGAGAATTTGGTGTGGAAGGTTATCCAAACCGACTTTCTCTTGAAACAGTAAGCGGTAAAAAGCGGCTGAAAGTGTCGCGAAAGGGAAGCGATAAGGTGTCGTATTTTGAATCTGCCCCACAATAGGGGCAGTAAGATGGACAAGGCGAGTGTGTTACTCGCCTGCCATAGCACGACCTTTCGTTTTAACACTGGCTATCAACATATAAATACTGGTAGCAAGTAAGCACGCAAATAAGTAGCCCATCAATCCTTGAGGGCCTACTAAAAAGTTATCGGCAATGAGTGGGCCTACTACTGAACCCACGCTGTAGCTGAAAAGCATGACCTGTGTGGCGCATACAATGAAGCTAGCATCGAGTTTGTCACAGGCGAGATTTATTGCCACTGGGTATAGGGCAAATATTGCCATCCCTAATAGAAACAGACCTGCTCCCAAAGCGTATATACCGCTAACCGCTGCGGTTAATGTTATGGCGGCGACACCCAGTAAACAAAATAGTGCCATGAGTAACGTGCGGCCTAAGTACTTGGATAACGCAGGAATTAGAGGTTGAACTGCCATAGCGCCTAAAATAATTAAGGCCATTAAGCTACCCAAATCGTCATGAGCAATGCCGCGGTTTAATAGTTCAAGGGGCATTAAGCCGTAAATGGCACCTAGGGTTAAACCTGACACTATGCAACCAATAATTGCGGCATGATTTAGTTTCGATATTTGCTTTAGCGACAGTGGCGTACTCTGGGAAGATTCAGGCTGTTCGCTCTTTGCAAACAAAAGTACGCCAATGGCTAAAATCAACATGGTGAAAATGGCAGCAAAAGGAAGCATGCCGCCTACGCCAATAGCGCCAATACCTAACTGACCTAAAGAGCTTCCCCCGTACAGTGCGCCCATGTATAAGCCTAAACGTTTGGCTCTATCAGCTTCGTCGCCGTGTAAAAGCCACGACTCTACGATAACAAATACACCCGCTACAGCAACGCCAGCCACTAACCGAGCCACAAGCCAAACTGCGGTGTGAGCAAACAAAGGCATTACTACAATAGTTAGCAATAATATGCCTAAACACAGTGCAAAACCGTGCTTGTACCCTATGCGGGTGACCAGCGGTTCAATGCTAAGGGCACCTACAAGTAATCCTGCATAAAAGCTACTGGCAAGCCAACTGGCGATAGCCGTGTCTAGGTTGTAATGGCTGAGCATTAGTGGGATCAGACTCATCAAATAGCCAGACGCAACTGCGTACATACCCAGCGCAATAACGGGAACAGAAACCCGCGCTTTGGCTGGCGGGATAAGGGTGTTGTCCAAGGTAATGCCTTACATCAAAGGAAAGAGAAGATAATTTCGCGGCGCGACTATGAGGCAAATTCTGATATAGGTAAAATGAAAAGAAATGCTCGTAAAGATGCTAAAAATTGATGGTGAGGAAGGCGCTGCTAGATAGTGCATGCGCCTCAGATAGCTTAAGCATTAGCGCCTTAAATCATCCGGTGTATGATCTGCCACAAATGCGTTTCTTTCGCCCATGGGTCTGTCTTCACCCACCGTACTGTCTGCAGTAGTTTGGAGCTCTATCGACGAGTTCACCTCTGCACCAATTAGAATGATGTACGCGGTTAAATACAACCACATGAGCAGGATAATAATTCCCCCAACGGAGCCGTAGGTTTTGTTGTAGCTTCCAAATTCATTGAGGTATATCGAAAAGCCATACGAGGCTACTACCCATAATAACGTGGCAAAAACTGACCCCGGCGTCACCCAGCGCCACTGAGCTTCTCGTCGGTGAGGCGCATAACGATATAAGGCAGAGAGCGCAATATTAAATAGGGCCAGCATCACCGGCCAAGTCACCCACATGGCTTGCTCGGTACTAAGGGCATTTGACGTCATCCAGCTTATTGCTTCGGGTAAAATGGTGATGCAGGCGAGGGATACAATTACAGTAAGGATCATAAATATGGTGCACGTAATGCGCGCTAGAATACCTTTGAAAAAGCCTCTTCCTTCCGCCTCGCTATAGGTAATGTTGCATGCTTTTATCAGTGCGTTGGCGCCTTTGCTACTGCTCCACAGTGACAAGAGCAGAGTAAATAAAAAACTCCAGCCTAATGCAGTATTCGACTTCTCGGTTAAATTTTTAAGCTGTTCTTCAATGATGTAGCGACTGTCATTTGGTACTACATTTACCAGCAATGCCATATGACTTTGTAGTTCGTCGGGTGATACAACAAGGCCATACAAGGCAATGGTTGCCCCTAGTAAGGGGAAGATAGCCAGCAAGCAGTAAAAGGCAACGCCAGCGGAGATAAGAGGAATGTTGTCTTTTTGCAGGCTAGTGAAAATACGCTTTGAAATACTCCACCAACTTTTCAAAGAAAGCTCAAATGCAGATTTAGCGTGGTTAAAACGTTCCTTGCTCATGTGTCCTCATGCCTTGCCTAAACAATAAAACTCTTAAAGCTTGATACATGAAAATTTCGCTGTCGGCTTACATCACCTTGAAAAAAGAAGCGAGAAACAAGCTCTGTAAATCGTTCACAAGATCTGAATATGTGCGTGGCTATCAATGGTGGTGAAGTTGTTGGTGTTTCATTTATTTTAATTGAATCAATGGCTTGCGCTTCTTGGTTTGGATGGTTTGTAATTTGCACCTTCAATAGCATCGTAGCTAGATAGTAAGAGCTAGGTTATGCCATGCACAAACTAACGCTTTCACCTGATGGGATTTGCTAAAGGTGGTAGGCGGACAGTTATTTCTGTCGTGCAGTGACCCCTGTTTTTACTAGCTTTACATTTCGTCTTTCAAAAGGAGTGAACATTATGAGCAACACCCAAAACCTTAAAGGCAAAAAAATCGCTATTTTGGCAACCAATGGTTTTGAGCAAAGCGAGTTGATTCAACCAAGAGACAAGTTTATTGAGCAAGGTGCTGACGTTGATGTGCTATCTATTGATGCTCAATCGACGATCAAAGCATGGGACGAAGACAACTGGGGAAAAGAAATTAACGTTGATAAACAAGTTACGTCTGTAAACCCTGAAGATTACGATGCCCTTGTGCTACCCGGCGGTCAAATCAATCCCGATGTGCTGCGTACCAACGAAGATGCTGTTGCCTTCATCGAAAGTGCAAACAGCGCGGCAAGTATTAAAGCTATAGGTGCTATCTGTCATGGTCCATGGTTGCTGGTGGAGTCTGGGTTAGCGAAAGGTGCAACACTCACTTCGTTTCCTAGTATCCAAACAGATCTCAAAAATGCTGGTGCGACGTGGGTTGATGAGGAAGTGGTGACCCATTCAAAACTGGTGACCAGTAGAAACCCAGATGATATTCCAGCTTTCGTAAACAAAATTAGTGAAATGGTTGCCCAGTAAAAAGGAGGAAGTGTATGTCCACCGCAGCTACAAATAAAAAGGTTATCGCTATAACGGGAGCTTCCAGCGGCATTGGCAAAGAAACGGCAAGGCAACTGGTAAATAACGGTTTTAATGTTGCCCTTTTAGCAAGAAGTGAGGACAAATTGCGTGCCTTAGTCGAAGAGCTTGGCAATGATGTTGCGTTCGCTGTAAAAGCTGACGTTAGTGACTTTAAAAATGTCGATACGGCATTTAAAAAGGTGAGCAAACATTTCGGTCGCATTGACGGCATTTTCGCCAATGCGGGGCGCGGCGCGAAAGCCGCCGGCATTGAAAAGGGGGACGTAGATGACTGGGATGGCATGCTGGGCGCAAACGTAAATGGACTGCTTTATACTGCAAAAGCCGGATTGCCGTACCTGCGCGATACGCAAGGCCACTTCATTATTACGTCTTCGGTCGCCGGTCGAATAGCTCTCAAGGGTTCTGTATATGGGGCAAGCAAGTGGTTTGCTTATGGTTTCGGTCAGAACCTCGCCGAAGAAATGCGCGAGTGGGGCGGCCGCTGTACCACTATTTGCCCTGGTATGGTGAATACGCCATTTTTCGATGAACCTAAGGAAGACAAACTTCAGCCAGCTGATATTGCAAAATCGGTATTATTTGCCCTAAGCGCAGAAGAGTCAGCCTGCGTTCGCGAGGTTTATGTTATGCCGGCGAAGTAAAGCAAAAGGCTAGTTGAGTATAATGATGTACCGTGTTTTTACAGTTCTTAATTGGCGTTAGCGCGTTAACAAATAAGTCAGAACTGAATTTTATGTAGCTTTTGGCCTATGTAAAACCTCATGCAGAGGACGGTTGAGTTTAAACCGTCCATATTTTTTTGAGTTTGGAGCCAAGGAAACGGAGACAAACGAAGGGGTATTCGCTGGTGAGTTTACTCAACGATCATTTTTTATAACAGCTTAAGGTTATCTTGATTGTTGAAAAAATAAACACATTGAGATAGTCTAATATAAGCCTTGAGCTGGTCTTGTTGTTCAAAAAGGGAAAGCAGAGTATGGATGCTCACGATGTTTCCGAGCAATAGATTTTCAATAACTTCCCCATTTTTAGTGTTTATCAGTGAAAAGGTGATAACTAAAATGGAGACTGAATATGATACATCATGGCATCAATACACCTAGCGGTATGACCCCTAAATGCACCCATCATCAATTACAAGGCCGATTCAGGCGTCTATTTCCTCAACTCCCTCGACTTATCAGTAACTCGCATGATCTTCGTGAATGCGGTAAAAAGAACGGACCCATGGATTCCGGAGCAGAAGCCAAGTTGTCAGATATTGACCTGGGTTACGTATTCTTAGGCCAATTCATCGATCATGATATTACCCTTGATGTTACATCGAGTTTAAGTTCACGAAATACCCCTGATGACATCAATAATATCCGAACGCCTACCCTGGATTTGGATTGTATCTATGGGTCGGGTGTTGAAGGGACACCGCATCTCTACTATCACGCACCACCAAACGCCTCCGGCAAACCTAAACAAATAGACAAGTTGCACCTGCTGACGAACGGTGATGATTTACTTAGAGCAGAGAGTACTCCTCAGGGGCATTTAAACCAAGTGGCGTTGATTGGCGATCCACGTAACGATGAAAACCGAATAGTCTCTCAGTTTCAATTACTGATGCACTATTTTCATAACACGGTTGTCAATGAGTTACTAACGAAGGGCTCTTATACGACGAAAACTGCTCTTTTCGAAAAGGCGCGAGAGATCGTGACCTGGCACTACCAATGGGTCATTATTTATGACTTTTTACCCAAGCTAGTAGGTCAAACGGTCGTCGATGATATTATGTGTAACGGTCGACGATTTTTTACTGAAGATAACTCTCCATTTATTCCAGTTGAATTTTCCGTCGCCGCCTATCGCTTTGGTCATACAATGGTTACCAACCCATTAGACTTTAACGAAAGTCATAAAGGTGTAACGATGTTTGGCAGCGAGTTAGGTATAGGGTTCCAGAAGAATACGGCAGGAGCGATTAACTGGAGTTGGTTTTTTGGAGAAGATGCTCAGAAAGCGGGGGCGGTCGATGAAAAATTGCCTTCAGAATTACTGGAGTTGCCGTTTATCAAAAATGCCGAGGCATCGCTTGCCGTAAGAAATTTGCAACGTGGTCAGAGCTTTTCACTGCCATCAGGCCAGTCTGTGCACAAATACATGGAGTCTGTTTTAGGCGTAAGCCTGGATTCTCCCGATATGTCGATGTTCGAACTGCCGGGCAACTTAGCTCAAGCGACTCCGCTGTGGTTGTACATTCTTTGCGAGGGTAGCCTCTCAGGAGGCAATCATTTGGGGCCTGTTGGAGGTTATATTGTAGCTGAAGTGCTTATAGGTTTGATTGAAAGTGACCCTCACTCGTTCTTAGGATCTAACCCTTCATGGTATCCAGAACTAAAAGTACAGGGCAGTCAACCCGCTGGAGCTTTCGAAATGGCTGACATCATCAAATATACTGATTTCGCGGCTTAACAAACAAGCGGAAGTATTTACTGAGGCGTGAAGATATCGACTCCTGTAAGTACGCTCTGTCAAAAGCCATTGTTGAGAATTAGATTAGTAGCACCAGGTTTAATCGAACAGTCGGTTAGGTTGATGTAGAACGGATGAGACAGTTTTCAACATAGAAATATAGTAGCGGGGTAATGCAAAGGGCAGGGTTAGTCACTGCCCTTTTTTATTTGCCCCGCCTGTACGTTTAACCTGACTTATTAATTTCATGAAGCTATTCAAATTAGCCAAATAAAGTATTTTCCCCATCCTGTTACCCCTAATCTAGGTGTGTAGATAAGCGCTAGTTGAGTGAGATAGGCGATTGCAAACTCCTCATTGAAATGGCTTTCCCAAAGGGCCCGCGGCGCAAGAACAATAACAGGAGAGTAAGATGTCTAACGAATTTACGGGTAAGACCGCTATTATTTCTGGCGCCGCTGGCGGCATAGGGCTAGCGCTGGCAGAGGCATTGGCAAGGCAGGGTATGAATATCGTCATGGGAGATATTGATAATACTGCATTAGACGAGTCGGGCAATGATTTACGAGAGAAAGGTTTCGATGTATTGACTTGCGCCCTTGATGTTACCGATTACGCTCAGTGGGAAGATATTGTAGCTAACGCCAAAGAGAAGTTTGGCAAGGTTCATATGGTCATCAATAATGCTGGCGTTGGCGGTACGCCGGGGAAAGTCGAAGATTCGGAGCATGAGACTTGGCGCTGGGTAATGGACGTCAACGTTATGGGCGTACTCTATGGCGCACAAGCCTGCGTGCCAGCTATTAAAGAGCACGGCGAAGGAGGTTGGGTGCTAAACGTGGCGTCGATGGCCGGAATGATGGGCATGCCATATGCGGCGGCCTATTGCGCATCAAAAGCTGCGGTTGTTTCTATGACAGAAAGCTGGGTACCAGAACTGAAACCTTTTGGAATCCATACTTCTGTATTGTGTCCAGCATTCGTGAAAACCCGCATTCACGAGTCGTATAGAAATAGGCAGCAAAAATACGCAGTAGCCGCTGAAAAACGCATTGATAAAGAGAAGCTTAAAGTCGGAGCCCAAGCAGCCACTAAAGCAGTAGAGTCGGGAATCGATGCCTCTGTGCTAGCTGAACGCGTGATAGAGGCGCTTCAGTCAGAGCAAACTTATATTTATACACACCCGAATTATCGAAAAGTTACTACGGCGCGTTTTAGCGCTATTGATAGCGCCTTTGTAGATGCTGAGCAGAGTCAGGTTGTTGGTCATCTTATTGATGATGAAATCGTGACTTTTTAGTTCATTCGCGGCTACGGTTTGCGTATAAACACACGAAAGTGCCCTGAATCTTGTCTTCCAAAAGCCGTTATATAACGGCTTTTGATGTTGTGAGACTCTGAAGGTCAATGACGCGGTCACAGACTTTTTCTAGCTGTGTTCTATCGTGACTGATAAAGAGCACCGTACAATTTTCTTCTCTGCATTGATCGACAAGTAAGTGAGTAATTGCCTTACTTGTAATGGGGTCGAGCCTAGATGTTGGCTCGTCAGCTATAAGTAGCTTGGGTCTTAGTAGCAGCGCGCGCAGCAATGCAATGCGTTGAAGCTCACCTCCACTTACCTCAGAGGCGCTGCGCTCAAACAATCGCTGGTTAAGGCCTAGTTGAGATGAAAGTAAATCAGCACGCTTTTTAGACACCTTGTGAAGCTTTATTACGTCATCAATCAATGATTTAAGCGTAGTGTGATCGGCAAATGAACTGGGGGGATCTTGATATAGCTTTAGGGTTTGATAACGGTGTAAAAGCGTATGAAACGCAATATTGCCTTGATAGGGTAGAAGCCCAAGTAGAGCATCACCTAGAGACGTTTTTCCACTGCCGCTATCACCACAAAGCCCGACAATTTCGCCTTTCCCTAAAGAAAAACTAAGGCCAGTAAATAGTGTACGGTTACCTCTCATAATTGTGAGGTCATTCACCGATACCAGCGGTGCAAACCTATGCGTTTTTTTTGTTGTAGCCGTCCAGTGTTGCGGAGCCGACGCAATAAGGGTTTTGGTATAGTTTGAAGACGGGGAGGACAGTATCTTGCGGGTATCACCTGTTTCTACCAGTTTCCCGTTTTTAAGCACCATACATTTACCACCTAGTGCCTCTGCCACTGAAACATCGTGCGTAATAGTAAGTAGCGTACCGTCGTTAGCTTTTTGCTTTAGTTGCTCAATAATATGATGTTTGCGTCCGGCATCTAGCCCTTTTGTGGGTTCGTCGGCTAGAAATAAAGGTGCATTAGTCGCTGATGCACAGGCAAAAGCGACACGCTGTGCCATTCCACCGGAAAGTTGAGAAGGGACCTTATCACTGTCGTCTTTAAGAGCCAGGTTGTCTAGCTGTGTCTTCGCACTCTTTTGTGCTTCGCGAGCACCGTTACCCAATGTAAACCGAAAAACTTCGGCGACTTGCTGGCGAATTTTCATCATTGGGCTTAGAGAATGCCATGGCTCTTGCGGCAGCATAACAAGGTCTCGCCCCCACAATTGTTCACATTCACGTCGGTTCGCACGAAGCATATCTACACCGTTTACCAGAACATTTCCCGTAACCCTCAGTGCAGGTGGTAAGTCGCCCATAATTGCTTGCGCTAGCAGACTTTTACCTGCCCCGGTTTCACCCAATATAGTAAGCGTCTCGCCTTGTTCGAGGTTAAGGGATAGATCCTCTACAATAATGGTGTCTTGCGCGTAAATTGATAAGCGTTCAATAGCAATGTATTGGCTCACAGTTTGCGCTCCAATACATCACTCTTTGATAGTCTACTGCTGCTGTCAAAAATGAACTTATTTAAACGAGGTGTATTGTCACTCTTCGCAGAAAGTAAGTGAAAGCCCAGTACGAGAACGAATAGGGTGAAAATAGGTTGTGCGAGCAGCCAAGGTGCTTCGTGATAGTATGGAAAAAGCTCAACTATCATCAGCCCGAGCTCAGGGCTGGGAGGTTTTAAACCAACATAAACGAAGCCCACCGATGCCATGGCGATAATTGAGGAGGAGGCACCAAAAGCAGCAAGTGATAACACGTCTTGTCGAATGGCGGGCCATATATGCTTACTAAATAAATAGCGTTTTGGAAAACCCATTAGCGCCGAGTTTTCCAGTGCAGGGCCTGTCACTACTGGTAGAGTGATAGCACGTACCAGCCTGAAGTACTCGACGGCAAGTACTAAGGAAATGGCTAAATACAGCATAATGAAAGAGCCTGGCACTAGCGCCGCGAAAAGAAGAATAAGTACCAGTCCGGGGAGCGCCAATATCGTATTGGCAATGAAATTCAACGTCGTATCTACCCAACCTCTACACCACGCTGCAATTACGCCCGTTAGCACACCAATTATTGATGAACTTAGTACACAAAGTGCAGCGAGAGAAAGTGATATGCGCAGACCCTCTGAGATTCTGGCTAACATGTCGCGTCCGAACTGATCTGTACCTAACCAATGTTGCGCACTTGGGGCTTCGAGCACTTGCTTTAAATTTTGTTGATTACCGTTTGTTCCCAATAGAACAGGCTCGCCCAACGCAAGTAATAAGAGCAGCATCAAAAGTGAAAAGCCAATCAATTTTTCAACAGATAAGGCGGGTGTCTTCATTGGCTATACCCTCGATTCTCTCTCACCCTTGGGTCGAGTGCATACTGACTTAAATCGACTAGTGTGTTGACCAATACGAATAACGTGCCCATCAGCAACGCTGTGCCTTGTAACATAGTGATGTCGCGGGCAAAGACAGCATGGGAAAGTCCGTGTCCTATGCCGGGCCAAGCAAAAAGGCTTTCAATCATAATTACGCCTTCAATTAACCCGATAAGCTGTATGCCCATGAAGGCTAGAGCAGGTATTACAATGTTAGGTAGCGCATGGCACCTGAACGCTTCTAGAGCGCTTAACCCTTTTATCTTGGCGAAATGGAAGTAACCCGATTGAACCGCATTAACAGTACTATTGCGAATTACGCGGTTTGATATAGCCGCCAGGCTTAACCCTAAGGTCATTACAGGTAATATGGTATAGACAAAGCCTGAAGAGCCCGCAACCGGAAGCCAGTTGAGCTCTAGAGCAAAAATAAAGATGAGAATTAGCCCCAAGCAAAAGACCGGTTGAGAGCGCACGAACGTGGAAAACACTAATACTGCTTTATCAAAAAGAGAAGCACGGCTTTTAGGAGTATTTTCACTTTTTCGAGCGCTTCTGATGCCGCTATAAATTCCCAGAGGAAACGCAATTAATGCGGATACCAGAATAGCGAGTCCAGCGAGAACAAGGGTGTAAGAAAGCTGATTTTGTAGCTCAACAACAATGGGGGCCCCCGTGACCAAGCTATTGCCTAAATCCAGTGAGGCTAAATCAGTCATCCAGCTTACGTACTGTTCGAAAGCGCTTCTGTGCAGACCAAGTTCTTCTGCTACGGCGTTAGCGGCACTTGTGCTTACCGCATCGTCACCGTAGCGGCCAGCCGCTATTTTGTAAGCCATATCTCCAGGTAGTGAACGGGTTATAATAAATGTGAGTGTGCCTACACTCCACGCCATCAGTACAGCTTGAAGCAGCCGTTGAAGTAGGATTTTTCTCATTATTATGGGGCTATTCTCATTTGAGATACGCGAAAAGAACGCTCGTAAGGGTCGAAGCTGAAGTTTCTTAGTCGGCTAGATGTCGCCGTTTGCTGCACATAGTACATAACGGGGATAAGAGGAACGTCTTGCTGAACTTCTTGCATAATTGATGATATCAATGATTTGTAAGCGTGTTCATCCGTGGTGTGACTCAAGGTCTTTAAATCGCTAAACACTTTTTCATTTTGCCAGTTCATTGGCCCCCAATCGCCGCCTTCTTTTGAAGAAAAGTCAGCCAGCATTATACCGAGAGGGTCTGGGATGTTAGCAAAGTTACGCGCCATAAGTGCAGTTTGCAATGTACCATCAGCATGCCCTGAAGGAATGGCACTTACATTTTCCATATGGACAGAGAGCTTCACTCCAATGCTAGCCCACTGATCTTGAATTGCCGTGGCAATGGTAATGAGTTCTGGCCGATTGGCATAGGTAATCATATCAAGCGTTAAAGGTGAGCCATTTTTGTAGCGCACGCCATTCTCACCTACTAACCATCCCGCGTCGGTTAGCAGCTGTGCCGCTTTTTTCCTATTTAATAATAAGTCACCATTTTCAACGCTATTTTTAATTGTTGGATTATTGTCAGCGTCACCCATTGAAATAGTATTGGTAGCATTATCTGTGGCAGTAGAACGAATATGCCAGTCTCGAATATTTGGGCCAAATAGCTGATCAGCAGAGATATTCGATATACGCATTACGCCAGATGCAATGCCTTTTCTGTCAATCGCTAAACTCAATGCTCGCCTTACTTTTACATCTGAGAGGATAGGATGGCCGCTATTTAACTTAACTAGAGTGGTGCGAGGGATCCTGTCGCTAAACACGTTTACGTTAGAGTCAGTGCGCAACATGCTAACCGCGGCAGGGTCGAGGTTGTACACAATATCTGCTTGCCCCGTTCGTACCATAAGCGCCCGCGTTTCAGAGCGGTGACCCGTTACGTACTCAACGTTTTCAATAACAGCGGGCTCGCCCCAATAATTGTCAAAGCGCGTGGTTGTAATATTGTGGGGTGGTTCAAAGTGCGTAATCTGATAGGGGCCTGTACCTATTAAGGTTTTAATTCGATTGAACTTACCGAAGGTAACAGGTGCCACGATCGCAGTTGCATAATTACTTAACAGGGAAGGGAAAGGACGGTAACTTTGGTTCAAGGTGAACTTGATAGAATATTCTGATACCACCTCCATGTTGGCGATCATATCTTTTGAAAATGGCGTTGGTTTACCAAACGCGACCGAAAGACTTTTGTAGACGGCGTCGGCGGTCATTAACGTGCCGTCATGAAAATACACATCAGGACGTAAATTAAATGTCCAAACAGTAAAGTCCTCATCATTTGACCATGAGCTAGCAAGTCCTGGGATAAGCTGACCTTGGTTATCCACGTCTATGAGAGTTTCCAGAATTTGCATTCGTGTAAACATGTAGCCGGTACTTGCCGGATCGTTATTGACTGGTTCAAAGGGACCACTGATCAGAATTTTGTTTGTAGGTTGTGAAGGTGTGCAGGCACTAAGTAGAACGCTGGCAACGACGAGTAAAATTGTTAGATGTCTAATCCGCATATTATTTTTATGTATTCCCTTCGAGCCTTTAAGCTTTTTCGTGTCTATTTGAATCCTGTGAATCAGTATCAGTATTCTTAGGCTGACGCCCTGAATAGTAAAACAAAGATCCAGATTGGATAATATACGATTTGTTGAATAAATGTACAGATTGAGTCGGTAGGGCTAAACTACTTTTTGAAAAAATGCACTGGCTAATGACCATCAAGATATTAAGTAATGTTAAGTCGGTGCACAATATTTTCAACTTTTGTAATGGGCAGTTGGTCGTATGTTACATTGTAACTTTAAGCATTTATTAGTAATGCTATAGAGTGATAGTACTACAAATTAAAAAAGGGTTTTGAGCCCTATCAAACACACTGGATAACAATAATGAAAAAGCTTCTTAAAGCGGCAGTTGCTGTATCAGTTGCACTTGCGTGCACCCCCGCCTTTGCAGACAAAAACGACAAGAATGAAGTCTTCAGCAGTTCAACATTCAAAGCCATGGAGCTGAGAAACATTGGGCCTGCGTACATGTCTGGGCGTATCGCTGATATCGCAGTCGATCAGAACAATCCCTCAACATGGTACACCGCGGTGGGCTCGGGTGGCGTGTGGAAAACTACCAACGCGGGTACGACCTGGACGCCAATTTTCGACGACCAGCCAGTTTACTCCATTGGTGACGTGACCATTGCGCCAAGCAACTCAAATATTATTTGGGTGGGAACGGGCGAAAATAATGGTGGCCGTCACATTAGCTTTGGCGACGGTGTATATAAATCGCTAGATGGCGGTCAAACCTGGAAGAATATGGGTCTGAAGAAGTCAGAGCACGTTTCTGACATTATTATTCACCCTACAAATCCAGATATTGTATGGGTATCTGCCCAAGGACCATTGTGGAGTGGCGGCGGCGAGCGAGGGCTTTATAAGACGACAGATGGCGGTGAAACGTGGAAGCAAGTGCTTAAGCCAGCTGACGAATGGACCGGGGTAACATCACTACTTATTGACCCGCGTAACCCAGACAAACTTTATGCTGCAACGTGGGCGCGTCAGCGTTCTATTGGCGCCTATGTGGGAACGAACGAAGGCGCAGGTATCCATACTTCCAGCGACGGAGGCGAAACCTGGACTGAACTTAAAACAGGTTTACCACAAGGCAATATGGGTAAAATTGGTATGGCTATATCACCCATGAACCCAGATGTGATTTATGCCACCATTGAAACTGATAATCGCGGTGGTGGCTTCTACCGTTCAGCCGACCAAGGTGCTAGCTGGACTAAAATGTCAGATGAAGTAGGCGGTGGCACAGGTCCTCACTACTATCAGGAAATATTCGCTGACCAACATCAATTTGACCGTGTTTATATTGCCAGTAACTACAGCAAAGTGTCGGATGACGGCGGCAAAACGTGGACGCCCATCAACACTAAACGCAAGCACGTAGACGACCACGCCATGGCGTTCCATCCTACCGACCCAGATTTCGTATTGATGGGATCCGATGGTGGTATTTATATGTCTCACGACAGAATGGCAAATTGGCGCTTTATGGCGAACCTTCCATTAACCCAGTTCTATAAAGTAGCGCCAGATGACTCTAAACCATTTTATAAGATCTACGCTGGCGCACAGGATAATTCCACCCAAGGCGGTCCTTCGCGCACTATGCGTGAAGAGGGGATAAAAAACAAAGATTGGTTCTTAACCTTGGGCGGTGATGGGCACGGCCCAGCGGTAGAGCCTGGTAACCCTGACATTATGTATTCGCAGTGGCAGCAAGGAAATTTGGTGCGTGTCGATACGACTACCCGAGAAGGAGTGTATGTTAAGCCTCAGCCACTACCAGGCGACCCTGCAGAGCGGTTTAACTGGGATGCGCCGATTAATGTGTCTGCACATGATCCTGCGCGTATCTATTTTGCCTCACAGCGGGTTTGGCGAAGTGATGATCGCGGTGACAGCTGGACGGCAGTGTCGGGTGATCTCACTAAAAACGGCAATCGCATGCATTCGCCACTTATGGGGCGCACGTGGTCAGTAGAAGCCGGCTGGGACCTGTATGCCATGACAGAGTTTCATACCATTGCCAACTTTGCTGAGAGCCCGGTAGATGAAAATATTCTGTGGGCAGGTACCGACGACGGTATTATCCAAGTGACCACTAATGGTGGTAAATCTTGGAAAAAGATTGAGCTAGATGACATTAAGGGCATTCCAGCCAACTCTTACGTGAACGATATTCGCGCAGATTTGTTTGATCCCAATACGGTGTACGTTGCCCTTGATAATCATAAATATGGTGATTACAAACCTTACTTAATCAAGTCGACTAATTTAGGGAAAAGCTGGACTTCATTAGCTGATGATTTACCTGAAAAGCACTTAGTGTGGCGTATTGTACAAGACCACGTAAATAAGGACTTATTGTTTATCGGTACTGAATTCGGTGTGTTTTTCTCGGTAGATGGCGGTAAAGACTGGGTTGAGTTAGACGGTGGTATGCCGACCATCTCAACCCGCGATGTGAAAATTCAACGTCGCGAGAATGACTTAGTCGCAGGTACGTTTGGTCGCGGTATTTACATACTTGATGATTATGCGCCGCTGCGTTCATTAACCGAGAAGTCGATGCAAAAAGACGCCATTTTGTTTGCGCCAAGTCGACCGGTTAAGTGGTTCCAGTTAGATGATAATCACACAGACTCTGATGGTGACGATCGCTTTGTTGCCGAGAATCCCGAGCACGGTGCAACTTTCACCTACTACTTGAAAGACAGTTTGCTAACGGCAAAAGAAAAGCGCCAAGAAGCAGAAAAGAAACTTATAGAAGACAAAAAGTACCCTAAGTATCCAAGCTGGGAAGCGGTTGAAGCTGAAAACCAAGAAGCTGCCCCCGCTGTGTATGTCGAAGTACGCGACAGTGATGGTGACTTAGTGAAGCGTGTAGAAGGTAACACAAAGAAAGGCTTACACCGTATTACCTGGGATATGAAATATTCACTCACTATTCCGCTTACTGACAAAGACAGCAAGAACAATGGACTCATGGCGCTACCAGGCAGCTATACGGCGACGTTATTTAAGCGAGAAGGTGCCACGGTAACAGCGCTTTCTGAGCCAGCGTCGTTTGTATTGGAATCTATCTACGACGGCGCGCTGAAAGGTGCTACGCATGCTGAAATTGAAGCATATGGTAATGCGGTGAACGATGCGCAAAAACGTGCATTATCATCGACGACTGTACTGAAGCAATTAAAAGAAACCATGGACCTTTTGCGTACCGCGATTGATCGCACGCCAAGTGATGTGAAAAGTCTTGAAGCGCAATACGCTGCTATTCAAGATGAAATTAACGGGGTAAACAAAGTTCTGTTTGGCCTTTCATCTCGCGATAAGATGGGTATTAAGCCTGCAAATGTGTTGAGCCGATTGGGCTATGCCCGTTCTGCATTAGGGTCTTCTTACGGACCAACGCAGCAGCATAAAGACCAGCTCGGTTACGCCAACGATGGTCTAGATGATGTAGTGAAACGAATCGGTACATTGCAGCAGCGTGCTGTACCATCACTTCAACAAGCGGTGGTTGATGCTGGTGGACCGTGGACTACGGGTCTTCCTGTAATCGCCAAATAGCGGTAATTGAGCATCATCTTGCTAAGTACGCGGTGGTAGTTTTACTGCCGCGTTTTTCATTTTCTTTGCCAACTTTTTCGGTGCACACTTATTTTCACAGGTATGTATCGCGTAGTGAGATCATCATTGTTTTCTTTTTTGCTAGATTCAAGTTTTTCAGTGTCTTCTAAATCCTCGTCTGGTTTATCGGTATCTATTGCTGCACTACCTTTACTGCTTACATCATCTTTTAGCGTTGCCCAAGGTGCACCGCTTAAAGAGGTAGAGCGCTACACAGTAACGGCTGCACGACCCTATTACGACGAGACGCTTTCGCGCATTTTTCCGCAATATGAGTTTGATAAAAGTGGCCTAGTAGCGCCGTTACATACCAATGATGTCTTACTTCAATCTCCTTCTGTGTCGTTAAATGGGCAGGGCGGGCAAATACAAAGCATCAGTATCCGAGGGTATTCGCGGTGGCGAATTCAAACCCTGCTAGACGGCGTACCGATTGTGAGCGACAGGCGGGCAGGGTCTAGCATAGGCTTTATTCCATCTGACTTTATTTCAACAGTATCTGTTTTACCGGGCGCCGCTTCCACTTACCTAGGCTCGGGAGCGATAGGTGGCGCGGTGAACTTGCATTTTGGGGAAATTCAAAAGCCTCACCTACGCGTTGGCTACAGCAGCAATCAACAAATGAAGGCGCTGAGCTATGCTGGCAGCACACGCCGTGCAGACAATAGCAACAGCCTAACTGAAGAGAGCGAGACAGACTGGAACATTTCATACAGAAGCGCCGACAATGGAGAAGATGCGAATGGGGGCTCGCTGTTTGATCAATTCGAACAATCAGGGCTATTTGTTAGACACAGGCCGGTAGATAGCGTCATAAAAGAGGCGTGGACGCTTTATTCTGATAATAACGACATTGGTAAGTCGAGCAGTGACTTCCCAGAAAGCAGAATAACCACCTACCCGGACAACACGCACTGGCTTGGCAAAATAGCGTTTGAAAGTCATCTATTTACTGGAAATGTCTGGTGGCATAAATCTAGCCTAGAAACCTCGGTGTTGCGACCAGAAAGCCGCATCAACGACAGCGAAAACAAGGCGTTTGACTATGGGTTTAACATAAGCACAGATACGCAGCTGAAAGACTGGGATTTGAACTGGCAGCTGCAAGTTACTGGTCGAGACGGCGTAGTGGCAGATGAGAGAGAATTCACATTAACACCAGCGGAAAGCGCTTCATCTGACACCACATCGCCCAGTTTCATAACAAACGCATTTGAAGCAGAGCTTGCCTATGAAGTGCGTACTCTGGATGCAAGGGAGATTACTACCGCAGCGGTTGCTGATGCCTCACGTCAGTGGCAAAGCTTGTCGCTCGCCCTTGGCGCACGGGTTGACTGGCAGCGCCAGTCTGATGATTCAGATGCCAATACATTCCAATCTAGCACCGCTCAGACTAACACTAATCTAAGCGGGTATTTAGGCGCAAATTATCAGCTTTCTCAGCATTGGGCCGCCGGTATGTATGTGTCTAGCGCGTTTCGAAATCCGTCTTTAACTGAACGTTTCTTCGCTGGCGAAACGCCTCGCGGTACTGTGTTGGGCAGCCTCAAACTTGAAACAGAGCAAGCGTTAAATATGCAAGCCAGTGTTGCTTACAGCAGTGAGCAACTGCAAGGCTCGATAGAGGTGTTTAATCAGAAAATTGATAACTATATTGAACGCATTATGGTTGCTGAAGATGTGCTTCAATATTCTAATTTAGACAGTGCAACGATAGAGGGGGTGAGCTATCAACTTAGTTGGCAATCGCACAATGACGCATTAGACGCTCGACTTAGCGGAATGTGGATTAGCGGTGAAGACGATTTGGGTAATAGCATCGCAGATATACCTGCAAACAGTCAGAGGCTTGATTTAGGCGTTCAATGGCAAGCTGTGCGGTTTTTTACGGTATTTGCCTATCGTGCAAGTAAGACGGATATTGCTGACGGAGAGCGAGCTCTTGATGAGGTATTTACGCTGGACATGGGCGCTGATTGGCAGTTAAACGAGCGGGTTCAGCTTCAAGCTAGCTGGCGCAACTTAACCAATCAACAGTATTACACCAGTGCTGATGACAAAGCGGCATTTGCGCAGGGCGAAAGTGTTCAACTGGCAATAACTTATCTGTTATGAGTTGTTTGACGGCTGACGAAATTTGTTCTTTCGATACTTACTTTTCATGGTGGTGTACAGCATGAAAAGGCCAGTTACCCACAGCACAAAAAGCAATAGGGCAGCGGGCAAAAACAGCCATAGCTTAGCGCCCTCAAAGAACCAGCTACCGTCATGAATAGCTTCAATGGTGTCTGTGCGTCGGTACGCAACCTGAAGTACATCACCATTTTGTGCATTCAGTTGAACTTCCCAATGGTTCTTCCCTCGCACTTTAATGATGCCTTTTGTGGGGCGCACGTCTAATCGGTCTATATCGTCCCAGCTGTTTAAACTAACCTCAGGCACTTGTTTTACAGCGTGTAGCACTTCGTCGAAGGAAATCGTAGGCCCGTTGGTTTGGGTATTCTGCACTTTTTGTGTTGGTGGTTGGATCCAGTCGAATTCTTTTTTAACCTGCAATAATAAACCGCTCGCAATAACAATGATCACAGGAATAAAAATAACCAGCGACAGCCACAAGTGAATACTGCGGCTGTATTTGCGACTGTTCTTGCGAAAGGAACCGGACATGAAACAACACTAATACTAAAACAATGAGAACATTGCTCACTATACGGTAATCTCAATAGGCAGTAAAAACACTCTAACGCGAGGTTTACCCGTTTAAACGGAATTGCTTAGCGTCATTTGATTGCAGGGTGATTAAAGTGAAGTTTCGTGTCGCAGGTAAGGGAGGTCACAGATTCAGTCAATGTCATTTCACCTATCTCTTGCCATTGGGCTTTATCTATCCCTGCATCGTTAAAATTGGCAGCAGATAAAACCCAAGATAGCGTCTTATTTGGGTAATGCTGCAACGACAATTCATCCCTAAAGTCATCTTTATTCACTAGCGGTGTATCAGGTTTTAACGACGCTTTTAGCCAGTAAGGACCTTGCCTCACGTTATTCGCTATTTCGTCGTTGGGGAGCAATACTTCTGCCAAATGTGAAACAGGTCTGAAACGCGCATTCGCATTTTTTCCGCTAAACGCTTGATCTGCTTCTTCAAGATCGCTTTCCAAGCGATAAGCGGTGAGTAATTGACTGAAAGGCGGCAATTCGCCCAGAGCGGGCTCGTTGGTCATAGGTAAGTTGGCCACGTGCTGGGTTTTAGTGCCACCCAGCGAGTGCATTAAAAATATGTTTTCAGTAACCGTACTTTGGGTATTGGGGAAAAGCTTGATTGCCATACCAAAAGCACGCTTATCTCGCTGCTTTGTACCGCTTAAGCTGACTGACGCTCTTACGATAACCTGCACGTTTGTGCGTGCTTGAAAAAGCCCGGAGTAAGGGCTGCTGTGATTAATTTTCCATGTGCCAGCGAAGCAAATACCATTAGCTTGAAGTAGCTTATGCTTGGTACCTAATTCTATAAAATTTGCGTTGGAAGAAAGGGTTCTTTTAGCGTGACTTAGCAGCAGGTTTTCACCGTCAGCATCGAAGTGTTTCCGCGACACTTCATATTGCGGTAGCGCCGAATAGGGATCTGAAAAAACACGGCTTTTTACTTCTTCGAACGAAGTCGACGTTGTTGTGAATAGCGATTGGTTTTTAGTTGTATCAGAAGAAGCGAGTGCGTTGCATGACAATAAAACTAGTGCAAAAAAACGGCACGCCGTGAAAGTATTTTTATATGTAATAGGTCTTTGTTGATACTGTGTAGTTCGAAAAAGGCGCATTGACATGGCGTGCTCCCCTGGTATCACTAGAAATCAACAACTTCGTCATACCCAAAAACGCATGGGTGAACATTTCACCCCAAATCAGTTGCTGGGCCGCACGCACACCATAGGTTGTGTTGCTGTTGAAATCACGCAAAAGTGTAATCTTGATTGCACCTTATGCTATTTATCTGAGCATTCGCAAGCGGTTCGCGACATTCCCATTCAAGAAGTGTTTAAGCGATTAGACAATGTCCTTCGTCACTATGGCCCTGGTACCAGTGTACAAATAACCGGTGGTGACCCTACGTTAAGAAAGCGCAGCGAGCTAATTGAAATTGTCGAATATGCCAATAAGCTCGGTTTGCACACCGCACTTTTCACCAACGGTATTGCGGCTTCCCGTGACCTGCTAACGGCTTTAGCTAAAGTTGGCTTAAACGATGTCGCTTTTCACGTTGATACCACCCAAGAACGTAAAGGTTTCCCTGATGAAGCATCGCTAAATGCTATCCGCGAAGAATACATAGAACGGGCCAAAGGCTTGGGGCTTATGATTATTTTTAACACCACCGTGCACACCGATAATTTCAAAGAATTGCCCATGCTGGTGGATTTTTTTGTGCAGCATGCAGACGCCGTAAGTTTCGCCTCATTTCAGCTACAGGCAGAAACAGGCCGAGGGGAATGGGGAGCAAGAGCTGATGTAATTGACCCCGTAACGGTGAAAGCCGCTATAGAAAAAACAATTAGCAAAGCGCTGCGGTGGGAAAAAGTACGTATTGGGCATAACGACTGTCATAGCTACATGCCAACGTTAGTGGCTAATAAACAGGTTTATTCCGTCGTTGATGATGCACACTTATTTGCGCAGTTCATTGAGGATTTTAAGCACATACAAACAACTCGACAGCACGGCATGGCAAAGATTTTATGGGATTACAGTAAAGCACTGCTTGCTAGGCCAAAGTGGATTTGGACACTGGCTAAAGCGACCTCATTGAAGCTGTTTGAAATGCGTAGCAGCCTTTTCAAGAGCAAAGGACGTGTGCACAAATTGTCGTTTTTTGTTCAGAACTTTATGGATGCCAACGCCCTTCAGCAAGACAGAATTGATGCGTGTTCATTCATGGTTATGACCGCAGATGGCCCCATCTCTATGTGCAAGCACAACGCCGAGCGCGATGAACATATATTGAAACCTCTGACATATACCGACCGCCATGGGCAGAAAAAGCAGTACCAGCCATTGGGAGAACGCTACAAACAAAATAATGTAATACCCATTCGCGAAATCCCAGATACAGCAACACCTAGTTCGCTGTCAGCAAATGCGCTTAGTACAAATGGCAAGCGTCACCATCCAGCCAAAAGCGTGTAAGGAGAAAATCATGAAGCCTCGCCGATTTCCTCAATTCGGGAGTGTGTTAGCCATTATCTTGTCCATGCTGCTGTTGTATATTTTACCAGCTGCCAACAGTAGCCAGGCGTCTGATAAGCAGATAATTGACTACAGTGTTGAAACCGCAGCGATAAAAGAGCTTAAGCTAGCCTATCGAAAAGCATCGCAAGACTGGGAATATGTACTCCAACACTATGTAGATGAGCAGGGGCGAACCGATTTCAAAGGGTTATCTAAAGATATAGCGCCCCTTGAAAACGTCATTAATTTTATTAGTTTTGCTAGCCCTGAAATGACCCCTGAATTGTTTGACTCACCACAATCCGTAATGGCTTATTACATCAATAGCTATAATGCGTTAGCCATGTACGGTGTCATTGAAAAAGGTATTCCCGATGGCTTTACCAGTTTCTTTTCACGAGCAGCTTTTTTCAAGTTTCGCGATGTGGTGATTGGCGGTAAAGTCACAAATTTATATGATTTTGAAAACGATGTAATTAGACCGCTTAACGAGCCCAGAGCCCACTTTGCGCTTAACTGCATGGTAAAAGATTGCCCAAGGCTACCGCAAACGCCGTTTTATGCAGAAACCTTAGACGACACCCTAGAGCAAGCTACCCGTGAGTTCTTTGGGAGTAAGAAACACTTTTACTTTGATGACAAACGCAAGCGCGTGTACGTTTCGGAAATCCTCGATTTTTATACTGAAGACTTTGTCGCTTCAGGAAAAGCAAAGGACTTACCTCAATACATTAACCCGTATCTAGTCGAACCTATTCCTAAGAATTATAAACTGCGGTTCATTGATTATGACTGGCGTATTAATGCGCAACCGGAAAAACCGAAGGTTTCAACATCTACAAATAGCGACGTTGATAATGCTTCAAGTCAAGCCACAAAGAACCCCATAGTTAAAGCTGCCCTCACTCTGCATTCTAATGAGAGCAAAACGTCAGGTTCAGCCCATGCACTAGCGTCAGAATCAGCGCTATTAACTACGCTGTCATCTACGCCGCTGCTAGCAACAGATGTAGCGACAGACGTAGCAACAAATATAGCAACCAATGAATCAACAGACGTGCCCTTTATACTTACCAGTTCGCCCAACCAAACAATCGTCTTGGAACTTTATACATCCCAAGGTTGCAGCAGCTGTCCGCCTGCGGAAAAATGGATTTCAGGGTTAGTAGAGAGCGATAGATTATGGACTGAACTGGTTCCCATTAACTTTCACGTGGACTACTGGGATTATCTAGGCTGGAAGGATCCATTTGCTGACAGTACTTTTAGTAAACGGCAGCGAGACTACAAGCGTGTAGGCAAAGCAAACACCATTGCCACGCCTGGTTTTGCTTTAAACGGTCGTGCTTGGAATGGATGGTTTCGGGGGCAGTCGTTACCTAACCGAGTCGCCCCTCTGTCTGGTGCGCTTCATGCTTCGGTTCAAAACAACATCGTTGATGTGTCCTTCAACAATATCAACAGAAGTACATCGAACACGCTAGTTGTTCACGCTGCGTTACTTGGCTTTGGCATAGAAACCTCGGTCAAGCGGGGAGAAAACGCTGGGCGTAAACTCACTCACGACTTTATAGTAGTCGATTATGAAAACGCGTTATTGAGTAGCAACGGCGACAATGCTCATACTCAGCAATATGTGGCTAGTCTGCCTTTGCCCAGTAATACTCATATAAAAGCCAAAAAACACGCCCTCGTTGTTTGGGTCTCTGATACCAACGACCCCTCGCCACTTCAAGTTGCTGCGTCTTGGTGGCTCCCTTGAGTAAGGGAACACTCTCGATAGATGCGAATGGCCAAGTAGTGTAAAATATGCGAAAGCGCGCGTTGCGCTACACTTTAATCCATACCAATTACTAGCTACTCCACTTTTCAGGCCCATTTCCATGATCCACAACGATGTTTTACGTCGCCTTCGTTATGCATTAGCTATCAACGATACCGCCGCCATAAGTATTTTTAAATTAGTGAACTACGACATGGAAATTGATTATTTACATGCTGTGATGAAGCGGGAAGGCGAAGAGGGCTATCTGCCGTGTCGCGATAAGATTATTGCGCTGTTTCTAGATGGATTGATTATTAAAAATCGTGGTCGTCAAGAAGGGCAAATGCCTCAAGAGCTGGGGCCAAAAGAGCGATTAAGTAATAATGAAGTACTGCGCAAAATCCGTATTGCGATGAGTTATAAAGATGACGATATGATAGCGGTGCTTAAATTAGCAGACTTTAGAATGAGTAAAGGTGAGCTGTCGGCGTTTTTTAGAAAGCCAGACCATCGCAACTTTAAACCTGCTGGCGATCAAGTGGTTCGCAATTTGTTGCAAGGTATGGTGAAAAAATATCGACCGGAGTCCACGCGACAAACTTCGCCTAAAAAATCAGATAGCCCAAGCACTTCTGGTACTAAGCCAAGCTCATTTAATAAAGGCGCTAGCAAACAAAAAGAAGCGGCTGGCAAAAACACCAATACTAAAGTGTCGCCAGTGAAAAAAAGTGATGCAGGTTCGGTTTGGGGAAAGCTCCCTAAAAAATAAAAGCGCTGTAAAAATAGACGTTGAATAAAACGCATCTGAGGTAAAGCGCGTAAGAGGATAGACTAAGTGCTGTTGTGAAAAGAAAATTACCCCTCACTTCTATGCACTCGTTTTTAGGCAAAGCAAGATTGCCTTGCCTTAATTATCTATATCGCTAAGGACGACTATTATGAGCCGACATTTCGATAAGGCCGAAGGCCTGTATGAAGAGAAAGATGCCGCGACACAAGGTTTTGTGTTCAACCAAACTATGCTGCGCATTGCCGACCCCAAGCGTTCGCTAGATTTCTATACGCGAGTTATGGGAATGACGCTAATTAAGCGTCTAGATTTTGAAGAAATGAAATTCAGCCTTTATTTTTTGGCGGCAGGTGATGATTTCTCTGATATTTCTGACGATGTAGACGAACGTACTCAGCAAACTTTTGGTCGCCCGGCCATGTTGGAGCTAACCCACAATTGGGGTGATACTCCAGAAACAGTGGATTATCACAACGGAAATACAGAGCCAAAAGGTTTTGGGCACATTGGTTTTCATGTGCCTGATGCTGAAGCTGCATGTGCACGATTTGCATCACTAAACGTTCCTTTTCAAAAAGGGCTCAATGATGGTTCTATGAAAGGGATCGCATTTATCAAAGACCCAGACGGCTATTGGATTGAAATTTTCAACGCGTCTAACGTATCCGCAACTTGCGCGCCCCATTTGAAGAAGTAGGCGAGGCACGCACTACGGTACCATTTGCTAGCTGGGTTTTAAGTAGCAAGTAGTATCAGAAGTCACTGTTTACAAAAAAGGGTAGCTTAACTGAATAAGCTACCCTTTTTTGTTTAGTGACCTTATGGAACCCTAAATTATAGGGTTTTATTTTCAAGCCAACCCGTTCATTACTTCGCTTCTAACGTTAATTCCACACCGCTAAATTCGGTATGTAAGTCGTGCTGAGTATTAAGCAAGAATAAGCGATTCGCTTCTACCTCAGCTTCATTTGCCAAATAACCTTTCACCGCTTTACTGCGCGCGTCAGCCAGAAGGATTAAGTCACTTTCAGGGATATCAATGTTGTTACGTAGTTTGTTGTATCGGGCAATGCTTAATGCTCGGTTTACACTTTCTTCGTTAATGACTTCCTTATTGTTATCAGCACTCTTTTGGCTCTGTTCATTGTCTGAATTTGCGAGTTCAGGGTAAAGCTGCGCCACCATGTTGTCATATTCTTGATTAAGGTCAGGTGTAAACACTTCAACATAGTAGGATAAAAGCGCATCGGCTAACGGGCCTTCCAGTGGGATACTACTGCCACTTATTGAGTCGCGCTGTACTCTGCCAAGGGTGTTGGAACTTTCATTTTCACCGCCAGCAAGATATTTTTCGTTAGTACTAACGTTGCCGGTAGTTGCAGATGAATCAGCATAGCCGCTTCTTGTTAAAAGTGTAGTGTTCAACTGACGTTGCGCTAGGGCACTTGCATCAGACATGGCGTTGACAGTACCTTCGATATTAACCCTAAGTCCTGGACGTTTTTTAAGGGCTTTGGCAAGGGTATTCAGTTTTTCTTGAGCGTCCGCATTGAGCGAATGCTCTCCAAACCCAAACTCAACGTTGTCGAGTTCGTCGTCACTGCCAACCAGGTTCGCAAGTAGCGAAAACGGTGCAGTAACAGCTTTGGTAATAATATTGCCAATAGCATTGAGGATAATGGAGCCGAAACTGAAGTCCGGACTATCGATATCGCCAGACACATCCAAACCCAAATCGATAACGCCGTTTCTGTCTTCTAATAACGCAATGGCAAGCCCAAGTGGTAAACTCAATGCCTGCTCAGAATTCGATTTCTTGCCTAACGTTAATTGGTCAATAACCACACGGTTCTTACCTTCCAGTGCTTTACCATTCAGTTTGTATTGCACAGCCAAAGACAGCAAGCCTTTGTCAATGTAATAGCCCATGTAGGTGCCTGAGTAGGGGTTAACTGAAGTGAGTTCAGCGCCTTTGACTGAAAAATCTAAATCAAGGTCTATATCATCTTTTAATGGGTGAATAGTGCCTGCTAGTTTGACCGGAGCATAGTTGTCTATCTTTCCGGTGATATCAACATTGGCAGGGGAAGTTGAGCGAGAGTCAATTCCCAATACTTTGCCATTTAAACTTTCTATAGCAGACGCAAATTTTGGAGTTAATGAATGGTCAGCAAAGTACGCTTTGCCGTTTTCTATTGATATGGTGTTAACGGCAATGGCCAATTCGTTGGCTTGTGAAGGCTCAGCTGTAGTGCCCGCAGGCACGTTTGCGTTTGATGCTTTCGACGTGGTTGCGCTGCCATTTTCGCTGGCACTTTCACTGTTAGCGGACTTGTCTGATGAAGCGACAATCAGCTTACTCACATTGGTCTGTTTAGCTTCATCAATAATAAGTCGTGCAAATGGCGCTTGTAGGTGAATGTTGTCTACGCGTAGCTGGTTCGATGCGTGGTCAAATTCAATGTTGTCTACATTTAAAGACTGCCATTGTAGTAGGGGAGAGCTGGCGTCATCCAATACACTTAAATTATCAATGCTAGTACTCGCCTTAACGTTTAATGAGTCTATATCGTCTTTATCAGCGGCGTTCTTAAATGCCCCATCAAACTCAATGTTTAAATTAAATAGCCCATCTTCAAGGGTCACATTTGCGTGGGGAGAAACGTACTGCTGGAACTGACTTAGCACCAGTTGCTCAATCGCTGCTTTACCCTGCACAGTTTGTTCTGCAATAACTACGCTGCCGCTACTGCTTAGTGCACCTTTGGATGTGTCGCTAAACGTCTGTGGGTCGGCAGAGACATGTAAACTGGTGGTGTAGGAAATAGGTTTAGAGAAGTCAGTAGTGACTTTTCCGCTTTTAATATTGAGGTTGCTGATGCGGTAGTAAGTACCGTCACTTACGCTACGCTCTATAAGGTCAATGCTACCGTCATTAAATGCAAACTGGTGAAGCTCAACATACCACGAAGTGTCATGTGCTAGTTCTTCTGTGCTGTCGATTGCTACGTTAGAAACATCCTCATCTTCTGTTTCACTATTTCCCTTTTGCGCTGCGCTATTACCTATATGCGCTGCGCTGGGGTTAGCGTTAGCTGATGTAGCATCTGCCGCAGGGCTTTTGGGGGTAAACAGACGCTGTAAATCAAGCCCTGACTTGTCAAATAGGCCCGACACTCGAACGTTGTCAAAAGCAACTTCAGCAATGCTAACTTGCTGTTCTAATGCGTTTACGTTTATATCGTGTATGGCAAACGCGGGTATGGCAATGATCTCTTGCGAACTCTTGGCGGTGCCTGTTGTGGCAGGCGAAGAACCAGCGTTAAACACAAGGTTGTTAACAGCAAATTCGCCACGCTCTAGAATAAACTGGAAGGCTGTATCTTGTTCAAAAACTTCAGCATGTAAGCTTAAGTTAACCTTGCCGTCTACTAAATCTGCTTCTATCAAATCTTTGGAAAGTGACCAAAGCGGCGTAAGCGCTACATCGTTTATTGCTATGTCTGTCGTAACTTTTAACGGAGATAGCTGAAACTCGCCATCAATGGCGATGTTACCTTTCTCTGCGGTGAGCAAGTTAAATTGATATTGGTTGAACGCTAACTTACCTTTTGATTGAGCACTCTCACTTTTATCGCTTTTAGGGTTAGCGTTTTTGTTGCCAACACTGCTTGAACTGATCAAAGCGTGAGTATCCAAATCTTGCAAGTCAACGCTCAATTCTGGGTAATCAAGTAGGGTGTTGGTCACCTTGTCTTCAATAACCACTCGCCCTTCGTTAAGTGCAAAATCACGTAACGTAATTCGGGGAATTTGTCCTTCGCTAGTGTCATTAGGCTCTTCAGGTGCTTTTGTACTGCGTTTCTCTACGTGGGTAAGAATGTCAGAGAAGTTGAAGATTTGTGTGTCTTCACTTTCGCTTAAACGTGCAATGGAAACAAAAGGTTCGTCTATGGTTAGCGATTCAACGGCAGGAGTGAAGGTGAAAAGTGATTGCCAGAATCCAACGTCCAGTGAAACATTGCCTACGCTAAAGAAATGATTTTCTTGGTTCTGGATTACGGCGTTATCTTCGCTTTCATTTGAAGAGTGTATATTTGGATAGATAACAAAATTAGTCACTTCTATTTTTAGCAAGAAAGGGTTGATTGCAATATCTTCAACAGCAGCATCTCTTCCAGTGTTTTCTTTCACTATGTTGGGTAACTTTGCCTTTAACACCGCAGGCGTAACTACGCCGATAAGAAGCGCGTAAGTAAGGTAGATGAGAACAAGATAAGTGGATAGTCGAAACCATTTGGGCTTCGTAGAAAACAGAGACATTGCATTTTGCATAGGCGATTAGGCTGTGTATTTGAGTGTAAAAAGATAAACAGGAGTTGCTATTTCACCAAGCTAAAAGCCCCTGCAAAAAAAGTTAAAGCGTATTAATTTGGATTGTAGAAGAGAATTAATACGCCTTAGACAGGTTACAGAGCGGTTAGCAAATTATCTAGGCCAGATTTAAACAACGCCTGTGTTTCTTCATCTGCATTTACATTTAAATACGAGCTGATTTGAGTGACAAAGCTGGCAATCATATCGGTTGAAAGGCCTAGCGCTTCAAATTGTTGCTTTAAGTCGTTTACCGATTTAAGTGTAGAGCTGTACTCAGAGGCCTTATTGAGTAAGCCTGATAGTGAAGAGCTTGAGCTTGCTGCTGAGTTACCACTAAGAGAGGGAACATCTTCAAGCAGGGCATCAATACCTGGAATGCTGTTTGCCAACTGGGCGTAATCAGCGCCTGAAAGGTTGCCTTGTACATAGTTCATAATTGACGCTATGCCACCTTCCGATTGGTTTTCAGACACGTTAAGGTTACCTGCAACTGAACTCACTAAGCTAGCCAAGTCGATATTAGATGCTGCGCTGGTTGCCATTTCAGTTAGGCTACTGGAAGTAACTGTCGATTCCGCTTTCTTACCGCCTAACAGACCTTTAAGCTGATCAATATTGGCATTAGCACAAGTAGTAAAAAAAGTAAGGGCAAGCACTGTAGGTGCTAAAACGATACGATTCATTATAGATTTCCTTTTTGTACACCAGCAGCGAAAGCCCGTCTGGAGTAACTTGATTGAAAATAACCATAGCAATTGCGCTATCGACTATTTAAACCTTCCATAAATTAGAAGTTTTCAGGTGTGTAAATACTCACATTCTAACGTAGTGAGGTCGTAAATTCTCTATAGAAATTGTAAAGGCACTTTACATTTTATAAGAGACTTGGGTGATCGAGTGGTAGTGTGCAGTAGGCAGGAACTAAGTCAATTAGACAAAACACTAAAAGGAGCGATACGCTCCTTTTAGTATTCTGATAATTTTGGGGCTTACTTGCTCTGTTTGGGTGGAACGATTATACGCTCTACATCAGGGGAAGCATTCTTTTCAACACTCGCCGTATCAAGAGAGGCTCCGAGTTGATAGTCTAGCTGCACCAGAAGGCCGGTCTGCCTCACGCCTTTGCCACCTTGAATACGAGGCTTGTATTCCCATTGTTTCAGGGCAACTTTTGCGCTTTTATCAAACACGCCAGCAGGCACTGATTTTACTACTTTTACATTATCTGTAGCGCCCGTTTCAGTAATATCGAAGGAGAGTACAACGAAACCTTCAACATTTTGCTGTGCTGCTTTTTCTGGATAGCTTGGTGGAACTCGTTTAACCGGCGATGCCTGGTTAATCTTAGCTTCAGATTTTGTCTCTGCTACTGGCGCATTGGCTAAAGCCGTGTTGATGGTGAGCATGGCGGCAATTGAAAGTACGCCTGCAGCTAGTACTTTATTGTTACGCATAGGTTGCTTTATCGCGTTTAAACGTTTGATCATAGTCCTTTTTTCTCCAAAGGTTGGGTAAAGCCCGCGTGTAAAGTGCAGGGCGTCTGAACCATGCTCGGCACACTGCACGAGTGCTTTTGCATAGGTGAGTTTTTCGTTGTCTGTCTTGTCTTTCAGTACTGCGTGATCACAAGCCAATTCTTGATTAATTCTGAAGGATTTTAGCGCAAGCCAAACCAGTGGGTTGAACCAAAATACAATAGCGATAACCAGCGCTAACGCGTTCCACAGGTGATCGTAATGCTTGCGATGTACGTTCTCATGCTCTAATACCAGTGCTTGTTGTTGAATCGAAAATGCACTTTTAAATGAGAAGGGAATAAGCACCTTTGGGAAGATAAAACCAAATAGCATAGGTGTGGTAGCTTTACTGGAATAGTAGGCATTGGTGTGGATAGCGTTGCGCTTTCCTATCGATGCCCATATTTTAAGATGATGCGCTAAGACATAGGCTGTAATTGCGCTTACGCCAATTGCCCATACAGTAAACCAGGTTTCGAACGCTACGGTGTTTAATGTGGGCTTAACGCCAACCACATAGCGAGCAAAGCTATTCGATGGAATGTTAACCAGCGACATTGGAAGGTTGTTGACTATGAGGCAAGCTGGTATCAGCGCCCATAGCTTATAGGTAAGCGAAGCCCCAATTTTGTTAGTGAAAAAGTGTTCGCACACCATGAGTAAAACAAGCGCTAGCGACAAAATACCCTGCTGAGCAATAATCCAATCAATCATTGTTTTCTTCCCATTTCTTGATAAGGGCTTTGAGCTCGTCCACATCTTGTTTAGATAACGAGTTTTGATTTGCAAAACCAGCGACCATAGGGGCGATCTTGCCTTTAAACAGTCGGCTAACAAAACTCGTGGTTTCTTTCTTTGTATAGTCTTCTTTAGCAATCAGTGGATAATAAAGATACTGGCGCTGCTGCTTTTCAAAACCTAACACTTCTTTTTTTACCAAGCGGCCTAACAAGGTTTTTACGGTTTTTTCGTGCCAGTCTTTTTTGTCATTCAGTCGCGCAATAACCTCGTTCGACGTGGCAGGATGGTCGTCCCACAGTACGTCCAGCACTTCAAATTCAGCGTTTGAAATTTCGGGTTTGTCTGACATTTTACTCATAATTACGACGTCTTTTGTTTTGATTACATTTGTAGTCCATGTTTTTAGATTACACTTGTAATTCTAAAGCGCAAGCTTTTTCTGCATATTTTTTAAACGGAGAGATAGTGTGAGATGGAGTGCTACGCTTGGCGCTTCTTTGAAAGCGTTACGTTGGACGTATCAGTATAAAACGGTGAAATTAAGCTCGTTAGCTTCTAAGAACTCGCCGAGTATTCGTGCTTGTTGATTTCCACGTGGCACCATTACATAGCACGGCGGCTTTGGGGTTACTTCTTGTAAGTCGTACCACAGCGTATCCAGCACGTCGCTGCCGTGTCTCAAAAAGGTTTCACCCCAAGACGTCGTATAAAGAATGGATACATTCTCTACCGTGGCTTTTTGGCGTAGGGTGGGGAAGTTCACAATGGCAAAACATGCCGTTATGCGTTCTGGCGCCAGCAAGTCATTACGCGGTAGTGACGATACTTTGACTGGAGGAAAATACTTGCACAAATGCTTAAGCAAATCGTTCAAGTCTAGTTCGCTCACTTCACCGTAATTGTAATCGAGATAAACCTTACTGTTTGTATCTATTATTTTGCTCGACACAAGCCAGACCATCAGTGCAATGGCGCTAGCTGCTTGAGTAACTTTCTGTGAATCGTCGATAATGCCCGATTTGCTCAGTAAATCACCAGCATAGGCTGACCATACTTCATCACCATTTTTGAGCTGACGCATAGCAATGGTGATCTTTTCACAGTAAAGACTTTCGTCAAAAGCGCGTCGCAAAAACTCAATTTTATCCGGCTTTTTAGCGTAATAGGTACTTAATCGGCGACCTAGAACGGTCATGTCTTTTTGATCCATCACCTGTTGATGGTGACTAATCTCTTTGGAGATGCGGCGATAACACTTTAATAAAAAGCGGTGAATTCGACGGCTCAGCTGCACACGTTCATTGAATGTCCAATCTTGTTGGTTATCCAAGTGGGCAAGTAGTTTGCGGCTCCACCCCCACTGTTTTGCGTACGAGGCCATAATTTTGCGTTTGAAATTCGCTTGCTCACCTTCTACAAGCGGGTGGCTCAATGTACACCCACATTTCAAATATAAACACTGCTGCAATACAGCAATATCTTCCGCCTGACCATTGGCTTTGTAATGAGCGATGAGTTCGTCAAACATGAGTGCGTAGGGGTCGATATCTGCAACATGCCCTGGAGCTTCAGCACCGCGGTGTACATGCTTTTTCAAAAGGTTGCACAGTGGTTGTCCGTGAGAGATATTGGCAAGGTATACTTCAAGCTTTGCCATTTTTAATACGGACTTGAATGGCGAGTCCATGGCTTTGCCTAATTGCCAGATGGCGGCGCCAAAAAGTTCGCTTGCGTCTAGTCGCTCTAGGTGACCTAAGTCCATGAACCAGTCTACGTCTGGTGAGCCGCCTTTTTCCAAACTATTGTAAATAGCCTGATACTGCTTCTCTGTTGTTTTCTCTGGAGTAAGCCACCAAAACGGCGCTTTGCCTGCTACTACTATATTGGTGTTGTAAAACTCAGCTTTTAGAAACAGGGCTTGCGCCGAGCCCGCGCTTTCACCTTCAGCGACGCCAAAATCGTTTTGCTTAACTTTATCTATCTCAGATAAAAAGAAATGCACTTCAATACCAAAGGTGTTATCCGCCCATTTTTCAATGGCTGTTAGCTTTTGTTGAAGTAAAGTCAGCTCAGTCGTCGAAAAACGTTTACCGTCAATACACACCCAAAAATCAAAGTCTGAGTCGTCAGTCTGAGCAATAGTCCCCACGCTACCCATTAAAACCAGTGCATCAACCGCCCGCTGTCTTGGCCAAATTTGCTTAATGTCTGAAAACAAGTGACTCTGTGCAGGAAAACAGCGCTGCAAAGCTTGTTCTACATCAGGTCTAAACGAGTAATTGTTGATACCAAATGGAACGGTTTCACCCGAGGTGAGTGGGGCCACATATCCTGGAAGGGCTTCGTGGTTAACATGTACAAGAAAGGGAAGCACATGAAAAAGCGGCCTGTGCTTTTCAGGCATGAGCGTAAGTGCACGCTCAATACGTGCTTTGTTGTATCGCAATACGCGCAATAACCTAATGGTTAGGTTTTGCTGAACGGAAAGCGGCTGTTGCGCTGCCATTATGTCAATCTGCACTTCATCATGCAGCCAAGCATAGCGTTATTTCGCGTCGACTTCCTCTAATTTCGCACAGAAAAAGTGATTCTTAATTTGTGATATTCGGTATTTATCTGCTCTCGTGTAAGAGGGAGGTAATGAATAGTGACTTATTCACTTTGTAAGATTGCTCTTACTGCTTATCAAGTGCATCAATTAGCGCATCAGTTTTACCATCGGAAGAAAAGCCGAACCCGTTTTTATTGAATATCAGCGTATTGTCAGACGTCACTGACGTGCGAGCTTCTTTTAAAAATGACTGGATAGTCGCTTCGTCAGTGCCTTTCTCTTGTAGTGTTGATGCAAATGACGTGGCATCTCCCCATTCTTTGAACTGAGACAGACGAGATGTTTGTCGAATAAGTGACGTAAGGTTGGTGTCCTTTTCTAGGTACTGTTGTAGGCGCAACATGGTTTTATCAAGCTCTTGCTCGCCCTGACTGCTTTCAATCACCAGCTCGCCTTTACTCACCGTTAGCTTTGTATCGTCTGAAATACCAAGTTTTGCCGCTAAATTACTTAACTCCGAGGCAAGCTTTTGCCGATTAAAATCGAGATAGTTTGCAATTGTGTTGCCGTTGATTGAGGCCTCGCCGCTTTCTATTTTTTCAAGATATGTGTCAATTTGATTGCCCTGTAGTTCACCATTAAACGCACTGAACGCATCACCGAGAGCATTAGCCTGCTTGGATTTTTCTACAACATCTTGAAGTGCGCTTTGGGCATTTGCTGTGTCGCCCAAGTAATTGAATAGTGAAGGTGAAGATGACAAGTGGCTGTATGTGGTATCCATTTCTGACTCTGTGTAGCTCACTTCATAGCGTGGGGCATAAAAGTGGGGGACCTAATATAGGCATTCATACGCAAAATCAGCGCCAAGTTCATCGTTATGAAGAGTTTGTATGGAGTAAGGGCTCTTGCGAGCCCTTAGCGAAGAAGTCGGTTCTTATTGCTGACCCAGGTGTGAGCTATCTGTTAGACGGATATTGTTCAAGGAGCCTGATGACGAGTTCATCAAGTTTATTTTGAATGCTGATACTGTCTTTCGACTCCAGCTCTACCGCTCCCGACGCGCTGTAAATAAATGTACCGTCTTTAACCATGTCAATTTGAAGCCCTTGTTGAAGCGTGGTTTGCTCTCCAACCGGAATGCTAAAAATGCTGCCCAATGAAATGCCGCCAGAGCGACCGTAACTTCCGGTGCCCAGCCCTAGATTCAAGGTGGTGCCATCCTCTTTAGTGGTGGTGGAAGGTAGGTATCCCACCGCGATATCGGCGTCCTCCTCCGAAGATGGGGTGAGGCCTTTCTCAATGAGGCGCTGGGTAATGGCTGAGGAAAGATGATTGGCCAGCGTTGCGTTGATTGGGTTTAGAGGAGGCTGAATATAGAACGTTTTAATATCGGCAAAGTTTTGTGTTTCATCCATATTTACTTGAGGCTTACTGCTACTGCATGCGGCAACCACGACCATACATGCTGTTAAAAGTAGCACTGTTTTCAAATACTTTGCCTTTTGCATTAAACCAGTTTCACGTTTTTTCATCATACTGCTGTGCATAATTTTCAGTAAAGTTTGTTAGCTCTTAACTTAAACGAGAGCATAGCGTGTTTTGGATCTCATAAGTGGTAAAGCTAGTTTCACCACTTGATTTTCGTCAGCCTGCATAGATAAGCCGCTAAAAGGTGTTCCACATTCACGATAAGACCGTATGCTTTATTCCATTCAGTTTTGTTAATGCGCACCGCTTTGTGGTGTGTGCTGACAAGCGAAGCCACTAATTAAAGGTAAAAGGACATGAATACAAAGCGTATAAAACTAGGGTTACTTGCCACCACTGTCGCCGCACTTTTTTCTGTAAATGCAATCGCGCAACATTCATCAGACGCGAATGTTGAATTAGTGGGCGACATAAAGGGCACGCAAATTACCGGTGTTACGGTAAGTAATGATGGTCGTGTATTTGTGAATGCGCCTAACTGGCGTGACGGCGTTCGCTTTTCCGTAGCTCAGGTTACCGACACTGGAGAATTTGTCGCTTACCCTAATAGCCAAACAAATGAGTGTGTGGCACAAAGCGAAGTAAGAAAAGACTGCTTTTTAGCGGTGCAGTCAGTGGTTGCGCACAAGGATAAGCTGTATGTATTGGACACCCGAAACCCCAAGTTTAAAGGTGTAGTGGATGAACCTCGCTTGTTTGTCGTTGATTTAGCCTCAAACGAAATTGAAGGGACCTTGATACTTAGCGAAGACGCTTACCATCCTGATTCGTACATTAATGACTTGCGAGTAGACGAAAAAACGAATCGCATTTATATGACCGACTCGGCTCACGCGGGTTTAGTGGTATATAACCTTGATGACAATACCAGCTATCGTATTTTAGATAACCATAAAACCACTAAAGCTGAAGTCGATGCGTTAAGTATTCAGGGCAAACCCTTTACTATGCCTGTTCAGTCTGACGGGATCGCGCTTGATACGTTAAACGACACACTATATTTTCACGCATTGTCTGGTTATTCGCTGTATGCCATTAACACATCTGACATCGAGAAATCGTCAAATGACGTGTTGGCAGAAAAAGTGCGAAAAGTAGCGACAACAGGCGCACCAGATGGCATGATTTTTCATCAAGGTAATGTTTATTTAGCTGACCTGGAAAAGCAAGAAGTACAGTACCTTACGCCAAGTCTAGACCTTCGCACCCTTGTGAAAGGTGATGTGGTGAATTGGGCTGATACCTTTAGTATCTACAACAATGCGCTTTACTATACCAATAGCAAAATACAAGATGCGGGTAGTGATGTTAGCGACATGACATTTGAAGTGTATAAGACAGCGCTACCTGCGCGTTAAAGTTCGAGGAATTAGCAATGAGCATCACAAAAGGGGTTGGCAGCGCGTCACTGGGGGTTGCAGCAGCACTCTTAGTAGCCGGGCAAGCTTCAGCTAAATCAGATTTTGATTATGGCCCTGTGTTTGACACTTTCGGCAAGCATGCTCATGTTGAGGGCGTAAGTTTTCCTGAAAATCAGACGTTCAAGGTTGCGTTTGACGTAGCCAAAGCGGCAAGCCCTGGTGAGGTAAACCGCAAGTTTGAGTCGCTGGCACGGTTTATCAATATGCACGTAGCCAACGGCGTTAAGCAGGAAAATCTTTCGCTTGCGCTTGTCGTTCACGGCTCTGCCACAGAAGAAGTGCTTAAAACTGCAAACTTCAAAGAGCGTAAGGGCTTACCGAATGGAAACGAAACGCTACTTGTAGCGTTGATGGAGAAAGGTGTAGACGTAATAGTGTGTGGGCAGTCTGCCGCTGCCCATGGCGTTGAAAAAAGTGCGTTGATAGACGGAGTGAAAATGGATTTGTCAGCCATGACAGCCCACGCGCGCCTGGCACAAAAAGGGTATTCGGTTAACCCTTTTTAAGTTGTGAGTTAATTCCTCTTGCGCACAGGAGCTTTATTATAGCTTCCTAGACGATACCTGCCCAAAGGCAATAATTTTCTCAAACGGTGTGGTGTCGGGTAATGTACCGAAGGCAAAACCACATGCATTCCCAAGCCTTGATTCACAGAAGGTGTGGGCAATGTCGATAAGGGCGTTGTCGTTATTAAGTGACGTAGCAAGAAGTGAACATGCTTGTAGCGCTAGCGCCATTTGTTCTGTTAAATATCGGCTGCGCGTTTCCATATTCTGCGTGTTTGATAGCTCGTCGAATAGCTTACTTAGATGAATATCATAGTGCTTGTTTTTGCCTGCTTGTGTTTTAAGCTCACTAAACAAAGCCTCTTTAACATTGGGCTCTTTGGCGAGTGCGCGCAATACATCTAAACATTGTACGTTTCCGCTTCCTTCCCAAATAGAGTTCAGAGGCGCTTGGCGGTAGTATCGTGGCATGGGGTTTTCTTCAACGTAACCAATACCGCCTAAACACTCTTGAGCTTCGTTAACAAACATAGGCGTGCGTTTACAAACCCAGTATTTTCCAATGGCGGTGGCCAGCCTTGCCAGTGCAGCTTCATGATTATCGCTCGATGCACTATCAACCGCTTTGGCAACGCGCATAGTGAGTGCAGTAGCAGCCGCACATTCAATGGTGAGGTCTGCCAACACATTTTGCATTAAAGGCTGATTGACTAAGGTCTTGCCGAATGCGTCGCGATGACTTACGTGGTGTAAGGCGTGAATCAGTGATTGTCGCATAAGTGCTGATGAGCCAATCATACAGTCTAACCGCGTAAGCGACACCATATCTATGATCACCGGCACACCACGGCCTTCTTCGCCAATCAAATATGCCGTGGCTTCCTGAAATTCAACTTCAGACGATGCATTGCTCCAGTCACCCAGCTTGTCTTTCAAACGCTGAATTCGCACGTTATTGAGTGCACCATTTTCCAACAACCTTGGTAGCAAAAAACAGCTTAGTCCGCCTTCGGCTTGCGCAAGTATAAGATGAGCGTCGCACATGGGGGCTGAGAAAAAGAATTTATGCCCTACGATATGGTAACTTCCATCAGCCTGTTTCACCGCTGTAGTGGTATTACGCCTAACATCCGACCCACCTTGTTTCTCAGTCATCCCCATACCAATAGTCAGTCCATGTTTCTGACTAGCAGGCAGGGAACGAGGATCATAAACACCATTAATGGTTTTCTCTAGGTATACGGGCGGCAGCTGTTTTCCATACCGCATGGCCGGAATAGCTGCGTGGGTCATAGTCAGCGGGCAAGACGTGCCAGACTCAGCCTGATAATGCATATACATTAGCGCTGCCCTGAAGGTGTGTGCGCCTTCAATGCCTTCATGCTTCCACGAATAGTTGTGTACATTGTGCTGCATCGCACTTTCCATAAGCGCGTGATAGCTGGGATGAAACTCAACATCGTCAATGCGGCGGCCATAGCGATCGAATGTGTGGAGAGTTGGCTTATTCTTATTAGCAAGCTCTCCGTGAGCCATAAGTGCATCCCCCGCGATTTGACCATACTGGCCTAATAACCCTTCGTCATGCTGGTGGGATGATGGCAAATGCTGATCGACTAACACGCGCAGTAAGGTGTCATCACGCCACAAATTGTAGGGCGTGGAAATGGTGGGTTGGTTTTCTACAACGTGCGTAACAAATCGATTTGATGAAGTCATGGCATTTCCACTTGGTGAATATACAAGGTGTACCCTTGAAATGGGCTTTTACTTTAAAGGGCTACGTTAAAGCACTATCTCCAAGTACTACCTTAAAACATTACATTAATAGTTGTAAATTGGTATTTCATGTAATGTTTGTGCGCGGCGCGTGTTTATATAATGATGAATGCGTATATGTTTGGCCTTAAGCCAACTTATATTTTAATTAAAATTACGTCCTATCTGAGACAAAGAAGTAAATAGAGTTTGCAATTAGAAAAACAGAAAAAGCCCAATGCAAGAAAGCTACTGCTAAAGCTATTGGGCTCCCGTGACAATATTCAAATGAATGCCAGCGCAGCTGTTCGCGTAGGGGCGCTGTTTGATATTTCTGAAAATAACATTCGGGTAACGCTCACGCGTTTACAGTCTGCACAGCTTATTACCTTGGTTGAACGCGGTTTTTACAAGCTGGGCGACAAAGGCATTCGTTTTGCAAAGGAAATTCATCAGTGGCGAGAGGATGAGGATGGGCTTGTACCCTGGCAAAACGATTGGGTTGTCGCTCAAACCAGCACGCTTCCTAAAAGTGATAAAAAGCAGCTCAGAAATAATGAACGAGCGCTGAAGCTTTTGGGGATGAGAAAGCTGACAAACGACGTTTACCTCAGACCGAACAATTTCTCAGGCGGAGCAGGCGAAGTAAGAGACAAACTTTACACACTTGGTCTATCGAGAAAGGCGCTCGTGTTTAGTGCCAGCGACTTTGACACTAAAGCACACAGCAGGGCGATGGGATTATGGAGCCACCTAAACCTAGAGGCACTTTATAAAGACGGATGCATCGAAATAGAGGAATCTCTTGCTCGATTAACGTCTTTACCCCTTGAAGAAGCAACCAAAGAATCTTATGTGATAGGAGACAGGGCGTTATACCACTTGGTGTTTGACCCCTTATTGCCATCGCCACTTGCAGATGTAGCAATGCGTGAGCGCTACCGTAATCTAGTAAAACGGTACGATGATGCTGGCGCACAAATTTGGCACCGCTTTTTAAATCAAAACTAAGCGAGATTAAAGGTAAACAGCTCAAAAAGAGGGTTACAGATACGTTACACACAGTTGAGCGTAAATTTCACATATAGATGTATTGTGTGAGAACAGTCAGAAAGATGAGACGGTAAGTAATTATTTGGCCGCATAGAACGCTAAGTGTAATTAGCTCTAATGGAAGTAGCGTAAATGGAGAGAAGATGACCGCATCAAGACCGTTATTTAAGCATATTCGCAATCATACAGCGCTTTTCAATGAGCTTTCTCAGTATCGAAACGCCGCTGTAGATACCTTGGGGTTTACGGGGTATGAATTTCATAAAACGCCAAAGTTCGTAACCGAAGATGGAAGTCGGCTTACCATAGAGCCAGAGAGAAGCATTGTACTGCCTAAAGTTCATGCGTTGTCGGGTTTGAAGAATAAGCTGACACAGGCTATTCCCACGTTACATATGGTTGAGCATAGTGAAATAGGGTATCGCTACCCAACGGCAGCGTTGGCTGGGCTAGACGCGCCATTTATTAAACGTATGCGTTCTGAGTATTTTCACAAAGTGGATGAAGATAGAAGTATTTGCCGCCCTGTGAATTTGTCGTTCGGAATTAAAAGTCGCGGAAAAGCTGACAACCGACAAGAATACGAAGTGTGGATGCCAGACGAAGCGCCAGATCAAAATCCGCTTCCTCTGCTCATCAATGCCTATGGCGAAGACTTACCCGATGATGTAAGACACTTTGTTGAACAACCCTCGAGAGTACACGGTTGGATGGGGGTTAAGCGGGCAGCATTTGAAGCGCTTTACACAAACAAGCAACATTGTGGTGATTTGATCATTTGCGTCGCCATGAGTGTAGACGCCTACAACATTGGCGCTAAACCTGATCTAGCTTATTCTCCTGAAGCAGAAAGCTCTATTGCTGTAAGCAACGCAGAGTTTGAGTGGGAAATAGAGGGGTACTATGCTCCGCGAGGCTGGGCGTTTGACCACGATGAAGTGTGGGCAGCAATAAATCACGCGTTAGAAGCTATCAATGCGCCGCTCGATGATTTATACGGCAACGAAATCATTCCTATTGCCGAAAGTAAAACAGAGCGAATTTTGTCAACATTGCAATCACTGGGCGTTAGGCAGGAAGAAGTAGACGAACTCAATCTTCAGCCTTGGGAATTCATGCTAACCGAGAGTGAACATAGGGTTAAAGCGCACGATCCCAGCCGTTCGGTTAATTTATTAGGTAGACTAAATCGACTCTTTTACCAACCAGAGCAGCAGTTGCCTTCACTAAATTGGATGCATGACTTAATTGTTTAAGTTGACGAATTAGAGTAATATAAGGGTTTGCTGATGCTTCGAGCCTAGAGGCTAGTTAAAAGGTTGCTAGGATGAAAATGTTGGTTCTTTTTCGACGTTTTTGCTGAAGTATAGGTAAGCGTTTGCTCCTTAAAGAAGTTTTAGTGCTATACATTAAGTTATAACTAAAATAGGGGAGCACGTCTTGAAGCATTCTCAGTCCTTATATTCCCTTCAAATGAAGTCAACTCAAATGCGCCTCAAACATTATCTATTGATCACCTGTCTTTTCAGTCTACAGGCATTAGCTAATATCAATGATTTTTCTGAATTGAATGCTGATAGGACTTATGCCGATAGCGCTGAAAAATTATTGGAACGGTTAGCCAATAAATTAGATGCATCTTCTCAAGATAAACTCCATAAACTCGGTGCATTGAGTTCGCCGCTTCAATCAAAGTTCGAGTTGAGTAAATTGTTGATGTATTACTATATATCTTACGACGAATATTCACTCGCACTAGAGCAAGTAAAGGCAATTGAACAAAACGCTCTGAATACTATGTCTGAAAGCCAACTCGCTTTTGCGAAGCTATCCGAAATCGCTATTTTAAGCCGTTTGGACAGGGTCAAAGGGAAGCGCGCTGGAAGTGATGATTTAAAAAGGTACTATTCCGGTCTCTCTTCACAGGTAAAAGAAGCACTCAAGTTCAACTATATTGTTTTTGTCGCGCTATCTGAAAGGAGTAGTCGAGAGGCCATGCTTCTTGGCACGGAAGTAAACTATTTATCAGAAAATAACTCTGGAGTGGGGGATTTGATGATGGGTTTACACGCTGCCTATGTAGTAGAAAACGTTCCCTCTATCAAAATTGAGCTTTTAAATCGGTATATAGACTTCTGTGAAGCTCATGATATACCCGTTAAATACTTCATTCATTTTTACAACGTTATTAGCTACTTTCTAAAGCAAATAGGTGACCCCAATATTGTAGGCACTTACACCGATCGATATTTGGCCTACGCGACCGCATCTGAGGATCAAAACGAGATCTACTTTGCCTCACTAAAGAAAGTTGAACAATTATTTTTATTAGGCAAAAACAAAGAAGCTCTCGTACTGTTGGAGCAGGCTGAAAATGGCCACAATTCAGTACCCGAGCGCTGGAAGTTACAAGGTAAGTTTTTGAAAGTTGAGTTACTCGCCTCCCTTGGTCAACTAGAGCGAGCAAATCAATTGTCAGAATATTTAAGTAACGTACTTAATTCGAATGGCTTGGACGAGCCTTCAGAATTCAAAATTGCCAACACACTGCTTTCATCGTCACAGGGTAACGTTGCGAGTGCATTAAAGCAGATTCAAGCCGAGTTTAGGCGATTCCGCTTTGACGTAACAATGGACCGTTTGAATTACTTGGAAGAGCTAACGAATGCGAAAGAGCAGGAGCGTAAGGCACTATTTGATTCAAGAGACAAAGCACGTCAGCTAGAACAAACTAATCAACTCCTTGTTTTCTGTATCGTTTCCATTTCATTGATGGCGATATTTTTAGTCAAAATGATTGTAAGCAAGAGAAAAGCTTACGAAAAGCTTGAAATCGCAAACAAAACAGACTTATTAACGGGAATGCTCAACCGTCGATTCTTGCAAATGAAACTGGAGCAAACGTTCTCCATGTTGAGTAAGAGTCGTAGAAGCGAAGAGGCAGTACTGCTTTTTATTGACATCGATATGTTCAAATCTATTAACGATAACTTCGGTCATACAGTGGGTGACAAAGTTATTTCTATGGTCTCTGGGCAGGTGATGGACTGTATTAGAGAGCGAGATTATGCAGGTCGTTACGGTGGTGAAGAATTTGCAGTAATACTTAATAATCTAAATGCTGCGCAAGCCATGGATATAGCAGAGAGGATCAGAGTTAAAGTTAGAGAGCTAGAGGACTGTACTTTGCTTGGACAAAGAAAAGTGTCAGTAAGCATAGGTGTATCAGCATTTGATGATCGATTTAAGTCTCTTAACGAATGGTTAAATGATGCTGACCAAGCTCTTTATGAGGCGAAACGCAGTGGAAGGGATCAAGTCGTTCGGTCTAACTTCAATGAACCATCTCAAATAGTGGAAGTTTAACCCTAGTAGACCTTTTGGAAATCTGTAACTAAAAAGACTTATATGTAAAATTTTATATAAAATATGTTGATTTTTGTAAATAACTTTCAGTTTTGTCGTGATCTGTCTGTTTATTTTGCTATTTCTGTAATTAAATTACGAAAAATGCTTTATTTTTTGAAAGTATTGTTCATAATGTATTCATCACTCAGGTGATATCTAATTTAGTTACAAAATAGGAATTCAAAAATGAAACTGTCTACTTTCGCAATTGCTCTAACACTATCTGTTGCTGCCACTCAATCTTTCGCAAAAGATGTCGTACTAAAGCCAATTAACGACAACATCGAAACACAAGCATGTTTAACTGCTGCTGAAGATGGTTTTGGTCCAGCATTGCGTCTTATCCGTTCAAAAGGTTTTAACGCAGAAGAGTTCAGTGCATCTGTACGTTGCAACGGCGAATCACTTCGCACTTTTGCTTACATGTACAAAAACAACAAGGCGACTGAAAACGCGAAAACTGTAGCACTTGTTGCTAAAAACCAAGATGTTGCGTCACAGGCTTGTCTAGAAGCGCTTTCAGTAGGTAAAGAAGCGGCACTAGCGAAGTTTGGTTTGGAAGGTGAGAACATTATTTGTAACCACAAAACAATGTCTGATTTCGTTCGCGAATACAGTGCAGAGAACGTAGTTGTTCGCACTGCTGCTGAATAAGACTGCGTTTTAGGATAGCAACCTACTGCTAATATTTAGTACAGTTTCATGGCCTTTCGCTTGAAAGGGCGAAAGGCCTGACACTTTACGCTTCGCTTGATTTAATTCTACGTAAGTCTTCTCGCATCGGCCAACCTTTAGCCGCACCGTTCAGTTTTTTCATTTCGTATAGGCCTAAAAATAGGCGTAACGCTCCACCTATAGTTATTGGTTTTCATCTGAATGAATCAAATGAAACTCAGTTTGCCTGCCATCTAAATAGGTTACTGACTGACCGTCAAAAAATGCATCTTCTTCCAGCATAATTCTAATTTCTTTGTTCCACTCTTTAATAAAGCTTGCTGCATTGAGTTCTATCGAATAAGCCGTCTGTGCAAACACTGGATAGTCACCTTGAACTGGCACTCCTTCCTGTGCATCCCACATTCCTATCGTTGGACCTGCCGCGTGCCCATGAAAACCAAGCGGGTGGGTGTAAATAGCGGGTGTAATGCTTTGTTCGATAGCCTGCTGCCGCGACATACTCAAAATAGTGTTACCTGTTCTGCCTACTTTAAAATTACCGGTCAGAATGTCCTGCAACTGGTTTCCAGATTTAAGTGCTTCCTTAAGTGAAGCTGGCGCGTCTTTTTCACCAGGCTTTAACACGTAAGCATGCTGCTGTTGATCAGTATTAAGTCGAAGGTAAGTAATGCCGAAATCGACATGAATGAGATCGCCCGGCCGAATGATGTTTTCACCAGGACGCTTGCTAAACGCGGTAATTTGGTCGAAGACTTCACTGTCTTTACGTTGAATTGAGACAGTAGGATGAAACCAGTTGGTCAGCCCTAAAGCGCGCGTTTGATCACGCAGCCACCACACCACATCGTCTGTAGTTGTCACGTTAGGGGTTATAACTTCATTTGAAAATGCCGTTGCTATCAGTGAATGACCAATTTGAGTAAGTACCGGATAATATTGCATTTCAAGGTCACTGCGCGTTTCCAGCCAACCGATTGAGAGTCTTTCGCCACTTACAACGCGGCTTTTCAGCGCTTCAGGAAGTACGGCCATAAATTTATCGTGTTCGGTAGAGGTCATGCCATCAGCGAGCGCAAATGAATCAGACGTATTAATGGCAATTTTAGCGGGATTCCGGGCTTCGATAACGTGTTTCAATGCCTTCCACTGGTCGGGTTGTGCTTCCTTATCCCACGCTTTTTTAAATAGTGACCCTACCGCATATCTTGCAACAGCCAAACGTTCTAGCGGTTGACCATTGCCGGGGTTATAAATGACTAACATGGTATGACGTCGTGCGGAAATCCAAGTAGAAGGTAACATGGTTTTTAAAACGGGATCTTCGTTGTATTCCCGGGACATTAACACCCACATGTCGATGCCTTCACGCTCCATAATTTGGGGCAGCACGGAATTGAAGCGTTCAACGGTGATCTTATCAATCAGCTCGCTTCGCTGTTTCATACTAAGAATGTTATTCGCCCATGCGTTTGCCGATAGGGATAACATTACTAAACCTAAACTTATCGCTAGTAACTTTCTCATCCATGTTTCCTGTCTATTATTATTAAAATGACCACAGTGCGCGTTCATTTTTAGTAAACAAACCTAGCAAACACAAATACAAAGTAAAACGCGCACGAGTGGGGTAACGTTAATCTAACACTAAATTTGAAAGTTCAGCTAGGTGTATAACCTGATAGCCTTAGTTATATGAAACGACTTCAATTTCTATGTTTTGCTGAGCCATGAAATAAAAGCGTCTACCTGGTTCATAATCGCCATGGCTAAAAGTATTGAAATTTAGTGCCAGAACCCGCTGCTCTGTTTCGTCTAAATTAGGCACAACAATACCGATGTGGTTGATATTGGCGAGGGTTTTATAATCGCTTTCAATATCATTGATAGTTTTAGGTCTGTAAAGGGCTAGGTAGTCTTTATCGTTTCCTACGTGCACCGTGTAGCCGTCATTTTTGGCGCCGCCGCTCCACCGTACTTTCCAACCAAATAGCGTACAAAGTAAGCTGGCTAGCTCATCTGGGTTTTCAACGGTGATATTCGCGTGCTCTAAATATGCAGTTGTCATGTGTTTTTCCTTTTGTAGATAATCAACGAAAAACAGCTTAATATCTAAAGCTAACTTTAGATCAAGCGATTTTTACCCGCTATTTTGAAATTGGAAAAGGGGCGTTATGGCACCAGAACCTATGGTAAGCATTGGCTTTATTGCTAAACGTACTGGCAATGCTGTTTCATTAATTCGCTATTATGCCAACGAAGGGCTAATTCCTTCTGTGCGCACAAATGGCGGAAATAGAGCATTTCCTCGCTCTGTCATTCGCAGAGTTTCCTTTATTTTGATTGCGCAAAATATGGGGTATTCCCTTGCTGAGATAAAGAGTCTGTTGTCTACACTTCCAGACAACAGAACGCCAACACAAGCTGATTGGGCAAAATTAAGTACGGTGTTTAATCAGCATATCGAAGCAAAAATAGCCGCGCTGACCAGTTTGAAGACGTCGTTAGAAGGCTGTATTGGCTGTGGGTGTTTGTCATTAGATCGCTGTAGGCTTTACAATACCGACGATAAAGTGGCAGCCCAAGGTAGCGGTGCCCAGTTGCTCGATGAAAACGTGCAATCCCAGTTCTTAGTTTCACACAAAAAGTAGCGTTTCATGCACCCAAAAAATCTTCACAAGAACGGCTATCCTATGGATACGCTGTGCCAGACATACCCAGCGCTCAAGTCTTTTCTCGTTCGTGCTAAAAGCGGCAATACCAGTATAGATTTCACCAGCCCAAAAGCGGTGAAGGTGCTTAATGCGGCCTTACTTCATCACTACTACCGCCTTGAATATTGGGATATTCCTGATGGCTACTTATGCCCTCCTGTACCTGGAAGAGCAGATTATATCCACGGTATTGCTGATTTATTGAAATCAACGAGCAGCAGTGCGCAGGGTGAGCAGAGTCAACAGAGGAAAGATCAAAACGTTCGTGGGCTTGATATAGGCGTAGGCGCAAATGCTATCTATCCTATTATCGGCGTTACATCCTATGACTGGTCGTTCGTAGGGAGTGATGTTGACGACGTCGCAGTAAAAAGTGCTAAAGCTATTGCTAGTAAAAATAGTGTGTTAGCCCATAAATTCCAAGTGCGTAAACAATTGAATAGAGCAAGTATTTTCAACGGCGTGATTGAAGCAAATGAACGATTTACGTTTACTATGTGCAATCCTCCGTTTCATAAGTCTGCGCAAGAGGCACTGTCAGGCACGCGAAGGAAGACATCTAATTTAACCCGTAATAAACAGAAACGAAGTGGTGCGAAGTTCACCGATAATCGTGAGCAAGGTTTTGGGCATCGTACATCCAAGCTACAAGGTAAAAATGCCGCTTACCAAGGTAAGGACGCAAACTTGAATTTTGCGGGCCAAGCGAATGAACTGTGGTGCGAAGGCGGTGAACTTGCCTTTATTCAGCGCATGGTTAAAGAGAGTGTCTCTGTAAAAGACAATGTAGAATGGTTCACCTGCTTGGTGTCGAAGAGTGCCCATTTGAAACCAATTAAAACCAGTATTGATTATTACGGTGCTGCGCAGTGTAAAGTGATTGATATGGGACAGGGAAGTAAATTGAGTCGTTTTGTTGCGTGGACTTTTTAACCGTCGTATCGCTAAGTTAAATTGACCGAGTACAGTTGAAGCAGCGTAGTGCGAGCACGCATAGCATTTGCTAAGGAAAGTGGCTCTTGTTCTGAAGAACCACTTTCCAATTCAACGTTTAGAAGCTGAAGGTTTTTGATACACCAAACACAATGCGCTCATCGGCGGTATCAAAATCAAGATTGGTGTTTTCAGCAGCAATTTCGAAATCGAACCCTTCATAGCTTGTTTGGTAAGCCAAACGGTAGTGGTAGAAAGAGGTGTCATCACCATTCCACAGCCACTTGTCACTGTCTAGTGAGTTAGATACGTCAAAGCTTGCACGTAAATGATGGTTGGGTGCTAGTTCAAAGGTATGAGCAACCATTGCGATAGCGTGTTTTGCGCCTGTTCCAAAGTAATCCCACGTGTACCAGAAGTTTAGTTCTGAGCTACCGTAGTCACTGGCATAACCAAACTTGGTATACACCTCTGGGTAATTGCCATCACTTGAATCATCGCCACCGTGATAAGAGTAATAAGCGATGCCGTAGTCCAAACTCACCGTTTCGGTTAGCATTTGGTAACGACCCACGTAAAAATCCCATTCAAGGTTTGTATCGCCACCAAAATCTACATTTGATGCCCACGTGCCTGCATAAGTGCCGTTATCAAATGCTTTGTCAACACCGCCTTGTAGTGCAGGGTCGTTTTGCGTTTGGCTAACGCCGTTGAAGGTATAATCTGAAACCGCAGAGATATTGGCGCTCCAATCAGCGAATGAAGCTGAAGAATATAACGCTGCGACAATAGCCACTGTGAAAATATGCGCGGATGTAAAAAAAGAATTCAATTTTTTCATTGTTAAACACCTGTTTTTATCGTTGTTTTATTTGGCCCGCTTCCTAGTTAATGCGCTTTTACGCCGGTTTCGGGCAACACTTACCCCCATTGGCTCAAAGTGAGCCAATGTTAATGAGGTAAGAAGTGATTGATTTAATTAGTTGAGATTTTCTATCTTGGTAAAGTCGATTTTGTTTTCTTTCGGCGATGTTTTGATGGCCGTCACCGATTTAAACTTCTGACTTAGAATGAAAGCAAAGCAGCTAAAGAAGATAGCGATAACTAACGCACCCACCCACTGAATTTGCAAGAAGTCTAGTTTGAACAGCAGCGTGAGTAGCGAAAGCGCCACGATATTGAGAGTAATGTAATTGCCTTTACCGATGCGTTCAACGGTCATGTTTAGATTATCTGTGTACAGTCTAATCAGTGAATCAAGTGAGTTGATCACAAAGACGACACCCACACACACCATGGCTAAATTGGTTATCCCCTCAGTAGGAATACCTGCACTGTGATAGTGGTACAGTACTGAAAACCAAGCCGCAATGGGAATAGATGGAATGACCATCATAGCCAGCATAACTTGATAAGTTTTAAGACCGCCCACGAAGCGAGACGTAAACTGACCAATCATGATGCTCCAGCTGAACCACCAGAATAGATAGAACTCGTGATACTCATTAATGGGCAATACGAAGTTATCGATGTTCGCAAAGTACCCGCCAATAAGACCTAGGTTGGTAAAATAAGCCGTTATCTCACTTTCGCCAAATACAAATGCTGCCGCCCACATGCCAACAATGAGGGCGATGAATACCCATGTGGTTGTTAGGCTTAATATACGCACGTATTTAATGCTAGTGCTCGAATATACGGCAAAAGCAATGGCTGCAAACACAATCAAGTAGAACGCAGGCACGACAGATTCTCCGTCGCCTATCGACGGTAAATACCACGGAAGGTTAGACAGTAATAGAAACGCCGTGAAAGCACAGGTTCCGATGATTACAACGTTGTTTACGAACTTAACAACAGGAAGCTCGAAGAACTTTACTTTAGGTTCGATTACGCAGAAATAAAAACAAGTAAGAAAGTAGAATCCCCAAATTAAGAATCCCCAGAACCCAAACTCAATGGCGAGCGGATTGGTGAAGGCATATTCAGGACTTGCGCTTATGTCAGCATAACCAGCAAATTCAGTGAGCGGGAACATAATAAGGCCCACGTCCAAACCTGAGGTAAAGAGAATGGCAATAAAGGTAAAGGTTCTAACTGGCGTTACGCCGACCACTTTCATGTTGCCCCATTTAAACAAAATATAGGCTACAGAAAGTAGAGTGAAAATAATGCCTGCACTAAGCCATACTGTCATTATCACCCTCCCAATATTGATAAAAATGAAACATGTTTTTTCCTTTTTTTCGTTATTAAACAGTCCACCCAACTACACATTAAAGCCTTATAGTAAAGGCGGTATGTAGGCACTGTGGAAGGTGCGCTTGTTTTAACAACAAGCACACTGGTGCGAGATAGTTTAAAAATTTAGCGTTGCTTTGTTTGCAAATGCGGGTGAATATCCACGGGTACATTTTGTGGTGGCAAAGCAGGTTTACCCAGAATGATGTCTGCAGCCTTTTCCGCCACCATGATGGTTGGCGCATTTAGGTTTCCGTTTGGAATTGTGGGGAAGATAGAAGAATCCACCACTCGCAACCCTTCAATGCCATGAACATTGGTTTGAGAATCTACCACTGCCATCTCATCTTCACCCATTTTGCAAGAGCATGATGGATGGTAAGCGCTCTCAACAGCTTCACGCACAAAAGCGTCTATTTCTTCATCCGTCTGAATGTGCTCGCCAGGCTGAATTTCGCCGTCTCTGAAGTCGTCGAATGCTGACTGTGCGATGATTTCTCGTGTAAGTCTTACGCATGCTCTAAACCCTTCGATGTCATCTGGATGCTGCAAATAGTTAAACAAAATTTTAGGTGGAACCGTCGGGTTAGCCGACTGAAGGGTTACGCTACCTCTACTTTTAGGTTTGTTGTGACCTACGTGCACTTGAAAACCATCGCCATCAAACGCTGACTTTCCGTCGTATCGAATAGCGGCAGGCAAGAAGTGGTACTGAATGTCAGGCCACTCCACATCTGCTTTTGAGCGAATGAACGCGCAAGATTCAAAGTGATTCGTAGCGCCTAACCCAGAACGGTTTAGCAACCAGCGAGCGCCGATCAACCCTTTTGAAATTAAGCCCAGTTTGCGATTTAACGTAATTGGCTGTTTGCACTTGTACTGGAAATAAAATTCCAAATGATCTTGCAGGTTTTGACCTACACCCGGCAGGTGGTGCTTAACATCAACACCTGCTTTTTCAAGAATCTCTTTGTCGCCAATTCCAGAAAGTTGCAGTATGTGTGGCGAGCCAATAGAGCCGGCACTTAAAATCACTTCGTTAGATGTGGCGGCAGTTTCGGCTTTGCCGTTAACTACATATTCAACGCCTTTTGCGGTTTTATCTTCCAGCACAACTTTAGTAACCAGCGCGCCAGTCACTATAGTTAAATTCTTACGCGATTTTATCGGGTCAAGATATTCACGGCTTGCCGAACTGCGCACACCATCTTTAACGGTCATATGCATAGGGCCGAAGCCTTCTTGTTGCTTACCATTGTAATCGCTAGTGATATCGTAGCCCGCCTGTTCACCGGCTTTAATGAAGGCCGTATAAAGCGGGTTCTTCATTTCGTTGCCGTTGTTAACGCCGAGTTCACCATTGCCACCTCGGTACGCGTCGTTACCTTTGTACCAGGTTTCTGCTTTTTGGAAATAGGGTAGGCACGCCTGATAATTCCAGCCCTCTGCGCCGTGAGCTTCCCATTCATCAAAGTCTTTAGCGTGGCCGCGTACGTATACCATTCCGTTAATGGATGACGAGCCGCCCAACACTTTACCGCGTGGGCAGTGCATTTCACGGTTGTTTAAATAGGGCTCTTTTTCAGTGTTGAATTGCCACGCATACTTGTCGGTATTCATAGGAATAGACAGCGCCGTTGGCATCTTGATGAAAATGCTTTTATCTGAGCCACCGGTTTCCAGTAGCAACACCTTGTGCTTTGGGTTTTCTGATAAGCGGTTCGCTAGCACGCAGCCGGCAGAACCTGCTCCAACAATAATGTAATCAAATGTCTGCATATGTACTCCTACTGCGGCTTAAAACGGGCTCTCAATTTGGCTCATACCTACATAAACCGACTTGGTTTGTGTGTAGCTATTAAGCGTTTCAACGCCGTTTTCACGTCCAATGCCAGACTGTTTGTAGCCGCCTACAGGCATTTCAGCCGGAGAGTTACCATATGCATTTATCCAGCAAATACCGGCTTGAAGCTGGTGGATAACGCGGTGCGCGCGCTGGATATCCTTACTAAATACACCGGCAGCTAAACCTAGCTCAGTGTCATTCGCGCGCGCGATCACTTCGTCTTCATCATCGAAAACTAACACGCTCATTACTGGTCCGAAGATCTCTTCTTTAACGATAGTCATATCGTCAGTGCAGTCAGTGAAAATTGTTGGCTCAACAAAATAGCCATTTGGCGCAGATGCCGGAGAGGCAGCGTTCCCGCCGGTTAACAGCGTTGCGCCTTCTTCTTTTCCTTTGGCAATATAGCTAAGTACCAGCTCTTGGTGCTTTTTAGAAATAAGTGCGCCCAGGTTTACGTTAGGGTCAAGCGGATCGCCCATAACAATGTTGTTTTCGGTACGGGCTTTAAGCTCATCAATAAAGGCTTGATAAACAGAACGTTGAACGTAAACACGGGTGCAGTTAGTGCAGATTTCACCTTGGGTATAAAAATTACCAAGCATAGCGGCGCTAATAGCTTGGCTAATGTCGGCATCTTCGAATACTACAAGCGGTGACTTCCCGCCAAGCTCCATTGTTACGTCTTTTAAGTTCGACGCAGCGGCGCTTTGCATCACTTTTTTACCTGTGCCTACCTCACCAGTAAACGATACTTTCTCTATGTCAGGGCTGTTTGTAAGCCACTGACCTACTTGTGCTGCGCCTTGAACCACATTGAATACGCCGTCAGGTACGCCAGCTTCGGTGAAAATTTCAGCCAGTTTAAGCGCCCCCATTGGGGTTTCTTCTGACGGCTTAAATATAAACGCATTACCTGCGGCTAGGGCTGGGCCTGATTTCCAGCAAGCGATTTGAATAGGGTAGTTCCATGCGCCAATACCGGCACAGATACCTAGCGCTTCTTTGCGCGTGTAGAAGAAATCGCCACCCACAGGTTGCTGGGTACCTAGTTGAGTAGGAGCTAGGCCGGCATAGTACTCAATGACATCAGCGCCAGTTTCAATATCAACACAGTCGGCTTCTTGAATAGGCTTACCGGTATCGAGTACTTCAAGCTTAGCGAGTTCGTCATTACGCTCACGAAGCAATGCAACCGCTTTATTAAGAATGCGGGTTCTTTCAATTGGCATCATTGCTGACCACACTGAAAAACCTTCTTTAGCGCTTTTAATTGCTTCTTGTTGAATAAACTCATCAGCCACTTCTACGTGGTAAATTACCTCACCGGTTGCGGGGTTGGTTACTGCAAAGGTTTCTTTGCTTTTGTTTGCCATCGGCTTGCCGTGAATGAAATTCTGATAAGTCGGTAATGACATGCATAAACTCCTACTTTTAAAAGGACTAAAACTTTCGCCAATTTGCGGGTACTGCGAATTAACTTCTATTACGAATACCTAATACGTAGAAATAGTTTCAAAATGATGAATAGTGTTGAAACTATTTTCTCTATTGAGTTGTTAACTTGCACGAATAGAACACTTTCGTTTTGTAAAAGTCACCCTGTAAAAAACATCATTACCTACTGCGCCAAATACGCATTATTGAAGGTTTTAAAACGCAATGTCGCACGTCTTTTTACTGATGCTTTTATTTTAATTGGTCGTTCAATAAAAATAAATTGTATAGTGTTCTAACTATTGTTTCAACTTGTGAGCATTGTTACAGACGCGTAATTACTAGGAGTAACCTGTGAAACTCGCTGGTAAGCGATTGATTTTAAATAGTAAAAGTGTAAACATTAAATATATAAAGAATTAGCTATCCCCATACTTAATTCCTTTTTGATTGATCAATTAAAGGTGCGAAAATGTTTAACTGAAACTAATTGAGTTGGAGGTAAGGGTTAACCATGCGGGGCTAAAAGCAATTGCTCTTCGCAATTTGATGCTGTTGAAAAGAGAAGTTAAAAGGGCAGCTTAGGCCCTTTCATCATGTGAGGTAAATATTAAGGTAGAGACTAAGCCTAAAACAGACAAGTAAGCGTCGATTTCGCTTTAGGTGCTTAAACTGCAATGGTAATAACCTGAGTTGATCGATAGGGTAGCAACATCACCTTTATTCCAAAACACTACGTTCTTGTTGTTGGTGTATTTTGCCCCCGATGCTGAACGTGATAACTGTACAATATGATGGGTGTTGTTTAATGATAAGGCCAATGTGTCAGGCCCAAGCGTATTTACACGTAATGTAGCGAGATTGGCATTAGGCGTTTCACATTTGTACGTTTTGGTCGACTCTTGTTCATTTGAGCCAACCACATCTTGTTTTTGCGATGAAGCCAGGTCAGACAATTTCGTATCTACATTACTTTTTGTCGCACTTGCCGATTTGTTTGTCGTCGATTGAGAAATCTGTGCAGCAATCGCTCTAATCGTTTCATTGCCACTACTGTCGTAAAGCACCAACCAAGTATTTTCCACTATCGAATAACTTGCCGATGCGGCTAGCATTTCGATGAAGCGTTGCTCTTGTTTCATCAGTGCAGGCGCACATGCCTTTTTGGTGAGAATGAGCTTATCAGTGGAAAAGGATTCAGCTGAGCTTTTATCACTAAATACCGTATCGGCATCATCAACATCTAGCGCTCCGGTAAACTGATTACAACCTGTACTGCCGCTTACTCTGCTAGTGTCTCCGTTTGAATTTACGTTAAGCGTAACATGGCTGAAATCGATAATTCCTGCTCGGTCTATACTTTCAACCTGCCAATGACTGTCCGCTAACGTAAGTGGTTTGCCTTCGGTATGCTTTTCACTACCTTCACTTTCATTTGAATAGAGAGAGGAGACCGAGCTGCACGCTGTTAAAGAAAGAAGCGCAGAACCTGTCAAAGCCCAAAGGTACTTCCTGTAAGTCATGAAAACTCCAATTGTTTTTAATCAATTTCACTATGATTCGCGATAGCCAACTAAGTTCATCTTTAATCGTTGAGCTCAAATAGCACGAAGAGCACCACTATACCTCCACTTTGTCGTCAAAACGACAGTTCGTAAGCGAATGAACGGAGTAAACTAACACCTTGATATAACTTATGGGTGACGCAGTATGAAAAATTTAGAACAGCACTTGAGTGAGTACGCCAAGTACCACAGAGATCAAAGAAACATATACACCCATTATGTCGGTATTCCGCTAATTGTTTTCTCGGTTTTCTGTCTACTAAGTAAGCCTGCGTTTCTAGTTAGCGCGCCAATTTTTGGAGATATGATCATAAGCCCAGCGCTCTTTGTTTGGGCAATTGGTAATGCGTTCTACATTAAGTTAGATATAAAACTTGGCATAGTGATGACGCTTATTACGGGGGCTATGGTCTATTTCGCTCAACCCATCGCACAGAATGAAATGGGAACATGGCTTGCTATCTCACTTGGCATTTTTATTGGTGGTTGGGTGCTACAGTTCATTGGTCATCACTATGAGGGTAAAAAGCCTGCGTTTGTCGACGACATAATGGGGTTGGCCATAGGACCACTATTTGTGCTTGCGGAATTAAGTTTTGAGCTAGGCCTTCGAAGTGCACTTAAAGAAGAGATAGAACGCCGGTCGGGGCCCATAAAGTAACTGCTTTAGACAGCGCGTTGAAACAACCAGTCTCAACGCGCTGTCATAACATAATCGCTAAGCTTTCATCTTCTCTATCGTTTCTTTACGCAACTGAAGCTTAGATTCAGCAAAAGACTGTCTAGGCAACATCTTCAACTTTTCTGCATAACCCATGGCTGTCGCTAGTACCTGCTCTTGAGGCACCGCAGCGTCGATAAAGCCCGCTTTCACTGCTTCTTTACCTTGGTAAATACGTGAAAAAAGCAATGCTTCAGTTTGAGATGTATTCGCTAGTCTGGCTTTTGCTAGCTCCATACCGAAAGGCGGCAGCACCATACCAATGGCGGTTTCATTAAGCCCATATTTAGTATCTGCGTCTTTACCAATACGCAGGTCAGCAGCCATAAGCATAATTGCGCCCATTGCAATGCTGTGACCTTCTGCAGCAACGACTACAGGTAGTGGGAAGCTATATAGGCGTACGATTAATTCAGCGCCTTTTGATACCAACTCGTGTTGTTTTGCTTTGTCGTCGGCTTTCATTACCGATAAATCAAACCCTCCGCAAAACTTGCCTTCACCGCCGTGTAATACAACCGCTTTTGCGTTTTGCTCTGCTTCATCTAAGGCATCGTTGAACTGCTGAATAAGATCAAAGCCTACGGCGTTAACTTTTCCGTCGTCAAAGGTGATTACTGCAATATCGTTATTAATAGCTAAATTAAACGCCATGGTATGTCCTGTCACTTTCTGGGGAGGAATTAATTTACGTTACACTCTGTTAAGCGCAACTTTCTAGCAGTGATTGTAGGTAATTGATTTCTTTTATGATAGTGCTTTAGGCTTCATCTTCTGGATATGTGCTATGAATATCGGTAATAATTCGCGGAAGTTCTGCAATAAGCTTCTTTTTATATCGACGTTGCCTGCGTCGCGCTTTAGCGTTATTAGCCCTCCACTGCGCACGTTTGTCTTTCACAATTCGCTCTAGGTCTTGGCCATCCTCTATTAAAATTGCGTCGTTAATGGTTGTTCGTTTTGTCATACTAAAACTCCAACTTCAGCTGCTTATTGCGCCATTGTTTCGAGCGTTGGTTGAGTGCGTGAAGCGATACACTCTCAGTGGCTATTTGTTTGGCAAGGTTTAATGCTGCGCTGGCTTGTTCGTCGGTCAGGTCGTTATAGGCCGGCGAGGGAATGACCTCATACCACGCACAGCCGACAATATTGTCTAAAATCACCCGCATAAAACAGTGGTCATGATGTATTGGCCAGGCGTTTTTCTTTGTAGATGCAATAGAAGGGAGCACATTTTTCGCGTAGTGTAGAAATTCTCGTAGGTTCTTCGTGTGCTCCGTTGATTTTGAGAGATAAGCGTGTGGGAATTGGTTCTGAAGGGAAGGTGTGTGCATGCGTGATTTAGCCCTCGTCCAATTCGTTTACGCACTTTTATTACTACATAGCAAGAGTTTACACGACACCAATGAAATTCAGAGTTACACTATTTTTAGTTTTACTGTTTTTGTTTATAGATTCTTAGTTTATTGATTCTTAGTTTTATGAGTTTTAGCCTAGCGCTAAATGCTCATTATTAATTACATGGTTGGTTAATGCGCCCTCATTTAAAAATTCTTGTTATAGAAGATGCTGTTGATTTATTGGAACAAATCACTTCGAGTATAGGCAACACCATCACTTACTTTGACCGAAGTGACGTTGAAATAAGCCTGCTTGAAGCGAACTCCGTTGCAAAAGCACTACAATTTGTTCGTGAAGACGGTGACATTCAGGCTGTGGTATTTAGCTGGGATGTGGTGGCGAAGGTTAAAGAGCTAACAGACGTAGTACCTTTAAATGGCGTACTTAATGAAAATACGAGCCCCGCAGCCGAAAGCGTTAGTTCACAAAACGCGAACGAGAAAACCACAAGCGAAAAGTCGTCTGCACGCAACGCTGTTATTGATAATAACGCCAGAGTTATCGACGCCATTAAACGCATTCGCCCTGAACTCCCCGTGTATGTCTTAGGCGATGCAGTAAAAGGGTTGGATATTGTAAACCAAGCCAATGGCATTGAATCATTCTTCTATCGTAACGACATTATTTCAGACCCAGAGTCCATTTTGGGTTATATCATCAATGACTTTGATGATAGAAACGAAACGCCGTTTTGGACTGAATACAAAGACTATGTAGTGGAGTCTAACGACTCGTGGCATACGCCAGGTCACAGCGGTGGCGCAAGCTTTAGAAATTCACCCTATATCAGTGATTTTTATCGCTTCTTTGGTCGTAACGTGTTTGTTAGTGACTTATCGGTAAGCGTAGACTCGCTGGGCTCACTATCAGATGGCACTCACGCTATCGGCAAAGCGCAAGCCGCTGTCGCGAATACATTTGAAGTTCGCCATTCCTATTTCGTCACGAACGGCTCTTCGACATCAAACAAAATCATTTTGCAGACGCTGTTGCGTGAGGGCGACAAAGTAATTGCCGACAGAAACTGCCACAAGTCAGTGCACTACGGCATTATTCAGGCGCGCGCTATGCCAGTGTATTTAGACAGTGTATTTAACCCTGAATACGGTATTTTCTCACCGCCTAGAATGGCGCAAATTAAGCAGCTTATTGAAGAAAATACTGATGCTAAACTTATCGTACTGACGGGCTGTACCTACGACGGGTTATTGACTGACCTTAAGCAAGTCGTAAATTTAGCCCACGAGCATGGCATTAAAGTGTTCATTGACGAAGCATGGTTTGCGTATTCCTTGTTCCACCCTGCATTGCGTGATTACTCGGCTATCGCCGCTGGGGCAGACTATATTACTCACTCTGCGCACAAAGTGGTGTCGGCGTTCTCGCAAGCATCCTTTATTCATGTAAACGATCCAGATTTCGATAAAGACTTCTTTAAAGAAGTGTTTGCAATTCACACCAGTACCTCGCCCAAGTATCAACTGATTGCCTCGCTTGATGTATGTCGTCAGCAGCTGGAAATGGAAGGCTACAAAATCCTTAATGAGCTATTAAGCAATGTTGCCGAACTCAAATCGCAAATGGCCAAGTTCAAGCGACTTAAAATACTTTCGCCTAGTGACTTTGCGAATATGTTTTCCCACTTTGAAAGCGATAACATTGGGCACGACCCGCTTAAAATCTTAATTGACGTATCTGCGCTAGATTACTCTAATCAAGAAATACATCGTTTCTTGATGGACGAAGTCGGTTTAGAAATAGAGAAGTTCACTCATAGCACTATTCTAGTACTGCTTACGCTAGGTGGAATGCGCTCTAAAATTGTAAGGCTATACAACGCGTTAAAACGTCTTGATGATGGCGCCGTTAACCTAAGCAAGCGCAAGAGCAAGAGTCCGTTACCGGCAGACATTCCGCCAATTCATTTAGATGACCTTCCGTCAAAAGCGTTTTTCAGCCCTAGGGAAGCCATTCCATGGCAAAACAGCGTTGGACGCACTGCAGCAGGTTTAATTACACCGTATCCGCCTGGTATTCCGCTTATTGTTCCTGGACAGAAAGTGGAACAAGCGCATATTGATTACCTTCAGGCACTGGCAAGCCAGAAGCTTACCGTCCAAGGTATTTACGACGGTGAAATTTATGTTGTCGCTGAAGAATAAACTGAACTAATAAATAAAAACCTTAAAGTTAAAAGGAATTAAAAATGATGAAACGTTCTTTGCTTGTATGCGGCTTAATGTCAGGTCTTGTTGCTTCACCTTTGAGCGCTAAAGATTATGTAACAAGCGAACAGTTACCTGAGTGGTTTAATACATCATTGAAGAAAGAGGCGAGGGACTTGCCTCGCACCCGAGTCTCGCTACCGGTGTTTCCTATCAACGCAACCGCTATTGGTACGTGGTCTGATGCTAAACCAATTGATGACTATTGGTATTTTACCGTTGATATTGGTTCAGAGTCTCCCGTCGAATGCTGGGCTTTTCAAGACTATGACGGCTTAGCAAACTCTCTTGTGAATATGATGAAATATGCAGTATCCAATATTTCAAAAGCACAGGAGAAAGTGCTCGATAGCCAGTTTAATTTTAGTTTAGATATGTCAACGATGGGTGATACACCGGTTTTCGCCTACAACTTGCTGTACAACCTTGGTGAGCCTGAACAGCGCGTGTCGGGCCTGCTCAAGGGGATGTCTGCTGAAACAGCAAATGGGCTTCAAGTGTGTTTACACAATGAAGTCGGCTACCGAGAAACATTTAAAGACGTGTTTGCCTCTTTTGTGAATGCCGTAGACAAATCCTCAAACCCGCAGCCTTTCTTTCACGCTATTAATGGTATGAAAATGCACGGCGAATTAGTGGGAGTAGTGTCGGAAAAGTTTATAAAAGATACCGACGGCGATGTGGAGATTGTTGAGACAACATCGTTAATATTACCCGTCGACGAAAACACGGTAGCTTCCACTGATGTTCGCGTTCGCTCTTGGAGCCGGGCTGATGGTACGCTAATTAACGCTTATCAGTATGCAGTAGAAAATAGTGAATTAAGTTCTGCGATGGGCGTTTCTATGCCAGACGATAAATGGGTGTTAGAAGGTGAAATTCAAGGGAAGGCAATTTCTTCTGAACTCGCTTTCACCGGAGAGTTTATTTCAAACTTTGGTGCCTATCTTGAAACGCAAAAACTTGCGGCATCAGATAAAACGTCGGCTACCTATTATATGTGGAATGCTGACACAGACCCCACCCAGGCGACAGCTACAGAGTTGCAAAAAAATGGCACTGAAAATGGCTTATTAAAACTGACTGCGGACGTCATAGGTTTTAAAGTCAACTATACAGTGGATGAGGCGTTTATCATGCAAAACGCTGAAATGAAAATGGGGCCTATGGATTTCCACATTTCACCCATGTATGTGTCTGGTAAGCCAACAGAGTTGTAACTCGGCTTTCGATAACTTATGAAACATACAATAGTCAGAAAAAAGTCGCTATTATCACATTATTGCTTAGCATTTGGGCTTCCAACATTGTTTATGCGCAAAGCTCGCCTAAGTTCGCAGTAATTCCTCTAACGTTAAGCGAAAATGTGTCGTTGCCCCTTGGTAAAGAGATATTGCTTGATGTAAAGGTTTACGACCCCGACTTAGTGAGTTCGGTTTTAGGCCAGTGGCGTGGCATAGAAGTAGCAGGTCACCATAATGGTGTTTTAAGGCTTTCGATAAGTGAGAATGTGATGGCGGTGGTAGATGCCCAATCCCCAGACTCTCAATATCTCGCTAATACGTTTGTAATTGACTATGAAGAAGCGTCGGTTAAAGCAGTAACCGACGCTTTCTTGTCTGATTATGGTAAAGGTTTAAAAGCAGAGGATGACGGCAAAGGCGCTAGCGTTCAAGAAACAAAAGTAGAGAGTTACTCTGCTGAGGTAGGCGCGAAGATTGAAGCATTCATTGCAAACTATATTACTGAGCCTTCTTATATTCACAGCTTCTCTTTTGCATCGACGGTTGCGAAATCTAGAAGCGGAGATTGCACTGAGTACGCGGTACTTTCTGCCGCATTAGCACGAGCGCTGGCTATCCCAGCCAGAGTCGTCGTTGGTACGATAATAGTTGACGACGGCAGCACTGTAGAAGCGATTGGGCATGCATGGAATGAGTTTTGGTTTGATGGGCGTTGGTGGCGAATAGACGCGGCAATGTACGGTGCTGAGTCTGCTAAAACGTTTTATTTACCTTCCCATATCTTAAACAATGAAGGGCCTGGTTATGCTTTAAGCCTCTCTAAAGCGGTACTAAACAGCCCCGAGAGTATTACTGTTGTTCAAAAAAGATAGGTGATTCCTTCTCCTATTGGTAATTGTATGACGCCTTTTTTACCGCACTATTAAGCGTTGCCGCTTTGCGTTTTGGGTTTCATACCTTACACTTGCGCCGAAAGTTATAAAAAGGGCAGTGCAAATGAAACTAAGTGACGTGAAAAAGCTTCATCAAAAGAAATTTAGAACGCAGTTCGGATTCTATTTGGTGGAAGGAGAGCACTTAGTTTTGGAGTTAATTAATGTTGCTCAGCATGACAGCAGTACATTAGGTGATATCACCCTATATGTGACAGCTGATTATGAGGCGTGGGTGAAAGAAAGACTTGATTTTTCAGCCTCTAATATGAAGGTAGAAACGGTATCGTCTCAACAAATGCAGCAACTAAGCGATACCAAATCACCTCAAGGTATTATTGCTCGCGTTCCACTTCCTAACTCCGCGTTATATTCAGAGCGGTCACAAACCAGCATTTCAGCAAACAAATCCAGTGCCGAAAAGTACATTTATTTGTATGAAGTTCAAGACCCTGGCAACTTAGGCACCATACTAAGAACGCTAGCGTGGTTTGGTGATTTTACATTATTACTAAGCCCAAATAGCGTAGATCCATACAACTCGAAAGTTGTACGCTCAAGTATGGGGGCTATTTTCCATGTAAACATGGAATTAAACGTGGCGCTTGAAAGCCTAGGGGAGCGGTTCGAACGCTTCGCTTTTTTGGATATGAACGGTGACAATATTACCTCAGACACTTTTGGTGATTATCAGTGTTATCTGTTTGGTAACGAAGCCCGTGGCGTGCCTGTTGACGCACTATCACAGCTTAACGCAAAGGCGTATACCATTACGGGAAGCGGTAAGATTGACTCGCTAAATTTAGCCAGCGCTGTGAATATTTGCGCTTATGAATTAACCCGTTAAGTTCAGCCCCTCAACTCGATTACGATAGGAATTAACCATGGCATTACAATGGTTCCCTGGGCATATGCACAAAGCCCTGAAAGAAATTAAAGAGTCGCTTAATCAAGTAGACATTCTTATTGAGGTGCTTGACGCGCGTATTCCATATTCCAGTGAAAACCCCGAAATTGCAAAAATACGCGGCGATAAGCCCTGTATTAAAATTCTTAATAAGTATGATTTGGCAGACCCAGAAATTACTGCGCGCTGGCAGGAGAGCTTAGAGAAAGAGCGCGGCGTGAAGACGATCACGACCTCTAGCGATAACCCGGGCAACAGCAAGCAAATTATGCAGCTGGTTAAAAGCATTTGTTCGTATAAAGACGGTCAACCAAAAGCAATTAAAGCTATGATCACGGGTATACCTAACGTGGGTAAATCGACGCTAATTAATATTTTAGCCGACCGAATCATTGCTAAAACAGGCAACGAGCCAGCTGTAACGAAAAGCCAGCAGCGCATAAATTTAGGCAGCGGTATTATCTTGTTTGATACACCGGGAGTACTGTGGCCTAAGCTTGAAAACCCACATTCAATTTATCGGTTAGCTTCATCGGGCGCTGTTAAAAATACTGCCATGGAATACGACGATGTCGGTTTTTTTGCGGCAGATTACCTTATTAAAGCGTATCCAGAAGTAATGAAGGAGCGCTATAAGCTGGACGAGTTGCCAGATACTGAAATAGAGTTTCTGGAAGCCGCCGCCAAAACGCGTGGAGCAATTCAAGCGGGTGGTCGCGTAAATCTTCATAAAATATGCGAGATCCTGCTTAAAGAACTGCAGTCGGGTAAGTTGGGGCGAATAACCCTAGAGACACCAGAAATGCTGGAAGTTGAAAAAGAAGAAATGGCACTTGAGGCGGCGAAGAAAGCTGAAGCGAAAGCCAAGCGTAAAGCAAAATTCAAAACAGGCTCGTTAACGCCTGATAAGAAAGATCGGAAAGAAAAACGAGAAGAGAAGCGTCAAGAACAAAGCCGTAGGATGAAGAAAAACAAGCGCTAACTAAAAAATAGGCTTAATCGATTAAGAAATAGGTTGCAAAAATTCGCTATTACTTGATACTAACATTAGGTTAACAACTTTTGTTGGATATTTTATGCGCGTATTTTTGCTCCTTCTATTGGCCGTCTCCTTGCCTTCAATAGCTAATGAGTTGTCGGTTCTCTCCCCAGATAAAAAAGTAAAGTTATCGTTCACAGATGATGGCGAATTAGCGCAATATCGGGTGTCATTTAACGGAGAACCCGTTTTAGGGCTCGGTAAGCTTGGTTTTACTTTTGCAAAAGCCGCCCCTTTATATCGCGACTTTAAAGTAGAAGAGATAAGCAGGAATACGGTGGATCAAACATGGCAGCAGCCGTGGGGAGAGCAGCGAGACATTCGCGACAACCACAATGAGCTTTTGGTCAAGTTCTATAACCCAAGCGATAAAGACCGCACTTTTCTTGTAAGAGCCAGAGTTTTTAACGATGGTATCGGCTTTCGCTACGAGCTACCTGCAAGCGGTAACCGCATAATTACTAGAGAGCTGACTGAATTTAACTTAGTCGATTCTCATCAAGCAAAAGCGTTTTGGATCCCTGCCCATGGTCGAGATAGATATGAATATGTTTATCAATCCACTAATCTGCAAGACGTTCACACCGCTCACACGCCATTCACGGTGAAATATGAAAACGGCACCCATGTCGCTATTCATGAAGCTGCCCTTGTTGATTACGCGGGTATGAGCCTTAAAAGACAAGAGTTAGGGCGTTTTACAGCGTCGCTGGCACCTCGTCACGACGGGAGTTTAGTGCATAAAACTGGCAGTTTTGTTACCCCATGGCGCACTATTACGTTAGGAAATGACGCAACGGATTTGGTTAATTCATACCTTGTTTTGAATCTTAATGAGCCAAATAAACTCGGTGACGTGAGCTGGGTTGAGCCAGGCAAATACATAGGTATTTGGTGGGGAATGCACATTGATGAGTATACGTGGGGCTCTGGAAACAAGCATGGTGCTACTACTCAGCGCACAAAGCAATACATGGACTTCGCCGCTAAACACGGTTTTGATGGTGTATTGGTAGAAGGTTGGAATAAAGGTTGGGACGGTGATTGGATAGCGAATTCAGAGCTATTTTCTTTTACAGAAAGCTATCCAGACTTTGATATTGAAGCGGTGACCAGCTACGGCGTGAAGTTAATAGGGCACCATGAAACTTCGGGGGGAATAACCAACTACGAAGCGCAGATGGAAGACGGTTTTGCCCTGTACAACAAGCTGGGGGTCTCTCAAATTAAAACGGGCTATGTTGCCCACGGCCAAAATCTCAAAGTACGCGACGACAACAACGTACTGCGCTATGAATATACCGACAGCCAGGACGTGGTAAATCATTTCATTAAAAACGTCACAACCGCTGCGAAATATCAGTTGTCTATCAACACTCATGAGTCGGTAAAAGATACCGGCCTTCGCCGTACTTATCCAAACTGGATATCGCGAGAAAGCGCTCGTGGTCAGGAATACAACTCAGGGTGGGCAGCACCTAATCCACCCAACCATATTCCTATGTTGGCGTTTACTCGCATGCTCGCTGGTCCGATGGATTTCACACCTGGCATTTTCAACTTTGACTATGTTCGGAAAAATGACGGCGGAATAGAGTGGGGCAAAGGAGAGGTAATGCGCCCTCAAACAACGCTTGCCAAGCAACTGGCCCAATACGTAGTGCTGTATAGCCCTATCCAAATGGCTGCAGACTTGCCTCGTAATTATGAGAATAATTTACCGGCGTTTCAGTTTATCAAAGACGTCCCTACAGACTGGTCTCATAGTAAAGCGCTTCAAGGGGAAGTGGGCGAATATATTGTAATGGCGCGTAAAGCGAGCAAGCACAAATCCTACTCTGGAAACGATTGGTTTGTTGGTGCGATTACGAATGAAGAAGCCAGAGAGTTATCATTGCCATTAACCTTTCTAGAGGAAGGTCAGCAGTATGAAGCGCAGCTCTATCTAGATGGAGAGAAAGCGCATTGGAAATCAAACCCCTACGCAATGAACATCGAGAAAAAGGTAGTCACGTCTGCCGATGTCTTGTCATTAAAGCTTGCGCCATCGGGGGGAGGAGCGATACGCTTTAAATTACTATCGCAATAGTAGACAGGGAGTGATGTTGGATAAGATTCAGTATTTTGATAAAGCGTTGTTTGAAACGCTTAAACAGTCGGCTGAGGAAAGTCCTCGCCGACGGGCTAATTTGAACGTACATAAATCTTATACCGACATGGTACAGCGTTTGTTTATTGCAATGATGCCTGACTCCTACGTGCGGCCTCATCGACATGTACAGTCTCATAAGTGGGAGTTCTTCATGGTGGTAGAGGGCGAGTTGGACATTCTATTTTTCAGCGACGATGGCGACGTTGAAAACAGAGTAACGCTAACGGCTCGTGGAGAGACCAGCGGAATTGAGATTCCTCCTAACACTTGGCACGCAACGGTATGCCACCGGCCAGTAGTTTTCATGGAAGTTAAACAGGGCCCTTACGAAGTCACCGATGATAAAGGTTTTGCAAGCTGGTCTCCTGAAGAAGGAAACGACCAGGTCCCCAATTTTCTAGCATCACTCAAGCAAGCGGCGGTGGGTGATAGCGTAGCCTTTTAAAGGCACTTCTTGTCTAATCACGCACTTATAGCATGTTTTAGACACTTTCCTTTTTGGAAAGTCATTGCTATTGCTTATCTACATGGTATGGTTAAGGATAAGTGACATAAGGCCGCTGCTGAATTTTTGAAAAGCACCGAAGCCTCAACATTTAGCTTAGTCGCGGCACAGGGTCGTTTGTACAAGCACATTGTGAAAAGAGAATTATCATGCAAAACGTTTCAACTGGTTATTTTTATAATTTTAATTACTGATTGCACCTGACCGTCGGTGTTCAGGGGCAAGTATTGGCTTCTGGGCACTGCAGGTAGAACGTTTTGCAAAAGCCCAGAAGGTATCACCATCTGGGCTTTTTTAATGCCCGTAATTCTCGGTAAAAGACAATGAAAGAAATCACATTAGGTGACATCAGAAAGCAGCACAGAGTTAAACAGGAAGTAGTAGCAATGGCGTTATCGGTCACAGCTTCTGGTGTAAGTAAGTTGGAATCAAAACGTATTCAGGACGTTTCACTTCAACGTGCGGCTGCATATTTAGCTGCGGTTGGCGGGAACATGAAAATTGAAGTAACTATGCCTGATGGTGCTACTTTACAAGTTGGGTAGTAGGGCGTGTTAATTTGTTGCTGCATAAATGCACAGCAAGGAACGACAAATCCTAGTTTTAATACCAGTCCTTATAGATTATTACCCACTCAGCGAGACTTAAAATGTTCGTAATCGCGGCGTGTTACCGCAGGTAAAAATATGGCTAATCCAACCACTGCTGGGTTGGACTTGCCATGTTATTGATTACTTTTTATTACAAGTTCGCACTACGTATCCTAGTGATAGTATGCCGCGCTATTTTCTCTAAAGCGGCGTGACGTAGCAAACGTGTGTAGCCATTCGTTAAAGGAAATACCCCGCGCACTCTGCTCATTATAAAATGGGCTAGGTGAGGATACTGGGAAAGCATTATCTTCACAAAAATCGTTTAGCACCATGTGGCAGGTGCCTTCACCAAGGTAAAATTGATAATTCCATGTGAAAGCTGACAGCGCATGAAGTGACGCATTAGCCTGAAGCTGCCAGCCAAGTATGTAGCCTAAATCAGATTCTGTTACACCCCATGTCGTTGGGTCTAAATTACCTCTAGAGACCTGATCAGAGATTTTAGAAAACTGAATTTGAACAATGTCGGTTCCTGTTGAATATTGCGCAAAACGGTTCCAAGGGTACTGATAAGCTAATCGCAGCATCACCTGCTTATTGAGCGTTAGATGGTTAAAATTGCCAATCAGTGATTGGAAATTACGTGGTAGTGTATCTTCTATCCCCCATGGCCCTTGATAGTTTAGGACTGTTTGCGTAAAGCCTCGGGATATAACACCAAGCGACGCATCAGCGAAGAGGGCAACCTTTGTGCGACCAAACAGCGATTGGAAGTAGGGGAAGTTGAACGTTGCACCATAACCGCCCGCACTGCTTCCACTGAGTAGCACTTTGTTGGGTGATAAATCATCGTTGTTCAGTTTTTCTTTAATCCACTGCATAACAACTAGCGCGTTGTCGTGACCACGGTGCTTTAAAGTAACTTCGGCACCAGGTAGACCTGTAACGATACCAAGCTCGTCGACGTACTGCGTGTCTTTTGAGCCTAAGTGTAGGTCGCCAGTACAGTAGGGAATGAAAACTTTTGACCAAGTTTGAAAAGGGTTCTCTTGTGTATCTTCAAATATTCCGCCTGAAATAAATGGCGTATTTTCGATTACGGCTGATGGGTTATAAGCGGCTCGCGACATCGGGTTGTCGTCAAACTCAAGCTGCATTGACGCTAAGCAAGTGGCACTGTCCCAGCAGGCGCCGCCACCATTGAAGTAGATAAGTAGGTTATCACTTTCTCCTTGTTCGAAATAAAACGAGAATGGGTTGGGGGCTAACCCCTCTGGTCCCGGTAAAGCGGGAAGAGAACATGATGGGTACACGGTTTTTTCACCGCCGCCAGGTACTGATACCACCACCTCATTTTCAGGAGTGATTTGCTCCCATTGTGCAAAGGCATTATGGGCACAGAAACTCAGTGCCATTACAGCAAAATAGCGAAAACGTTTAGCGTAAGAATGCATAAACAATTCCTTTTGACATAGATAAACATGGTTTGAATAGTAAGTTTGATTCGGCTGTTTTGAGAAAATTGAACTTCCTGAAACTTTCTCAATCGATCTCATTAGCGCGTAACTACGACAATTCATAGCGAGCGCTATACATTCATGATCGTGAATTGCGCCACGAACTGTGGCTATAGCCTACGCAATAGGTTATAGCATTTATCCACTCTGTCTAGCGTTGATGTGGCGTTTTAAAGCATTGAATAAACATATTTTTACGACTAATCGCTTTAACTAAAATACTTCTGGGTTAAAATATAGCTAAATCGATTACAAGGAGTCTTACATGGCCGTTCACGAAATTACCCACCCGCTTATTGCGCACAAACTAGGGCTTATGCGATACGCTAAAATTAGCAGCAAAGACTTTCGCGAGCTTGCCTCTGAAGTAGGGAACCTTCTGACTTATGAAGCAACGCGAACACTGCCTACCGAAAGGGCTAAGATCAAAAGCTGGTCGGGCGATGAGGTAGAAGTAAGACAAATTAAAGGCAAAAAAATTACTGTCGTTCCTATTCTTCGTGCAGGCCTAGGTATGCTTGAAGGGGTACTTGAACTAATTCCAAATGCGAAGATTAGCGTAGTGGGTCTGTACCGTGATGAAGATACGCTTCAGCCGGTCGCCTACTTTGATAAAGTGGTTAAAAATATTGATGAACGTACTGCACTAATTGTTGACCCGATGCTAGCCACTGGCGGTACTTTGATTGCAACAATCGACCTTTTGAAAAAGAAAGGCTGTCGAAAAATAATGGGACTATTCCTTGTTGCTGCGCCTGAAGGCATTAAAGCCGTTGTTGAAGCACACCCTGATGTTGATATCTTTACCGCCGCAATCGATGATAGATTGAATGAGAAAGGCTATATCCTACCGGGATTAGGAGATGCTGGAGACAAAATCTTTGGCACGCGCTAAGAGCGAAAATTTCTAAAAATTATGCCATTGAGCAATTTGTTACACAACTCATCGAATTAGCGCTAAATTTCACGCGTTAAACGTTTAAGTTAATGATATAGTCAAAGGGTAGTCAGAGCGCACGCTTGCTACCCTTTTTTGTTTTTAAATCTGGGTAGTTAGTTTCGTGAAAAGAGCTAAAAATAATGAATAAAACAAAACTTACCCTAAAAGATGTTGCTGAACAGTTGGGCGTTTCAACGGCAACCATTTCAAATGCATTTAACCGCCCGGACCAATTATCAAAAGCGAAGCGCGAAGAGATTTTAGTGCAGTGCAAAAAGATTGGTTACAGCGGCCCCAATAAAGCAGCACAGATCCTCAGAAAGGGCACATCAAATATTGTGGCTTTAGTATTAGCCGACAGCATTTCATATATGGTGAGTGACCCCGTCGCGAGTACTTTTATTAAAGGTGTTTCTTCTGCGCTTCAAGAAAATGGCAAGCATTTGTTACTGTACGCGGGCGACTCTGACAGCATTCTTGATGTTGTAGATTTTGTTGATGGTTTTATCTGTTACGGACAACCGCGCAACAGTAACTTGGTAGCGGAGTTGGCAGTGTCGCCAAAACCTGTGGTCACCGTTGACTTTGATATCGAAGACAAGCCATCTATTAATATTGATAACGAAGAGGCGGCCTATCGCGTTGCGTCTCATGCGTTAAATGAAGGTGACAATGTGGCAATCTTTGGGCTTCGCCTGATTGACTCGCCTTCTACATGTCGTATTTACGATAGTCCGTTGATTGACGTAGACAGCTCAATTGCTCACCGTCGACTTGATGGTTATTTAAGGGCCGCTGAAGAAAAGAACATCACGGTAAGCAATGAGCGTATTTGGCACCTTCCAGAAAGTGACAGACACTTTGCAAGACAGGCAGCCAAAGAAGTACTGACCAGCTCTCCAAGACCTAATGTGGTTTTGTGTATGAGTGACATTATAGCCCTTGAGCTACTTCACTTAGCCTTGGATATGAATATTAAGGTACCGGAAGAGCTGAAAATTACAGGGTTTGATGGTATTGGGGAAGCCGAGCGCGCGCGCCCGCGTCTTACTACAGTTTGCCAATCCAGCAGTGGCAAAGGCGTAGAAGCAACAAAAGCACTGCTTAATCAAGTAACAGCAAAGAGTACGCTGCCTTTTGAATTGCAAGTCGGCGAGACGGTATAGGCTGAGCCAAGAGGTTCAGCCCGCGTTAAATAAGGTAGATTGCTTATCAAAGTTTAACGAGCAGCGATTAAAAAATGCGGCAAGTTTCTTTTCTTCAAAAAGATCGCCGCTTTCCTTCAAAGAAGCGGGCTGATTGAGTGCCGGTGGCGGGAATACACCATAGCCAGACAACAAACAGTGCCACGACGTAGTGCTGAAATGTCGACCAATACCTTGGCGCTTTATTTCCTCAACAATATCCCCTTTTCTGTACCACACATCTAGTAAACTAAGCAGTGATTCGGACAGCTTCATGTTAGCTCTGTTGTCTCTCCAATAGTCACTGTCGTTGCGCCCGTTTAGCTTGTAATGACACACGATATAATCTCGGACGCGTTCAAAGCGCTCTGAAACTTCCTGATTAAACGCCTGTCTCTGTTGAGCACTATTTTCGTTGAAAGAATAGTTGTCCGCGAAAAGCTCGATGCTCGTTTGAACTAGGTGTAGTGCCGTTGCTTCTAAAGGTTCAATAAACCCTTGCGACAAGCCTAGTGCAAGACAATTCTTCTCCCAATGCCTTTCACATTGACCTACACGCATAGACAAGTGCTTTGCTTCAACATCGGTATTTTCCATCCCCAATGCGCGTCGCAATTCACATTCTGCAGCGTCTTTCTCTTGGTACTGCTGACTATACACATACCCGTTTCCCGTGCGGTTACGAAGCGGTATCTGCCAACGCCAACCGTTCGACATGGCAACCGATTCGGTTTCAACCGGTAAATTAGCGCATGAAGGGGTAGGCAACACAACGGCCGAGTCATTGAATAGGTTGTCACTAAAGTCCCTAAACGGTACGCCTAGCGTCTTTTGTAAAAGGAGCCCTGAAAACCCTGTGCAATCTATGAACAGGTCTCCATCAAGTTTTTGTCCGTCTTGACAGACGAGACGTGAAATGTCGCCAGATGGTGAGGTATGCACCGATTCAATATTACCAACAACGTGATATACGCCTTTTGATTTAGCGCGCTCGCGTAAGAATCGTCCAAGTTTTAGAGAGTCAAAGTGGTAGCCGTATTCTATATCGAATGGAAAATTATGTGAGGGAAGTGGAGCAAGGTTTTTCTTTGCCAAATACCCAGCCATAAGAAACTTATCAGGTCGAGTTTCAACATCGAGGCCCAGTCTTCTGGTTAAGGCGTTAACGTGAAATGCCCGTTCACTAAAAACATCTAACTGGCTAATAAAGGGGTGAGAGTAGCTGTGTGAATTATTGCCATTCCAGCCCGTGAACTTGATATTAACTTTATACGTTGCTTGGCACTCTTCCATCCAATCATACTCAGGAATATCAAGAGTTTGGAAGAAACGCTTGAGAGTCGGTGTCGAGCCTTCGCCTACGCCTATTGTGCCAATGTCTTCTGATTCTATGAGTGTGATGGTCACAGCTTGATTAGCCCAGCGGTGAGCTAAAAGGTTGGCAGCCATCCAACCTGCTGTGCCGCCTCCAGCAATAACAATTCGGTGTGGTGTTGTCATTAAAGGCTCTGCAATAAAAGAAGGGTAAAATTAAACAGTATCAGAGTTGCGCATTACTGCCACACTTTACATGGCAGTAATGCTAGGCACGTATCCACTATCTAAAGATGCGTGCCATTATTTTCGTACGTTCAAAAGGGATAGTCCCTTTTAATAGAACGAATAGTTGAGGTTTAGCATATAAGAAGGACCAAACTCGCGGCGGAGCGTAACAATGCCCGCATCATCAATGGTTTCTTCTTTCTCATCAGTCAGGTTGACGCCTTGTAACGATACTCTTAGCCCTTCCAAGTACTCAATTCCGCTATCTGCAAAATCGTAGCTAATTTGAGCATCGACTTGGGTAACGGCGTTACGAGTTGCTGGCTCAATTTTGTTTGAACCTCCACGCTGATATGTGAGGAACTCAGAACGATCGGTTGCCGCAACCCTAATCTCAAAGCCGTTCATCTCATAGTACGCTGTAATGCTGTACGTATTGTCTGATTGGCCTGGAATGGCTGTGCCATCTTCAAGCTCCGCATCTAGGATTGTCGCAGAAGCGGCAATACCAAATCCATCCAGAGAGTCAGTGAGCATTCTCAAAGGAACATTGGCCGTTAGCTCAACCCCTTTCATTTCACCTTTTAGGCCATCTTCGAAGAATGAATAGAAGCCTTGGTCTGGCGGAGTTACTAAATCGCCCACTTCGTAAGGCGTGTCTTGCGGGCCGTAGTTACCCGCAACGTCCACTATCCTGTCATGGAATCCAGGGATGAAGTAGTTAGCACCGTCATTGGTTACGTCATTCGTGAAATCAATAAGCTGGTTGCCGTCGCGGGTCCAATTAACCAGATCTTTATAGAAAAGCGCAATTGAGACATAACCTTCTTCATCGAAGTAGTTTTCAAATGAAATGTCAAAGTTATTGGCTTCTAACGGACGAAGGGTGGGGTTACCCGTAAATTTAGACCAAGGCGACCCGAACTCTCTCACCGCCGCCTCAGAATTCTCTGTAGCAATCAGCTCAATATTTTGATCAAACTTAACAAAGCCCGATGCTTTCATTTGGTCGATACGCGCTCGACTAATGGTTTTCGATGCCGCCAAGCGCAGGTAGCGATTCTCATTAAGTTCGACACTTACGTTCAGGCTAGGTAGGAAGTGAGAGTAATCATCGCCATCGGTAATAATACAGTCCGCATCAACCACTTGGTTGCCATCGTCGTCACACACGGCAAAGTTCGGGCCTACAATACCAATGAAACCCGTTGAGCTTTGGTCCGTTTGTACATATTGTGCACCCACGTTACCTTTTACATTGAAACCTTGAACTTCAGTCTCAAAGTCTAGCTGGGCGTATAGTGTAGTTACTTCTTCATCAATGGTGTAGGTATCACCTAAACGATCAGGTTCTAGAAGCCCTGCATCATTAAGCGTATATTCACCATCGTTATAAGGGGCAAAGCCGTCGTAGGCTACAACGTAACCCATGCCAGCCCAGGTTAAGTCAGCTAAGCCGTTGTACAGATACTGCTCAGGGATCGCTTCAGAAAATGGATAAGATGATGCGGTTGCGAAGAAACCTTTGTTATCTTTTGCTTTGTATCGGTCGCTATAGTTTACGCCAGCCGTAAAAGTGTTGAAGATTCCCCAATCTACATAACCAACTGCCTCAAAACGTATTGTGGTCAGCTCTTCTTCAAAATCAGCAAAGTTCAGGAAGCCATCTTGGGCGTTGAAATAGCTGTAAGGTTGACCATTTGCCTGTAAAACATCGGTGGTAAACTGATCGGCAATGTTAGCCATACCGCCCCCCCAAACTTGAGGACCCGCAAGCTGTAACATGGTGGGATCAGAGAATGCATCAAGGCCGCTACTGCCGGTAAAGTAAATACCATCAGTGCTCATTTCGAATTGACGTGAACCTAATTGCCCTTCGCCGAGCGCACCAGAACGCGCTAAACCAGCGTATGATTCACCACGCAAGTCACGTTTGTTCGACTCACTGTCTGCCACGTCTAAAGTAAGAGACCACTCATCGGTTATGTCGTATTTGATATTTAAACCGAAGGTTTGAAGCTCGCCATCTTTTTGCGCGGGATCTGTACGCAGTACTGGATTCGCGTTAACTTGCGTGCCCGAGTTGTTAATGCCTGTACCGCTTACATTTGCCGCAGCGAAGGGTTCGATGAAACCGCGAATAACACCTGAGTCGGAATAATCAATATCTAGCGCATCAAAAACAATGTCTAGTCTATCGGTGGGACGCCATTGAAGAATGGCTGAAATCGTGTCGCGTTCTAGCACGCGACTAATGGCCTGAGTGTCTAAACCAAACGGAAGCACTTGGCCATCATCGTTCTCACCATAACCCCAAACACCGTATTTTCTCTCGTTTCTGGGGGACTCCGTTGATGCAATGGCAAGTGCGAGACCTACCGTGTCATCTGCAAATTTTTCTACAAAGGAAAGGGCAAAACGGTTGCCGCTATTGTCGAACTCTGGATTATCTGAATCGTTGCCACCAAGTTCGTAGACCCCAGTGACGGTAAGGGTTTCCTGGGCTGCTAGAGGGCGTACTGTCTGTAAGTCAACCGTGCCGCCTATGCCTTGGACAATAAGCGACGCGTCAGAGGTTTTGTAAATAGTGGCGCCTGTCATGATTTCAGCAGGGTATAAGTCGTACTCTACGCCACGGTTATCGCCAATCCCGATAAGCTCTCGTCCGTTCAGCGAGGTGCCGGTAAAGTCTTCTTTGAAGCCACGTACCGAAATACCAGACGTTCGTCCGCCTACGCGCTCACCTGATAGGCCCGGCAAGCGGGCAAGTGATTCTGCGATTGAAGAGTCTGGAAGCTTACCAATGTCTTCTGCGGAAATGGCTTCAACAATGGAATCGTTGTCCATTTTCACCGCTTGGGCGCGCATTAAAGAGCCTCGAATACCCGAAACTTGAATAATTTCTACTTGTTCGTCGTCTGGTGTGTCTTGTGCTACTACTGAACCGCTGTTAAGGGCGGCGGTAATTGAAATAGCGATTAACGCAGGTTTAAACGTACTGGTGTGCTTCATGAGTCATACCTTGCTGAGTGTGTTAAACAAAGGTTTTATTATTTACAACGTTTTAACAATAGTAGTTGTTTTACTCATACGCAAGTGTTTTCTTAATTGTTTAAGAAAAGTGTTTTCAAATACAGGTCATAAACGGCTATTCGTGGCTAGAAAGAATGCTTAATGCTTTTTCTTACTTCCTCTAGATAGTACCGAGAAAGTTTGGATAACGCCGATTGAAATCTGGCAAAGAGCAGAAGGGGGAGTGGCAAATTTTTTAGAGAATGAGAAGCGGACAATAAATGCTATAGCCCGCAACAGATATGAGGTTCAGTGACCGCTTATTTTAGTTAGGTTACTTGACGTTGGGATTTAGTCCCAAACCAGTTCTTTAAAGTGCTTGCGACACATTGATTCATAGGTGTCGTTGCCGCCAATTTGTACTTGATCACCATTTTTTACTGCATTGCCATTTTCGTCTAAACGCACCACGAAACTTGCTTTTTTGCCGCAATGGCAAACGGTTTTTAGTTCAGATAGTTTATCTGCCCAAGCCAGTAAATAGTGACTGCCTTCAAAGGTTTCACCTAAAAAGTCGGTACGCAGGCCGTAGGCTAGTACCGGCACATCAAGTTCATCAACTACGTCCACTAGCTGCTTTACTTGTGCCTTTGTTAAGAACTGTGCTTCGTCAATAAAAATGCAGTCGGGCTTTAACGCTTCGCAGTCTTTGCTTATTGAGGCAAACAAATCATCGCCTTTTGCGTATAGCTTGGCATCTGCTTGTAAGCCGATACGAGAAGTGACTTTCCCAACGCCGTATCGATCATCTAGCGCTGCGGTATAAATCACCGAATGCATACCGCGTTCACGGTAGTTATAAGCTGATTGGAGGAGTGATGTAGACTTCCCTGCGTTCATTGCAGAGTAATAAAAATAAAGTTGAGCCATGGTTATTAGTAGTTTTCGTTATACCAAGAAATAAGGTCGTTGGCGTTCATTGGTCTAGCGAAGTAAAAGCCTTGCAAATAGTCGGTTCCAAGCTGGGACAAATGTTGCCTTTGCTGCTCAGTTTCGATGCCCTCTGCAATGGTTTTACAGCCAAACTCTTTAGCCATTAAAAGTGTTGCTCTTATTATGGTATCACTCTCTTCAGAGCTATTCTGTATAAAAGAGCGGTCAATTTTAATAAAATTGAATGGCATAGATTGAAGACGGTTTAAAGATGAATAACCTGTACCAAAGTCATCAATTGATATTTTGACATCACGGGCTACGAGTTCGCTCACTCGTTTAGTCACTAGATCTTTATCAATAGCGAATACGCTTTCAGTTATTTCTAGATAGAGGCGTTCTGGTGAAATTTTAGTTGTGCTGAGGGCATTGTCTAAAACTTTAAAGAAGCTGTCATCGAGCAGCTGCGCGACTGATACATTTATCGACATTGCGAGGCCGGGTTTGAACTGCCAATGTGAAAGGTCGATAAGCGCTCTATTTAATACCCACGCACCTATTTCAGGCATTAGCCCGCTGCGCTCTGCAAGGGGGATAAACACCGCAGGAGAGATGTTTTCTCCGTCGCAGTTCCACCGTAAAAGCGCTTCTACTGACGACAAGGAGTTTGTCGTGACGTCAATGATAGGTTGATAAAAAACAGTAAACTCACTATTTTCAATGGCTAATCTTAAGCGTTCACAAAGGCGCTGCTCTCGCTTTATTTCGTTGTGCAACGTTTCGTTAAATACGCCAATAGAGCCTCTTTGCTTACGCTTTTGATCATACATAGTCAGGTCGGCCTGTTGAATTAAATCAACAGCGCTGTCGCCATGGACGGGGAACATTGCGATGCCGATAGTGGCGTCTAACGTTACCTGATTGTCGTTCGCAATAATGGGAATAGTGACGCCACTGCGCATAGCGTGTGCTACGGCCTTTGCGGTATCAACATTAGCATAAGGAATTACGGCGACGAATTCGTCTCCTCCCCATCTTCCTAGGTGATTTTCTTCCGTATAGTTACGAAGTCTGTTGGCAATTTCTGCAAGGACAATATCGCCGACTTTATGTCCTAAACTGTCGTTAACTTGCTTGAATCCGTCTAAGTCGATAAATAGAAGGGCGAGCGAGTTATCAAGGGCACGTGTTGTGTCTATCAAATTGTTGAGATGCTTGAGAAAGCCATTGCGATTAAGCAAATTTGTCAGTGGATCTCTGTTAGACAACCGATATAAATCCGCCGTTCTTCTTTCCACTTCCGCTTCAAGGTTGGCGTTAGATGCATCGAGCTTTTCGTTTGAAGCTATGAGTAGTTTGTTTACTTTAACTGTTTCACTACGCTCAATACGCATCTGTTCCATCAAACTATTATTCTTAGCTTTAAGGTGTAACGTACTGATGAAAAAGCGATGGTAGCGAAAAGCACTGGCGAAAATACCAAACCAGAAAACCAAGCCAAGCACACCTAAAATAAAAAATTTCCCGCTAGCATCTATTAACGCACATAACGACATAGGTACAAGAAGAGCAGTAGAGTAGAACCCGACGAGTTTTATGTTAGGAGACAGGACGGTTCCAGCTCCGCCAGACATCGCTGCGAGTACAACCATAGTCGCTGCTAGTTCGACAGTTGCCATGGATGAATAGAAAAGCACAGAGTAAAGCGCCCAAATACAACCCGTAACATAAAGCCCGGTCGAAAACCGAATCAAAGCAGGGCGCGGGTTATAAGCTTTTCCTGCCAAATTAGTGCGCCAATATAATGCATCAATTAGCCTCAGAAGTGAGACGCACACCATTACTCCCCAAATCTGTAGTTTATTTGCAAATGTTGAAGGGGAGTCGCTTTCAAAGAAAAATACCAGACCAGAAAAGGCAAATATCGTCATCAAGAAGCCGACAAAGCTATTGCCAATTAGCATGTCGGTGGTGTCTCGTTCTATTTCAGTTTGTGATATCGATTCTTGATACGTGTTCAACCGGATAAAGCCTTAATTTCATTGTGATTCAAATTGAATGCGTTACTTCAAAAGCAAATTTAGTCGTACAGAATAGAGCGAAGCGTTCAAACTTAAGTGCACTAAATGATTGTAGTATAGGCTGAATATAATACATATGACGGGGGCATTTTAAAATTCGACTAAAGCAACCCGCTTTTGTTTATATATGTTTTTTCACAGTTCTTTCTGAATACCTGAAAGTGTAGTGTTCTTAATCGATATTGCTTTTTATTTCTTATCTGCGATGTGAACCGCTGAATATAGCTAAAACTTTAGTATATAAAAGTTAAATAAGGCGCTGCGCAAGAGTAAAAACTCTTCACAGGATGTTTACAATGTTGTTCCTTTGTTATAAATTCTTAATCGATTAAGTTTGAATTGTGTTGCCGCCTCCCTACGTTAAAGGGGCAGAGGCTACCTTGGATTTAACAAATTCAACACATTGCCGGAGAAAAAATGAACAAAAATCACACACTCAACGCTTTGACCCTAGCGATTTGCGCCGCTTTTTCGGGCTCAGTTATCGCGCAGGAATCATCAACAGCTGATGCTGACGCAAAGTCGAAAGAAAAATTCGAACAGATTGTGGTTACCGCTGCACCGGGTGGTGCAACAATGCAAGAAGCTAGTGTTTCTGTAAGTGCATTCGATGAAGACGATATTCTTAAACTAGCTCCTCGTTCTACCGCTGAGGTATTTCGCGCATTACCCGGTATTCGTGCCGAGTCTTCAGGCGGTGGCGGTAACGCAAATATTACTATTCGCGGTATTCCACTTGCGACGGGTGGTTCTAAATTCTTGCAAATCCATGAAGACGGTTTACCTGTTTTAGAATATGGTGATATTAACTTTGGCAATGCCGATAACTTTTTACGCTACGACTGGTCAGTAGCGAATGTGGAAGCAGTGCGCGGTGGTTCAGCGTCAACATTCGCCAGTAACTCGCCAGGCGGTGTTATTAACTTGATCAGTAACACGGGCGAAGTAGGTGGCGGTGCCATTGGAACGTCATTTGGCGTCGATTACGAAGAGTTTCGTTTAGATTTTCGCTATGGCGGTGAAATTAGCGACGACCTTTACTACCACATTGCTGGCTTTGCCCGTGGTGGAGAGGGCCCGCGAGAAACGGGATACAATGGCGACCAAGGCGGTCAGGTTAAGTTCAATATCACTAAGATGCTAGATAACGGTCACATCCGTTTCTTCTATAAAAATCTTGATGACAAAGTATCAACATACCTTCCTTCTCCGGTATTGGTGAAAGGCGATGGTGAATATGGCCCGGTACCTGGTTACGATGCCAGCTCACAGGCATTAAACTCAGCTTACAACACAAACATTTCTACTTTTGACAGCTATGGTAACCCAGAGAATCGCGACGTCCGCGATGGCATCGAATCAAAAGTAAACTCATTTGGCGTTGAAGTTGACCTCGAAGTGGCCGAAAACTTGTTCTTATTAAACAAGTTCCGTATTTCAGATATCTCAGGTGGTTTTATTGCCCCATTTACTGATGGATTTCCAGCGGGCCCTGGCGATGTATCGAATTTCGCTTCTGCACTTTGTGCCGGCGCTACAGACGGTGACGGAAATGCGCTCAATTGCGACAGCACAAGTGTTGTGCTCGCGAACGGACCTGGCGCTGGTGAAGTGTACACAGGACAAGCATTTACAAACCTTCAGTTCGACACAAGAATCAACGATCTGGGTAACATGATCAACGATTTCAGCTTGCGTAAAGAATTTGATAACGGTATCGACCTCACAGTAGGTTATTACTACTCAAACCAGGACATCGCCACAAGCTGGTCAAGCTGGCAGACATTTATACAAACTCTAGACGGTGACAATTCACAGCTTCTAACAATTACAGATGGCGATGGCGTGGAACTTGTTTCAAACGGTTTATTGTCACCAAGCTTCCTTTCGTGGGAGTGGGACTTAAACTATGTAACAAAAGCGCCGTACATGAACGTTGGTTTTGAATTGTCAGATAACATTTTTATTGATGCATCGGTACGTCATGACACGACCGAAGCTTCAGGTGAACTCATCAGCTCATGTTGCGGAGGAAATGCCGACTTCGACCTAAACGGTAACGGAACTATTGAGCAAATTGAAGATGCTTCAGCAATCAACAGCGGCTTCATTAGCGGTGGTGTTATCAACTTAAATCGCGCCGGTGCGTCTTCTCAAATTGTTGATTACAGTGCAAATAATACGTCTTATTCAATCGGTGGTTCGTACCTGCTAAGCGCCAGTCAGACATTTTTTGCCCGTTACTCAAAAGGTGGCCGTGCTATTGCCGATCGTTTACTGCAGATTGGCGGTACATTGAATACAGACGGCAGCTTAACAAGCACAACATCGGGTTACGATACAACGAAGCAATTCGAGGTAGGTTACAAATACGGTACGAAAGACCTCATGGTTAACGCAACCTTGTTTGATACTGTTACTGAAGATACGCAAGCAGAGGTAACCAGTGGTTTAACCTTTATGCGCGAATATAAAGCAACAGGTTTAGAGCTTGAAGGCCGCTGGACAGCAACTGATAATTTCGTGCTATCCGGTAACTTAACGTGGACAGACGCTGAAATCAGTAAAGATGTAAACAATCCTGCACTTGAAGGAAATACTCCACGCCGCCAAGCAGATTGGATTTGGACTATTACCCCTGAGTACGTTACTAATACATGGTCTGTTGGTGCCTCACTACAAGGCTCGACAGAGTACTATGTTCAGGACAATAATGACCTTAAACAAGAGGGTTATAACCTTGTAAACTTGTTTGCCACTTATTGGGTGAACGACCAATTTTCTGTTTCGCTTAATGTGAATAACGCCACTGATGAATTTATCATCACTGAGTCAGAAGAAGGTTCAGCAGAGGTTGGTAGTTACATCAGAGCACGTCCATTGAACGGCCGTACTACAGTGCTGTCGCTTAAATATATGTTCGACTAACGAGCAAATATCTGGTGCGAAGGTACTAGTTATTGTTCATTTAACGCCCGCAATTGATGCGGGCGTTTTTTATTTATTCACTCTCCGCGGTTTTGAGCAATTGAAGCTGCTTCGTGATTGCTGCAGAAAGTTGGTCAATTAAATGGCTATGTTTCTTATGAATAACGTGTACCAATTCGTGTTCCACTAGAGGTATATACTCAATTCCAGATTGTTCGAAAATGGCTTCTTCAGAATAGTCACTCGGTAAAATAGCGTAGTCAAATCGCCCGTTGAGCAGTAAATTTATGACGTGGTGAAAGTCATCAAATTCAAAGATGTTGGCATTTAACTCGCCAGGTTTGGCGTGCATATTGAAGAAAAATCGGGTAGTAACGGCTATTGCCTTATCTGGTTGTTGAATTATGCTTTTATTGCACTCAGCTCCTCGTATACACAATAGAAATGATGCACCATGAGACAGTGCTGGAGGAACAATTACAATGTTATTGTCAGGCTGAGACACTACGTCATAGCGAATAATATCTGCATCTGTCATTCCTTCATTCAACAGCCGTAAGCCTCTTTCCCCACCCACTTTTTCGAATGTAACCTCAATGCCGATATCTTGGTACGCACGTGCTATTAGGGGTTTATAGAAGCTACTTACTCGAGGATGAGTTAGTTCTCCAATGACGAAGTTAGTATCATCGTGCTGGGCAGTGGCGTTTGAATTGAATAGCAGCGACGAGATAAAGAGAATAAAAAATGTTGAAACGGTTTGAATGCCAATAAAGCGCATCGTTTTCACTTTACAAATCCTTGTTTAAGAAAACCACGATAAGCTAAGGGTAGAGTACGAACGAAACAATAGAAAGGTAATTTAACGGGCAAATAAAAAGCCCCATCTCAAGGATGGGGCTTTGTTAATCAAGTTACTGCAATAATGACAGTTTACGCAGCGTTTTGACCGCCATCAATCGCTTTAAGCGTTTGAGACGCTGGAACAAGTTCCATATCGAACGTGTATTCGTCTACACGAACTGCTAGCTTGCGTTTTTCGTTATAGTCGTGAAGCTTAGCAGCTTCATCAGCCGTTACTACGCCTTTTTCTTGAAGCTTGTTAAGTGCATGTTCAAAAGAAATGAACGGCACTACAGGCTCTTTGCGAAGTGCTTTTTGCACTTTGCCAAGAAGGTGCGCTACCGCGTGCTTCGCTTTGAACGCTTGCTCGTTGATGTCGTTGCCATCTCCAGGCGTAACGCGAACAAGGTGAGTAAGCTGCTCTTTCACGCTGTTGTCTTGCATAGACGCGATAGAAAGCTCACGCACTAGGTCATCGCTGATACCCGCAACACTGTTGGTGTAGGTATTTGTAAGAAGACGCATTAGACCACGTGTCGCCGTGTTCGGGAAATTGTTGATAAAGTTAACAATTGCCTGATCCGCTTGTTGTAAAGACCACTGCATTGCGTATTCGAAATACGGTAGCGCGAGTTTTCTGTCTTCAATGCGCTGCTCGTAGAAACGAATTGCCGCCATTGCACCGTATAGGTAGCTCATTACGTCACCTAGACGTGCTGATAAAAGCTCAGCTTTCTTAAGGTCACCGCCTAGTACTGCAAGTGACAAGTCAGCAAGTGGAGCTAGCTTTGCAGAGATGCTGTTAACACGCTTCTCATACTTGCGAACTTCTGGTAAAGCAGACTCGCTCTCGCGTAGGAAAGGAAGGTAGCCTTTACCTAGGCTGCGGAATGCATTTTTAACGCTGAAGCCAACTGTTTTACGAAGTACTTTGTTGAACTCTGCATCCGCAGAACTTTCGTTGCTGTGGATTAGGTCAACCATGTCTTTCAAGTACGGGTGACAACGCATTGCACCTTGGCCAAAGATCATCAGGTTACGGGTAAGAATGTTTGCACCTTCTACCGTAATAGCAATAGGAAGCGCAGCATAGCCGCCCGCTAACGTATTCTGAGGACCGCGTTGAATCGCTTTACCTGCCTGGATGTCCATAGCAGAGTTCATCACATCACGACCTAGTTCAGTCATGTGATACTTAGCAATAGCGGTTACTACTGATGGCTTCACGCCTAAGCCTAGACCTTCAGTTGTAAGAACACGCATCGCTTCAAGTAAGAACGTCTTACCCGCGATGTCTGCCATTTTCTCTTGAATACCTTCAAAGCGACCAATTGGAAGACCAAACTGCTCACGTACGAATGAATACTCAACCGTGCCTTTAAATGCTGATTGTGCAGTTGCTACGCCCATTGCTGGAAGTGAAATACCACGACCTGCACCTAGACAGCTAACTAGCATCTGCCAACCACGACCAATGTTCTTTTGACCACCAATGATGAAGTCCATAGGAATGAACACATCTTGACCACGAGTAGTACCGTTGTAGAAACGCACACCCATTGGGTCGTGACGGTTACCAAGTTCAACACCTGGGTGAGACTTAGGTAGAAGGGCACAGGTAATGCCAAGCTCTAGTTTGTCGCCAAGTAGTTGGTCTGGATCGAATACTTTAAACGCAAGACCTAGTACGGTCGCAATTGGTGCAAGCGTAATATAGCGCTTGTCCCAGCTTACGCGTAAACCAAGCACTTCTTCACCGTTGAATTCGCCTTTAGTCACGATAGCCGCGTCAGGAATAGCACCAGCGTCAGAACCTGCTTCAGGGCTGGTAAGCGCGAAGCACGGAATATCGCGACCGTCTGCTAGACGAGGTAACCAGTAATCTTGCTGCTCGGTCGTACCGTAGTGCATAAGAAGCTCGCCTGGACCTAATGAGTTAGGAACCATTACGGTTACTGCAATTGCACCGCTTTTCGCTGCGATAGTGGCAACGATTGTAGAGTTTGCATACGGACTGAACTCAAGACCACCAAATTTCTTTGGAATGATCATAGAGAAGAAGCGGTTCTTACCTAGGAAGTCTAAAACGTCCTGAGGAATGTGCTTGCCGTTGCCTAATTCAAAATCATCGATCATGTTCAGCAACTCGGTTACTGGACCGTCCATGAATGCTTGTTCTTCTGCGCTCAGTTTTGCCTGAGGGATATCGCGTAGCGCCTGCATGTCAGGCTTACCCTGATAAATAGAAGATTCAATCCACACGTCGCCTGCATCTAAGGCTTCTTGCTCTGTGATTGAAATTGGGGGTAATACTTTCTTTAAGCTAGTTCTGATACTCATAATAACTCATCCGCTCATCTGACCAGTTGTTTAGGTTAATACTACACCTAATTTAAAAAAGATCAAATTTTGTAAAAATTATCAAATAATCATGTGGTTATGTAAACTGTCTGCGTCTTTTTTATACGAAAGTGTGATGTAAGGGATTAACATTGCTGATATTTAATGGTCAAAAAACGCTCTGGTTGTTGTGTCACCTTGATGTAGAACCACTATACCTGCGGTAACACGCCGCGATTACGAACATTTTACTTCTCGCTGTGTGGGAAATTATCTATGCGGACTGGTATAAAACCGCTTTTTCGTGCAGCTATCAGTTAATTGTATTCATCTAAACTCTGTTTGTTCGTTTTAATCAGAGGCATTGTCTTTTATAGTGAGCGTTCTTTAACATGGAGAAGTAATTAAAATGCGCCGTCTTTCATCATTTTTCGCTAAGTTCCTTATTGGAAGTTCAGCTATAACAAGCTTGGGTTTTTCTGGACTAGCATCAGCCAACGGATATGCAGTGGCAAATATTGGCTTTGGCAACGTAGATACTGAAATAGATAATGAGTCTGATATTAGCTATTCAGCTGCTTTAGGCTATCAATTTCACCGTCAGTGGTATGTAGAAGGTGGCTATATCTCTTTTATTGATACAGATAACGACGAACAATCAATCTCATCTAAAGGCCCTTATTTGGCGTTACTAGGTAAAGCGAGTAGCCAGAAAGGTGAGCTGTATTATAAATTAGGCGTGGCAAGCGTTGACATCGAGCACGCGTCGATAGATAGCAATACCTGTGGCCCAGAAGCCGCTGTGTGTGGATACGATGACACAATTATCGCAGGATTAGCTGGGCTAGGCTTCGATTACTACTTAGGCTTACAGTCGATGGTACGCGTGGAATACACCTACTTTGGTGGCAAAGATGATTTTTCTGCGCATATTGTAAATTTAGGTTTTCGCTACAACTTTTAGGTTGTAGTTATTAACTCGCATAGTCGTTTTAAATATAGGCCCTAGATAAATCCAAAAATCGTTTGATTGTGTAAAAATAGATAAATTCTCAACAATGGATTTACAATGAAAAACGAATTAGACAGCAAGTTCTTACTTCAGGTTTTCGACAAGATCCGCCAGCATGGCGCGAAAGAAGATGAACAGTATAAGCTTAATGGGATCACTGCGTTTACAGATCACGATGGCTATACGCTTTACATTGAAGACGTTAATGTGAAGCTGCAGTTCGGCTTTCACAATCAATACCATTTTGACTATGACTCAAAAGAACAATATGAATCGTTTGAGAAAAAGTTGAAGCAAATCGATAAAGAATACTAGTGACCTGATTTCAGTTTGTATTGATAACAAGCAATATGTTTCTTAAGCAGAGAAAGCAAGTATAGGCTTTCTCTGCTTAAGCGCTTCTATTAATCGCAAGAGCAATGTGGGCTGTCTGTCTAAATTAGCCCCACCAAAAACCTTCTGCTACAATGCCGCCCACTTCGTTTCAAAGGATACAGACATTGGCGGCGGCAATTAAAGCTCCTAAATTTAAACTAGCATTTTTAGGCCCTAAGTTTTGGCCTGTATGGTTAGGTGTTTTCGTTCTTTATATAATTACCTGGTTGCCTTTACCCGTGATACGCGCTATCGGTGGCGGTACCGGTAAACTTATCGCATTAATTGTTCCTAAACGGGCAAAAGTCGCAAAGCGTAACTTGACGCTCTGGAACCCTACACTTTCCGCCAGTGAAGTAGAGGCGCTTTACAAAGAAAATGTGCGGCGTACAGGCATGGCACTATTTGAAACTGCTATGGGATGGTGGTGGCCTAGCTGGCGCGTAAAACGAGCTATTGAGATTGAAGGCACTGAGCATGTTGAAGCGGCCCTTGCAAATGGCAAAGGTGTCTTTGGTATGGCACTCCACAATATGAATCTGGAATTTGCCTGTAGAGGTATTGGCTTCTTCCGTCCAAGCATCGCGTTTTATCGCAAACACAACAACCCTCTCGTTGATTACCTTCAGTATCATGGGCGAAACCGCTCGAACAAATACATGATTGATAAGCGCAACGCAAAAGCCTTACTTGCTGCACTTGACGATAAAGAACTTTGTTTGTATTTGCCCGACCAGGATTATGGCCCGAAACAAAGTATCTTTGTTCCATTTGGTGGGGTGAAAGATACCGCGACAACTACAGCAACGCTGATGTTTATTCGACGTAGTCACTCTGAGCCAATGATCATCACGTCGCAATACACCAAACGCGGTTACAAAATTAAAATCTATCCACCGCTTTCTCAGTTAGGCGATATGGAAGACGCTGAAGCACTAACATTACTGAATCAACATGTAGACGCTGCGGTTAAAGAACAGCCAGAAAGCTATTTGTGGATGCACAAGCGATTTAAAACCAGACCGGAAGGTAACCCTGAATCGCTGTATAAATCACTATAGCTGTGTATGAATAAACACCTAGCGATGAAAATTAGATAAATAGAATAATAGGCTTTCCGTTCGAAGGTAGACTAAAATAGAAGAATTATGCTTAAGTTCATACACATAGCATAAGCTGATTTTCGATTAAAAGTGGCTACACATTGGTAAGGTATGGGACAGACAAGTTATTCAAGTTCATCGTTTTGGGCAAAGCAAATTGGCATAGCAGCAGTGCTTGTGATCATTGCTGGCGTACTCATTTACATGCTTCAAACACAGGACCAAGAGCCTGTTCCGCAAGGGCAAGCGGAAGAAAAGTCTGTATCACGTGGGTTAAGTGAGTTCTATCGGGACTTCCGTATGTCTGCTACTGACCCAGCAGAAGATGAGCAGGGAGATTTTGTTCTGGATATTGCGGGCGTTGATCCTAATTTAGACAACAAGCTTGCACAAATGTCTAGCCAAACACGTCCGGTTGAAAAGAATTGGACCGGCGAACATAAATACCGCACGTTCCAGGAAGGGAACACACTGCGCGAAGCTATTTCGCAATACGCTCAAGCTGAAGGCATGCAGGTGATATGGAACCTGGAGCAAGACTTTGTTATTAAGCACCAGTTTCAATTGGACAACACGGTTGCAGGATCGCTTGCTAAAATTGCCAGTGCCATAGACAGTAGTTTTGAAGGGCAAGTAAAAGCATATTTATGTGCAGAGCAACGCTCGCTGGTGGTGACTGCTCAAGAAACAGAATTTCTCACCACCAACTGTCGTTTGGTTAGAGGTTAAGCTTCATCGCCTAGCCGCTACACGTGCCAAATAGTGCATTCCAGTGAATGGTTACTTGTTCTCGTATGGCATCTAGTTCTTCGCTCTGATCTGCGTACTTGGTATCAGCTAACGTTAAATGGTGGTATTGCTCTCGCAGCTTTAAATACGCCTTTTGCAGTTTGTGCGCAGTGGCGACATCAATAATGTTGGTCTTGGCTGCTGCGTCAAAAATGCGAAGATTGTCAGGATATTCTGTCATGACAGCCTGTGACTTTGCATTAGCGAGTACAAGATATTGAGCCATGAACTCAATATCGGTAATACCACCTACACACTGCTTTAAGTCTACCTTGTCGTTCTCCTTTGAAAGCAAGTGCTCCCGCATTTTTAAACGCATTTTGCACACATCGTCAGCCAACGTTTTAGCGTTTCTAGAGCGAGTTAGTATGGAACTTCTTACCTCCGTGAAGTCATTCAAAAGGCGAGGGGCTCCGCAAATGGCTCTTGCACGAACCAGCGCTTGATGTTCCCAAGTCCATGCTTCTTCCGTCTGGTATTTTTCGAAACCATCGATATGGCAACATAACAATCCCGCATTGCCAGAAGGGCGTAGACGCAAGTCGGTTTCGTATAATTGTCCAAACAACGTCTTCGTATTGAGAAGATGCATGATGCGCTGCGCCAACTTAATGTAAAACTGTTGCGCTTCAATAGACTTTTTGCCGTCTGTACTTATGCCGCGAGGAGCATTATGCAAAAACACTAAATCTAAGTCTGAGCCGTAACCTAATTCATACCCGCCTAGTTTTCCATAGCCGATCACGGCAAATCCTTTGTCAGTTCCCTCTAGGTGTGCTGGAACGCCATAGCGCTGTTGCATTTGCATCCAGGCAGCATCTACTACGTTCTCCAATATCACTTCAGCTAGCACCGTAAGCTTATCGCTCACGTTGTTTATAGGTAGTGATTCACTGATGTCGCTGGCGGCTATGCGAAGCTGTTGGCAAAGTTTGAACTGCCTCCATCCATCCATAAGCATTTCAACATCGTCTTGTTCAATACGAAGCATGATTTCACGCAGTTCCAGCTGATATTCCTGCTTGCTGGTATGGATATCGGTATTTTGCTGACCTAGGTATAACGGCGTGAGTAATTCGTCTAATAGTAACGGGAAGCGCTTAATTTCTTGAGCAATCCAGTCGCTTCGTTCACATAGCCTTACTAACTGTTTTAGTACATCCGGATTTTCAAGTAACAAGTCAAGGTAAGTGGTTCGGCCTGTAATCGCTTCTATAACACCGAGTAAACGGTCGAGTACTTGTGGGATGTAGTTTGGATGTTGGTTGATGAGCACATACAAAATTTCGGGAAGCAACTTATTTAACGTGTCTTCACCTTTTTGGCCTATGCGATAATTGCGTTGCTTATCCTTGAAGGCGACAAGAATAGAATATACGCCTTTAATATCGCTAGCAGACAGGTATTCGCCAAAGGTTTCAGTAAACTCATCCTCTAGCAATGAAAGACGCCACGCATCTTGGCAGGCAGTGAAAAGCTGGTCTTCTTCAGAGTGCGTATCATGAGACTCTTCTACTAACTCGTTGAAATGGGCATGAATACGCGCCATTACAGTATCTAAATGCACTAAAAATTCACTGTAAGAATCAAACCCCATGACTTCAATAAGCGCAGCTTGTTGCCAAGGTAACTCAGGAAGAGTCTGGGTCTGGCGATCTTGAGCTTGTTGAAGCGTGTGCTCTACTTTTCTTAGGAATAAATAGTCACTTTTTAGCTGTTGCGTTACGTCGCGTTCGACTATATCGAGTTCAGTTAATGCATCTAACGTGCGAAGTAATGACTTACTTTGTAATGCTGGCTCTCGTCCTCCGTGAATCAGCTGAAAACTTTGGGCAAAAAACTCCACTTCACGAATGCCACCTGCGCCGAGTTTTATATTGTTACTCAGTCTGCGTCTGCGTATTTCTGTGGCGATCAGCTTTTTCATGTTACGAAGGGCATCTAATGTGGTGAAGTCTAAGTAACGACGGAAAGTAAATGGGTGTAAAATGCTCTTTAACCATTTCACATCTTGCGAATTATCATCGTTAATCACCCGCGCTTTTACCATGGCAAAGCGCTCCCAGTGTCGCCCCTGGTCTTGATAATAATCTTCAAGTGCCGCGAAATGCATCACAAGGGGGCCAGAATCGCCGAAGGGGCGTAAACGCATGTCGACGCGGTAGACTTGACCGTCATTAGTCACTTTGTTCAATGCTTGGATTAGTTTTTGCGCGAGTTTGGTAAAAAACTGCTGATGCTCTACGCTTTTTCGACCACCTTGGGTTTCGCCTTTTTCCGGGTACGTAAAAATTAAATCGATATCAGAAGAAAAGTTGAGTTCCTTTCCTCCTAATTTTCCCATACCCAAGATATACATGTGCATGTCTTGGTTATGGCTTTGCGGTTTTCCATAGCGCGCAGCTAAATGTTGATAAAGCCAGTGGTACGCACCGTTAATAAGTACATCAGCTAATGCTGAAACCTGCATAAGTGATATTTCGATGGGTTGCTTGTTCAAAACGTCGAGGAAAGTAATCCGCGCCATCTCTTTATTTCTAAATTTCCTCAACACTTGCAGTAAGTCATCTTCGCTAGCGACGGTGTGCAATTCATTTTCTAGGTTTGCGAGATAGTCAGATGACATGGTATTGCCAAGAGATTTAAGCGCTTCACTTTTCTCAGGTGGTTGATAAGGCTCAACGATGCGAGAAACAAATGAAGGATTTTGAATCAATGTCTCAGCCAAGAAAGAGGAGCGCGTGAAGGAGAGCATTAGTTTTTCACAATGAGCCTCAATTACGGCTCTGTCACTTTCGCTAATTGCTGGCGCTGTTAACAACTGCTGCCAAAATTTTTCGGCAAGTTCTACGTTTGTCATGCTATTTTCGTTGTCTGTTGGCATAATGCTCGCGTCTTATGAGATATCGCTCGTGTTTTACGGTTGAATACTCACAATTGCCATTGCAAGTACTCAAAACAAGGTCTGCTAAGTGCGCTAACGTGCAGCTCTGCATTCAATGTGGTTAAGTGCCTGCTAACCCAGGGTGTGATCTACAGGTCATTTAGCCCTAACTAAAATAAATCTGAACAAGTTCGATGTCATCGTTGTACAAGTTTGTATTAGATGAACGCTATTCAATTAGCCATCACTGATTTTTCGAAACTACATCAAAAACTAATCAGAAGAACTTTGTGTGTTCAAGGAGCAAAGATAACGTGGAAGCCTTAGTAAAACTAGTACCTCTAACGCAAGAACTGCTGATATATCTCGCTATGGATGTCGCAATTGCGTTAGTACTGCTAATGATTATGAAGTGGCTGACGGGCGCATTTAGGAAATTCTCAGTAACAGAAGAGCTAGGTGTAAAAGATAACTTCGCATTTGGGATCAGCATTGCAGGTGGCATGCTTTCGCTGTGCATCGTCTTGAGTTCTGTCGTTGGACGCCATATCGGCATGGGTTATAAAGAAGCGGCGATTGGAATGGTAACTTTCGGCATTGTGGGCATTATATTGGTGAAGTTCGGACGCTTCGCTCACGATAAACTAGTACTTAATAAAGTTGATACGCATGCGATGATTGCCGAAAGGAGTGTGAGCGTGGCGCTGGTTGATGCGGCTAGTTTGGTGGCAAGCGCAATTGTTTTACGCAATATTATGGTGTGGGTTGATGGCAGCGACATGAACGCAATCATTGCTATTGTGACCGGCTTTACCGTAGTTCTGACCATGTTGCTTGTTATGACGCGTATTTTAGAGTTTAGATATGCAAGAGATAATCAAAACGACTCATTTCAAGGAGCGCTAGAGAAGGGGCAGTTAGCACTCGCTATCGAGCACACTGGTAATTTACTTGGAACTGCTATGATTGTGTCGGCAGCAAAGAATTTACTCATTTACAACCCATCAGGCTACGTGAGCAATATAACAGGTTGGCTGATTGTTAGTGTTGGCTTAGCAATCGCACTTCATATTTTGGTACTAGCGAGCAAAAAAATTATTTTATTTGGCATGAATTTCCGGCAGGAAGTCGACCAACAGCATAACGTTGGTGTAGCTGCACTTGGGTTTACCCTTAGCATAGGAAACGCCATGATCATTAACGGTGTCTTAGGCGGGTAGGGGAATACTCTTTTCTGGATAACGAACCTAACGAAACCCAACGTCTTAATCTTCAAATTGGGTTTTCATACACATTAGCTCATTGAGTTGCCCTTTACGAATAATCCCGTTTTTTTGAGGGCGGCTCATTCTCTTTACCTCATATTCAAGCTTTGAGGCATGTGACTTGTCAGTCATTTCGAATATGGCTTTAAAGGTCAGTGGTGCCTTACCTTTTAAGGCCTTGGCGCCCCCTTTTAACTCTCCTCGGTGTTGCGCTATGCGGCGCTTGGGGTTAGTGGTAATTCCTGTGTAGAGTTGGCCAAGCTTATTTTCAACTAAGTAGAGATACCACGTAGCTTTTGTACTTCCCTGGTGGGTATTGCCTGCGTTGGCTGGTATACTTTGTGCCAATGTAATTCAATGTATAGAAATTTTTCGTAGCTTTATATTAGCAGAATTAACTAGTGCTTGTTGACCTTTGCTGTACAACATAGATCAACCAGCCCTTAAGACTCGGCGTGAATATATTACTTCGATAATCGCGCGATGTTGGTTACCATATATACGAGAATAAGCGCGCTGTTTCGAATTCACGTGTTCGAACGCACATTTTTAATGGAAAAACGGTAAATTGCATGTACGAAAGTTATTATGGACTTAACTCGAAACCGTTTCAGTTAACCCCAGATCCAGAATTTTTCTTCGCAAGTAAATGGCACAAACGCGCCATGTCTTATCTACAGTATGGACTTTCTCAAGCTGAAGGGTTCATTGTTATTACCGGCGGAATTGGAACCGGGAAAACTACCGTAGCAAACAGCTTGCTTGAAGAAATTGAAGACGACATTGCGGCAGCTCAAATAGTTACGCCAAAGCTGTCGCCAGACGAACTGGTAAAAATGGTCGCGTCTAAATTTGATATCCCTACGGAAGGTCGCTCAAAAGCCGATATTTTAAAAGCGCTTGAAATTTTCTTATACGATCTAAACAAAGCGGGTCGCCGCGCCTTACTATTGGTTGATGAAGCGCAAAATCTGCCGTTAGAGACCATTGAAGAATTAAGAATGCTGAGTAATTTTCAGCTGAACGGCAAACCGTTGATTCAAAGCTTTTTGCTGGGGCAAGAAGAACTGCAGCCTATTCTACGCGCACCGAATATGGAGCAATTTAGGCAACGTATTGTGGCGTCTTGCCATCTCGCTCCGCTTTCATTGGAAGAGTGCAAAGAATACATTGAGTACCGATTGCACCACGCGGGATGGAACGGCTCACAGTTATTCAGTGAAGAGGCGTTTGAACGAATTCACATGTTCTCTCGGGGCATTCCTCGAAAAATTAATACCCTTATGGACAGGGTAATGCTTTATGGCTTTTTAGAAGAACTAGAGAGCTTTGACGCCGGCGCGGTAAACGAAGTAATTGAAGAAGTGAAAGCCGAAATGTTTGAGCCTGACAAAACGGGCGCAGAAGTGACGGAGCATATGGGCTTTGCTGACCACCCGGAAAGCCAAACTATCATGACACCTAAAGGCAATGTTATTCGCGACACCAAATACTACTTGGATATGTTAGCTGAATTAGTTGATGCCTTAGATGACGCCATTTCACAAAAAGTGAAAATGACGCAATACGTCGATAAGCTTATGAAAAAGAAATTTAAAACGTATGTCCGACTTAAGAGTGATGATAAGAAAGAGTGATACTTTCTTTGTAGCCACCATCATTTGATAAACAAAAAAAGCGCCATTTTACTAACGTAAAATCGGGCGCTTTTTTTGGAGTTTAGGTTACTAGTACCGCCTACAAACTGCAGCCAGAATATTGAAAAAAATTCAGTGAATTAGTCATAGGTGTAGGTAATAGATGCGCTTAAGCGTCTGTCGGTATAGTTGTTACCAAACTGTCCCCCAGCGTTCAAATCTCCCTCTTGTTTAAGGTACCTAGCATCAATACTTGCTTTTAACCGGCGACCGAACTCTCTTTCTAAACCTATGGATGCATTCCAGTTGTCGCTTTCGCCTCTAAATACGTCTTCTGAACCCTGACCCGTGATATTGGCGTAGTTAATACTGCTAGTTATGTTGGTATAGCTACCAATTTTATAGGCTACGTTTGTACCGAATGAGTATGTGCGTCTTAGTCTATCTTCGTCTAAGTAATCATCTTCGGCATATCGCCAAGAAAAAGCGAGGGTAATTCTAGAAAAGTCATAACCTGCTTGAAAATTTGCACTTTTTCGCAGAATGATGTTGTCGTCAAACTCTAGATTTTGAGAAGTAAGCTGCACCAATTGCTCTCCCGCGGAGGGTGTATAACTTAAGCTATTGGGCTGAAAACAGTCAGCAATGGATGTCGATGAAGCTGGGCAAACAAATACGCCTAAGTTCTCTGGATCAGCTAACAAGCGAGAAGTGTTTGTAACGTCTTCCGAATAGCTGAACGAGGTTCGTAAGTATTTGGAATTGTAGCTAATATTCGCTGATGCCGATTCACCATAAAAACGACGCCCGTATGTAGCCGCAATGCGAGTACGGGTACTCAAAGCCCATTGCATATCAACACCTACGAATGTTTCACCGTCGTCATCCTCTATATCGGAATCACTTTTATTTGCCGTAATTGAGATATAACGATTTTCAGCTTGTCGATAGGTCAAGCCCGCGCCATATGAATTAAACTCTCTGACTAAACTACCCGTGTCATTTCTGTCAGAGATCTGGTTGGCTTCGTGCCTTGCAGTTAAACGAATGGCCCAGTTGCCATAAATTCGAGTATCAATATAACCGTCACCGGTTCTCGACTCAAAGTCGCCTGCACTTGCTTGACCTCTCTCAGTATTCTGATAAGTACCTGTAACTGACCAGATGAAATACTTGGCTTCATCGCCGTTGAGTAAAGTACCTGAGAGTTGATAACTGTCATTATCCAGAGCATTGCTGTTAGTTAATGAGCGCTCCGATGCTGTATCTGAGTATGAGGCTGTGCCTTGCCCCCTTACCCAGTCGCCTTGATCTAGTGTAAGCGTAGAAGATAGTCGATTCGAGCGAGTTTTCGCCAAACTGTCAGAGTTTACAATAAAATCACTCACTAAAAAGTTAGCTGAATTCGTGTTTTGGTAATTTAGAGCCCCAGCCGCTTGAAAAGACAGTAGGTTTTCTAAAGGTACCCATTGCGCTGAATAGCTGTACTCTGCGTAATCTTGTCGCTGGCTAGCATCGTCGTTATCGCGCTCAAGATGGGTATAGGTACCAGACCACAACCCTTGAAATGTTCTTGTTTGATAAGTTGCGTTTACTCTTGGCGCCACAGTCACTGTTGTTAGTGAACGGTTGCCATTTTCCTCAGTATCGACACTTTGATAGATTGTTTCAGCTGTGGCAATAGCATTAACGTTAAGCTTTGCAAAAGCCGGTAGACTGGTTGCAACGGCTGCGGCAACAAGTGTCGGCTTTATTATTCTACTTTTACGCATTGTATCGCGCCTATTCGCTGCGCTCTGAGTAATAATACCCATAATATCCGCTTCCATCGGTGTCGTTATGTACAGACTTGTTCACTACAAATCCTATGGCCATTTCTGGGTTCAATCGCTCCACAGACATTTTAATATCGCCTATTTTTGCTTTGCCCTCTTCAACGACAACAACCGCTTGTCCTGCAAAATTAGCGAGAATAGCACTCTCGTTTATACCAATGAGAGGAGGCGTATCAAAAATAACTATTCGATCTGGGTATCTGTTAGCAAATTCATTCACAGTGTCATGCATTTTCTGGCTTGCTAGCAGTTCGGTAGACAAATGGTGCGACTTTCCTGCAGGAATAATTTTCAGCTTATCGATGTTGGTTGGGTACAGCACATCTGAAATATCGTCAACGTCCCCGGTCAAGTATTCCATTAGTCCTTTACGACGCTCTAACCCTAAAGTGTTTAATACATTAGGCTTAAGTACATCGGCGTCCACAAGAAGTACGGTTTTATCCTGCTCCGATGCGATACTCATCGCCAGGTTGGTTGCAGTGAATGTCTTCCCTTCAGAAGGGCGACTACTGGTAACCATAATAATGTTCGGGTTGTGAAGGGTTTTCGCTAATGAACCAAAAGCATTTGCTAAAAGCTTACGCTTTATTTCTCGGTACTCTTCATTAATTTGTTTTCTCTCACCGTTAAGCGAAATATGCCCATTCTTATCGAGGCGGGCAAAATCAATAACAAATTCGTCGAGTGGAGATTTCTTATTGATAAATTCCTTTTCATCAGCGATCACGGTTTCAGCAGGAAGCTCCGCGGGTGCAGGTTTGTCAATTGATACCTTCGACTCTTCAGGCAAGTTTGAATGATTAGCGTCTTCAAGCTTTTCTGTAGACGAATTATTTTGACTTGCTGCTTTCGCTTCTTTTTGTTTTTGAAGTGCTTTCTCAATTGTATTTTTCATTAAAGAAGCCCTCCAAATAAATCTATATTCATAATTTCGGCGGCGACCAAGGCACCGTACATTGCCAAAATAGTACCACTGGAAAGCAGAAACACTAAGAGTCGGTTTCTGTTTGTTTTATTTATTTGCTCAATGTTCAAGTGGGTTACAGTACCCCAAATAGGGTAATCTGACACATTGAGTAACTGCTTAGGTCTAATCAAGATAGGATTAAGTTGACTTATGAGAAATGCAATTGCAATGCCTGAACCAAAACCTATAACTAACACGGCGGTGTAAAAAATAAGCCTGTTTGGACCTGAAGGTCGCTTGGGAAGAAGCGGCGGCTCTATAATTCGAAATTGAAGGTCTTCTGCAGACACATCAGCTCTTCTTGAAAGATCAGCTGACTCTCTACGAGAGAGTAACTCTTCGTATTTTTGCTTTGTAACACCATACTCTCGGTTGAGCGAAGATGATTCTGCTTCAATTTGAGGAATTAAGTCTACTTTGCTTTCTAGTTCAGAGATCTTACGTAGTAAATCGGTTTCTTTTACCTGAAGTGAAGCAATTTGACTCTCTAGGCGACTAGCTTCGAGTTTTATCTCTCGATTTAATTCAGAAAGCGGTTGATTCTGCCCGTCGCCATCAGCACTTAGAAACGCTTTAATTTCTTGGTCACGAGACTTTTCTAAGCTATCTAAGAGCGCTTTTGTTTCAATAACGTCGGGGTGTAAATCTGTAAAGCGAAGGCTTAATCGGTCGAGCTCTTCTTCTAGCGCTTTGATGCGCTCATCATAACGGGTTCGGAGCACCGGTTCATCTTGGTTGGTTACTCCAAAACTATCATTTTGCTTTGCACTACTAATTTGCTTTTTAAGCGTTTCTGCTTGTTGTTGGGTTTGTCTTATTTGTAAGCGGGTAGCTTCAAGCTCGTCATTCAAGTTCTGTAAGCTGGAATAGTAAGAGCCTGCAAGTGGTAAAATGTCATTATACTGACGTTTAAAATTGGCTAACCTTTGTTCCGCTTCACTAAGGCGAGATTCATACTCGGCAATCTGCTCATCTAAAAAGCGTCCCGCGGTATCCGTATCTTTTCTGTTGTTTCCAAGCGCACCTTCTACAAACAGATCTAAAGTTTCCTGAACTACTCTTTGCGCCACAGCAGGAGCTTCATTCGAAAATGAAATGTTGTAGATGTTATCTCTTCCAGTTGAAGATAATTTGATGTCCTTTGTTAATGAAGTTACAAGAGATTCAAATTCGTTTTCTGTAGTAGTAGTAATGTCTAGGTCGCTTTCTCTGGCAATTTTCTCGACATTACTTCTACTGAGCAATGTTTTAGCCATCATCTGAATTTCTTGGTCGGGATTTGTTTGAATCGCTAACCCGCGAAGTAATGGTTGCAACACCGATCGAGTATCCACGAATACTTGGGCTTTTGAAGAGTAGACATCGGGAAGGCTGGCAACGTATAAAAAGCCAATAGGGCAGATAAGCCATGAAAAAATAATCACGTAACGCTTTTTAATCCAAACCCCTTTAATGTAATCAAGAATTTGGATTAGCGTTTGTTGTAAGTCCTGCATTTTATTATTTGTTCCGTTTACTGCTTTACAACTAGAACCAAGCTTCTGGAATAATTACAATATCACCAGGTAGCATATCGACATTTTTTGAGATATCACCATCTCTAATCAAATCGTCAATGTTTATTTCGAACGTTTTTTGTTTTCCGGCGATTACTCGAACCAGTTTCGCGTTATTGCCGTCTGCAAATTCCGTTAAACCACCTACGGCTATCATTAAATCCAGTAACGTCATGTGCTCGGAGTAACTTACCGCACTCGGATTTGTGGCTTCACCAATCACGCGAACCTGTTCACTCAAAGGGCCAGTGAAATTGTTCACACTTACCGTCACTCTCGGGTTGTTTATGTAGGTAGAAAGCTGTTCTTCTATTTCCCTGGCAAGCATTGTTGGCGTTCTACCAGCTACATCAATATCTTCCACTAGAGAAGTGGTCACTTTTCCGTCCGGTCGAACAATAAAATTGCCAGAAACCTCTGGATTTCTCCATACAAAAATAGTTAGGGAATCACCTGGGCCAATTAGATATTGGTAATCGTTAACATTGGTAGTTAGTGAAGGTCGGGTAGTTGCTTCGGGCAGAGTGCCAGTGTTACTGCAACCATTAAGACCGATAAGTAAAAGTGGAGCACAGCACGTTATTAGTTTTTTAAAGCGGAACATAAGAGATCATCCTACACTCATTATGGTTAATTTATGGCTTTTGCCGTTTACCCTACGGTAAATGTCACTATAATGCCAATAACAATTGTAGTCTATTGGAATAAATCCCTTTATGATGGGAAAAACGCCGCAGTTTTAGGGGGCCAGGGGTGGCAGTAAACAAGCGCAATCAAAATAAACGCTCAAATATACTAGTAATAACAGAAGCGTTGCTCATTGCTTACATGGGCTATATTTCTCATTTTATCCTTACGCAAATTGGAATGTCGCCGAATGTGGCGGTGGAAAAACTGATTATCAACGTAGGAATGCTTACAGTTTCAATATTGTTATGTTCGTTATCCGTTGGGTTGTATGAAGCGAAGTTAAGAGAAACTTTCCGAGGTATTATCCGTCGCATATTCGTAAGCGTGGGACTGAGTTATTTTTTAGTCGAAGTGCTAAGTCGAGCATTTTTTGATGACTTGGTCATGGATTCTTATTTCCTGCCGGCATCAGTTTGTTCAATTATTATAACCTTAGTTGTTTTCAGGTATTTCACAAACCGTCTCGGCTTGTTAGGCCTAGGGAAAGTGCGCATATTAGTCCTTGGGGCAGGGGAAAGAGCTTCAATTATTGAAAAGCGTATGCGCAGAGATGTGGATAGAATTGGGTTTGAGCTTGTAGGGTTCATCCCAATTCCAGGAGACAATCGCGAAGACGGAATTCGAAAAGAGAAGATTATACATCTTAAGGTAGACGAGAGTTTTCAGCAGTTCATTGCAGACAATGAAATAGAAGAAATAGTCATTGCTTGCGACCAACGTCGTGGAACGCTTCCTGTAGAAGTGCTTTTTGACTGCAGGCTGAGAGGGATTGAAGTTACCGAGCTCTTAGATTTCATGGAGCGAGAAACAGGGCAAATAGTGGTAAACCTGATGTACCCGAGTTGGGTCATTTATTCCAATGGATTTCAGAGCCAGAATTATTTGCGAGACGCGCTAGATTACACCCTCAACGCGTTCCTAGCGTTCATCATATTCCTCTTTGTTTGGCCAATTATGCTGATTACCGCGTTCATTATTTATTGCGATGATGGCAGACGTACAGGTGTGTCCGTTTTCTATAAACAAGAGCGAGTGGGGTTAAACGGAAAGCTTTTCAAAATAATTAAATTCAGAAGTATGCGACCTGATGCAGAAAAAGATGGCGCTAAATGGGCAAGCAAGAATGATGATCGCGTTACTCGTATTGGCCACTTTATTAGAAAGTACCGCGTAGACGAATTACCACAGCTTTTAAATGTGTTTAAAGGTGAAATGGCATTTATCGGACCTCGTCCAGAGAGACCTCAGTTTGTAGAGCAGCTTGTACGCGAAGTGCCCTATTACAATCAGCGTCATAACGTTAAACCAGGTTTAGCTGGCTGGGCACAGCTCAATTACCCTTATGGCGCCAGCGTAGAAGACTCTATGGAAAAGCTTAAGTTCGATCTTTATTACGTAAAACACCAAAGTTTGCTGTTAGATATTTTGATACTTATCCGTACGGTTGAAATTGTACTGTTTGGCAAAGGGCGATAATCATGAAGCTAGATAATCGACTCAATGCCATGACAGTAGATGTGGAAGACTACTTTCAAGTTTCTGCTTTTGAAGGCGTAGTAAACAAAAGCGATTGGGATTCGATCGGCTTGAGAGTGGGAGATAATACCCATCGCCTTCTAGATTTGTTTGCTCAAAATAACGTTAAATCGACATTTTTTACGTTGGGCTGGGTGGCGCAGCGCTGTCCGGACGTAATTAAACGGATAGTAAGCGAAGGTCATGAGCTGGCGAGCCACGGACTAGCGCATCAACGCGCTACAACGATGACCGAGCAAGAGCTTTTCGATGATATTAAGCAAAGCAAAGAGATTCTTGAAGATATAGGCGGTGTGGCGTTAAAAGGCTATAGAGCTCCGAGTTTTTCAATTAACGATTCGAACACGTGGGCGTACGATATCCTAAAGGAGCTCGGCTTTGTTTATTCTTCTAGTACTTATCCAATCAACCACGATCTCTATGGTGTACCAGATTGGCCGCGCTTTAAATACAAACGTGAGAATGGTCTGATAGAGATTCCAATACCAACAGTTCGTAAGAAAGGAACAAATATTGGGATTGGTGGTGGCGGTTATTTTCGTCTTTATCCTTATTGGTTATCTAAACGCCGTATTACTGAGTTCATGCAGTCTGAAAGTGCGCCATACAGTTTCTATTTTCATCCTTGGGAGATAGATGCTGATCAACCAAAATTTAATTCTGCTCCATGGAAGTCTAAAGCTCGTCACTACATCAACTTGTCAAGAATGGAAGGTAAAGTAGAAAAGCTACTTGGTGACTTTAATTGGGTAACTATGGCTAAAGCCTACGGAATTGAGTAAACCCGACACCTTCTAAATGAACTTAGGAAGCTAGTGAGATAGGATGCTGTAGCATGGAAAAAGGTGATAAAGTGACACAAGAAGAAAAAACAGGAAGCCAAGAACAGTCACTTTCTTTAGCGTTCGATAAGCAATTTTATTTATCGAGTGCATGCTTTCTTTTTTTATGGATTTGGCTCTGTTGGGAGGGATTAGTATCCGTAATTGATATCTGGTACGGAAACGAAATATTTAATCATGGATTCTTTATTGTTCCCGGCGCACTCTACCTTATTTACTTAAAAAAAGAGGAGTTAACAGCGTCTCCAAAGTCGACATCACATCTGTCTTTAGCCCTTATTATTCCTGCAATACTGTTATACGCAGTTGGTATAGCAGGTGACGTCCAACTCTTTGCACATACCGCGACATTTACCCTTCTTCCCGCGCTTATCTGGTTGCTAATAGGTGATGTTGCTGCAAAAAAAATCTTCTTTCCTCTTTGCTTCATGCTATTTAGTATCCCAGTTGGTGAGCAACTAATACCGTATCTTCAAGAAATTGCTGCAACAGGCTCAGTAACATTACTAAACTTAACTGGTATTCCTTTGTTTAGAAGCGGTTTGTATATTGAAATACCGCAAGGACGTTTTTTAGTAGCAGAAGCTTGCTCAGGCGTAAGTTTTTTCATAGCGAGTTTTGTTATAGGAAGCCTTTACGCTTATCTGAACCTACACTCATTTAAAAGAAAGATTATCTTCGTTTTCATTTCTTTAATTTTTCCTATAGTGGCAAATGTGATTCGTGTATACGGGATTATTCTTATTGCTTACTCAACTGATATGGAGTACGCAGCTGGTGCCGATCACCTTATATACGGGTGGTTCTTTTTTGCGTTTGTGATTATTTGTTTGCTTTGCATTGGTGAGTTTATGAGAAATGAGCAGTCCAAAGTTAATGATGATACAGCGTATTATAAAAAAGTAGAAAACCGAAATAGTGTTCTATTGACTGTATTTTTTATATTGGTCGCGTCAATAATTTGGACTAATTGGTTGATGCACAACACTATGAAAGAATCGCGTCGAGGCGACCCCGTATTTTCTCATTTATCTAATGAAGATTTATGCACACCCAGCAGAGAGTGGCAACCTATTTTAAACAAACCAACATATCAAGTTACCAAAGGGATTCAAACTAGTGATGAGTGCGTTACAGTTGTTTACGCTTGGTATGACGGTATTGATAATGAACTAGTTAGTTCACTAAATCGCTCTTACTCACCTGACATGTGGTCGCGTGAAAGCGCAAACTCTTTTAACCATATAAAAATTGCTAACACATCCATTGAAGTTACTAAATTGGCATCACCGTCTGGTAAAACGCGATTTGTAACTAAGTGGTTTGTTATAAATGAAAAGATTTTCAGTAGTGATTTAAAAGCGAAACTGTATCAAATTTATTTGGTGTTCTTAGGTCAACCTGTATCCGGAAGTCTGATTTTTGTTTCAAGCGAAAATCAGGAGTATGTACCTGAAGCTATTAGCACCCTTTATTATTAATTTAGGTCTGTATTTCTTTTTTAGAAAAACTCTAAAACCTCGCTCTGCACTAGAGAACCTTGTTAGATATGAAAAAGTTTATAAAGAAGTTGTTGGACGGAATGGTCATCGGCCTGGGCTTCACTATATTTTGTTTGGTTGTCGGCGGATTTATCTTTTATTTTTTCGCTGATTTCAAAACGAAAGCGAGTGTTCGAGCGAAGCTTGAAGATAAAGGGTTTGTTGAAGAGGTAGTACAAGAGCCTGATAGTGTACCAAGCACAGTGAAGCGGGCCTATATTTCGCCTCCTCTTGAAACTCCTCAAGGCTACGAAGAAATATGGGTAAGTGACTCTGACGAATTCATAAAAGCCATGAAGAAAGCGAATGAGCAAGGCTTCACAGCAGTAATTCTTGAACAAGGTAATTATAAGGTAAAAAATACTATATACGTAAAAGCTGAACATATTATGGTGAAATCAGCTACCGGAAACCCTTACGATGTGACTCTTGAGGGAACCGGCATGGCTAAAGGGGGAAAGGTAAAAGGAATATTTCGGGTTAACTCAAATTATTTTACGCTTGACGGCGTGACACTTACCGATGTGCCTAACCATTTAGTTCAAGTAGCAGGTGAAATTAACGCCAGTTATCCACATTTTCGCCACGTTATTTTTCAAGACTCCTATGAGCAGATGCTGAAAGTTTCTTACAATTACAAAACTAAGGAATCACAAAAAAACAGATCAATAGGCGGAATAGTAGAAGGTTGTATCTTCCAATATACAAAAGGTATAGGGCCGAACTATTACATAGGCGGCGTTGACGCCCTAGGTGCAGTTAATTGGACTGTCAAAAATAGTATATTTAGAGATATAGCAAGTCCAAAAGGTAGAATTTCTCAGCATGCTGTACACTTTTGGGATAATTCAGAAGATAACATTGTTGTAGATAATATCTTTATCGATAACGATCGCGCCATAGGTTTTGGAATGAGACTCCGCGATAGAGGGGTACGTTTTGCGCACAGAAATGGTGTAGCTAAAGGTAACGTGATCTACCATACAAATAATGGCGACCCTTTTGCCGACGTAGGTATAGTTGCGGAAGGTAACTTAGGATTAACAATAGAGGGAAACCACATTTATCAAATGCATCCTTACACCAACGCCATTGAATTCCGTTGGGATAACTCAACGGGTATAGAGGTCAGAGGAAACGCAACAAATAAGAGTATTCAGTCGCGCGATGGCGCGGATGCTTTACTCGAGTTAAATAATGAAAATTTATCGTTAGACGACTTTCTAATTAAGTTTCAGGTAAAATCAGATTCATTAAATGTCGCCGACTATAAACAACCTCTTCAAGGACAGTAGTAAATAAAATGAAAAAGGTTTTGTTACTCACCGAAAATTTTCCACCTATAGAGGGCGGTAGTGGACGTTGGTTTTGGGAGTTATATTCAAGGCTCCCTAGAGATAAAATTGTTGTTTGTACTCACCACTTTGACGAAGGTTTTGTTTTTGACAAAACGCATAATATTCCGGTTATCCGTTTTCCGCTCCACTCCCCAGAGTGGGGATTCAAAAGTATCTCTGGTCTGCGCTTTTATATTGCCTGTGTAAGAAAACTTTTAAAGATTATCAAAGAGTATGAAATAGAAGAAATTCACTGCGGTAGAGTTATTCATGAAGGCGTTACTGCAGGGATTGTAAGCATGCTAACTGGTACCCAATTTCGATGTTATGTTCATGGAGAAGATGTTGAAACTGCTGCTACAAGCAGGGAACAGTCTTTTTTGGTGCGCAGAGTTTGTAAGTCTGCGAGGCAGCTTATATGCAATAGCTATAATTCGCGTAACTTAGTTGTTAGTTTAGGTTTTGAAAACGATGATAAATGCTCGGTTTTGCATCCAGGTGTAGATGTAGAACGGTTCAAACCAAGTCCACCAGACCACGAGTTTCGAAACGAGATGGGGTGGAGCAATAGAAAAATATTGCTCACCGTTGGGCGCCTGCAGCAGAGAAAAGGGCAAGATTATTTAATTAAGGCCATGCCAGACCTTATCGAAGCCACTCCTGATTTACTGTACGCCGTAGTGGGAAGAGGAGAGTGTGAAGAAACTCTTAAGAACTTGATTGCCGAATTAAAATTAGAAAACCACGTAAAATTGTATACTGACTTAAACGATGAATATCTAATTAAGTGTTATCAACAATGTGATTTTTTCATTTTGCCGAATCGAACCATCGATAATGATATTGAGGGGTTTGGGATGGTCCTTGTAGAAGCACAGGCCTGTGGAAAACCTGTCATTGCTGGTAATTCCGGAGGAACTGCTGAGACTATGGTAATAGGTGAGAGCGGCGAAATAATTGATTGCTCTTCTCCCGAGAAAATATCAAAAGAGCTAGCACCATTACTGAATTGTTCAAAGTTATCAAGCTATGGGGACAAAGGGGTTGAGCACGTGAGGAAAAACCTCATTTGGGATACTCACGTCAAAAATGCTCTTGAGATTTTCCGACGATGACCGTAACGCGCAAGGTCGTTAGCAGTGCTATGTTTGCAACATCAGCTAAATTGCTGAGTAAGGCCTTAGGTATTTTGAGCACTATAGTACTTGCGCGTATATTAGCCCCAGAACAATTCGGCTTTATTGCAATAATTAGTATAGCGTTATACTTTTTTGACATTCTTTCCCACACAGCTAGTGAGCAGTATGTAATACAAAGGGCTGTAGTCACTAAAAAACAATTAGACACTGCATGGTCGTTAAACTTAATTGTGAAGATTGTGATAAGCGTGGTGATCGCTTCAACAGCTCCTTGGGTAGCATTGTTTTTTGAACGTCCAGAATTGTCTAATGCAATAGCGCTAAGCTCAATAATACTTCCAATTCAGGCGTTAAAATCTCCGCTCTATATTTTACTTAAACGACAGCTTAAGTTTTCCCTTCTTTTTTGGAGTTCACTAATTGAGCGAGTGTTAGCAGTCCCTTTTTTGATAACACTTGCAATTTCTTTTAAAAGTTACTGGGCTTTTGTAGTGACCGATATTTTCGCTGCTGTAGTTGCAGTTATAATTTCATATATTATTGCTAAAAAGCGTCCTTCTTTTACTCTAATAGAGCTCTCTACACAGTGGGCGTTTTCTAAATGGTTGTTGGCCAAAAGTATAGTGGGTTATACACGTTCTCAAATAGACACAGTAGTTGTATCGAGAACTTTTTCCAGTGGAGTATTAGGGAATTATCATATGGCTAGAGAGCTAGCCATGATGCCAGCGCATTTTCTGCTTAGTCCTGCTATCGAACCTTTACTAAGTGCGTTTAAAAACGACAAAGATAGAACAGACGAGTTACTTAACAATGTTGCTTTTACTTTGATCGCTGTTCTAATAGTAATAATTCCATTATGCGCTTATATTTGGAAATTTTCCGAAGAGTTAGTTTTTCTCTTTCTAGGTGATAATTGGAATGAAGCAGGAAAGCTCTTATCGATATTATCGTTTTTGTTTTTGTATTGGACATTGCTTCACGTAGTTGAAACTGCGCTGATTGCCCAAGAAAGGGTTAAGCTACTTTTTTATTTTGACTTATTTTCACTTGCTCTTATCACCACTAGCCTTTTAACTGGTGTTTACCTCTCTCTTTCAATAGATGAACTTGTGTGGGTAAGAGTGGGTTCGGGGCTATTCGGTACCCTCATTTTGTTGGGAGTACTCTTTAGCGGCCATGTGCAAAGGCTAACCCCTGTTGTCTTGGTTGGTGCGGTGGTAAGTTTTGTCTCTTACCTGTGGATTGGTATTGAACGATACAAACTGAATACTGATTCTTATTGGCGTTTGGTAACTGAATTAATTCCTCAAGGGCTTTTGCTATTAGCTTTTGTCGTTTGTTCGATTCTCACGCTCACACTATTTACAAAGCAGCATCACCTAACTAGGTTGATTAGCGTAGTTCGCGCTTCTGTTATTAAATAAAGTGAAAGTATCTAGAGTTCTAAATGAGCAACTTTTAGTGTCAACAAATTCTCATAATATTAGTAGAGTAATACAGGATAGGGAAGAGAAATGAGGTATCGTGGTGATATAGATGGCTTGCGTGCAGTGGCTGTTCTACCTGTTGTCTTTTTTCATGCGGATTTTGGCTTTTTCAATGGCGGCTATCTTGGTGTAGATGTATTTTTTGTAATAAGTGGCTTTCTTATTACTAAGATTTTAATTTCCGAATTTGAAAAAGAAACTTTTTCTATCCAGAGCTTTTATGAACGACGAGCAAGGCGGATTCTACCAGCGTTGTTTTTTGTGCTAGCAATTACAACGATTTTAAGCGTCGTTTTCATGAACCCTGTTCAGTTGAAAAACTATAGTCAAAGTTTAGTGTCCGTGCTGTTATTCATTTCTAACCTGTTTTTTTATTTTGAAATCGATTATTTCTCTAGTGCGGCAGAAGAAATGCCTCTTCTTCACACGTGGTCACTTGCAATTGAGGAGCAGTTTTATCTCATATTTCCCCCTCTAATGTTCGCGCTTTTTAAATTCAACAGACATACAGTGCTAAGTTTGCTACTAATTACAGCGTTAGTTTCGTACGCAATCATGCTCGCATTAGGGGAGTTTTACAACCAATCTTCTAGTTTCTATTGGCCGGTGGCTAGAGCGTGGGAGCTAGCGGCTGGTGCAGTGTGCGCTCTCTTGATTGGTAAAATAAAACCGAATAAGTGGTGTCTCAACAATGTAGGCTTCATTTTGCTGCTTATATCTCTAATATTTTGGCCAAAAGAAATTGTTCACCCTAATGGCCTTGTTATGTTACCTGTTTTAGCTACTTGTTTTATAATATTGTTCCCTAATGAGAATACCCTTTCTAATAAAGTTCTAACTAATAGAATTCTAGTATCGATAGGCTTGATTTCTTACTCCCTTTATTTGTGGCACCAGCCTATCTTTGCCTTTTTCAGAATGAAAACTGTTGGACATCCATCTCACTTAATATTTACTCTAGCAATACTTCTTTCGTTTTTGTGCGCATATGTTAGTTATAAACTTGTGGAAACCCCATTTAGAGACAGACGCCGGTTTAGTAAAGAGACTATATTCAAGTTTTCACTCGTAGGTGGTGTTTGCTTCATCTCAGCGGGTTTATTTGGTCATTTCTCAGAAGGTTTACCAGAACGATATCATGGTTATGAATCATATGCGTCAGATGGGCCTTCTTACAGCCCCATGCGTGATAGTTGCCACTCTAGCGACAATATGTATATTAAGCCAAGTAACTCTTGCACTTACCCTGACGGTGGAAATGTCTCTTGGGCGGCTTTTGGTGACAGCCACATCGTAGAATTATCTTATGCAATGTCAAAGATATTAAATGAAAGAGAGCAAAGTATAAGCCATCACAGCTATTCGGGGTGCCCTCCTGCACTAACCTACCAGGCCTCATATCGCAAGCGGTGCAACGAATGGATAAATTCCACGCTAAGTTATCTAGAACAGAATGAAAATATAAAGAATGTATTAATAGGTTTCAGGTACAGTTTTTATCTTTACGGCGAACATATGCCCGACTATCCTAACGTACCAGTAAAAATAAATAATTTCATTGCTGATCAATCTAAAATATCAAGCGAAGATGCACTAGAAGTCTTTTGGGGTGATTTAGAAACTATTATCAAGAGGTTGATAAAATCCGGTAAAAAAGTATGGCTTGTTTACCCAATACCTGAATTACCTATGGACATAAGCAAAGGTGTGCACCCTTTCTCTATTTTTAATGACGAAACAGTATTGAATTTAAAAGTTGCGACGACAAAAAGCTACTTTTTAAAAAGGCATGAATATATTTTGAAAAAACTCAATGCGTTTGAGAAGCAAGCCTCTTTAATCCCAATTAATGTGTATGAAGAGCTTTGCAATCAGGAAGGATGCCCAGCGATTATTGATAATGAAAAGCTCTATTTTGATTACAACCATTTAAGTGTAAGTGGTGCGGAATTTGTTTTAAAAGAAGTTTTTTAATATGAATACGCGAGCGAAATATTCTATGAAAATAAATAAAATGTTGGTCTGTACTGATGAATCTTATACAAAATTTTCTAGGGAAAAATGAATGAAGCTTATAAGTTACAATTTATCTTTAATTCCTATCTCCGTAGCTAGTATGATTTATAAAGTTTTTTATAAAGATGATAAAACCTTTTCACGGAAACTTTATCATCATTTATCTGGGGCCATATATATACATATACCTAAAACTGGCGGTAATTCCATTGAGAAGTCATTAGGGTTGCTGAAAACCGGTCACAAGCCCTTAAAATCATTTGAACTATCACTTTCGAAAAACGAGTTCTCAGATGCTTTTATTTTCACTGTTGTAAGAGACCCTTATTCTCGATTGGCGTCAGCATACTACTACCTTAAAAGTGATAATATCTCTGAAGAAGATAAGGAGTTTAGAGATAAAACGCTTCGCAATTATCCCTCCTTCGAGATTTTCGTAAAAGATTACATTAAACATAAAGGTGCTTACGGCTATATCCACTTTATACCGCAAGTAGAGTTTATTAAAAGGTGGAATGGAAAAATTCGATGTGACGAAATTATAAAGCTAAAAAATTTAGAAAATGAATTCGAAAATTTGCGGATTAAACTAGGTAAGAACGATTCGACACTAATTCATAAAAATAAGACTGTGAATAAAACTGATTACCTCTCGCAATATGATGAAGAAATGAAAAATATTGTCAGAGAAGTCTATAGTGAAGACTTTGAAAAACTAGGCTTTTGATATGTCTTGTAATCTAACTTCTAAAACGTAAAAGACATGTTTGGAATATATAGAACTATTTTAGCAATAGTTGTGGTTATCCATCACCTAGGCTACATACCAATAATTGGACATTTGCAGTTCATGGTTTTTTCATTCTTAGTGGATTTCTCATGACGACCATCATGCATGAGAGATATCACTTTACTTTGAAAGGTATAAAAAAATTCTATCTTAACAGAGCATTGAGATTATACCCTCAAAACTTCGCTATGTTGATGCTGTCATTTCTGATAATCAGTTATTATGGAGAAGATATATCTTCAGTTTATAGAAGTCACTTGTTTTTACCGAGTACTGTTGCAGAATGGACACAAAATATTTCTTTGATTTATGTAGACTTTTATCCGAGCAATATAAGCCCTAGGTTACTTCCTCCGACCTGGGCGCTGACTGTAGAGTTATTCTTCTATGCATTGATAGGTCTGGGCTTGTCCAAAAATAAGTCAGTGACAGTCATGTGGTTTTCACTTTCGGTATCGTATTTTATTATTTCTCATTTATATGACCTGCCTTATCGTGATCGTTACTCTAGTGTTATTGCTGGTAGCCTTGGTTTTTCGATTGGCGCGATTATGTATCATTATAAAAACAGACTTCTAAAGTATTTTAAATGTACAAGTATTTATTTGCCTGTGGGTTTATTCTTTGTAACGTTTTTGAACATGCTATGTGGCGCTTTGTGTCATTATTTTGATTTTGATAATGCATTTTGTTTTTTCTTTTACAGTAATTATTTTTTAAACACTTTGACTATACTTTCTTTACTCCAAGCGAAAGCCCCTAGTAAAATCAAGTCCTTGGATTCTTCGAACGGAGATTATAGCTATCCCCACTCTTTGGTTCATTGGCCATTGGGGTTAATTGTTTCCATGGTTTTATTTGGCAAACCAGTAAATGAGTTTTCTTTGGCCTCTGTGATTGTTGCATTTTTGGGCTTAACCACAACTTGTTTCCTATCATATTTTTCAATTCGCTTCATCGATAAACCTATTGAAAAACTAAGAAAAAAATTGAAGTGAGTACACCATTGAACTTTTGCAATAAGTAATATTTTGGGATTGAGTGACTTTAAAAAGTAATGGTTTGTCATGCACATTGTAGTGTTTGAAAAATTCCAACATAAATCTACTTGAAGAGAAAAAATGCTCTACAGACTTTCACAACTAATCCTAATTTTAGGGATGCTCTTATTAATCCTTAACATCTACGGACTGACTCAATCGTTAAGACCTGAAGGTTTAGATGAAGATGTATTAAGGTTTAAACAAAACGACTTATTACTCTCAAAAGAAGAGTTTTCTAAGAAAGTTAAAATGCTACCTGAAGAATCTCAGTCTGAATATGCTCAGCGGTTAACAAAAGTTATTGCTGATGGTATTGCCCATGTGCATTGGGGGAAGTATGACCCCGACAGGTTTCATCAGCGCGTACCTATATGGGAAAATTATATACTCTATTTAATGGGGGGCTTCTCGGGTATTCCAGAGTTTGAACGGTATCATTTTACCATTGCAGAGAAAGCAATAGAGAGAGGGGTTGGTTTGTGTGGCGATGCTTCAATGTTGATGTCGGAACTACTCAATAAAGAAGATATCTCTCATAAGATTGTTACCATACCTGGACATGTAGCTATTGTTGCAAGTATTGACGGAAAAGACTTTTGGCTAGACCCCGACTTCGGTGTAGTAATAGAGAGTACACTAGAAGAGTTAAAGTACGAGCCAAGGCAAATAACTGAAGCCTACAACGAACAGGGCTTTATAAACAACGGCGAAACTGTTGTAAGAACTGGGTTCGAAAAGCATTCTTACCAAACATGGAATGGTGTAAAAGAATTCGTAAAAAAGAAGTATTACTTTGAAAGATTTAGCTATTTTTTAATCTGGCTAATTCCTGCATTCCTCATTTTAGTTAGTATATTTTTAGGTAAGAAATATGGGCGTCGGTAGTTTTTTCAGAGTCTCACTTATTACCAAACCATTGACTGTCGTAATGTCTTTCCTTGGGATGGTGCTCATATCACGCATTTTGTCCCCAGATGAAATAGGGGTACAGGTTTTAGCTGCTTCGGTAGTCTTAGTCGTGGCTGAATTAAAAAATATGGGAGTTGGGTCTCTGATCATCAGAGAGAAAGAGCTCACAGATGCTATCGTTTACAGGGCTTTTACTGTTTTAGTTATTACTTCGTTCAGTATCGCCTTAGTACTCATAGCTATGTCAGGCTTAATAGCAGATTTTTTTAAAGATGAAAGAGTAAGTTATAGTCTTGTAGTTGTAGCTATCTCTTTTGTATTTATTCCTTTTTATTCGGTAACAACAGCCGCACTCGCTAGAGAGTTCTCATTCTATAAAGTGGAAACGATTAGAGTGACCGAGGTTTTCTTACAGCAGTGTATTCCAATAGCCTTGGCGCTTTATGGTTTTGGTTACATTAGCTTACCTTTAGGTATCTTGGTGGCATCTGCAGTCGCTGCTATCTTGTCAACAATATTAAAGCCCGAAAAAATTAGATTTAGACTACAATTTCGCGGAATAGCATCAGTATTCAAGAGAGGAGGGCTGATATCTATTGCGGCAATGCTGAAAAGGCTGGCTACTCAGTTTCCCGAAATGTGTCTAGGTTTTGTTTCAAATGCTTCGAGTGCAGCGTTTTATTCAAGAGCTAATGGTATTCCTAATTTTACGGCCAAGTCAGTCAACAATCTTATAAGCCCCGTTATTAGCCCTTATTTTTCACGGGAACAAAGAGGCGGTGAGCTACAGTCAGCATTCATTTTGTCAAATACACTAACTCAACCATTAATTCTGGCGCCTCTCTTATTCCTGTCGGTTTATGGCGCTGAAGTTGTTTTATTTGTGTTTGGTGCTGAGTGGAGCACGGCTGGTAACCTTCTTCCCGTAATAGCAATAGCTTTAATATTGAATAATGTTTGCATGTACTTTGAACAATTGATGGTAATGGCTAAACATGAAAAAGTTCTTTCCGTTTACCAACTCGGAAATCTATTAGTTACGGTAGTTAGTTGTGCCTTAATCGTTTATCTTGAGAGTTGGCTGTCCATTGTCTATGGAATTCTTATATCTAGTGCAATCGCTCTAATCGCGAAGCTTATTTTACTGCGTGTGTACTTTGAAGGCGTAGTCTCTAGACTAATACGTTCGATGATCAAAAACATTTTCATACTTTTATCGTTCACTGCGTTTATTTGGGTCGTTAAATACATCTTCCACGATATAGAAATGTCATGGAAACTAGCGTTAGAAATTGTCGTATTAGGTTTTATATATCTAGCTACCTTACTCGTAGCTAGGCATGAGCTAATCAGTCGCGTTATTTCAATAGTAAAGGGCAAGTAAAAGTGTCACTCAGTTCCAAAGTAAAAGAGTTTATCAAATACGACTTTAATCAATATAAGCAGCCATTGGTTTTTGCAATTTCACTAGTAATTTCTATTCTTAAATTATTTGGTAAACATCAGCTAGCTTTTAAGATTACCGCAAGTACGTTTCGTTCAGGATGGAAGGGAAGTGAAAAACTAGCGCAAAAAGAAATCAATTTTTACTTCGTTCAAAAACCAAATCTTGGATCGAAGATAGCGACTAAAGAGATAAATGATATTGAGCCTCAAAGCAACACAGAGAGGCTGTTTCGCAAACCAGATCAAATGGTCGGTAAAATTGTTACAGTTATCTGTAATCCTACTGAATCATCTAAAGGTGTTGTAATTGTTAAGTACAGTGTTTACTTTGGTTTATTTGCTAGATTTTTTGATGTCGAAAAAATCAGCAGTAAATATTATATTATTTTGGAGCCAAGTTGGGCTGGTCTCTGTGAATTACCAATTTTCTTTTACACATCATTGAAGTCTCCCGTTTTCGTTCAAACTTATGAAGAAAGGGATTTTGAATTAATAAGTAATTCGAAAACGAATCTTATTCCAATTCAAATAGGACCTTCATGGTTTATCAACCATGAAGTATTTGTTCCGCAACAGTTACAGAAATTATACGATGTCATAATGGTGGCTGCTTGGGCTAAATTCAAACGCCATGACGAATTTTTTAAAGCAATAAAACCTTGCATAGAACGAAACAAAGATTTTAAGCTTGTACTTGTTGGCTATCCGGTTGATATGACAAAAGAAGAAATTCGTCAGTTGACCCAAAAGCATGGTATTGAGGAAAATGTAACAATCTTCGAAAAAATTTCTCGAGATAAAGTCTCAGAGGTTTTATCTAGTTCCAAAGTGAATGTTCTGTGGTCAAAATTTGAAGGCAATAATAGAGCCATTATCGAAGGAATGTTCTGCGATATTCCAGTAGTGTTGAGAGAGGGCCATAATTACGGAGAGCACTATGATTTCATAAACGAAATGACAGGGTGCTTTGCGAACGAGCAAACCTTGTCAGACGCTGTAGAGGAGATTATAGACAACCTCGATTCTTTGGCTCCAAGAGCATATGTTTTAAATAATAGAAATGCTATCCAAGCCACTAGAGCAATTGAAAAGTGCATCGCAAACCAAGAAGGTGTGAGTTGCGATATGTGGCATGAAAAACTGGCCGTTAAAACGAATGACTTAGTAGGTATGAGTTACCTAAAAGCAGACCCTCAGCATTTTGCGAAAGCTAACGATGAAATTAAAAAGTGCCCGTCCGGTAATACCCACATTCAATTCATAAGTTAGCTACGGAATGGTGTTCTCTTTTTGCAAAGGAGGGTGATCATGCAGCAATATCAACGAAGAGAAGTTCAAGACTGGCTCAGCTTAGGGGAAGTGGACATAATGACAAGCAGTCAAGAGTCGCCTCGAAGGAACTGCTCGGAGGCTCAATTTAACGATCAAACCAATTAGCACTTGTATTCCCCAATAAAAGGCTGCTATGGTTTTGGATAAACAACTCAAAGATTAACTTAAGAAATGGAACCTCTTTTTATAGTGAGTCCCTTAAATCGAAGTGGCACTAACTTTTTAGCTAATTTAATATTAGAAACTGGAGAGTTTCAAATGCCCAAGGGTATAAATGAAGACTACTTTTCGGTATATTCGGACAACTTAACACGTTATGTTGATTCAACGATCAAGCATTGGTCAAAACCATTTTCTGACCCCAAAAGTAAAGAGAAAGACGAAATTTTAGCAGAGTTTGGCGACGTTTTATTAAATCGAGCCAAAAAAAAGTGCGTAAACGAAAAGCGTTTGCTTTTAAAATGCCCAAGACCGAACAATATCGAAAATGTATTTAAACTTTTTCCTACTGCTAAGGTATTGTTTTGCATAAGAAACGGTAAAAGCACTGTCGACTCCTTTGAAAAAAGTTTCAACCATTACACTTTTAAAGATATTGTTGACCTTTGGGCGAAAGGTTGTAGAGAGATTGACAAGTGTGTTTCGCGGTATCCTAACGCAGGTAATGTTCTTGTAATAAATTATGAAGATATCGTGCGAGCAGAACACTCAACAATAGAAAAAATAAATTCATTCTGTAATTTAACCAAAGGCTTATCTAAGGACTCAATCGAGAACCTACCCATATTTGGTTCGTCTACAAATAAAAACGATGAAAACAAGTTGCACTGGAGTCCAGTGAAAAAAACTTCCAACTTTGACCCGCTGTCGAGAGGAAACGATTGGGGTTGGACGAAAAGAATGTTGTATAACTATTACACCAGAAGTTTAAATACTGAAAATAAATAGCGCCTGATTTTTTAAGAGATATGCTAGAAGTGTCAACGGACAAATGTAAGATGTACTAGCTCAGACTTGATCTGACAGTTACCCGTTTTTTTAGGTGCCGCTGTCAGATTAGATTTGAGCTAGATTCTTCTCAGCCCAAGCCTGTTTCCCATCGATTAATGTTTCTAGTGGTGTTCTACCACAGCACATTTTGCCCTGATGAGTCCTTTCATTGTTGTAGTAATCCATCCACTCGTCCAGATCTTTTTGAAGCTCTTCTAGCGACGCGTACAGTTTCTTACGGAACGTAACTTGGTAGAACTCATTCAATATCGTTTTATGGAAGCGCTCGCAGATACCGTTCGTTTGCGGCGACATTGCTTTAGTTTTCGTGTGGTCGATATCATTTATCGCAAGGTAAAGCTGGTAATCATGGTGCTCTACTGTCCACTTCTCCTTTGCAAAAAAAGAACGCCATGCCTTTTGCTAACTTATAAATTACATGTGGGAATCACCGGACGGACACATTAAAAACCTTTAAAGGTAAGTAGCAATAAAGATTGAATGCATTAAAATTTACTTAAAAATTCTGATGAAAAACGACTTCAATTTGCTAAATGAGAGTGGGTCTCGCTTTATACCTTTCCACATATAAGTGAGCGCCACTCTCTTAATTGGCTCGCTATACCCCAGATGCCAGAAGTAAAAATTAGCAATCTTTTTGTATATTATTTTTTCTTCTGCTTTGTCTAGTAAGACGTAGTCAGTGTACTTTTCGTAGCCCATAATCAGTTGAGTATAAGTGAAAACTACTTTTTTTCGGTCATTTGAACCTGAGCTTGTGGTGTTTCCTTCGTGCTCGTAAACAGTTGCCAACACCTGCTCTATAAATCCACCATGAAATTTGTTTTTTAACAACACCAAAGCCATGAGCCTGTCCTGCCCGATTCTCAAATTGGGTATTTTCACCTTTTCAAAAATTTGTTTTTTGAAAAGTGTATTTTGGAACCCCATGTAAATGCCATTTTTCAATTGGACTTCAATGGCAGCGTTTAAATCTAACGCGTAAATACCTTTACCTACTTGGTGTGCTATTTTGACGAAATTTCTTGGGCAACCGTTAGGATAAAACGAGTTTTTACTTACTAATTCATTCGTAGCTAAGTTTCGACGCTCTACAGGACAATAGATCCAATCTAATTTAGAAGACTCTAGTGCATGAATGAGAGAACTTAGATAATCGGTATGCCACAAATCATCACTATCGAAGAAGGCTAAAAAATCACCCTTGGCATTATTTACTCCGCTTTGTCTCGCTGCTGCGGCTCCTTGGTTTTTTTGGAAGTAATAGGCAATATCAAACCCATAGTTATCTTTCAAACCGTCTATTATTTCCCTCGTATTATCCGTGCTTCCATCGTCAACTATTATAACTTCGACGTCTTTAAAAGTTTGTTCGGATATGTTATTCAAAGCCCGTTTGATAAAAGTTGCTCTATTATAAGAGGGTATGATTACGCTAATCATTTAATTATTTTTCCATAAATGCTATGAAGATTACTAAGGTAACGCGAAGGAGATGCATTTTTTTCAACAAAGCGTCTTGCATTTATACCCATAGCGTCGTACTCGTCCAGTGATGTTCTTTCTATTGTTTCTGCAATATTCTTCAAAGAGTCAATTTTGCAGAGTATACCCGTCTCGTTATGAATAATTATTTCTTTGAGTCCCCCCACGGAGTTAGCTATAGTGGGTTTACTAAAAGCTCCCGCCTCTAATGGCACTCGGCCTAGAGGCTCTTCCTTCGATAACATTATCACGCAATCTATCGAATGGTAGAAGTCTTCTGTTTCTTCTAAAAAGCCTAAAAAGTGAACGTTCTTAGAAATGCCTAACTCGGTTGCAAACGCTTTGCAACGAAGAAGGTAATCTTGCTGTTTTGTAGTATCGTGCCCGGCAATTATGACCTGCCAGTCAACTGTTTGACAGTAAGACAACATCTCGAGCATCTCTAATACGCCTTTAACTGGCGATATCTGACCTATAAAACCAAAGGTTATTTTGCTTTGGCATAATGAAAACTTCTTTCTAGCCGCAATTTTTGATTCTTCGACATTTTTCGCATTTGCAAGTGCGTGCTCAGATATTGGGTTTATTAATGTTTTGATATTAGCGATTTCGTTATAAGCACTATAATTACTTTTCAAGCTATCTTGAATATATTTACTTACACACACGAGAGCGTCAGCCTTTACTTTCAACCACCAATCTATGTCTTCGTTAATAGGATCTCTTAGATGGCAAACTAGTTTCGTGTTACTTAATTTAGGCACAAGGGAAAGTGAAGGGTAACTCCATACCTGGTTGCTATGTGCTATATCAATATTGTACTTTCTAAAAAGGAATACTAGTTGGAGTCGCAGTTTTAGTACTTTTAAAAAAGAATCTGTTTCGTTCAAAGCTACTTTTTCTGTAGATATGTTATTGATTTTAGCCCATTCATACATAGGTGATTCAGCAGGACAGAAAAGTATAGGGTTTATCTTTTTACTTTTTGTAGCTTCAAGCAGTATGATTTGAAGAGAACGCTCAGACCCACCAATAAAAGGGGCTAGTGCTATATACCCAACGTTCAATATTTTCATGAATTGCTAACTTCTTTATATATGGCATCTATTCTGCCTGCTAATATAGGCGCATCGAAATTTTCCAGTATTCTCTTTTTTTGAACTTGTTGAACATTCTTGTATATCACAGGGTCATTTATTAAAGAGTGGGCTTTTTCTGTTAGAGAATCTAGATCCCCGTTTTCAACAATACACCATTTATTTCCTATAACTTCTTGGACAGACCCTCCAGTATAGCCAATTGTAGGTACAGACATCGCCATCGCTTCACTTACGCTCATACCGAAGGTTTCAAGTTCGCTAGTGCTAATGAAGACGTCTATAGATGAATAGAACTCTGAAAGGTCTTCTAAGTTACCAGTCATAATTACAATATCTGATAAACCTAGCCGCTTAATTTTTTCTTTTATACTTAGCTCGTAGTCTGGGTCAGCGTATTTGCCACCGCCGGCAATAACACCGTATACAGTATTCTTGCCTTGATTAAGACGCGCCAATACTTCGACAAAATCTTCTATTTTTTTACGAGGGCGAATAGAGCTAGCGGTACCAATTAAAAAGCTATTGTGTGGTATCGAATACTTCTCCCTAAATAGAGCAACTTTTTGATCGGAATAAGAACCAACCAATGCTTTGTAATCTCTTCCGTTCCCTATAACAGTCGACTTATCACCTTTGAGATAGTCAGGAAAATGCTCTATACACTTGCTGTATTGGTCGTGACTAGTAAACATTGCTTTTTTCACTTTACATTTTCCACCAAAAAGCCAATGAGCATAGCTCTTGTTTAGAACAAACCTAATACCTGTCACGACCGGTATTCTCGCTAGCGATGCTGCGTATCTTATGCTTGTGTATATTTCATGCTCATTTACGTGTATGAGATCTATCTTTTCGGATTGAAATAGCTTGATCCAAAAAATAGTATCTTTAATAAAGCTAAAAGGTTTCGAAAGAGCAGGAACTTTAAATGCTGCTTTAATAACTTTTACATGCGGTAGTTTGCCTATATCATCTATCCAGGGCCCGGATTGAGAACACGCAACAGTATATTGGTGCTCAGGCTTGTTTTTTACTAAGGCATCGAGAACACATGTAGTGCTGCGAAGAGAAGCGCTGTGAGTCATTATTAAGACGTTCATTTTTGTTTCCTTACAACATACAAATTATAAGCGCACGCGCTAAACAATATGCACCAATAAAAAACCTCAGATCGCATTCTGTTGATAAAGCTCATAGTGACCATAAAGCCTATAAGAGCAGATTCAATGCTTACCATTTTGTAATAATGTTCTGCAGCTCTATGACCTAGTGGCCTTAATTTTTTCTTGACTGCTGAGATACTTTTGAAGCTAGTTATTATTACCCCCAAAAAGAGTATAACCCCTAAGTATCCCAATTCTGAGAGCACTTCAAACCAAGTAGAGTGAACACTTTTTCTTCTAGATGCACGAGAGTTATCACCAGAAGATGAAACGACAACATCCTGAGGGATGTAATCTGGTGCATGATAATTGAAGCCTTTTATTCCTTGCCCCAATGGATAATCAAAAGACATTTTGACAGCAGATACCCAGAAAATCGTTCTGGTTGAGCCACTCTCTCTACTAGTATCGACTTCTGATTCTTCCACTATAGAAAAAATACGCTCTTTAAATGAGTCATCCATTACACTTAAAGCAGCAATCAAACCTACTATACCAACTGCGAAGACTTTCAATTTCTGGCTTTTATTTTTTACTGAAGTAAAGAACAAAGTTCCCATAAAATAGGTAAGACCAATCGCAGCGCCTAAAAATGCCCCTCGACTATTAATCAGTACCAATGCGTTAGCAATAAAAGCAGCTGCTACTAAAAATATCCCTTTCTTTAATAGCCCTTTAGTAACCCAAATATAGTAAACACAAAAAACTATTGCAGGAACTAGAACAGAAGCCGTGCCATTGGCGTCTGGCGTATCTACCGTGCCTATGCCTTCTACTCTATTCCCACTATTTCGGCCAACTTGGTATGCGACGAAACTTAGATACCACGCCCCGTAAATGTATCCTACTATTGCATAGTCTAAATGCTTGATAGTATTTATTAATTTGTAAGCTATTAGCATGGTAATGCCAAGCTTTATGAAAACCTCAGTGAATATAGAGTGAGCGATAGGATAAACAGCCCAAAAATACACAATGGAATGGAGTAATATTAAAAGTACAAAATATTTTAACTGAGGAACTACTGATATCTTATTTCTATCTAGTTGCTTTCTGTTCAATATGTAGAGCAGCCCCATTAGGGCTACTACGTAAAAGGAATAACTAATTTCCGGTATCAAATAGTGCCACCAACGCATTGATGGGTTATAGAAGTAAACCGCTTGGTAAACTAAAAAAGCGTAAACTGGCGCGACCCTGAATGCTTGTAATATCCCACCTGCATAGGTTAGGAAAAACAGTAAAACATTTAACATATTAGTTCTTCGTATAGATCGCTGTAACGTTTGTTCATTACGCTTTCTCGGAAAGATTTGGCAAATTTCAAACTTGCGTTTTTGCTCATTTTTGCCATTAACAAGGGGGAATCTAGTAATGTAGATATTGCTTGAGCAAATTCTTGAGCAACATCATTGCTTGTTACTTTACCCGTTTCGTCGTCGATAACAATTTCACTATTTCCACCTGCATCTGTGACAACGCATGGCTTGCCTAAACTCATAGCTTCAAGCAGGGTCATTGAGGTGCCTTCACTTAATGACGGAAGTAAAAATATGTTCATTAAAGAGAGGAATTCTGTTGGGTTCTTTTGATATCCGGTTAGTATAACTTTGTTTTCGAGACCTAAAGTACGAATTATTGACTCTATGTTTGCTCGCTCTTCTCCATCCCCGACGATTAATAGCTTAACTCTTTCATTTTTCTGAAGTAATAAATGGAATGCACTCAATAACATTTTGTGGTTTTTAATAGGGTCGAATCTTGAGATTGTTCCTATTACCTGTTCACCTTCGGTAATTCCGAGACTTTTCTTGAGTTTTCTGGAAAGCATCGGAGAACTTTTTAAAGGCGCTATACCGTTATAAATGACTTTGACTTTATCTAACTTGATAAACTCAAACTCGTTCAAAGCCAGACGTGTAGCATTTGATATAGCTGTAACAGCATCTGTAAGTTTTAGAATTAAAGGGTTTACAAGCCTACGTTTAAAATTTGTTGAATCAGGATAAAACCTGCCGTGCTCAGTAAAAATAACTTTTACACCAAGCAAAGAACTAGCTATCGCTCCGTAAACCCATGGAGAGTATTGATGGCAATGCACTATGTGTATGTTTTGCATAGCAATAACTTCTCTCAATCTTCGGATCAATCCCCAATCAAACCCTGGCTTGCGAGAATATGAATTTACCTCAATACCTTTTGATTGAAGATCAACTCCCCAAGGCCCTAATGTGTCCTCAATACAAAATATAGACATGCAAAAGCGGTTACTGTCGCTCCCTTCAATTATGTTTTTTATTACCATTTCAGTGCCACCTATGCGCATATCATAAGTTACATGCAGAATATTAATCATGCTTGGCGACTTCCTCTAATAGCGGTTCTTAGGTTCTCTAGTTGACCTCGTGACATTGAAAACTTAAATCGCTTTCTAGCGTCCATTATAGGGACTTCTACTGCTCGGTAGAGTATTTCAGATAAAACTAGAGTTATTACTAATGCTGTTAAATAATAAAAGATAATAAAGTCTTTTGAAATAAACCGTTTTGTGATTGCTAGTGCATCTACATGGAGTAGATACATAGCATAAGACCGGGTAGAAACATGCATTACGAGCGACTTTAGCCTGCCATCTTCACTGTATTTGGTTTGATCACCCCAGACTATCCAAGTACCAAAGATAAGCGCCAACACTAATTTGTCGGGGTCATTAATACCCCAGTCCGGATTGTATCTTGCAACGTAGAACATTAAATATGTGAGTACAGCTATAGGGAATACTACTCTTATACAATGCGTCAACTTATCCCAAATATATATAAGGTGATGCTTTACATAGGCTAACAGAACACCCATCGCGCAACAGTCAAGTCTTACATGAGTTTCAATTGAAGATTGATACCAACCTAGAAGACGAAAAATTAATGGGCTCAAAAACAATGAAAGCAGAATCAGAATTTGGATGCTTTTGGGAGCTCTAAGAAGTAAGACCAATAGAGGAGCAATTAATAGATAAAACTGTTCTTCTACAGACAAAGACCAACTTACATAAAAAATGTCTAAATTTATTTGATAATTTTGTAAAAAAAACAAATAAGCCCAAGGGAAGTCAAAAGTGTCCTTGGTTAGGAATTGTTGTAATATTGTTAAGCTTAACACTGCGTAATAAGCTGGTAGCGTCCTCATCCATCGTCGATACCAGAACCTTCGAATTTCCACATTCCCATACTTTTTCTTCTCTATTAGAAGTTGGTTTCCAATCAACCAACCCGAAAGAACAAAAAACAGGTCAACGCCAGTGCCACCAAATTGTAGAGGCGCGAGTAACTGAGGAGAGCCTAAACTATTTATCGTATGACCCGTAAACACAAGCATTATTGCCAGCGCTCTAAAGCAGTCTAAAGCAAAATTACGCTGCATAACGTTCAAACCACATTTGATACATCAACATGCTCCACAGTACTATGCCATGGTCAGCTTTACGCGTTTGATGTTCTTCCCAAAGTTTTTTTATAACACCGCTCTCGAATACGTCGTTAAGCCCACGCTGTGAATCAATGATTTGAGATTCAGATAGTGATTTCAATTCACCTCTAAACCACTCATCCAGCGGCGTGCTGAAGCCCATTTTCTTTCTATACAACAGTGAATCGGGGATAAAGGGCTTAAAGACTTCTTTAAGTAAGTATTTTTTCTCACCGTCGCGATATTTCTGTGAAGAGGGAAGGGTAGCGGCGAACTCTGCAACTTGGTAATCCAGAATAGGCGCTCGTACCTCTAACGAATTTGCCATACTCATGCGATCAACTTTCACAAGGATATCGCCCGTCATGTAGGTCTTGATGTCGGTGTAAAGAATTTTGCTTAAATGGTCCGGACCGTCGGCTTTGTTATACATGTCTAAGGTATATTGACTAGGGTGGTAATCGGCGAGCTGCTGTGCAACCTCAGGCTTAACTAAGCTTTGCCACATTTCGTCAGTCATCATACTGTTGGTGATGTAAAAGCCCATAGCAGGCTCGTGAGATAAGCTTGTGAGTAATGATTTCGCTTTTTTACCGACTGTGCCTGGCACTTTTCCAGCCATCTTAGCCAAATGCGGAAAAACAGACTTTCGAACCGTTTCGGGAAACTTACTTCTAAGTTTATTTTCAACGTCGTCAACTGAGTACTTTTCGTAGCCAGCGAACATCTCATCGCCGCCGTCTCCCGCGAGCGCAACGGTTACAGCCTTTCTTGCCAGTTCCGAAACGAAGAAGGTCGGCACTAACGAGGGGTCAGCAAAAGGTTCATCAAAAAAGCTCACGATATGTTCTAGTCTGTCGCTAACGTTTTGGTGAACGGTAAATTCATGGTGCTCTGTTTCGTATTTTTCAGCTATTTCACGAGCGAAATCCGCTTCGTTAAATGCTTTATCATCAAATCCTATGGTACAGGTTTTTACGGGAGTTTCGCTGGCTTGTGCCATCATAGCCACAACACCCGAGCTATCCACACCGCCGCTCAAGAAAGCGCCAAGCGGAACATCACTGATCATTCTTTGTTTAGTGACTTTTTCAAGTAAGGTCTTTAACTGCGCTTTATTGGCATCTTCACTGGCACTTGTGGCGTTTTTAAAGCTCAAATCCCAATATTCATGAATGCTGAAACCGTCTTTATTAAGAATTAAATAATGAGCAGGTGGTAACTTGTGAATGTGCTTAAAAATACTCTTTGGGTCGGGAACGTATTGGTATGCAAAGAAGTCATATACGGCGTCTAAGCGAATTTCTCTTGGAATGTTCTCCAACGCCAATATAGCTTTAATCTCAGAGCCAAACGCAAATCGACCATTATCATTAAAATAGTAAAGGGGTTTTTTACCCAATCGATCTCGTGCAATAAACAGTTCTTGCTTGTTTTTGTCCCACAGAGCAAAGGCAAACATTCCGTTTAGTTTATCTAAACACTTGGTTCCTTCGCGTGCGTATAGCTCTAATATAACTTCGGTATCTGTATGGCTTTTAAATGTAACACCGTCGTTTTCAAGTTCGGCTCGCAATTCAAGGAAGTTGTAGATCTCGCCATTAAAAACAATAACCAAGTCACCCTCTTTCGAGTACATGGGCTGATTGCCTGCTTCTGAGAGATCAAGAATACTCAGCCGCCTATGACAAAGGCCGATATGTTCATCGATATACATGCCGCTGGCATCTGGGCCTCTGTGATGAATAGCCTTGTGCATAGCTTCTAATGAAGTTTCACCGCCTTCGTTGAAATTAAAAAGGCTAAATCCTGCAATGCCACACATGAATGGTTATCCCTACAAACTGATATAAGGCCGAAGAATTGACCCAGTTACAATGGTAAATTTTAAGGGAAGTTCACGCCAAATGTTTTCGGCTATTTCTCTTACCCTGCTTGAGCCTGACTTAGCGTCGCTTTTAGCGTCTATCAACTCATTATTTTTATCAAAACTCTGCCAGTTAAGCAGTTGAGGTTCTGCGCCCCATTGTTTTTTAAATTTATATGTGCCTTCTTCAAAGGTTGAGCGGCCAAAGTCAAAAACTTTCACGCCATTGTCGGCGCAATGGGAAAGCAAAGACCAATACAACAACATATTAGGAGCAAGGCGATTGAAGTCACGAAGTGTTGAGGCCCATGGAATAGAAGCGTTGTCACCCGATTTTATGATAACGCCACCACCAATAGGCTGGCCATCGTGATAAACCACGCTAATTAAACTACTTTGGCCGTAACTTTTTATAATTGCCTTAAACCATTTTTCAGCGTGAACAGGAGAGCCGAGATCTCTCATGTTTTGAGCATATACGTTGTAGAAATCACTTACTAGTACGTTCGATGTGCCTAACTCAAAGGTAAGCCCATTTTTTTCCGCCTTCCTTATTTGGCTGCGTAATTTAGATTTGAAACTTGATAACAGTATTTCACTAGACTCAGGCAGTGGCAAAAGCATACGTACTTTTTTGTTCTCAAACTGGATTTTGTCTAAAGGTGATTGTTCTATACCTCTAATTTCCAATTTTTTTCCTGTTACGTTTCGCATCTGCGCAGCAAGAAGCGCACGCATGTCATTTAACACCTTGTCGTTGTCGGCTAAGCCATAGCCTACATCGCAATAAGGTAAAGAACATATTTGCTTGCCCAGCAAAGGTATATTCATTAAAACAGCAGGGAAAACACCAACAACTTGCCCCGTATTAGCACATGTGGCAATAACGCCAAGCATTGAATGACCGTAAGCGGCCTTTACTGCTTCAAGCCACGCAAACTTGTGATAAGCGGAAGCATTTTTGTGTTGTGATACATAGGCATCCCACAAAGGTTTGTCGCTGGCTGACGCTATTCGTAACTTTGTATTTTCATGTGCCGTCATTAATTTTGGTCACCCTTAATAACACCGCTTGAAGTGCTGCGGTTACTTAAATGCACCTTGGCTTCTGAGATAGTGCAAAATTTAACATTGGCATTTTTCGCTAAGTGTTGAGTAACAACCTCAATGCGCTGGCATATTGTTTCAAATGCATTTGGCCCATCTAAAAGGCCCGTTGCTCCGTCGATTAAACTAGAGCTGTGTAAGTACATATGAATAACGGGGTGTTTTTTTTGAATGCTTTGGTCGACTAACGCAAGCATGTCTTCGATTTCGGTAAGCTCTGGACTCAAATAAATCTTTCTTAAAAGTTTACTGTGCCAAAGCAGACCGACAGATTTAACCCAATTAAAGGGCGGTTTAGATAGTCGATTATGAATGCGTTCACCAAGAGAGAAGTTTTGAATATTAAACCCTGCGGTAACAGGGATCTCAAGCAGTTGACGCTGCTCTCCAGGAGCCAGTGCGTTGTCAAACGAAGGCCAATAAGGCGATTCTGGTGCACTTAGGCAGCTAAAATAGTCGTTCCTGTAAAAAGGATAAACGCTTGAATCTACTACATAGCCTCTTGATGCAAGTAATCTAAGCATTTTGGCACTTACGCCCCATCGCCCGCTTCTAAAGGACTGTGGGCGAACGCCTATTTCGTCGTGTAAAAGGGCGTTTAGTGCATCGAGTTTTTGCTCTACTTGCTCTAAAGGAAGGTTTATTACGTGAGATTCCGCTTCGGTTGTCTTACCGAAATAGGGAGGGTTACACCAAGGGTGTAGATGTGCTCCAATTTCCGCGCTGTGAGACTTAGCAAAGGTTCGCAGAGTTTGACTGCCAACATTATTGCTTGCAACGGCGTAATCAACAAAATACGTAGGACGGATACCAAGACTTTCACAGAAGGTTTGAAATACAGGAAGCTTTTCAACGTTTTCAACTGAACAGTTATGCTGCGGAAACTCTTCGTTCCACTGCCATTCTTCTTCAGTATCAATAGTTAAAACAAATAACACGTCCTGTTTATGCATTTACACTCTCTTTCAGGATTCCTTCGAATAATTCAAGGTATTCATCAGCCATTCTCTTAGCAGAGAAATTGGCTTCTACAAACGACTTTGAGTTTTGAGCTAGTGAGGTGGCGAGTGCTTTGTCATCTAGCAGTCTCTCCCAATCTTTCTCAAGCTGCTTGCTGTTGTGAAGAGGAGCCAATAAACCAGACTCGTTATGTGTTATTAGCTGGTCGATACCCGCAATGTCATAAGCAGACACCGGAATTTCCATGGCGCATGCTTCCATTAAGCAGCGAGGGATGCCTTCAAGCGTCGACGTCATTACGAACAAGTCAAAGTCGCGCAGCAGCTGTAGCCTGTCATTTCTAAAGCCTAAAAAATGAATGTCGCTGGCACTAGCCAGTGTTTTTGAATACGCCTCTAAGCTGGGGCGGTCTTCGCCGTCACCCAGCAGTACTAATTCAATATCTTGACGCTTTTTATATAAAGACTCGAAGCAGTCTAAAATGGCTTTTATATTTTTCCGGCTGATCATTTGGCCCACAAAGCCAATGGTCTTCTTTTCTTTTGGCTTGTCTGTTTTTGTTTGTCTAACGGCTTCTACTTCAGACAAGTCTACGCCATTTTGGATATACTCAAGCTTATCAGGCGATATATTAAACTTCTCCACATCACTCATTAGTTGCTTAGAAAGTGGAACAACTTTGTCGGCAAAGCGCATCGACTGACACCCTAACCAAATAAAGAGACGGAGTTTCAAGTCGGCAGCATTTTCAAAGCCGTGGGGTGTTACAACACACGGAATACCTGCTTTTCTAGCCGCCATTACGCCCAAAATATCTGACTTATAGCCGTGAGTATGGATAATATCGATATCTTGTTCTTGAATTAAATCCGCCAATTTCGAAACGGCACGCAGGTCAAAACGACCCTGCATAGGAATGTGGTGAGTTTTTCCTATCGCTTTGAACTGTTTTACTAGCTCTAGCTCTTCTGTACCGGGCTCTAAGGTGACAACGAGTTCACTCGAAACACTATCTGGTAAATGCTTTGATAACGCTAACACCCATCTCTCTGCACCGTAAAAACCGGTTGAACAAATAAACTGTAAAACTTTCATTGTTATTTATGCGAGCTGGTACTAACAGCGCCGCGTACTCCTATTAATGTTCCAAGTGCTCTAGCCGGAAAATAAAGCAGATAAAAAAGTGAACAATGCCACCAAGTTACTTGCTGCTTAACAAGCCTTTTTAATCGCCACGTGTACGCTGCAAAAGACAGTAAAGCGCCTACTAACATAACTATAGCGACAATAGGTTGCGAGAATATTATCGCGAGAAAAGCCAGTAAAAGACCACCTGTAAATGCAAAAGGAACAACAAAACTTGGCCATTCTCTCAGCGGAATGCGCCTTCCTTTTAAAGATGCAATATTGGACTGGCCGCGCCATATTTCTTTTTTATACATCGGTGCGTAAGCTTTGTCTTCGCCAATGTGAATATACTGGGTTTGTGAGGTGTAAAACAACTCACCTAATTTACTAACCTTATCGGTAAAGAAATAATCTTCACAAGTAAGAAGGTGTTCAGGAAACTTACCTGCCGCTTCAAATGTTTCCTTTAAAAGAAATAAGTTGCGGCCAGGCAGAAAACTGACAGGCACATCAAGTTCAGCATTGCTTAACGCAGTTCTTATTCTCTCTAAAGGCGGCGCGTTAGGGCTGTTCACCTGCATGGCGCTAACTAGAGCCGTATTGTCTCGCGTTTTGAGAGTATCAATCATCACGTCTAGCCAATTCGAAGCAAGTGCAACATCTGCGTCTAAAAATGCCAAGTATTCACCTGTCGCCAAGCCGGCGCCCAGATTCCTAGAATGTGAAATCGTGTTATTTTCGTCGTTATATACAACTCGCAAATTTACTGTTTCGATAAATGCGCTGAGCGTATTTGAAATTTCTTTATTCTGACTTACCAAAACAACTTCGTATTGTTCTTTAGGTGTTGTTAGGCTCGCAATACTTGTTAGTGTTTCAATGAGCATGTCTTCACGCCCCTTATGAGGAATGATAAAAGACGTATTAATACTCATGGTTTACCTAACCATTTTTGAAGTTGTGGAAAACGTTTCACTAGCTGTTTTCTCTCTCTTGACGGAGATAAGTCGATAAGGTTGGACAAAAGGAAACTCAATGAATTGGATTTTTCTGTTAAGGCCTGACCTTTTTGTGTAGAAGTCGATGAAAGAGGGCGGGCAGCCTGCTTAAAACCGGAGTAATGACCGTTTTGCATCATTAAACAAAGTACGCGCGTGGTACTCGTTTCTGTACTCGTACTAAGGCGTTGAAAAATTATATCAGCTAGTTGCTCGGCTTTTTGCTCAGCAAGTGTACGTTGGGCTTCAGTTAAATAGTTAGATGCAAAATGCAGTACGCATAGTTTTCTTAGGTCTTGCCCACTCCACGTTTGATTCGGAAACTCAAGAATGTCAGGCTTGTCCAGATAAGCATATTCGTTCACAGCCATCCAATTGGCATAGTGAGTAAGTGAGTCTACTGCGTATTGATAGCTCGAGTCATATTCACAGCGCTGTTCTTTAAGTGATATAAATCGGCAAACTGCTTGTAGGAATACAGTATAAAACCACGTTGCTTCGACATTATCCAATTGCAATTGGTCGAAGTCATCGGTGGGGGAGACCGTATTCGCTATAATATAGGACGCTGCTTCAATGTCACTATCACAACCTTGTAGTTCGTATCTATCTAGCCTTGCTTGCAGGTAGTTACCCGTACCTCTGTCTAGAGGATACTTTCCTGTTTTTACATTTTTAACACCAGGAATATCGCTATTTTTAAACGCAAGCAGGGCGCCTACAAACGTACCGTCGCCTTCATAATAATTGGTTACCCATTGCGTTATGGATAATGCGGCGTCTCGAGACGGTGTGTAGCCAGTAAGCAAATGATGCAAAGTGAGACCATTGGTATAACAATGTTGCCCACCCGGACCGCCGCCTCCAGCATGATCATCGTAAACACCAGACGGCTGATGTTTAGAGTACGTTCTATGAGAAGCTGTATATGCCTGAACATAATGGTCGGTATGCCAAAACAGTCCGCCGCTATACTCGGGCTTATCGTCACTGGTGTGATAAACATCAATATCTGCAACGTGCTTGGCAAGATCATCGGCTAGTTCAAACCAACGAGGATCGCCGCTTAACAACCACTGCATCAGCATTCCAAATATAGGGTCGTATTGATTGTTGTAATGTGACACGAAAAAGGGCTCGTCAGGTACGAGTGCCTTTTCGTGATCCGCATACAGCTCACCAAAATGTCGCCAGCCAAATTCGTCGATATCGAGCCGCTTTTGATAAAAAGAAGACGAACCTTCAATGCCATTTTTTATAAGTGAGTCAAACTCACATGATTTAGAAGGGAGAAAAGGCAAAACAGATGCGTTTTTTAACCAGGCGCTATCAATGACTACCTGCAGCGATTGTATGTTAAAAGGTGCGATTGAAATGCGTCTTGTTTTTTGTTCACCAGGCTGGAGTTCAGTATTCTCACTATGCCTAGAACCTAACAAACTAACGCTCAAACTGTCTGCTGTTAAATGTGCTGAAGAAGGAAAATTTTGCCAAAACTTATCAACATGAATACTAAAAGTGCTACCGCTGTTTGAAATCTTAATTTGCGGTTTTGCTTGGTCACCCGAAAGCAATAAGTGGTCTGGTTGGTAAAGTTTAAAACCGCGAAACGGAAGCGAGTTAACGTTGTCTTGATTTACATGGACTGGACTTTGCCAGTTTTTAAAACCACTGGAAGCCTGATGAAGTGTCAGCTCTTCATGTTCAGATGAACTAAAGACATCAGAATTTAGCGTAAGCGTAGACTCTAGCGATTTACCTTTGAACGAGATACAGCATTCTTTTAAATAAATACTGTTTGGGTCTCCCAAGTCCCACTTCCCATTTGGGTGTGACGCAGCGCTTGGGTTTCGCATTGTTAAATGAGCACAAACCGTTCCGGTACTAAGGAAGATTGACGCTTCTGTTTCAACAATCAGCTTTTTATCGCTGCCAAGCCTAATCTCGTATTTTTGTTCAACGGTTAATGCGCTGTATTCGTTGTTATTGCAATGAAGAGCATAAGAGAATGCAATAGGGGTTATCGATTGAGGATTAACATCAACAATATCGAAAGAGCTGGATAAGTGCTTGTCGGTTACAAACTGAAAAGGCTTGGCTTTGTTAATTGTGAATGTTTTGCCACTGCCCAGAGACAGTGAAAGCGCCTCATCGTTATTGTTTACAGGTGAGACAAGCTTGTTCAATGGTGAGTCGCTCACCACCGCTTCTAGCGTCAGAACTATTTCATCGCTTACCGAATGGCGCTGTAAATCAATCAAACCTTCACATAACAACCACTTTATTGAACCATCAGGCCATAGCTGCGAGGTTTTGATAAAAACATCAGTTAGTAGTATTCCGTTCGCGGCAAGCCGAAATTGAGTGACGGCGGGCCACATTCCCTTAGGGCAGGGCAACCCTGTTTTAAAATGTCCGCACGTCTCTTTGGCTAAAGAGGCAACCTGGATAGTTCCAACCGTTTGTGTCATTACTGCTTTCTTTATTTCTTCCGTGAGCAATGTTCTTGATGAACATATGCATAATGACTCTAGTATGCCAATGGAATTGCCACTTGTGTAGCCTTCATCACTAATTTGTTACTTTGACCTTATATTTGCTTCGAAGTAGTATGACTACAGGACAAGTAAAAATACTGAAGATAGCTTGGAAGGCGCTGATGTCGAAAGTTTGCGTGTTGTCGCAACGAGTACCGTATCCCCCAAATAAGGGCGAAAAACTTAGAACATATCATCAAATTGAATTTCTAAATCGCTTAGGATACGAAGTCGAAGTTTTTTCTCTCATAGAAACTGCAGAAGATAAAAAAAATGCTGAAGCGTTAGCCAAGCATCTTGGAATTTTGGTTAACTCTTACCAGTTAGGTAGTAAATTCACGCGCTATGCTTCGGCCTTACTGCAAGGTTTGCCCATAAGTGTTGGGGCGTTTTACTCAAAAACACTTCAACATATTATTGATGAAAAACTGAAAGATGGTAAGGATGCGCTGCTGTTAACCGCGTCGAGTTTAAGCTATTACATCTTCAGCTCGCCTTATTACAACAATACCCATTGTCGCCTATTTATGGACTTTATGGACGTTGATTCAGATAAGTGGGCGCAATACGCAGATTCTTCTTCTTTCTTAATGCGCTACGTATACCAGCGTGAAAGCAAAGGTATAAAAAAGCTTGAGGCTAAAACAAACCAACGGTTTGATGAGTGCTTTTTGATTGCAAGCGAAGAGGCGCAGCTATTTAATTCTTCAGTAGACTCATCGAAAGATATAACCGTGCTTGGAAACGGATTAGACTTCGATGCGTTTTATCCAGCGAAAACACAGCCTTGCGCGGCGACAATAAGCACTGCGCCGCATTTCTTGTTCACGGGCGTGATGGACTACAAACCTAATGTAGACGCGGTACTTTGGTTTGTAAAAAATTGCTGGCCACTCATTCGTGAAAAAGCGCCCAATGCAAAATTTACCGTGGGTGGTATGAACCCTGTTGAAGAAATAAAGGCGTTGTCAGACCGCAATGGCATAGATGTCACGGGCTTTGTCGATGATATATTGCCTTATTTTCACCAAGCTCATGCGTTTGTGGCGCCATTTAGGTTGGCAAGGGGCGTGCAGAACAAAGTGCTTCAAGCGGCAGCATGTAAATTACCGATAATAACCACGTCTATGGGAGCTGAAGGGATCTCGTTTGCCAACGCCGACAGCATGTGGATAGTAGATGACGTGGACAGCTTTGTAGCTGCATGCGTGGAAAGTATTGAGAACTTTGAGCTATCACAACATAAAGCTCAACGTAGCTATCAAGCAATAGTTAGCGAATATAGCTGGGAACAACAACTGAGCCCGTTGAAAGTGGCAATGGCACGAATATGAAATCAATAATTAAGAAGAGTTTTTTTGCCCTTTGTGCACTTGTAATGTTTCCTTTCACGCTTATGTATTTAATGCTGTCTATTGTGGTAAACAAAGACTCACTGCTTTCCTCTTTTAGCCAGCTGCTATCGCTTATACCCGGTAAACTAGGGTGTTATTTACGTTCGGGCTTTTATCGATTTGTCATGACCTCGTGTGCGCCAAATGTTCTCATCGGTTTCGCCACGTTGTTTTCACAACAAGATACTGAGATTGACGAGGGGGTGTACATAGGTCCGCAATGTAACATTGGTAAATGCGCTATTGGGAAAAATACTTTGTTGGGAAGCGGTGTGCACATTATGAGTGGCAAAGGACAACACAAGTTTTCTGACCCAGAAAAGCCGATTAAAGATCAGGGCGGCGTTTTCACCAAAGTCTCTGTAGGAGAGAACTGTTGGTTGGGCAACGGTGCACTGGTTATGGCCAATATTGGCAAAGGAAGTGTAGTAGCAGCAGGCTCGGTTGTTGTTGATGATGTACCCGCGGGGGTTATAGTGGCTGGGAACCCTGCGAAGGTATTGAAGAAAATTTCTGTTTAAGACGATTGAGTAAGCAGGCTAATCGACCCTCTTTGGACTCAGTATATAAAGTCAAATTTTTGAAAGCATAAGTTTCTGTGCAAAGGCTTTTTTTGTATCGACTTTCTCCACCTAAGAAATCATACCAGTGAAAACCTTTGTTTCGATAATATTCCATCAAAACAAAATGTAAGGTATACCCTGGTTTAATTTTGTTGTTTGTAAACTGATAATTTATGCCTGAGCAGTAAAAATAAACTGTATCGCCCAAAATGAGGTTATAAGTGTATCCCAGCAATGTGGCGCCTGCTTTCACTTCTACAATACTTACATATTTAGAAAAATTTTTTAATAAATACCTGTGATGCAAGAGAAAAGATGGGTTATTAAATCCACTACCTTCTGTGCTGTCGCTCCACTTCTCTTTATGTAATGCGCCTAAATTATCGAAATAACTATGAAGCTGGGCTTTTGAAGCTTCATTTACTGAAATCAAGCCATAATGGTCTTCAAGCAATCTGATAGAGCGGCGAATTTGAGAACGGGTGTTTTTTGAGAGTTGCTTGTCAAGGTTTGGAGTAAGTAAAGAAGTTCGATAGCCATTAATTGTTTCGGCAATAATATCAAAGGTGTTTTCAATTAGCTTTTTGTCGATTGATATATCGTGTGACATAGAGATATATAGCTTACAAACATGATTTTTTTTGGCTTCATTTAAAAGAGATATAAGGCATGCTTGTTCGTGTTCCTTTGAGCAAATTATAGTGTTGTATTCAATCCAAATTTGGTCTTCATGGGTCTTGCCTGACTGGTTTAAATACCATGAGTTTAAAGGAGGAAAGGGCAGCGTCTTTTTACACGCTATCCAACAATAGCCTATAGGATGACTATCTAACTTGAAGACGTAAATAGCAGGGAATAGTCGCAGAGAGGATACCCAAGACTCTTGCCAAACCAGGGATGTAAAAGGTGTTGGTACTTCAATGTACTCATGAACTTCTCTAAGAAATGACATTGCTTCTTCAAATGAAGCTAAAATCTTACGCTCTAAGAATACTGCCATAGACAAACTTTTAAGTTTAGAAAGCTAGGCTCACAAGCCTAGCGATAGACGTGGTTTAAGTAAAATAAAAAAGCCCTCGTATGAGGGCTTTTAAAATACTTTCAATCGTTTTTCACGACTTTCTGCGTCTTGCTGCAGCTAAACCTAGAAGGCCCAAACCTGCTATCGCTAGCGTTCCAGGCGCAGACACTAGAGAAACACGAGCCGTTGATTCCTGCTTAATATCAACCTGGTAATCACCAGTACCTACACGGAAAAATCCGCTATCGCTCGTGCCGGTAGTAACAAATACTCCAGTGTCACTTCCAGAGAAATCATCCCCTTCATTAACAAGATTTCTGCTTAAAAGCGTTGGGCCGATGTCGACATAGCCACCACCAAAGTTAAATCCAAGCGCACCGCCTGTGCCATTCGAAGAATCAGTTCCTAAACCTACAGAAAGAATTGCCGAGGTCGTTGCATTAGAAACCTGGCCTGAACCTATTGATTGAGATGCATCGACGATAAGTGAGTAAGACGCAACGAATCCAAGATATAATTCAGAAACGTTTTGTACAGTAATTTCTAGCGCAGTGGTAAGCGCATCTGCAATGTCTGAGTTACCTGAAGCGACATTATTGTTGCTGCCGACAGATGCTGCTGCGTATGTTAATCCTGATGCTTGGCTAGTTGGGTCAGCAAGTGCGTTACCACTTACTATCGAATCGGCCATGCCATAACCATAGCCATTTGCAAGGCTATCGTTATGAACAGCAAGTGCGCCGGCGTAGTTGCCAACTAAGCTATTGTTAGAGACACCTAGAATCCCACACGAGGGACCTGTACAATCAAATACACCATCCGCTGTGTTTTCAGCGAGATCAAAACTCGTTGCGTCATCTGCAAAAACGGGCGAGTCAGGAAGACCAACACCGTTAAAGCCAGTGCTACTAGAAGCTGAACGCAGACCTCCAGTGATCGTAATGAATGTTGCTAGGTCTTGAGGAGCAACCTGCTGTGTCAGTGCCTCATCATAGTACGCAACGATACCAAAAGATTGCACGTCCAAGTAAGATGTTGCCACAACGCCAGCGTTTGCAGAAAGCGAAGCGCCTGCTAAAGCACACCCGGCTACTAAGCTCTTTGTGATTTTAGAAAATTTCATGTCTATTCCTCATGAATAAAGATTCGGTGTTTCGCAACTACTGACTACATAACGTTAGTGGCGACTGTCTAATACTTTTAAGCAGGCAGTGTGCCAGAATAGCAAGTCATTGATTTGATTGGCTTCTTATGGTTTTTAAAAAAGGAGTGATAGCAAGCTGTTAAATAATCTGACACTTTCTTATAACCCATAACGACCAGAAGCTATCACAGAATTTGGATCTAATGTGTGCTTTATCTCTCTGATACTCGTTATTAAAGTTGAGGAATAGAAGTCATCATAACCTCGATGTTGGAGGCTATTAAATCTGTAGGTTAGATAACCACTGTGTATAAGCTGTTTGTTTAAAGCGTTGTGACAGCGTTCTGCTTGACGATCTGAGTTTTCGGATTGTCTGTCGTAAAGTAGTGAAATTACACATTCAATTGCTGTTGACGTGAGTACAGTCATTGATATTGCAGACTCAACATCAAATTCCTCTAGAACTTCAGAAACAATAGACACTAAGTTTTCAGCATTTTTACCCGTCGCAGGGGCAGTAGGCGCAAGCCATATAAGACCCACCTTGTTTCTTTCAAGTTTTGTGAAGTCTTTGTCTAGAGGAAGTTGGCTTAATTTATAATGCACACTTTTTAGAAAATCATTAGTAGGTTCACCGCGTTTGAGTTTCATAAGGCTATTTAATTTTTCTAGAGTTTTGTCGACTTTTAAACCGCTTAATTGAGAAACTTTTGGGGCAATTCTATTTAACCATTTGAATTTTGCTTCACTAATAAACTGTACTTTAAATTCTCCATTCGCAAATGTACGTTTAATTTTTTTCTTCCAAACTTCTACTTCGTCTTTACTCCCGTAAAGTGCACCTGATGCCGTCCATTCATTTAACATGTAAGCCTTTGTATGTCTCTTTCTATCTTCGTCTGATAGTGAAAGTTTTGAAAGGGGCCAGTCACTTTCATCAAGGGCTGCCTGGAGTGATTTATCGAGATTTGTTATGTGGACGCAGCTTTTTATAACTTGTCTTTCTCGTAAGTCACGAATTCTATCGACCAACACATTAATGTTTGTGTCTTTCTGTGTTGAAATAAAGAATGGAAGATAGCATTCAGGTGCAGCTATAAGTTTAAGTGTTGCCTCAGTTACAATCCCCAGCGTTGATTGAGAAAAAATCCCGTCGACGTAGGGGCCCACGCCCCACTTATATATGCCTTCACTCGCAAATTGTTTTGATTCGCCAGAGAATTGTCTAAACCCAGTTGAGATAGCTTTTCCATTTCCTAAAACTACGTCTAGGTCACTAATGAACTCGAAGTGGTTTCCGGCGGGAGTATGACCAAAGCCTCTCTCCAAACTGTTGCCCAAAACACTGCAATCTACTGATGAGCCCGTTGCGTCCATCCAAAACTTAAGGCCTTTTTCCTTTAAAAAGTCATAAAGCTGCTTTTGGGTAACACCAGCCCCAATTCGTACCGTACCTAAAGTATCGTCATATTCTGTGATGTTATTAAGATTAACTAGATACAGTAAAAAAGCATTGTCGCTTCCCGCTTCCGAGCATGTATAGCCCCAGTTTTTTCCACTGCTTATAGGGTGTAATTGGAACTTTTCATCGTTTTGGCTATTAACATCGTTGAACAATTTAACTATTTGGAAAACATCATTTTTGTTATTCGGTATAATTACTGCACAAGGGTGTGTTTGTTCCTTCATTGTACTTGTAGAAAACTCGTCAAACATTTCTCCATGTGTAAGAACATTCGGTTTTCCAACGATAGCTTCTATTTTGTTCACCAATTCCAGCTTTTTAGACATCATTGAGCTGCTCTTTCATGTCTTTTCCAATGACCATCATCAACTTCTTAAAACCAGGGGATAGCGTTTGGAATAACACTTTGGGGTCGATATGATAGGGTGCTCTTTTCCCATGATACTCGGTCACCTTTCCTATTTGAGTAAAAGGGATTCCTACAAACCTGAGGCTGCGCGCAAGTCTGGGTTCCATCATTACGAAAATATGATTGATGCCTTTTTGTTGTGTAACCGTTGCGGCCATAAAGTATAAACTTATAGCGATGAAGGGAAAACAACGCATTTCGTTTTGTGAGAAACTATGTTCATCAATCACACCAGTTCCTGCGCCCTCATACTGATCAGTTTTCCGTTTTCGAAATTGCGCGGGAACAGCGAGGCGCGATATTTCACAAATCTCTTCACGCTTGTAATTTTTTGGATGAAGGACCTCATCTTCTAAAGCATGACTACAAAATTGCTCAATGGGGAGCAGTTGCTCAGAAGAATTCGACATAACCATGCGAACTGTGCCTGCAAAGTTTTTTGAACCTTTGTGCTGGACTAAACAATGGATTGAGTGCTGATCAAATTCATCTTTTTCCATGCCGTCTGGTTTTTCCGGCTCGAACGCTAGCTCAGTACAGTAAACATCATGTCTTATCCTGAATGACAGTTCCTTAGTGGCTTGGTCATTTGCTATGATGGTATTAAAAAACTGTTTAAAGTGAATAGCTATTTTACTTACTTCTCGGTTTGCAAGCTTGGTCTGGAGTGATTTAGACACATTCCTAAGCAGTGGGTTGCTATCCATTTTTTTAAACAATTGCTTTAGCATTGTCATTCTCTTATTGGCAACGGTATTACTATTAGATAAGCATAGCCCAGATAGGCTGTCTAGACCTACTTTGGGCTACAATTGTTTATGGAAACCTTGAAGATTAAGTTAATTTTTTATTAATTCCAGTGTATCTTCGTAATTAGGATCATTTGGTTTTAATTCTAACGCTTTTTCAATTAGTGTTAATGCATTCTGTTTATTACCTAGCTCGTTCTCGATCCAGGCTAAGTTATTCATGACAGCATGGTTATTTTGCGTAGCTTCAAGCAGGAATATGTAATAACTACGAGCTTTTAGCATATCTCTCTCAACTAAAGCGTCTGCCAACAAGCGCATATTGATAATATCTGACGGTAAATACGAAACATGCTTTTCTAAGAATGAAATTGCTTCGCTAGTTTTTCTTTGGTTCATCAGTGCGCTGAACATCATGGAAGCGACTCGCGGGCTAGGTGCTTTTTCATATGCTTCCGAGAGTCTTTCTTCGGCTAAAGCAAAGTTTTTACTCGTCAATGCAAAGCTTGCCGATATCCCTCTGCCTAGAGGAGTATTTTGAGTTGCTTTCGGTATTTGAGCAAACTTCTGTTTAGCTAACTCTAACGAACTTGTTAACAACAAAAAGTTGACTTGAAGTAACTGTAATCTTGGATCATCAAACTTCTTGAGAGCTTGCTCTGTTGTTTCTAGTGCTTTATTCGCGTTTCCTAACGTCTCAAGGTAATTTACTTTAGCAATATAAGCATCCGGAACGTCGGGGGTGTTTTTTATCCAATCATCCAACGCTATCAAAACCTCTTCAGGTTCTGCCGCCATTACTTTATTTTTTAATAGTAACTTCCAATATGAAGAATTTAGTTGTTTAGCATTTGTTTTGTAGCGAGAAAGAGAGCTTAAGGATTCTTTATTTTTGCTCTCAAGTAGTAAAAATTTGGCTTTCAAAAGCTCAAATTCAAAAGATTTTTCAATAAGTGAGTCGGTTACCTTATAGACGTAATTCTGACTATAGTTATTTTCCAAATTCACGATAAAGAGCTGATTAAGCAATAGTAGGTCAGGTTTTTCAGTTGATATTGCTTCCTCTAGATATTCACTTGCTTTCTTAGCATTTTGAGTCGCTAAGAGTGACTCAACGATTAGCGTATGTTTTAGAGGGTTAACGACTTTATTTTTCTGAAGACTATCAAGAGCGGTGTTGTAATCGCCTTCCAGATAGCTTGCGACGCTGCTCGCAAATATTGCTGCCTCTTTGTTTTTGCTTTGCCATGTTTCAGCTATCTGTTTTAACTTTTCTACTTGATTGTACTGATAAAGTGTTCCAATCATTACCTGCGCTAAAGCACCATTCTCAGGTGCTACTAAAGGAATGAAATCAAAATTCATTCCCTCTGAATTTGTTTTAAATTTATTTAATTGAGAAAACTTGTGAAATTCAGACGATAAAGAAGAGGTTTCGATCGAAGCAATACTTTGGATGAGTTGATTTCTTGTATTGATATCGCCTTCTGCTTGAGCAGCGTTGGCGGCAATAGCAAATAGCGAAAGATTAGCTTCGTCGCTATCAACTAAGCTATTTTTAAATACCTCGATCCCTCTCTCGTAATTCCCAAGTTTTATCTCGGTTATAGCGAGTACCTTTCTGGCAGGGTGTCCTTTTGGAAATACTGAGCTCGCCCCTTTTAGCTGTTGAAATGCCTTCTCGTAATATCCCTGTTGAAGGTATAGCGTTCCAAGGTAAGTTTTAAGGGAGCTGTCATTGGGATAAAAATCTGTAGCTTTAAGTAGATATTGTTCAGCTTCATCAAGAGAGCCGTTAAGAAAATTGATCGTTCCTTTCAACCTGTTCGCCAATGGTTGCTCGGGAAATCGAGACAAAACTTCATCGGAGTACAACAGAGCTTTGTCATATTCTTTAATATTGTAATGGCACTGCGCCAACCGTAGGGTAGAGTATGGGTGAGTAAAAAGCTGCTCATTCACTTTTTCAAAGGTATCAATACACTTTGTAGCCTCACCGCTAGCTAGATAATAGTGCCCTAACATGGGTAAGAAAAGACCATCGCTTTTGGTTTCGATAGCAGTGGTTTCCTGTTGAGATAGCTTCAGTTTTTGGTTTGAAACATTACTCTCTAATGCGATAAGAGCCTGGTCTAATAAATCTTGGGTTTTGGCGCTTTTTTTCTCGGAATTTCCCAAGAGGATCAAGAATCTATCGTTAAGTCTATTAATTTTTGAGTTCGTTTGTAAGTCTGGAAAAGTAGTTGCGAAAGATTCGATATCTTCGAATTCCTGATTAAAAAAACTCAGTAAAAAGTAGTTTTCTACCGCCGAAAAGGCTTTGTCAGCATTCTCTTCATTAATACTTTCGAGTATGCGAGTGTATTCCCTCTTTGCATTTAATATCTGACCAGTCTTCAAATATGCGTCTGCTAACAGAAGTCTAGCATCCAAAAACGTTTCATTTTCCTGGACTAAGCTTTTCAACTGAATAATTGATTTTTCGTAGGCCCTAGCTTCAAAGTCCTTCTCGGCTAGTAAAAATTTATCTTGCTCAGTTTCTTGTGTACACCCGAGTGACAGAAGTCCAGTTAAGCCTAAAAGTAATATTTGTTTTTTATTCATGGTTGAATCCATTTCCTTTGTTTCGCTAACATTACGCACTTATTTTCTGCTTTTCAAAGCAATTTAACTAAACAAGAAATACTTTACGCGAGCTCCATATTCGTATAGCGCTATCTCCACTCTGCGCATAGCGCTTACAGATGGTATCTTGAGGTAGGGAGCTAGGCTTCCCGAGCTGTGGAAATCAACTGGGAAAATATTAATCTCATTACAATGTTCGGAGAGGAGTAGCGAAGCTCTTTTCATATGTGTAGCTGACGTAACGAGAATAACATTTTTTTTAGTTATATAGCTTTTTATCGACTCTACTTCACTTGCAGTGTCGATACCTTTAGCTACCAAAATTAGATTTTTACGCGGAACGCCAAGGTCAAGAAGCAAGTCAAACGCTTTTTGGGAATAGTTTGTATTAGGGTCATGTAAAAAATTTCCCCCCGTCACCAAAATTGGTTTATCTAGTTCCTTTGAAAGCTTGCTTGCTTGAACTAGTCTTTGTAGGGAGCAATGGCTCCATCTTGATATTTCTGACACCTTGCCGACGGTAGAGTAATAACAAGCAGGAGTGACGATAAAGTCTGTTCCTTCGAACTCCACTAATGATTCTGAGTATGCTATTTCATGTTCCAGAGGATATAAAAGTAGATCTGCAAAGTAAGGCTGTGTTGTTAGCAACGCTAGTGATATAACACTATACAAGCATGCTTTGCATAATCGTTTGAAATTAAACTGCCTCAGAATTAAGGTAATCGCTAAAATCAAGCACATTAAGCTTAATGGTGAAGAAATAATGAAAAACAGCTCTCGTAAAAGATGCACAGTTAGCAACGTCCTAGTGTTAGCTCGATTTTTAAAGATAATAGATAGCTTAAATAAGCTAATGGGGTTTTGTACTATATTCTTGTTGAGCACATCAACTCATTTGCGCGCAGAACAACAATTTGTTGATGTAGTTGAGAGCGTTACAGAGAGTACCGTTGCGATAGCGTTGGATGCTCCTTATAAGCATGCATCTCCTAGGGTCTTAGGAACAGGTTTCATAGTTGATGATGGGTCTTATGCTATTACTAATTATCACGTGGTATCTGAACAGCTAGATCCGAAGTATATTGAAAATTACGTAGTGCTTAGTGGTGAAGGTACGGTTGTTAAAAAAGTAAAAGCAGAGATTATTAAAATAGATCTTAAGCACGACTTAGCTTTGTTAAAGCTAGATAGTATTTTGACTCCTGTAGCACTATCTTCTAAAAACATGCTGAGACCAGGCACTGACATAGCGTTTACTGGCTTTCCCATTGGAGCGATACTGGGGATTTACCCTGCGACTCACCGTGGCTACATATCAGCAATAACACCTGACGCTATACCAGCAATGAATTCGCAACAATTAAACTTAAAGATGATGCAGAGGTTAGATAGCGTTAGTCTGATATATCAACTGGATGCTATTGCTTACCCCGGAAATAGTGGAAGCCCTATGTACGACCCTAAATCGGGAGAGGTGGTTGGCGTTATCAATAAAGTTTTAGTAAAGGACACAAAGGAAAGTGCTTTGTCTTCGCCAACAGGGATTTCTTACGCTATTCCTGTTAAGCATGTTCATAAACTTATCAGCGAAGTTAAAAGTTGAAACACTAGCTGTTCTAGTATGGACACACTTGGTGTGAATTGTTTTCTCCTTAGTAGTAATTCGGTTTCTGTTTGAGCTATACTCGAATCAAATGTGGTAACCTGAATGAGTGTTCTGTCAGGATCTTTGACGATTCAGGTTGTACGGTCAATTAAATCTTTGACTTGTAAGGGTTTTATAATTGGCTTTATTTTTGCTTGTTATTTATCTAACGCTACTATAAACAAAGTCTGAGAAATTTATGAAGCACTCGAATGTTAATAAGGACATTAGTAAAGGTATGAATTCACGCCGTCAGTTTATTACTAAAGCTGCTGCCGGTGGCGTAGTTGCTGCACTAGCTTCAAAAACGGCATGGGCTGGAGGGAGTTCTGCGACTGGGTGCTCTGTTTCTGGCAACCTGTCAGGAAACCTTTCAAACAATCATGAATGTAGCGTTGCCAACATAAGTGGCCTCGGACCATCTGATTGGAAAGATATCTTGAAGAATAAGAACTACTGTCGACGTAACAATGTTAGCAACTGTAGATGGCGCGAAGTGTTTGGTTCGCGTCAACCTAATGGGGCCAACTCAGAATCTAACCATAGATTGCGAAGTTTCTTAAATAGAGATTCCTCGCTAACTTTAGACGAAGCGTTGATTGTGGCATATCTTAATGCCAAGAGCGGAAAATATCCTTTACCAGGTGGTCAAAACGCCGAGAGCTACATTCAGGGACTATACGATGATGTTAGTTATGGTGTTTACGGTAGTGACAGTGAACAGCGTTTGATTAATGCAGTTGAAGCCACATTTTAGAATTTAAATTGAATAAAGGTTCATCTATCAGCATCTACATAGCCCCTGATAACTCGGGAGTAGCTATTCAGCATATCCCGTCATACCGAATATTGTTTCTTCCTTTAAAATACGAGAGGCTTGCAAGGGCTTGGCAGGCCTCAGTTAGCTTTCCTGAATTACCTAAGATAGGTGAGCGCAGATTTGGTCTTTCTGAGGACGATATTTCTGAAGTCACAGATTTACTTGCTGAAAATAACCTAATAGATTAATAGTTTTCTAAGGCGTAATGGTTTGTTATTGTCAGAGCTAGCCGAAGCTCAATACTTAAATGCTGTTAAAAAGTCTGAATTGAATATCGAGTTCGGCTTAATTTCAGTTAATGTAAGTTCTTCCTTCTCACAAGTCACAAAAACAGTTTCAGAGCTTTATCGGGATTATAATGTCTCACTAAACTCAGACTGGTTTGACTTTAATATTTCAGTTGAGAGGCCTTCAAACTTCCGTCGCTTTTTCAAAACACAAGCAGTGTTCAAATTAGACGGGCATATTCCATTCAAGCCGTTGCCATCTGCGCATTCGTATCCACTATTCGAGTGGGGGATGAACTGGTGTGTAGCGAATTTTTACCATAAATACTTAATTTTCCATGCTGCCGTACTGGAAAAAAATGGCAAAGCCGTAATTTTCCCTGCACCTCCAGGCTCTGGAAAGAGCACTTTGTGCGCTAGTCTCGCACTTTCTGGCTGGCGGCTACTGTCCGATGAAATGGCGGTGTTAGACATCGAAACCGGAAGAGTTTTACCCTTTGTTCGACCTATATGTTTAAAAAATAACTCTATCTCACTCGTCAAAGACTGGTTTCCGGAAGCCTTTATCTCTGATATTGCAACGGATACTCAAAAAGGAGACGTAGCACATGTGAGGCCTCCAACTGACGCTGTTAGGCGTTGTAATGAAGATGCTGAGTTATTTGCTGTAGTTTTTCCAAAATTTGTCGCTGGTAGCTCTACAAATGTCTTTTCGCTGACTCAAATTTCCACATTAAATATGCTAATTGAAAATGCTTTTAATTTTGATCTGTTCGGTCATGAAGGCTTTGAATTCATATCTAGAAAACTATCTGACTTGCTTTTGCTAGAGGCCACATACAGTAACGTGGACGAACTGAGGAATATCTTAGAAAGCGAGGTAAATAATTAGTGGCTTGCTGTATACAGAGTATCTTAATTGGTATTCTCACAAAAAGATTCTCTGATTCGATTTCCACTGCCGAATGGCGTGACTTAGTTTTAGTTGCCCGCGCAAACTCTTTGCTACCCAGAGTTGCTTCCATACTTCTGAATAACGTTGAAAACGATTTTCATATACCGCCTAACGTACATGCTCACTTGGTTGCGAGCACTCGACATGAAGCCCTTTTTCACAATCAAGTTATAAGTGAAATAAGAGTCGTAAATTCAAGAATTTCTAAAACATTAAACAGAAAATTAATAGTGTTAAAGGGAGCGGGGTACGTCGTCTCTGGCAGCAGCGCTGCAACGGGGAGAATTTTTTCAGATATCGACCTTTTGGTGCTTAAAAGTGATATTCCGAAAGTTGAAAGAGCACTTCACTTGTTTGGTTTCGTCTCAGATACAGACTCTGAATATGACCAAAAGTATTACCGAGAGTGGGCCCACGAAATTCCTCCTTTACGTCATTTTCAGAGGGGGACGGTTTTAGATGTTCACCACAATATTATTCCCATTGTAAGTGGTCGAGCACCAGACATGGATCTTTTTCTAAGTTCAACGAAAGATACAGAATACGGTGTTGAAGTGCTTCGGCCTGCGGCCATGTTTCTTCATTCTGCTATACATTTGTTTTTCTCAGAAGAATTTACCAACGGTTTTAGAGATTTGTCAGATTTGTCATTATTGCTGGATGAAATCATATATGACGATGTCGAATTAAGTTATTTGTTTAGCCTTGCGGAAAACACCGGCTTTGAAAATGAATTATTTTTAGCATTTAGATATCTAGAAAAGATTTTTAACAAGCAAATTTCAGCGCATATTTATCAACGCTTCAAACAGCCACTACCAACAGGTATTAGGTTATTATTATCTGACTTTATTTTTGGTAAGGTTCTTGCTGCAAATCATCGCTTAGTTGATGTAAAGTTTCGGGGTCTAGCACAGTGGTTGGCATTCGTTCGCGGACACTTATTAAAAATGCCATTTAATATATTAGTGAAACATACTGCTTATAAGCTTTGGCGAAGCATAGTTAAATCAGTTACAGGAGATGTTGAAAATCGTCATCATGTCCAAAGAAAAGATGTTAAGGATTAATAAATGAAAATCTTAGTCACCGGAGCAGCTGGTTTCATTGGTGCAGCTGTATCGCAATACCTTATCAATCGTGGTGACCAAGTTGTCGGGATTGACAACATTAACGATTATTACGATGTGAATTTAAAGCACTCACGTCTAGACGAGATTAAATCATCTACTGCAGCTGATTTATTTTCATTTATCGAGATGGGGGTAGAAGAGCGCGACAAAATGGTTGCGCTTTTTGAAGAGCACAAATTTGATAGAGTGGTGCATTTGGCTGCTCAAGCTGGTGTGCGTTATTCACTTGAAAATCCTAACGCTTACGTCGACTCAAATATTGTTGGCTTTGTGAATATTCTAGAAGGGTGTCGCCATAATAACGTCGAGCATTTGGTGTACGCGTCATCTAGCTCAGTCTACGGTGCGAATGAAACTATGCCGTTTTCAGAACAGCATAACGTAGATCATCAAGTTAGCTTGTATGCGGCTTCTAAAAAAGCTAACGAGCTAATGGCTCATACTTATAGTCACCTGTATAACTTGCCTACAACGGGGCTGCGCTTTTTCACTGTTTACGGGCCTTGGGGCCGTCCAGACATGGCGCTTTTCAAGTTCACTAAGGCTATTTTGGAAGGTAAAACAATACAGGTTTACAACTATGGTAACCACCGTCGTGACTTCACTTATATCGATGATATCGTTGAAGGCGTAATTCGCTCATTGGATAATGTGGCTAAACCTAATGAGAATTGGGACGGCGGCAATCCAGATCCAAGTACGAGTAAGGCGCCCTATAAGGTTTACAATATTGGTGCGCAAACACCAGTGCACCTTTTGAAGTTTATTGAAACCCTTGAGAGTGCATTGGGCATTGAGGCAAAGAAAGAACTTCTTCCTATGCAGCCGGGCGATGTGCCTGACACCTATGCTGATGTGTCGTCGCTCGTTGAAGATACTGGGTACCAGCCATCTACCGATGTTGAAACAGGCGTAAAAGCGTTTGTCGACTGGTATCGTGACTTTTATAAAGTGTAAGCGCTAGCGACTTATAATTACCTTCTGAAGCCGTTAAAGTGCACTGCTTCTCATAAATCCCGCACACTTTTTGGGCAAGAACTCTTTCGTGGTTGCATAACCGAGCTCAAAAAGTGTGTTCTTAATTTCAGGTGTAAGCGAAAAATCTACCGCGGAAATCTCCCCGGTATTCACCACCACCGTATTGTGCCAATACTTCGCATTGACGTACTCCCTGGATATTGCCGTCATAAACGTGCGAATAAGCATGCTGACGTATTGCGGCAGTTGAAGTAAGTTCTTTTTAATGGCTTTACGTTTTTGTTCGGTGCTTTGCAGTCTGAAGCATACTGATGGCGTGCCATCGCCTCGCCAATCTTCAAACAGCGCATCTTCAGACAATATAGCGCCGTCTACTAGCAAGTGCTCTTTAAACGGTTTAAACGAGAAGATGAGCGGTATCGACATAGAATACCGCACTGCTTCTGACACCTTCATATCTGGAGAGGTTTGTTTGTTGAACAAAACTGGTCCGCCGCCGTTTACGTCGGTAGCGAGAATATGCAGATTGAGCGGGAGGTCGGCAAACACTGCGCCTTCCAACTGTTCGTCAATCCATCGCTGAAATACGTCGCCAGAAGACAGCCCGCCTTCCCGGAGTAATCTTACGAGTGAAAATTCAGTGAATTGCTTGAAATCAGTAACCAGTGCGAGCTCTCGCATTTGCTCCACTGTGTAACCTTTGGCGTAAAGCGAAGCGATAATCGAGCCACCTGATACACCCACTAAAGTGTCGAAGCCTACGTTCATGTCCTGCAGCGCTTTAATGATGCCGATATGGGCGCTCAATCTTGTTCCTCCACCTGAAAAGATGGGCACAATTTGCGTGACGTTCGCCTGTAATAAATTATTCGGTATTGCTGCCGAGGCTATCTGCATGTGCATACTCCAAACTAAGGAGGCTTTGCGCTAAGTGTTTAGTTCCAACGGAATAACAAACGCTGCGCCCCACACTATAAAAGCGTAGTTTACTCATGCATTATCAGCAAAGTATCAAGGGGGAGATAAGCGATATCTTTAGTCTAAAGTGTTGCCATATTGCTACACAATTCGCTTTGAGTGTGTTTGCGAATTGATTTCACGTGTCGCGACAATAAATGCAAACGCATTAGTAATACACCAGCAATAAATAAAAAGGCTCACTGCTGTTTACTAACAGAGTGAGCCTTATTCAAATGCGTCTGATGAGGCTTGAAACTATCTAGCTAATTCTTTGATATTTTACCGTTTGGAATATAGCTTTTAGTTTCCAATTCTTAGCCCTCATATTTTGTGCTAGCTCGCCGCAAGTTTTGCCTTCATTTCGCGGCGACGGGCGTGCAGTAAAGGTTCTGTGTAACCGCTAGGCTGCTCTTTACCTTTGAAGATTAGATCGCTTGCGGCTAAGAAGCCAATTGAGCTGTCTAAATCAGGTGCCATAGGGATATACTCAGGATCCCCCGCATTTTGCTCATCTACTAAGACAGCCATACGAGCCAAAGACTCTTTTACCTGATCTACACTTACAATGCCGTGCTCTAGCCAGTTAGCGATATGCTGCGATGAAATACGCAACGTCGCGCGGTCTTCCATCAAGCCTACATTGTTGATGTCAGGAACTTTCGAGCAGCCTACGCCTTGGTGAACCCAGCGTACAACGTAGCCTAAAATGCCCTGAACATTATTGTCGATTTCACGCTTAATACTTTCACGCGTCAGAGTAGAGGCATCTTCTAACAATGGAATGGTAAGTATGTCAGCAAGGCCACTAAAGTTTTCATCTAGCGACTTTTGAACGTCAAACACATTTACATCGTGGTAATGAAGCGCGTGCAGTGTTGCTGCAGTAGGTGAGGGAACCCAAGCAGTATTAGCGCCAGCCTTAGGGTGACCTATTTTGGCGGTCATCATATTTTGCATTTCGTCAGGTATTGGCCACATGCCCTTACCAATTTGAGCTTTGCCAGAAAGACCACAACGAAGGCCTACTGCGACGTTTGCAGTTTCATAAGCCTTAATCCACGCCATAGACTTGAGCGCGGCTTTTTCTGCAAAAGGGCCGGCAAGCATTGAGGTATGAATTTCATCACCGGTTCTGTCTAAGAAACCCGTGTTAATGAACACAACGCGTGAAGTAGCCTCTGCAATACAAGCTTGTAGATTAATACTCGTACGGCGCTCTTCATCCATTATGCCCATTTTAAGGGTGTTAGCTGGAACATCGATAATCGCTTCGATAGCACCAAACAATGCGTTAGAGAATGCAACTTCTTCTGGCCCGTGCATTTTAGGTTTAACAATATAAATACTGCCTTCGCGGCTGTTTTTAAATTTGCTGTTTCCTAAAAGATCATGCTTTGCGATAAGTGAAGTGACTAAACCGTCCATGATCCCCTCTGGCACTTCTTCGCCGTCAAAGAGCATAGCATTGTTAGTCATAAGGTGGCCCACGTTTCTAACAAACATAAGGCTTCGACCAGAAAGTACTAGTTCGCCGTCTTTTAGCTTGTCTTGTGAAGCGTGTTTAGACGGCTGGTAGCTTCTATCGTCATGCATAGCGCGAACAAGCTGCTTGCCGCCCTTTGTCATTTCAATGCTTAGCGAGCCTTTCATTAAGCCTAACCAGTTGCTATACACCAAGGTTTTGTCTTCAGCGTCAACAGCAGCAACGGAATCTTCGCAGTCCATAATGGTGGTTAATGCAGCTTCAACCAGTACGTCTTTTACGTTTGCGGCATCGCTCTCGCCAATAGGATGAGTCGGGTCTAGTTGAATTTCAAAATGCAGACCGTTGTGTGCAAATAGCAGGCTTGACGGTGCGCTAATGTCACCTTGGTATCCTTGCCATTGCTCTGTGTTTGCTAAGGTGGTCTCATCGCCGTCGACAAGAGTGATCGCCAATTTACCCGATTCAATCTTGTACTCAGTAACGTTAGTGTGGCTGCCTTTCGCAAGCGGTATCATGCTATCTAGATAGTCTTTCGCTTTCGCAACTACTTTGGCGCCGCGTACGGGGTTGTAGCTTTTTCCCGCTTCTGCTCCACCTTCATTGCTGATGACATCAGTGCCGTATAGTGCGTCGTAAAGGCTACCCCAACGGGCATTTACCGCGTTAAGTGCATAGCGAGCGTTGTTGATTGGCACGACTAGCTGAGGGCCTGCCATTGTTGCTATTTCGGCGTCTACATTTTGTGTTTGTGCACTTACTTGTGACGGCTGCTCAACAAGGTAACCAATGCTTTTTAGGAAGTCGGTATATTCGTTTCCGTTTACCGGGTTACCAGCTTTATGATAATCGTCGATAGCGCGCTGAAGCTGTTCTCGCTTTTCTAATAGTGCGCGATTTTGAGGAATGAATTTTTCGAAGAGGGTTTCTGCACCTTGCCAAAAGGTGTCTTTATCTACGCCTGTGCCAGGAAGTGCCTGTTCATTAATAAAGTTATCGAGTTGTTCGGCAACCTGTAGTCGGCCTCTAGTAATATATCCTTGCATAACTACCTCTATACATTTGTCTGTTCACCCAGTGTAGTGTGTATAGAGATAGTTTTTTAATTTATGGTTTGTATTTCTGCCATATATTTTGTGAATGTTTAGCCCGCATTCATTTCGCTAGCTACATCGCTGATTAAGCGGCGCAACCAAATGTGACCTGCGTCGTGGTGAAGTAAGGCACTCCACGCCATTTTTAGCGCAATAGGTGGTATGTCGAAAGGCGGCTCTTTAATCACCACATCTGGGTCGTGTTTGAACAAACGCGCCGCTTTGCTTGGTAAGGTAGCAATAAGTTTTTGCTTTTTCGCAATCTGAAGCGCTGCATGGTAATGACGAGTAAATACGCGAATAGCACGCTGTTTCCCGATTTTTGTAAGCTCAGCGTCAACCCAACCCAGTTTTTGTACTTCATTTGGATCAATACCTACACCTACGCCAAACCCAGTTTTACTCACCCAAATATGCTGGGCACTCAAGTAGCCTTCTAGGTTGCATTTTTCTACTAGCGGATGGTCGGAACTCATTACGCAGCTAAAGGTGTCATACCAGATAACTTTTTGGTGAAACGACAAAGGCAATTCATCGAAGCGGTTAATTGCCATGTCCACTTTACCTTGCTCGACATCGTGAAACGTCACGTCACTCGGCGTAATAAGGTCAAGCGTAATATTGGGCGCTAAATCCGCCAGTCTTCCAACAAGTTCAAGTAACAAGGTACTCTCTGCATAGTCACTGGTCATAATGCGGAAGGTTCTGTCGCTGGTTAACGGATCGAAATCAGTCTCGGGCTGAATAGAGCTTTCCAATCGACTAAGCACATCGCGAATAATGGGTTGTAGCTCAAGCGCGCGCTTGGTGGGGGTCATCCCATCGCTGGTACGAACTAAAAGTGGATCTTTAAATAGATCGCGAAGGCGCTTCAGGCCGTTACTCATTGCTGGCTGAGTAATGCTTAGCTGGTTTGCAGCTTTCGTTACACTTCCTTCGCGCAACAGCACATCTAAATAAACCAATAAATTCAGGTCGACCTTCGCTATATTCATTATTCTAATGCTCTTTTTAAACCTAATTAAACATAGCTATTATAAAGCTTTTTTATTTCAATGTCAGATAAGCGTTTAGTCTTAAATTAGTCGCCGTTATACCTATAAGGTATTGAAATATAGTTGGTATATTGTTTTTTATGAAATTTAGGAAAATATGGCTTTTTTTGTTTTATGCAAAAAGCATAAGTGAAGTGAATGACGCGCACAAAAAAGGGCACCCGAAGGTGCCCTGTAGGAAAGGTTGGGATGCTTTCCGTTTAACTCATTGCCTGTTTACGTTATACGTCAAACTGGTTCATGGTGTTATCTTCACCAGACGCTTTAAGTGCACCTTCGCCAGAGAAGTACTCTTTGTGTGTATCACCTAGGTCAGAACCTGCCATCGCTTGGTGCTTAACGCACGCTAGACCTTGGCGAATTTCTTGACGCTGAACACCGCGTACATAAGCAAGCATACCTTCTTCACCGAAGTAACCTTTTGCAAGGTTGTCAGTAGACAGTGCCGCAGTGTGGTAAGTCGGTAGCGTGATAAGGTGATGGAAAATACCTGCCTCACGCGCTGCATCAGCCTGGAAGCTTTTAATCTTCTCGTCGGCAGCTGCTGCAAGTTCGCTGTCGTCATAGTCAGCAGACATAAGTTTCGCACGGTCATAACCAGAAACGTCTTTACCTTCTTCACTCCAGGCATCAAATACTTGCTGACGGAAGTTAAGCGTCCAGTTGAATGATGGAGAGTTGTTATAAACCAGCTTTGCGTTTGGTACTTGTTCGCGAATAGCGTTAACCATTTCAGCAATTTGGCCAACGTGAGGCTTTTCAGTTTCAATCCAAAGCAAGTCAGCGCCGTGCTTAAGTGACGTTACACAGTCAAGTACTACACGGTCAAAACCTGTGTTGTCTTTAAAGCGGAACAGACCGTTTGGTAAGCGCTCAGGTTTAACCAGCTTGCCACCTTGCTTAAGCACTAGATCACCTTCAGTTAGGTCTTCAATACCCGCAACTTCAGTCGTTTTAAGGAAAGCGTTGTACTGGGCAGCTAAGTCGCCTTCTGATGTAGATACTGGGATCTTCTGGGTAAGACCAGCACCTAGTGAGTCAGTACGTGCAACAATTACACCTTCATCAACACCTAGTTCAAGGAATGCATAGCGTACTGCATTGATTTTCGCTAGGAAGTCTTCGTGTGGCACGGTTACTTTACCGTCTTGGTGACCACATTGCTTCGCGTCCGATACTTGGTTCTCAATTTGGATACAGCATGCACCTGCTTCAATCATTTGCTTTGCAAGTAGGTAGGTTGCTTCTTCGTTACCAAAGCCCGCATCGATATCTGCGATAATTGGAACTACGTGAGTTTCGTAATTGTCGATTTCAGCTTGAATCGCAGCTACATCACCACCGTTTTTCTTAGCGTCGTCTAGCTTGTGGAAAAGGTCGCCTAATTCACGCGCATCTGCTTGGCGAAGGAAAGTATAAAGTTCTTCGATAAGCGCAGACACTGATGTTTTTTCATGCATTGATTGGTCAGGAAGAGGACCAAATTCAGAGCGAAGTGCTGCTACCATCCAGCCTGAAAGGTAAAGGTAGCTTTTGTTAGTTGTGCCTTGATGCTTTTTAACTGAAAGCATTTTTTGTTGGCCTACGAAGCCATGCCAGCAGCCTAGTGACTGTGTGTACTGAGACGAATCTGCGTCGTATTCAGCCATGTCTTTGCGCATAATGCTTGCAGTGTAGCGAGCAATGTCTAAACCTGTTTTAAAACGGTTTTGAACCTTCATGCGTGCAGCGAATTCTGGGTTGATACCTTCCCAAGTTCCGTTTTGTGCTGCCTTTAATGTGGCGAAGTTATCAATGTCTTGTTGATATTGCGACATGAGCGTCTCTCCCGACTATAATTAAAATACTTAACGTTGTTTATGTTTACGCTGTAGGGCGTTCCCGTTGATTCCATTTCATCCTAGTGCCGGATTTGGAATAATAGAAATATATATTTTGCATTGCGGTCATTTATTTTGTGAATGACTGGCGCCGAGAGAAGTCTAGATACTGTAAATCTTTGACACCTATGTTTGATGGTTTTAAGGCAATGGGGCAGCAGTGGGGCAAGAAGTGGTCGGTAATAAATAACTTACGTAGGTTGCAAATGCTTGCTGGTGTTGACTATTTCGTCTGTCTATTAGCTAAAAGGGTAATAGCTTTGCCGGTGTGAGCAAGGTAAATTTAGGCGTAGAGCTTCACGCTAAATAGTCTTGTCCGATACGAGGGCGCTTTTGTTTTAGCTTGTTGATATATAATATGAAAAGTGGGTGTTATGAGTAGTAGTGTATTGTCGTCAGTTGACCAAAGAACCAAGCTTGTTGGCGAAAACAGGCTTGAGCTTTTGATGTTTCAACTGGGAACGCGACACATTTTTGCCATGAACGTCTTTAAAATTAAAGAAGTTATAAACGTACCCAAGCTCAATATAATGCCGGGTTCACATCACAACCTGAAAGGCGTGATGAACTACCGAGGAAGCTCCATTCCAATTATAGACTTGCGTCAGGCAATCAAAATGCGCGGTGCAGCTACGCAAGCAACAGCGAAGAATGTCATTATCACTGAATATAACAGAAGCGTGCAGGGCTTCATTATTGGTGAAGTGAAAAACATAGTGAATACATCGTGGGGAACCATTCAGCCACCCCCTAGCGGCATTGGAAAATCCAATTATTTAACCGCCATAACTCAGGTGAATGTTGAGGGTAAACAAGAGCTGGTAGAAATCATCGATGTTGAAAAAGTACTCGCGGAAATCATCGATTACGACACATCTATCTCTGAAGAAGTGCTAGATAAAGACATTGTTAACCACTTCTTAGGCAAGAAAGTGTTGATAGTAGATGACTCAAGCACAGCAAGAAAACAGATTAAAGATACGTTAGAGCAGCTAGGTATAACAATCATCGAACGTAAAAACGGCGCTGAAGCGTTAGCGCTGCTGAAGAAGTGGGCCGATGAGGGGAAGAACCCAACCGACGAAATTTTGCTAATGTTTACCGACGCAGAAATGCCAGAAATGGACGGCTATCGGCTTACTTCTGAAGTGCGTAACGATCCTCGTATGAGCAATTTATTTATAGCACTCAACACATCATTAAGCGGAAGCTTCAACGACGCCATGGTAGAAAAAGTTGGATGTGACAGGTTTATCTCCAAATTCCAGCCCGACATGCTCGTTGACGTGGCACAACAGCGCATGCGCGAATACCTCTCATCACAAAATAAGTAGTCGCTTCCTTCTTAAAAGTTGCTAATTTAATGAGATGACCAGATGGTCATCTCATGCTTGCGTTATTTTGTCCAAAAGCTTTGAGCATCTTGCCAGCCTGCTTTACACTATTGCATCTTATCGCTTTGCTAACACCATTATGATCACCAAAGAATCATTCGCGATAGTGTCGTTATTGTTGTATCTGCGGGTATCCAGGCCAGTAGGTACCTTACTTACTCAGGGAAGTTTAAATGATTAAACAATTTGTTCGCACATCACTACTAAGTTGTGCGTCTATTGCTGTTCTTGCGGGTTGTGGTATCACTGAATCTATGACCGAATCAGCAAGTGCAACCGGTACGCAAACTAAAGGTGTACCGAAAAATATAATAATGGTTGTAGCCGACGGTATGGGGCCTGCCTATACCACGGCTTATCGTAATTATGTAGATGACCCGTCAACACCGAAAATCGAATCGGTTGTGTTTGACGATATTTTAGTGGGCAATGCTTCAACGTATCCTGCGCAAGTATCTGGTTACGTTACCGATTCAGCCGCAGCTGCAACCGCTCTTGCTACTGGCGTTAAGTCATACAACGGTGCAATTGGTGTTGATGTAAATAAACAACCAGTAAACTCTGTTATGTACCATGCTAAGAGTAAAGGCATGCGTACTGGTTTGGCAGTAACGTCTCAAATTGTTCATGCGACACCTGCGTCATACATTGCGCATAACGAAAGCCGTAAGAACTACAACGAAATAGCTGAAGATTTCTTTGATGTTCGCGTGGATGGTAAGTTTGTCGCTGACGTGATGCTAGGCGGTGGAACGTCTTACTTTGGACGCGATGACAGAGATATTTTGGCGCAGTTTATTGATGCTGGCTACGAATATGCCGATTCATATAACCGTCTGGCTTCAGTGCCTGCGGGAAGTAATGTTCTCGGTCTGTTTGCTCCAGTAGCGCTGCCTGCGGTATTGGATGACAAGCGCAAAAATCGTCTTGAGTACCTAACTCAACATGCTATTAAACACTTAGAAAACGACAATGGGTTCTTTCTTCTCGTTGAAGCAAGCCAAGTAGATTGGGCTGGTCACGCAAACGATATCGCGTCTGCCATGGCTGAGATGCACGATTTAGCGCAAACCATGGAATATTTGCGAGATTATGTAAAAGCACACCCTGACACTCTTGTTATCTTGACGGCGGATCACAGCACAGGTGGCTTAACCATTGGCGCAAACGGCGACTACCGCTGGAGCCCTGAACATCTTAAGTCTATGTCAGCCTCGGTAATGACAATTGCTTTAGAGATGGCAAATGAAGAGAACCCTGGCGAATTTGTGGCGCAGAAGCTTGGCTTGTCGTTGAGTGAAGAAGAGCTTGCCACGCTAGATAGCGTATCAAACCAAGATGATGAAACTCGCTTCATGGCAGTAAAAACCTTCTTAGACACCAAAACGAACACGGGGTGGACAACAGGCGGTCACACTGGTGTAGATGTTGAAGTATTTGCTTTTGGCGCTGGTTATCAATCGCTTATGGGGCAAATTGATAACACGGATATTGCAAAAACAATATTCAGTTTTATCGATAAAAAACAGCCAGTAATAATCGATTCCGATTCAAATAAAGTATCAGAAAAGGTATCGACAAACATTGAGCTTACGTCAGACGAAGATGATGATGGCTTGTGTGACTTTAAGGAAGATTGGCGCTGTAACTAATCGCTACATTGTTTGTATAGAAATTAAAGCGCCAGCGTTTTTATAACAAGGCGCTTTATTTTTATCTGTGGTAAGCAGGAAAGGGGAACTATGAAAAACGAAATGCTGGCACTACTTCAAGATATCTATGATGAAGTTGAGCCCATGTTGGGCATGGGAAAAGTTGCCGACTACATCCCTGCGTTGGCCACGGTTAATCCACGGCAATTTGGCATTTCAATTTGCGATACAAACGGTCAAATAACGTCGATAGGCGATGCGAGCGTTCCTTTTTCTATTCAAAGTATCTCAAAAGTCTTTAATCTTGTTTTAGCTATCAATCACTACGGTGAAACCATGTGGGAGCGAGTTGGATGCGAGCCATCCGGCCTGCCGTTTAATTCTCTTGTGCAGTTGGAATATGAAAACGGTATTCCCCGCAACCCCTTCATTAATGCCGGTGCGCTGGTGGTTAGTGATATGGTGCAATCTCGGTTTGCTTCCCCTTATATTGCCATGCGAGATTTCGTAAGACGTTTAAGTTGTAACGGCGATATCGTGGTAAATAAGGTGGTGGCGGAGTCTGAATACGAGCACCGCTCTCGCAATGCAGCAATGGCATATTTGATGAAAGCCTACGGAAATTTTGAAAACGAAGTGGAAGATGTGCTTCGCAATTACTTTCACAACTGTGCGCTAGAAATGAGTTGTGAGGACTTGGCGCGCTCAACGAGCTTTCTTGCTAACGCAGGTTTTTCTACTTGCGCAAATGAAAAGGTGCTAACGCCTTATCAAACCAAACAAGTGAACGCGCTTCTGGCGACTAGTGGTATGTATGACGAAGCTGGGAGCTTTGCTTTTAAAGTAGGCTTGCCGGGTAAAAGTGGCGTAGGTGGAGGCATAGTGGCTGTTGTACCAGGACGCTTTTCAATATGCGTATTTTCGCCAGCGCTTAATAGCGTGGGTAATTCTCAGCTAGGTGTGGCGGCTTTGACATCGCTAAGTGAACGCATCAATTGGTCTATTTATTAGGGGCTATTACGCTTCGCTGTATATCAAAGGTCAACAGGCCTTAGTAGCCTGTCAATTCCATAAAGCCGCTCCCAGAATGGGAGCCTTTTATATCCACTCGCCCTTCATAATAGGGAAATAAGCTGTTATTCCATTGGCTTTCCTTGAACGGGCGAATGGATAGGTCGATATCTTTTTCTGGTATTTGAATGCGCCAAGCGGTGGGAACAGAGCGAGCTGACTCTCCCTCGTTGATTGTTTCATAGGCCGTTGGCGTAATTGATACGTTGGCTTGGTCGATAGTTTCTTTCGTGCCATTTTCCGCTATATAGCTAGCCGTTGTGAATATTTCGCTGTGTTTGCTTTTGCTATTTTTCATGTTTTTATTCATGGCGTGCATGCGAAACGCCATCAATTTACTTCCATCGTCTAAATGCAGCGAGAACCAATCCCATCCCATGGCTTCACTGTTGGCTAAGTGGCTCGTCCATTCGTGATCAAACCAGCCTTTACCCGTAACTTTTACGCTATTGCCCTCTATGTTTAACGTACCTTCCGCGTTAATGAACGGCTGGCTGTAATAGTAGGAGCGAAGGCGTTCGTCTTGTGTTTTTTTACTGTAGCCGTTATCACCCTGTTTGATGAAAGGCCCATAGGTATCTAGATTAAGCGAGACTTTGACGGCGCTAACGCCCAGTGTATCATTTAATTCTGATAAGCTGTCTGCGGCGGTAGCGGGGATTTTTCCATTTATTTTGACCGAATGATGCGTGCTGCTTTGCCCAAAAGCGACTTTTAACACGGACGGGAACATGGCTTTGCTTTCTGCACCTGTTTGGACCTTCGCCTGTGCCGCTTTCCAAACCCAATCGTCAATAACTGTTGTAAAGGGTTGTTGATTCACATAGACATTACCTACACCACCGCTTGCAAATCGTTCTTCAAAATAATGCTGTTCAGCGGTATGTAGCGAAGCATGTCCCATCCATTGCTGGCCATTGCTCCAGTTTTTTTCGATATGGTTGTTGGCGTTAACTTCAGCACTATTTTCAGCATTAGCCTTAGTGCTTTGAGGGGCGTCTAGCCCAGTATTGAAACGAAAAAGCGTATATTGAAGGCCGAACTCTTGCCCATCTTCAGCGCTTAACACAAACGTGAGGTACCACCACTCTAACTGAAAATCGGGATGACTCATGTGATCGCGCGGTAATTCAACAGTATTGCCCCGCTTTACTGGCGTAAAGGCGTCGCTCGACTGCATGTTTCCAAAAAAGCCGTTTGGCGTGGAGGTTCCCAGAGTTTCGTTTTCATCTTTTGGGTTTTCAGTACATGCATTCAAAGTGAAACAAACAGCTACAAGTACTAAAAAGATGTTGGCTTTAAATCGCAAAAACTTAGTGTTGGCGCTACCTAAATGGTTTGTCATAGCTGAACTTCCTGCCTTAAATCAATTTTCGGCTTTAGTTTTCCTAAAGGTAACAACAGCACCAGTGAAACGATAAGCAGCGATAACCCCACGCTAGAGAGAATAACCTGTACATTAAGTGAAAGCGGGTACACCCAGTTAAATGCATGCCGATTTACTTGTTGAATAAAGACATAGGCCAAGTACACGCCAAAAGGAATGGCGAGCAAGGCTGAGATAAAACAAAGCAGCAGATATTGCGCAAACAGAGATGCTTTTACTTTAAGCTGACTAACGCCAAGGGCACGCAATACAGATAACTGCGCTGCGCTGCCTATGGTTAGTACCGTCAGCGAAACAGCGAAGGCGACGCCCGCCACCAATAGGGTGGTAATATTAAGGCCGTCGGTTAATACAAAGGTACGATCAAAGGTCTGCATAGAGGTATCTAACAGCGCTTGTCGGGTATAAAGGGCAATTTCGCGGTGTTCCCCTAGCTGTGATTTTAGCTGCTGTTCGAGGATGTCCTTTCCAAAGGTGCTTTGTTTGTTGTCGCCTATCACGTTAGTCTCAATAGGCGGCTCTGGGTAAATAGCCACTACACCGGAAAAAAGTTGATCCCTGATAAGGACATCGTTTCGATTAAACGAGGGAAGAGGCACTAATATTTGCCCGTTCAGGTTACCGTAGTCAGGATAAATACCCAGTACTTTCCATTGAGGCGTCGCTGCAAATACGTTTGAGTTCGACGAACTGCTTTGTGAGCCTTGTGTTGGGTCAGTAGTTCTATCTTGTGGCGAGCTATAAGCCTCGTTAGATGTATTAATCGCCGAAGAACTTGAATTCGCAGTTTTACGAAGGCGAATATTTTCTATATCTAGCGTGTGTCCTAACTTTGCGTTAAGGGCAAACGCTAATTGCTGATTGATGAATACCCCTTTCCCTTCTGTAAACTCACGCCACACTGTGTTGAGGTCGTTGTTTATTACATCATCGAGGACAAGCGCCTTTTTACCGTTTTGGTGAACGGGGTAGCTACTGATAGAAACGTAAGTGGGCGAGCTGTTACTGACTTCACGTGTCTCTTTATGTGTCTCTTCTTGAGCATGTGAGCTAATGACAGCTCCCTCGGCCTTAAGTAAAGGAGTTAAAGCAAGCGGAGGTAACGATTTGGTAGATAACGTTTCGATACGACTAAGTGGCGCGTCGGTGTACAGATAGAAAGGCGCGTAAAGCCTTTGCGTTAACCATTGTTCAGTGGCGTCTCTAAAGCTGTCCGTCATGGTATTCATACCAATATTTGCGGTTAGCGCGATAAAGAATGCACAAACGGCGAGACGGGTTTTGCTAGACAGTAAGTGCATATTAGCAATGACGTAGTGGAACACGGGCCACTGTCTTGGTACAAATCTAGTCAGTAGCTTAGACAAAATAGGTAACCAAAGAAGAATAAGCGCGCAGCTGGTAAGGAGTAACAGTGCAACAAAGAAAAGTGCTGAAGCCGTAGAAGACGCTAACCCCTCAGCGATAAATAACAGTAGTAGGGCACATAATGAGATAAGACCTACGGCAAATTGGCCTAACGCATTTTCTTTTTTGACAGGCGCTACGGTTAGGGCATTTGAAAGCTTAACTATAGAAACTAACGAAAAAACAACCAGCGATATAAAGGTCGTTGTTAATGCGAAGCCGAAGGTGAAAAGCAGATTAACGTCTGGTTTAACAAATACAGCGTTAAACAACGACGTAAATGTACCGTTTATCACAGGTGACAACCATGACGCCGCTTGAAAACCGATGAACATGCCAATTGGAATACTTATTACGCAGTAAACAAGCAACTCGGTGAATAGGGCAATGCTTAAAATTCGCTGAGATATGCCCAGCTGCCGTAAACGAATGATATTGGGTAGCCGCGTGCGGTACATCAAGTTTAGCGCGTTAAGTACTATAAAAAGCGCCACAACGCCCATCAGTCCACTCATCGCCCAAAGATTTAGTCTAAAACTATCTGGCAACGAACCGGTGTCATTGTCTGTATTGCTAGTGGTTTGCTTTACAGGTATTCCAAGTAGGGTTTCTATTTGGGTTAAATGCTGATGTGATAGCGGTGAAAGTGCAATAAACCCGGAAAGTGGGACGTAAGCTTTCTGTTGCTTTGCTTGTTTCTCTTGCGCGCGTTTAGCATTGTCACGAATAACAGGCTTAACAGGTTCATCATTCTCAATCGTTACCCCGCCTCTGTAAAACTCATCGATAGAGATCAAAATTGTATTTTGCGGAGCAAAGCTGCTCACATACGCGCTTACCGTTGCAGGCCAATAGGGACTTGGCGTGGATTTTCTATCGATTTCATTGAGCGTGTCGTGACAGGCCAGTTTTGCGTTCGTTAAGGGGTGAATAAGCCCATTTACAGCGAAGTCGCCCCCAGAATTTGAGCGCAATTCGCGTCCCGCTGGCGTCTGCTGGTTTTCCATTTCACTAAATTTCTTCGCATTTGGCGATAAATAGGATAGCGAAAAAGCACTATCGTTTTCCGCTGGGGCTTCAAAACCTCTCGTTCTAAATGCACTTCCTAAAAGAGGCTGAGTATCAACACCAAGTAATTTGAGAGTTGTTGCTGTGGGCTCGCTGCCATTGCACGATAGGGTAACGTCTCGTTCAGCTATCGCAACAAGCTGGGTAAAACCCTGCTTGCGAAGCGTGGAATAATCACTTTGTGCAAAGCGAGTTCTGCTGTCTGCTGGGGTGATGATACTGCCCAAGGTAAGCCCTTGCTTCGACTGTAGCAGTTCACCTTGTGTAGCGCCTTCGTTTATAAGCAAAACGGTAACCAAGCCAGCATTGGCCAGTATAATTGCGGCCATAATGAGCAATGGCTCCCACGGCCTGTGCCTTGCCATTGCAAGTAAGCTAGAAAGTGTTAACAGTAGAGTGCGTAGCACGTTATTTTCCTACTTGCTGTTTTCGGTGTCTTTTTCACAGGGCGCATATCGCTAACATTTTTCACCTACAATTAGCTTGCTGCTACTGGTGTAGATAAGGTTTGTTCTTTAGTTTTATATTTCACACTCTCTAATACCCCTTTATGTAGTCGCAAAGCGGCGTCTGCTTTTACTGCGACGTCTTGGCTATGAGTTACCACAACAAGAGAAGTATTGGCCTCTTTACAAGTTTTAAAGAGTAAGTCAGACACGGTTTCGCTAGTGGTTTCGTCTAAATTGCCGGTGGGTTCGTCGGCCAAGATAAGCGAGGGGCGATGTACAAGTGCTCTAGCAATGGCACAGCGCTGCTGTTCACCGCCAGATAACTGACTTAGCGGCTTTTGCGCTAGGGGTAATATCCCAAGCTGCTCCATTAACGCTAATTGGTAGTCGTTATCTACATTACCTTTTAGCCTCGCAGTAAAGGCAATGTTGTCCCACGCATTAAAGCAGTCGAATAAATTGAAGCTTTGAAACACAATACCTAAATGCTGTTTGCGAAAACTATCAATATCCTTCGCTTTAAATGTATTATCGAGTTTGCTATTGCCAGCGATCGACAATCCATTTACCGAAATATCTCCTCCGTCGGGCGTCTCAAATCCAGCAATAAGCGACAGCAAGGTAGATTTACCGCAGCCTGAAGCCCCCTGAATACTCACCGATTCGCCTGTCTTTACGGTAAGGTTAAGGTTGTTGATGAGTGGAGCCCCTGTCTTTGAAAAAGATTTCTTTAAGTCTTTTATTGTCAGCATAATTCGCCGTTTTGTATTGAACCGTCTTAGTGTGAACATGAAGGAGCGAGAATGCATGCAATAGGCAATATTCAGGCTCATGGCGTAATGCTAGAGGCGCAATGCGCGCTTTAAATTAGCGCCAACATGTTCTAATAGAATGGGTTATTTTTATCATTGAGAGTATACGTAATACTCACGCTTTTTGGTTAAAAGCGGTGTGGGAATTTGATGGCTAGTATTCTTCTGCGTTTCAGGAAATTGCTTTAGTCGCCTAAATTACAGATTATGTAATAGCTTCAGTCGTAGGGAAGGGCATGTTAAAGGGGCGTTAAGCCCCTTATCGATTGTCTTTTTACTGATTAATAAAGTTATCGAGTTCTTCGCCAGTAATTTTTTTGATTTGAGCGAATAAATACCAGAGCGCTGCAATAAGCAAAATCATGCTCGGGATCACAATGACTGGATAGCTAAGCGCAGTCATTCGGCCAAGCTCTTCAGTGTATGCCGTAGTGCCCGGCTCACTGACCAAAATCATTTTAGCTAAAATATAGTTAAGTGCAGAAGAGAGGAAAAACGAACTGGCTACGATGTAAGAGCTAACCGCGACTTTCTTTTTAAACTCGCTCTGCTTTCCTTTCGCATCAAGAACTTGGTTTAGGTGTGGCCAGTTTATGATTTGGTCGTTCAAAATAAGCATTTTGACCAAGGGTTTATTGGAGTATTGGGTTACCAGTACAGCAATACCGATAATGCCTGGGATAGCGGCTTCTTTTATCGCAATATACTCTGCGGGCAGTTTAAGTAAGCTAAACCCGCCGGTAAGTAGTACGCTGATAATGCCTAAAATGGAAAAGCCGTTGACCTTTCCCGACTCTTTTAAATCCCATAGGCCATAACCAATAGGAAAGCTGAGTGCCGCCACAATGCTCCACGCAGGGCCTAGGTAATCTTCCGAACTTGCATAGCTCATTAGCACCACAGGAATAACAATGTTAAACGCGAGGTTGCCGAAAAAGCCTTGGTTTTTTTGTGTAGGTTCTTGTACTGCTGACATATCTAATTACAACGTCTTATCTTGAGGCTAATTATACGTAAACTAATTAGCGTGCCCAGTGCCATGCGGCAAATAAGCCGCCAATAAAGCCAAACAGATGATATTCAAAGGAAATAAATTTGGATGTGGGAAGCACACCAACCAGCATTCCTCCGTATAGCGCTGCAACTACTAGTGAAATAAGCAAATACCGCACTTTGTTACTTCTAAACCCTGCTAGCACGAGGAAGCCGAAGTAGCCATATACCATGCCGCTCGCGCCAATATGCGTAGCGCTTCTACCGAACAGCCACACGCCCAAACCACCTATAAGCAGTGCGCTTAGCGTAGCGATAAGAAACGTGCGTTTTCCCCACTGCATAGTAAGCCACATGAACAGCAAAAGAGGCACCAAGTTAGCCATCAAATGCGTGGGTGTACCGTGAAGGAAAGGGGCTGTGAATATATATGGCAAGGTTGAAAGTGTACGAGGCACTACACCAAACTGATTAAGTGCATTGCCGGTAAGTAAGTTTGCTACTTCTATTACGATTAACAATGCACCTAGCGTCAGTAGAACGCGAATTTGGAAAGAAAGCGGCTTCATCGAACGCCCCTAAAGTAGATTACAAAATAATATGAGGAAGGTAGCGAGAGAGATCTTGGGTAATAGCAGATCCATCTTCTCTTACTGAAATACCTGCTGGCATGTCATCTACCAACCAACTACCTATGAGTGTATGGTTACCTTCAAAAACGGGTAAAGGTTCAAATGCTTGAACAATATAGCCTTCTTCGCCGTAAGGACCATCGCTAAGCCTACTCTCAATTCCACCTTCAATGATTGAAACATTCGCGCCTTCCCTAGAAAATAGAGGCTTTTTAATCCACTTTCCTGATAGTGTGTTCGTGTTTATTTCATCTGAAAAATAAGCGGGAAGCAGGTTAGGGTGGCCTTCAAATTTCTTCCAAAGCTGAGGAAGCAAGGCTTTATTGGAAATTATCGATTTCCATGGGGGCTCTATCCAATTAACTTGGGCATCTTCTAACACATCGCCAAACTCTTCGCGCAGCATAAACTCCCAAGGATAAAGCTTGAAGCAGTCTGTAATTGGCGCGTCTTGAAGATCGGTAAAAACGCCCGTGTCCGCTAACCCAATGTCTTCAATAAAAATGAAGTCAGCTAAAAGCCCGGCCTCTGTAGCGCAGTCTTGTAGGTACTGCACTGTTCCGCGGTCTTCTACGGTATCTTTACAACACGCCATGTGCAGTTGATTAATGTTGTAGTGCAATGCTATTTCGCGAAAGCGATGAACTAGTTTTTCTTGCAAGCTATTGAACTGATCAGCGTGCAGGGCGAGTTTGCCGGCATCCACATTTTGTGAAAGCCACAGCCACTGCCAAAACCCAGATTCATACAAGCTGGTGGGCGTATCTGCATTATTTTCTAGCAGCTTAGCAGGCCCTTTGCCGTTGTAGACAAGGTCAAGGCGTGAATACAAACTGGGGGCTCTTTCCTGCCAGCTGTTTCTTACTAAGTCCCAATGTTGCTCTGGAATTCGAAAACGAGTAAGTAATTCCTCACTATTAACCACATCTTCGGTCACTGCCAAGCACATTTGATGTAGTTCGGCTGTGGGGTCTTCAATGTCGTTTTCAATTTGCGCTAGCGTGAATTGGTAGTAGGCACTTTCATCCCAATACGGCTCACCATACATGGTGTGGAAATGAAAACCAAACTCGTTAGCCAACTGCTGCCAGCCTTTGCGAGGCTGGCAAGGCATTCTAAACATAGTTATCCGCCCCAGCCGCCTTTACGGCTGCTGCTACCCCAAGACGATTTTGCACGAACGCTGCTACCAAACCCGCCTCGTTTCATTGTACGGTTCACGGTAGGCTTAGGCTTATAAACGTCTTTGTTTACGCGATATTTTCTTTTGCGAATGTCACCGTCGAACACATAGCCGTCTGCCGTTATCCAGCGTGAACGAAACGGTGAATTATATGAATAGGAAGTATATAAGGGCTGTGAGTAATAGCGATTTGGCGATAGCAGAGAGCTCACCATGTAGCCTGCCATGAACGGCATGAAAAAGCTGCCGCTACTATTATTCACATATTGGCACTGGTTAGGGCCAAATTCATGTTCGCAGTCGTACTCAGAGCTAAAGCGCGGACTGGTGCGCATGGCCTCGTCGACCGCTGTCTGGTAGGCAGCTTCACAACGCTCTACTGCATCAGGAAAATCCTGTTTACAGTCTTCTAGCGAGGTGTAAATAGTGGCGTCTTCTTTTTCGCCGCCACAACCACTTAAAATAACGCTGGCCACACCCAATGCTAAAGGCTTCACGCTAAAACCTTTGCGCATGCGACCAAGGTCAATATGTTTGGTGCGTTTTAATGCGGGCTTCTCACCTTGCACGCTATCAACAACATCAAGCTGAGTGTTTCGTTTATCAGTCATCGCTGCCCCCTTAATAGGTCATGCAAGCGGCATTGAGTAAGCCTACGGCAATAGACATGCTGGCAAGCATAACACCCGCAGAAACTTCGTTATTGTTTATGCGCTCAGCGATTTTCGGCATAAAGCTGAAACGCAAAATGGCAAACGCTAGGGATTGTGCAATCACAGCAACAAGCGCCCAAATAGCAAAATCTACTACAGCAACCGAGTTTGAAGCTGCGCTGCCAAGGGCGATAGCAAAACCGATTATAGCACCACCAAAGCCGATGGCAGCGGCAACGTTTTTCTCTTCTTTTACCAGCTTCCATTCATCGTGAGGTGTGACCAAGGCGTACACCAATTTGAAGATAAACAAAAAAACAATCGACAAGCCGAAGTAAAGCGCAAAGTTATCCAGGCCAGCCAAAGATTGCATGATCGTATCCATAGTTATTCCCTTTTTATTAACCGTTTATAGTGATATCTGCAGGTTCAACATCAAACCCCGTTGAAATCACCAAACATCTATCTAAATTATTACCTACTTGCTTTTCTTCACCCACAACAAGCAGGGTTTCAACTCTGTCATTACTGATTGGGCGTTCATACAGCATCATAAACTGATCGGTGGTACTCACATCACCATCTTCTTCATAGGTAGTTTCAGTGACGGCAACAGGCGGTGACTCATCGCCCACTGCCCCCCACACGCGGGTATAGACCTTGCCGTCAAGCTCATAGGTGGGCTGGCTGATAACGTTTTTCAAGCATTCGTTCCACTGAGCAGTATTACCAATGGTTTTCGTTTCATAAAAGTGCCACAGCTTAACATCGGTAATGTGATTCTCAGACAAGCCGCCGTCGGTGACCACCTGTAAAAATCCATCGTCGTCGGTGTAAAAGCGAAGCAGAGTGCCACCTGTATCTAAGGGGGCTTCACCTACCGCTTGAATTAATTGAGAACGGGCTGCGCCTTCAATAGTGAGCTCAGGTTCTAATAGCGAAAGTTTCAAGTTATCTAACTCGAAAGAGCCACCTAAATAAAGCCCCATTATTTCTGGCGACTTAGGTTTTTTAGGTTCTGATTTTTTAAATAATTTACTAAACATGTTTACGCCTCTTAATCAGCGTCTAGGGAAGACCAGTTAATTGCGTTAATGCGGCGCTCAGCAATGTAGAACAAAGTGTCACCCGGGTTTAACGTAACGTCCAACGGTGGGTTTACCACCATTTCTTTCACAAGGCCATTTGGCGCATAACCAATAAAGATGGCATCGTGTTTACGTTTCAAATTAATGAATAACTTAGCAACAGAGATGGCGTGGCTACTTTCTGGGATTTTTACTGAAAATTGCGCCTGGCCTTCTTCAATACTCAGCAAGTCGTGATGAAGCATACTTGAACCAGGATCAAAAGCGGCTTTAACTAACATTTCTATTGCCACGCTCGGTGTACACTCCACTTTAGGACAGTGATCCTGAAGTAAGCTGACTAGGCTATCATCATCAAAATAAGCCACCTGATGTGCATCAGGATTACGCTTAGTACAATACAGCGCGGTAGTCATGGTGACATCGTCTTGTGGGTTATCGATAAGAATAGTTCGGGCGGTGGACACGCAGGCGCGATCCATATCTTCGTCTTTGTTAAACGAATCTACCTTCACGAACTCAATCACGCCAGGCATGGGGTTAGTGATATCGGCCTTCACACACAGCACAATATCAGGGCGCTCTGGCATGGCATCGCGTTCTTGAAGTATTAAATCAAGCAGTAGCATAGTACGCTGCTCATTCCACCCAATTACTAAGATATGTTCATCTAGCATCAAGCTATTCATACCCAACAATCCTTTCTTCCACGTTAATGAAACCCAAGCTGCAATCCGGCCAATTACCATGGCGAAGATACTCAAACCAAGCGGTATGACGTAAAGCGCTACAACCAGTTTTCCCGCTGGCGTGACGGGAGATAAATCACCATAGCCCACTGTAGAGGCGGTGACCGCCAGCCAGTAAATAAAGTCGGCGTTGGTAATTAAATCGTGCTCGTCTGCAGCGTAAAGTAGCCAATAGCTTGTTACTGCGTAAAAGGCGGTGGCACCGACAATAGTGTACCAGCGTGATTCTGCAAAATATTGCAGCATGATTTTTCGCAGTTTTATCCATGGAGACATAAAAGAAACAGCCCTTGTTATGCGTGCCCTTACTCTGCCTTGAAGTACTTGATTTGTCTAGGTTAGCGCTTTACTTAACGGTAATTTACGCAGGAAATTATTGTAACAAGAATTAAAAATGGGAGCGCGTAGCTCCCATTTTTCTAACTTACTTGCCTAGAATTCGCGCTAGCTCGTCATCGGCCGAGGTTTTACCACCTTTAATGCCCGCTTCGGCTAGACGTTTTTCTAGATCGCTGCTCGATTCATTATTTGCTAACTCTTCTGCAGCTTGTAGTTCAGCATTGCGCATCTTTTGCTTATCTTGAATACGTGACAGTGACTCTGTCGCCGTTTTCATTTTGCTATTCGCACCCATGTGGCGTGAAGAAACCGCTACTTGCGCCTTCTGAACGCTTTCAGTGGCTTTTACCATATCCACTTGCTGCTCTAAGCGACGTAAATTCGCTTTCGCCTGTTGGATATTTTGTGCCAGCTGCTTTTCTGACTGCTGGAACTGATCAAGATATGTTTGTTCTTGGTCTCGTTCTTCTTTAAGTTCAGACACCTTTTGCGCACAGTCTAGCGCGAGTTGGCGGTCGCTATCGATGGCCTTGCGCGCGTGAGCTTCGTATTCCGCAATTGACGAATTGAAGCTATCCACTTTTTGCTGAGAAAGTTTACACTTTGCCAAGATTTGGGTACGTGCATGGTCTGACTTACGCAATTCTTCTTTGGCTTCTCTAATTTCTTGTTCCAGAATTCGAATAGCCTGACTGTCTACGACAGATTGAGCAGCTTCGGTTGCACCACCTTTTACTGCAGTTACTAATTTTTTCCACACTGACATTCGCTTCTCCTTAGAAGTAAATTTTAGTTAAGGTGTGTTTCGTAGGCATCTAAGAAAGATACAACATTCTGAAACAGGGTTTCCACTTCAATAACGATACTTTCGGCTTTTGACTGGGCACTTAGCGCACCAAAGGCAGTGTAGTACTCTTCACCACCAATGTTTGAAATGCCTACCGTGGTCAAAGGGAACACCATATGAGTAGACAATATTTCATGATCTAGCGCTGGCTTATCTTTTACTTCCGACGCTGCAAACAAAAGACTCTCTACTAAGATCTGCTCTCCGCTGATAGCAAGCCAGGCATCTATGCCGTCTTGATTAGCAATAAGTAAGCAGTTTTCCTCACGTGTTACCACAAAGTCATCATGCTCTTTAAATAAGGCTTCGATGCTTTCCAGTTCCCAGCTCATACCTTTCTCCTTTAATTATTGAAGCGATAGTTGTGAAAATGAATGTCGTGTAAGTAGTGTGTTATACAACTGCACTTTATTGAAAACAGATACTTTGCTGTATTAACCACCGAAGTTACTGTAACGACTATTTTCATCTTCGCCAATATCTAGACTTGCAGTGTAGACCTGTTGTGCCATAATCGTCAACATTAAATACATGCTATAAGTGTAAAAAAGTGTGTTTTTGTAAAATATATATCACATTTGTGTGGTTTTTGGAGGCTGTGTGAACACTGGAAATACGCAAGGTGCTAAAAATGCGTGGCGGCAAACGGTAGCAAGAGTCGTGAAATCTGAGATGTCTGTGCGCGGCGTAAAATATCAAGCGTTAAGCCAAAGGCTGGAAGAGATTGGCGTGGAGCAAAGCGCAGATAATCTTAGAAATAAGGTAAATAAAGGTATTATGGGCGCCGATTTACTTCTGCAGATTTTGTACGTATTGAAGGCGCGTCCATTAGATGCGGCGCTTTTAGAGGAAATCTTAACTGATCTTCAGCAATAAACAGCGTAAAATACCGCCGTTTATAAGATATCGATATTCAACTAACCTGTCGCGCAGAGGAATCGAAGCTTCGCAATAACGTTGCGATGAGTGAAGGTAGGCAGGGAAAATAAGCAGATAAAAAAATACCCAGCAAGTGCTGGGTACGAATGATAAGGAATGTTTATGGGAGAACATCATCACTATCTGCAGGTATCTTAACCGTTTAAGGAGTTAAGTGCTATTTAATAAATTGAATTGTACGTATATTGTTCAATATAAAGTTATTTTATAATATACGTTAATTTTTAATTTGTTGATAATAAACATTTTTTGTTTTTATTTTGACTTTAGCTTAATCTGTAGATCTATTTTTATTAGCCTTTAGTTGCAACTTAAATAACACTTAATATTCTACTTTTGTCTAACTTTTATGCCGTAATTTAGTTGTATTTATGAAACTATCAGATTTTAGCTTCGAGCTACCCGAAAAACTTATCGCCAAATACCCAACTCAGCAACGTACAGCGAGTCGCTTGTTACATTTAGATGGGAAGACTGGCAATGTAGCGCACACGATGTTCGCTGACATGCTGAAATTTGTAGAGCCAGGCGACCTCTTGGTGTTCAACAATACGCGGGTTATTCCTGCACGTTTACTGGGCAAAAAGGAAACGGGCGGACAGGTTGAAGTTCTGATCGAACGTATAACATCAGACAATACAGCGTTGGCGCATGTTCGCGCGAGCAAGGCACCTAAACCTGGAACTACGCTTATTCTTGAAGAAAAAGTGAATGTTACGGTGACAGGGCGAGACGATGCGCTATTTATTTTACAGTTTGACCACGATGAGACCGTATTAACGCTGCTAGAAGCCCATGGCCACATGCCGCTACCTCCTTACATCGACCGTCCCGATGAAAGTTCAGACAAAGAGCGCTATCAAACCGTTTACAATCAAAAGCCGGGCGCGGTAGCGGCGCCTACTGCAGGACTACACTTTGACGATGCAATACTGGCTGCGTTAAAAGAAAAAGGCGTGAATTTGGCCTTTGTAACTTTGCACGTTGGCGCGGGTACGTTCCAGCCTGTGCGCGTTGATAATATTCAAGAGCACAAGATGCACGCAGAGTTCGCCGAAGTACCACAAGACGTTGTTGACGCTGTTTTAACCACAAAGGCCAACGGTAAACGCGTTATTGCAGTGGGTACAACCTCTGTACGCTCTTTGGAGTCAGCGGCAAAGGCAAGTGCAGAGCGCGGTGACGAGGAAGTTATTGCGCCATTTAACGAAGATACTGAGATTTTTATCTACCCTGGTTTTGAGTTTAAAGTGGTAGACGCAATGTTCACTAACTTTCACCTTCCAGAGTCCACGCTAATGATGTTAATTAGCGCATTTGCTGGCAAAGAGAATGTCATGAAGGCGTATCAAGAAGCGATAGAGAAAGAATATCGATTCTTTAGCTATGGAGATTCTATGTTTATTAAACGCGCCTAAGCACATCCGCCCAAGGACATTAGGCGTTTAAATCGGTGTTTTGCAGGCCTTTCTAGCTTAGTTACAGATAAACATAGATACGGGGCATGATCTCAGCCGAATTACTGGTATAATCGCCGCCAATTTATTTTTATACCCAGCGCAAAAGCGCACCAAAGTGGGAATGCTTTCACATGCAATTTGAGTTGTTAAAAACCGAAGGCCGAGCACGACGCGGTCGTTTGGTGTTTGAACGCGGTGTTGTAGAAACCCCAGCGTTCATGCCCGTAGGTACATACGGTACCGTTAAGGGAATGACCCCTGAAGAATTAAAAGACAGCGGTGCACACATCTGTCTTGGAAACACGTTTCACCTGATGCTGCGTCCTGGTACGGGCATTATTCGCCAGCATGGCGACCTGCACGACTTCATGAATTGGGACAAGCCAATCCTTACGGATTCGGGCGGCTTCCAAGTGTTTAGCTTGGGTGATTTGCGTAAAATTACCGAAGAAGGTGTAACATTCCGCTCTCCGATAAACGGCGAAAAGATTTTACTTACGCCTGAAAAATCGATGGAAGTTCAGCGCGATTTGGGCTCTGACATCGTGATGATTTTTGATGAGTGCACGCCGTATCCCGCTACTGAACAAGAAGCGCGCGTTTCAATGGAAATGTCGCTACGTTGGGCCAAACGTAGTAAAGAAGCCCATGGCGATAACCCAGCGGCACTGTTTGGTATCATTCAAGGCGGTATGTACGAAGGTCTGCGCGACGTTTCACTTGCTGGCCTTGAAGCTATTGGCTTCGACGGTTACGCCATTGGTGGTCTTTCAGTAGGTGAGCCGAAAGAAGATATGATCCGCATTATCGATCATACCGCGCCTAAAATTCCGGAAGATAAACCTCGCTATTTAATGGGCGTGGGTAAACCTGAAGATTTGGTAGAGTCTGTGCGTCGCGGTATCGATATGTTTGACTGTGTAATGCCCACGCGTAACGCCCGAAACGGTCACCTGTTTGTGACTGAAGGCGTAGTGAAGATTCGCAATGCGAAACACAGAAACGACACCTCGCCATTAGATGAGAATTGTGATTGCTACACTTGTAAAAACTATTCTCGCTCTTATCTACATCATTTGGACAAGTGTAACGAAATCTTGGGTGCGCGCTTAAACACCATCCATAACCTTCGCTACTATCAGCGCGTGATGCAGGGTCTTCGCGATGCGATTGACGCAGGTACGCTTGATGAGTTTGTACAAGAATTTTATGAACAAAAAGGGTTGCCGGTTCCGGCACTATAACAACGATAATATTTGGGGAATTTTATGAGCCTATTTATCTCTAACGCTTACGCACAGTCTGCTGGTGCGCCGCAAAGTGGCGGCATGGAAATGATCATCATGCTAGCTGTATTTGGTTTAATCTTTTACTTCTTGCTTTACCGTCCACAGGCTAAGCGTGTAAAAGAGCATAAAAACCTAGTATCGTCACTAAGCAAAGGCGATGAAGTGTTAACACAAGGTGGTTTGGTTGGAAAAATCACTAAAGTGTCAGAAGAAAAAGACTTCATTGAAGTTGCACTTAACGATTCAAACAACATCGTTGTTCAGAAGTCTTCAGTAACTGCTGTGCTGCCTAAAGGCACGATGAAGTCACTGTAAGTAACAAAAGCCGGGGCCGGGACGCTTCCCGGTACTGGCACGAAAGGATTATCCAGTGCTAAACAAAAACTCTATTTGGAAAGTACTGAGTGCACTCATTGTGGTTGCAATGTGTGCACTTTATGCGCTTCCTAACATTTACGGTGAAGATCACGCCGTACAAATCTCAGCAGGCCGTGACGCTGTGGTAACTGACGCCACAGTGGAACAAGTAAAAGCCGCGCTAAGTGAAAAGAATATCTCTCCAAAACGTGTTGAGTTTGAGAACGAACAAATATTAGTTCGCGTTTCGGATTCTGACACCCAGCTTGTAACGCGCGAAACGCTTGAAAAGGCGCTTGGTGATGACTACTACGTGGCTATGAACCTTGCCCCTGACACGCCAGAATGGCTTGAAGGCCTAGGTGGCGCGCCAATGAAGCTAGGTCTTGACCTTCGCGGTGGTGTTCACTTCTTGATGGAAGTGGATATGACCGAAGTGATTGCTAAGTCGCTAGAAGACGCAGAGGGTGGTTTCCGTACATCACTGCGTGAAGAAGGCATTCGTTATCGCGGTGTAAAACAGGTTGACGATCATATCGACATTACGTTCCGTGATGAAGATGCGCTAGACAAGGCAGAGTTCTTTTTGCGCAACCAAAGTCGCGACCTTACCTTTAACCAGGTGGACGACTTAACACTTCGCGCTATTTTTGCTGAAAGCAAGCTTCAGGAAATTCGCGACAACGCGGTTAAGCAAAACATTACCATTATTCGTAACCGTGTAAACCAACTTGGTGTGGCTGAGCCGCTTGTACAAAAGCAAGGTGCTGATCGCATCGTTGTGCAGCTTCCAGGTATTCAAGACACCGCCCGTGCGAAAGAGATTCTTAATGCCACAGCAACACTAGAATTTCGCATGGTAGATCAGAAGAACGATATCCGTGATGCATTGAACGGCCGCGTTCCTCCTGGCTCTCAAGTGATTGAAGATCAGCAAGGCATTCCTCAGCTACTTGAAAAGCGTATTATGCTTACCGGTAGCCATATTATTGATGCGAATAGCGGTGTTGATGAGTACGGACTTCCGAACGTAAACATCTCGCTTGATTCTGAAGGCGGTAATAAGATGTCTCGCTCAACTCGTGGGAACATTGGTAAACCAATGGCTACGGTGTTTATCGAATACAAGTCGACTGGCGAACGTAACAAAGACGGCAAGCTAGTGTTTGAAAAACACGAGCAAGTGATCTCGGTTGCGACTATTCGTGCGCAACTGGGTAGCAAGTTCCAAATCACAGGTCTTGATTCACCGAAGGAAGCCCGTGACTTAGCGTTGCTACTTCGCGCAGGTGCATTGATTGCGCCAATTCAAATTGTTGAAGAGCGTACGGTTGGACCAAGCTTGGGTAAAGAAAACATTGAGCTGGGCATGCAGGCTATTATGTATGGTCTGGCAGCGGTACTTGTTTTCATGTTGATTTACTACAAAGCGTTTGGTGTGGTAGCGAACATCGCTCTGATTACAAACCTAGTTATGATTGTGGGCATTATGTCGATGATCCCTGGTGCAACGCTTACGCTACCGGGTATGGCAGGTATTGTACTGACCGTTGGTATGGCGGTAGATGCAAACGTGCTTATCTTTGAGCGTATACGAGAAGAGATACGTGATGGCCGCAGCCCACAGCATGCCATTCATCAAGGTTACGACAGTGCTTTTTCTACCATTCTAGATGCTAACATTACCACCTTCATTGCAGGCTTAATCCTGTTTGCCGTGGGCACAGGCCCAATTAAAGGCTTCTCGATTACACTGATGATTGGTATAGCAACCTCGATGTTTACCGCAATCCTTGTTACGCGCGTTATTGTTAACGCAGTATGGGGCGGTCGACGCGTAGAGAAATTGGCGATTTAAGGAAGTAACATGCAATTATTAAAACTATCCGATACCGTCAATTTTATGCGCCTTCGCATTCCTGCGATGGTGTTATCAACGGTACTCATTTTAGGTTCGTTCGTGTCGCTAGGCGTTAATAGCCTTAACTGGGGGCTAGACTTCACTGGCGGTACGCTAATTGAAGTTGGCTATGAGGACGCTGCTAACTTAGAAGGCATTCGCGCCCAGCTAAACGAAGCGAACTTTGAAGATGCTATAGTGCAAAACTTTGGCAGCAGCCAAGATGTACTTATCCGCATTGCTCCTCGTGATGGCGTTAAAGCCGTGACTATTGGTGAACAGGTACTAGCTGCCTTGCGCGCTGACGGTACTGAGGTTGATATGCGTCGTATCGAGTTCGTAGGTCCTAACGTAGGTGAAGAGCTTACCGAACAGGGCGGCCTTGCGATGCTAGTCGCACTCTTGTGTATTCTAGTTTATGTCGCGATGCGATTTGAATGGCGATTCGCTCTAGGGTCAGTGTCGGCACTAGCTCACGACGTTATACTTACGCTGGGTTTGTTTTCAGTACTTCAAATCGAGTTTGACCTTACGGTACTTGCAGCGGTACTAGCGGTAATTGGTTATTCACTTAACGATACCATCGTTGTGTGTGACCGTATTCGTGAGAACTTCCGCAAAATTCGTAAAGGTGAGCCTGTTGAGATTATCAACATCTCGCTAACGCAAACCCTAAACCGTACTATCATCACATCATTAACCACGGTGTTGGTATTGGTTGCACTATTCTACAAGGGTGGGGCGCTTATTCACGGATTTGCAACCGCCTTGTTGTTCGGTGTAGTGGTTGGTACTTACTCATCGGTGTATATCGCAAGTTCAGTGGCACTTGCATTGGGTATTAGTAAAGAAGACCTAATGCCACCACAAGTGGAAAAGGAAGGCGCAGATTTAGATCCTATGCCTTAGTTTTACACGCTTGAAACGTACAAAAACCGCATCTACGATGCGGTTTTTTTATGCTTTATCAAAAGTGGAATTTACTATTGATTGGGGGCTAATGCTTGTTTCAGATCATCTTTATATCGCCTGGAAAGCGCTACTGATTGACCGTTATTGAGCATTATTGTTCCATCCCCTGTTTCTTCATAACTTATAGACACAATGGCAGGTATTCGCACTGCGTGCGACCGGTGCACTCGCATAAAGCCTTGATGCGCTCCTTCTTCACAAAACCGGCCAAGGGTATAACGCAAGGGGTAAACGCCCACGTGAGTATGGAGGTTAATGTAATTTCCTGAGGCTTCTACTCGCTGTATGTCAGTGACTTGAACCAAAAACTCCTTATTGAGCTTTTTTACCAATAAATAGTCAGGTAAGGTGCTGGCCACGTTGTCATTCGTTATCTGTGATGTGTCGCGTCTAATAGGTGATGCTTCACCAATTAAGCGTTGATAGCCAAACCGTGCAATATAGTAAAAAGTAATCAGAGTAATATAGCCCCATACATCCTTTCGATATTCGTAGATGAACTCATTGAGCCATATCCCAAAGTCATAATTGCGTTCAGAGAATAAATAGACGAGCTTTCGAAATGCTACCATTAATGATACATGGGCTACTGAAAATAAACTGGCGAAGGCAAAATGCCACCCAAGCCATGTCGCTCCCACTTTTACCTTCTGATCGAGTATACGTATAGCGATAATTAATGGGATGACGAGCAAAGCGGTGCTCAAAGCACTCGAGTATTCCCAAACGTACGGCTCCCAAAGTGCTACGCTGTTATTGTCGCTTCGAGAAAATTCAGTCCAACTAGACGCAGCATTGATTGAATTGTTTATAAACAAATAGGCTGTAAGCAAAACAAATGCAGCGTATTTATGTTTTGATTCAGAATCCCTAAGAAACTGACTCCATTTTTCATCCCAGTTATTCACCGCTTAACCCTTTTTCCCTTAATTCTCGTCACTTAGGCGTTTGCTGTCGGACGTCTATCGCATTAGATGCAACACGTTAGTTAAACACTATTGAATAGGAGTGAGGACATTGACGCAAGCATATGTTGATCAAGAAGCAACGTTTGTTAACAGAACTTCAAAGGGGGAGGCGAGAGAGAAGGCCGTGGTCGAGAGTCCTGTCACTCAGCGCTATTTCGAGTTGGATGCACTGCGTGTCATCGCGTTTGGTGTACTCATTTTTTATCACATCGGAATGTATTACGTTTTAGAGTGGGGCTGGCATATAAAAAGCGACGTGCAATTTCCACTACTACAAGATGTGATGATATTGACCAACCAATGGCGTATGTCTTTATTATTTTTGATCTCTGCCATGGTATTTACCGTCGTGCTGCGCCGCGCTTATGGCCAAACGACCTCTCGCTGGCGTGTATCTCTTTCACTACTGGGGAAGAGGGCGTTGCGGATATTAATTCCTCTTGTATTCGGTATGTTTGTTATCGTCGCGCCACAAGTTTATGCAGAGTGGACAGTCAGCGGAGCACTAGCCATGCCGTTTAGCGAGTTCTACGTTGCTTACATCAATCCAAATACTGACTTGTTTATCGACAAACAATCGGTAATTGGCTTACTGACATGGAATCACCTTTGGTTTTTACCTTACCTTTTTGTGTATAGCGCTTTTATATTGCTGTTTTTCCCGCTTATCAGATTTGTGGAAGTAAGGGCGTTGAGAGTACTCGATAGCTTGGCGCTGTTTAGCGTGTTAGTGGTTACGTTCATGACTGCCATATGGCTGGAGCTACGAGTAGCATATCCCACGTCTCACGACTTGCTTAATGATTGGTATAGTCATGCAAAGTACTTTTTTGTGATGCTGGTAGGTATTGTGGTCGCGCTTAGACCCGCATTGTATGCTGCAATTATGAGGTCCCGTTACGTAAGCTTAACCATTGCGATAGCACTTTACAGCGTCATAATTTTAGACCGACACGACTTGCTAGGCCCTACAGGGCAGTTGATGGAGTCGTCTCATGGGTTTCGTGTTTTGGTTGGTGTAATCGTTGTACTTAATCACTGGGCATGGTTGGCAGCAATATTGGGGTTTGGTCGAAAATATTTGTCTAACCCGAGTAAGGTGGTGAGCTATTTGAACAAAGGCGTGTTGCCTTACTATATGGTGCATCAAACGATAATTGTGGTGGCGGCGTTCTTTTTGAGCTCCCGTGTATCGTCGACACTCGGAGAATTTATTTTAATAACGCTAATAACCGTTGTGGGGTGCGCACTGACATACGAAGTTGCCAAGCGCTTTTTAATACTTAGATTTTTATTTGGCCTAAAGTTAAACACCAGTCCGCATAGCTCACTAGCCACTCAGCGAGAGGTAAAGTGTGCGTAATCGCGGTGTGTTACCGCAGGTATAACGAAACCAATAAGTGAGAAAAAGAAAAAGGCGCTATGTCACGTCATTCGTGTCATAGCGCCTTTACTGTTTAACTGTGCTTGGTTTATCGGCTCAGTTTATGTGCTTACGAGCGATTTATTTAAGCTGCTCTTACTTAAGATTATTCTTATTTAAGATGCTTAACTAGGCCTTGAACCACCTTCACGCTACCAGCAACAATTTCACCTTTGTGAAGCGGGTCGTTTCCGCCTTTAAAGTCTGTTACCAATCCGCCAGCTTCACGAACAATAAGCTCACCTGCTGCGATATCCCAAGATTTAATGCCGCGCTCCCAGTAACCGTCGTGGCGGCCAGCTGCAACGTAAGCAAGGTCTAGCGCTGCACTACCTGCGCGGCGAATGTCGCCCACTTCGTGGAAAATTTTGTTAAGGCTTAGTGCATACTCGCCAAATTGAGACTTGTTCTTAAACGGTAAGCCAGTAGCAATAATGGTTTCAGAAAGGTCACGAGGCTTAGAAGCACGAATACGATAACCGTTAAGCTGTGCGCCTTGACCTCGGCTCGCAGTAAATAGTTCGCTGCGAATTGGGTCGAAAACAACCGCTTGATCTAAGCGACCTTTGTGAAGAAGTGCAATTGAAACGGCAAAGTGAGGAATGCCTTTTACAAAGTTAGTGGTGCCATCTAGTGGATCGATGATCCACTGATAATCAGTTTCTGTGCCCAACACTTCACCCGATTCTTCGCCTAGGAAGCAATGGTTCGGGTAAGACTGCTGAATTTTGGCAATAATTGCTTGTTCTGCTTCTTTATCAACTTGAGTAACGAAGTCGTTTAAGCCTTTTGACTCTGTTGCTACTTCATTATGTTTTTCAAAACCACGAACAATAACTGTTCCAGCCGCACGCGCAGCGCGCACCGCAATATTCAGCATAGGATGCATAGATAAACCACCAATTGTAAAAGACCAATGAAACAAACTAACTGTACAAAAAATAGCTAGTTGTTTTCGAAAACGGGCGGAGTCTACCAGAATCTATGCGCGATGCAAATGAATTCCCAGCACAATAGCGTGAATAGCCATCTATACTGCCGCTGTGTTAAACTTAACGCTATTAAGGTCTGTAAGATAGTACGCCAAAAGCGCGTAATATCGAATTAAAGACGCTATCCAAATAAGTACGTAGGTATTACACGCATGCTCGAGAATATTCGCATTATTTTAGTTAACACGTCTCACACGGGAAACATCGGTTCGACAGCAAGAGCTATGAAAACCATGGGACTGAGCAGCTTATATCTTGTCGACCCAGTAAATGAGCCAGACGGCCAAGCCAGTGCATTGGCTGCAGGGGCTGGTGATGTGCTTGCTAACGCGAAAATTGTAAGCACTCTGGAAGAGGCAGTTAAAGACTGTGGCTTGGTAGTAGGGACGTCTGCACGCTCTCGCACTCATTCATGGCCTATGTTAGGCCCGCGCGACTGTGGCGAAAAGCTGGTCCAAGAAGTAGAAAAATACCCGGTAGCTTTGGTGTTTGGGCGTGAGAACAGTGGTTTAACTAATGAAGAGCTGCAGCAGTGTCACTTCCATATGTGTATTCCAGCCAACCCTGAATATAGCTCACTTAATTTAGCAGCAGCAGTGCAAACCCTTTGTTATGAAATTCGCATGGCCTATCTAAATCGCGAAACATATCCAAGTGTTGAGGAAGAATATCCACTAAATGACGATTTAGAGCGTTTTTATAAGCATTTGGAAACCACGCTGGAAGGCACGTCGTTCATTCGCAAAAGTCACCCGGGTGTGGTTATGACTAAGCTGCGCCGCTTGTTTAACCGAGCGCGCCCTGAGTCTCAAGAGCTTAATATATTGCGCGGTATATTGGCGTCTATCGATAAATCGGTGAAGAATGCTAACTCAGGCGATGCAGACCCTGCACCAGCGATAGAAGAAAAAGAGTAAACACTATGTTCGCCCGTATAAAAGATGATATTCAAGGTGTATTTCATCGCGACCCAGCGGCCAGAAACACCTTTGAAGTGCTAACCAACTATCCTGGCCTTCATGCGGTGTGGCTGCATCGCATTAGTCACAAACTATGGAAGGCTGAATGGAAATGGTTGGCACGCAGTTTATCAACCTTTAGCCGCTGGCTTACGGGGATTGAAATTCATCCTGGTGCCACGTTAGGACGACGGGTATTTATCGACCACGGTATGGGTGTGGTCATTGGTGAAACAGCAGAAATTGGCGATGATGTCACCCTTTACCACGGCGTTACTCTTGGAGGCACTAGCTGGCGAGCAGGTAAGCGCCACCCAACCCTTAAAAAAGGCGCTGTAGTTGGGGCTGGTGCCAAAGTGTTGGGGCCTATTATTATAGGTGAAAACGCTAAAGTAGGGTCTAACTCTGTGGTCGTAAAAGATATTCCTGATGGTGCTACGGCAGTGGGGATCCCGGGTCGTATCATTATCTCGAAGCAAAAAGAGATGAATGCCTCGGTAAACCCCGAGCGAGATAAAATTGCCCAGAAATATGGTTTTGATGCCTATGCTGTCGCGCCAGATAACCCTGATCCTGTGGCCAATGCGATGGGCATAATGCTAGAGCATATGCACCAAATGGACACCAAAGTGGAAGAGATGTGCAAGGTCATTCAGTCACTAGGTGGCGATGTGTGTACCGATAATTTACACAATATTAGCGCTGAAGATTTCGCAGAAACGGGTTTCGACCTAACGGAAACCCAAGAGCGAGAGAAGGCTCATTCTTCTTTCGACCCCGCTATTTAACTCTAATTTCGCATACTATTTTCGGGTGCTAAGGCCGAGAACCTTCACCCTTATATAGTAAAAATTCACAAAGGCTTGTTTTTACAAAACATTAACAAGCACATTGACTCATGCATAACTCCAACATACATTGAGATGGAAGGTTGATTATCACTTTTCAGGGACGTTATGCAAGAAACAGCGCCATTACTCGACGTACTAATTGTTGGAGCCGGAATTTCGGGTATCGGCTGCGCCTACCACATTCAAAAAAAATGTCCTGACCTTTCATATTCTATTATAGAAGCCCGCGGTGATTTGGGCGGCACATGGGATTTATTCAAATACCCGGGAATACGCTCAGATTCTGATTTATTCACCTTTGGCTACGAATTCAAACCTTGGAAAGAGAAAAAGGCCATTGCTGATGGTCGTTCAATAAAGGCTTACGTAGAAGAAACCGCGGCTGAAAACGGTATTAAAGAGCACATACGTTTTTTAACTCGTGTGGTAGATATAGATTGGCAAAGCGATAAACACTATTGGCGGGTTACGTTAAAGTCAGAAGAGAGTGGGCAGCATGAGCACATTGCCGCCAGATGGATATTTAACGCTTCGGGTTATTATCGATACGATAAAGGTTATGCACCACATTTCAAAGGGCAATCACAATTTAACGGCCAGATTGTACATCCTCAGCATTGGCCTGAAGATCTGGAATACAAAAACAAACGCGTCGTGGTAATCGGAAGCGGTGCAACGGCGGTAACGCTGGTTCCCGCACTAGCGAAAAGCGCATCGCACGTGACTATGCTGCAAAGAACGCCATCCTACGTATTGCCTGTGCCCGTAGATGACCCAATCGCAAAACATTTACGCGCGTGGTTTAGCGAGGATACAGCGTTTAAAGCTGCGCGTTGGTTTAACATAGCGAAACAGCGTTGGGTGTACGCATTTTGTCAGCGCTTTCCGCATCGTGCGCGCAAAATAATACGCAGTCTTAATGCAAAAATGTTACCCGAAGGGTATCCAGTAGATATACACTTTAACCCACCTTACAATCCTTGGGAGCAGCGACTGTGTGCAGTTCCGGGTGGAGATTTATTCGAGTCAATTTCGAAAGGTAAGGCGTCGGTTGCAACAGATACTATAGATACGTTTACTGAAACGGGAATTAAACTTGATTCGGGCCAGCATATTGAAGCAGATATTATAGTAACAGCCACTGGATTAAACCTTCTGCCTTTAGGAGGGATAGTGCCAAAAATTGATGGTGAAGCTATTTCGCTTCCAGAATGTGTTACGTATAAAGGTATGTTACTCAGTGGTGTGCCTAATTTTGCTATTGCGGTGGGCTATACAGCTTCATCGTGGACACTAAAAATTGGCCTTCTATGTGAACATTTCACGCGATTGCTCAATCATATGGAAGAGCACGGCTTTACACAGTGTACACCTGTAGCAGACCCAAATATGGAAACACAACCGTTGCTAAACTTTGGCGCTGGCTACATCCAACGCTCTTTAGAACAGTTGCCACGTCAAGGCATGCAGTTTCCTTGGTCTATGTCGTTCAATTATGCACAAGACGTGAAAATTTTTCGGAAAGGCCGTGTAGACGATCCAGCGCTTAAGTTTGAATAGAAATTTTAATAGACGCACACTTACTTTTATTAAATCACGAGAGCTTTAAATGAGTTTAGCCCAGCATCATGAGCAATACGTAACGCTTAAAAGCGGTGATAGGTTTTGCTATGCCGAACATGGTGTCGGAAATACCGACACCATTGTACTTATTGTGGGTTTAGGTCTTCAGTTGGTTTATTGGCCAAACGCGCTTATTGAGCGTTTAGTTTCTAGTGGATTTCGCGTTATTTGCTTTGACAATCGTGATGCAGGAAGGTCAGTACGCAGCGACACACCGCATCCCAGCCTATTACAGCAGTTAAGAGGAAGGTCGCCGAAAGGTGCATATGGACTTGAACGGATGGCTGAAGATACTGCACAGTTGTTAGAGGCGCTAAATATATCAAGCGCACATATCGCAGGAATGTCTATGGGAGGGATGATTGCACAGACTCTTGCAAGTCTGCATCCTGAAAAAGTGATATCTATGACGTCTATTTTCTCAACGACAGGGAATCGCCGCGTAGGGCAACCCTCTTATTCAACGCTATGGCGAATGGCAAGAGCTAAAGCGCCAATGAACGAAAAAGACGCAGTAAAAAACTATCAGGCAATGATGACGCATATTGGCGATGTAGCTGCAAACGGAGCCGTAAATCAATGGCATCAGTACGCGCGTTTGGCATGGCAGCGAAATGGTGGCAAAAGTGATGCAAAAGCGATGTTCCGGCAAATCGGTGCTATTTTGAAATCCGGGGACCGAACGCCAATGCTTCAAAATGTCAAAGCCCCAACATTAGTGATACACGGAGATGTTGATCACATGGTGCATCCCAGTGGCGGTGTTGCGACAGCCAGGGCTATATCAGGTGCTAAACATCAAATATTGCGCGGGTTGCGCCATCAAATAGATACCGTTCAATCACATCGGATAGCAGACAGTATTCTTGCTCATATTCACTTAAATACAAACAAATAGCGCTTATGGTCGACGTTATCATTCATTTGCAGAATAAACGATTTCTTAGCATTTAGCGTAGAAGTAACCACTCTAATTCGGCACCTATTAGCGTCTATTAGTGCTTATTTGGATCGGGCTAAAATGAAACGAAAGCCTTGATGTACAAAAGCGATTACTCGAATCAATAATACCTGACTAATTTACTGGGTCTTATACTTGACCATTTTAGTCGGGTATGTGAAAATTCCCGCACTATAAAACGGCGGGAGAATCCAATGAAACTCACTTCGAAAGGGCGCTATGCGGTTACCGCAATGCTTGATGTCGCTTTGCATTCAAAGCGTGGTCCAGTGCCTCTTGCCGACATTTCAGAACGACAAGAAATTTCTTTATCTTACCTTGAACAGCTTTTTTCTCGATTGCGTAAAGAGCAATTAGTAGACAGTGTTCGCGGGCCTGGCGGCGGCTATTTGTTAGGCCGTGAAGCAAGCAAAATTGCGATAGGCGAAGTCATTCGCGCCGTCGACGAGTCCATTGATGCGACACGTTGCCAAGGACAAGCAGACTGTCAAGGCGGCGATCGCTGCCTAACGCACAGCTTGTGGCAAGACCTAAGTGATCGCATTGCGGCGTTTTTGAATTCAATTACGTTGGGCGAGTTAATGGCAAAGCGTGATGTGCAAGAGGTAGCCGACCGTCAAGACGGTAATGCATCACTTCGTCATATCACCAAAGATATCGAAGTTAGTATTCAACTTTAAATTGGTATTGAGTAACGCATGGCTTTATCAACACCCATTTATTTAGATTACGCAGCAACAACACCAGTAGACCCGAATGTGGCCGAGGCAATGGCAAAATGCCTAACCCTGGATGGCAACTTTGGTAACCCAGCTTCTCGTAGCTATCGCTTCGGCTGGATGGCAGAAGAAGCGGTTGATGTTGCTAGAAATCAAATCAGCGACGCGCTTAATTGCGACCCTAGAGAAATTGTTTTTACTTCGGGGGCCACTGAATCGAACAATCTTGCTATAAAAGGCGTCGCCCAAGGTTATGCCAATAAAGGCAAACATATCATTACCGTTAATACCGAACACAAAGCGGTGTTAGATACCTGTGAGTACTTACAAAGCGAGGGCTTTGAGGTTACGTATCTTGAAGTACAGCCGAACGGGTTAATTGATTTATATGCGCTTGAAAATGCGTTGCGCGACGACACTATTTTGGTGTCGGTGATGCACGTTAACAATGAACTTGGGGTTATCCAAGACATTCAAGCTATTGGCCAGCTTTGTCGTGACAAAGGCATTCTTTTTCATGTGGATGGTGCGCAAAGTGTGGGCAAAATTGCCATTGATTTAGCTGAGCTTCCTATAGATTTGCTGTCTATATCGGCGCACAAGATATACGGCCCGAAAGGTATGGGGGCACTATATGTGCGTCGCCGTCCCAAAATTAATCTGGTGGCACAAATTCATGGCGGTGGCCACGAGCGCGGCATGCGGTCGGGTACATTAGCCACCCATCAAATTGTTGGAATGGGTGAAGCCATCGCGCTAGCCTCCTCAAAAATGGAAGAGGACAGTGCGCGCATATTAGCGCTGCGTGAATCGCTGTGGCAGGGCCTTCAGCAGCTCGACGATGTCTATTTAAACGGCCACGCTACACAGCGAATCCCAGGCATTCTAAATGTGAGTTTTGCGGGTGTAGACGGCGAAAGCTTGATGATGGGCTTAAATGATATTGCCGTATCTTCAGGGTCGGCATGTACGTCAGCGAGTTTAGAGCCTTCGTATGTGTTAAAAGCGATTGGCCGCAGCAACGAATTGGCGCATGCAGGAATTAGATTCAGCGTGGGGCGTTTTACGACCCAAGAAGACATCGATTACGTAATACAAAAAGTAGTGGATGTAACAACAAGACTACGCCAAGCGGTTTCAGCATAAACGCCTATACCGTCGTTGAGCGCGGGTTTTTGTAGCAGGCAAAGCGTAGTTAGTGTTAGCGCATTCTTTTTTATTTTAGTGAATGTGGAAGAAAATTAATGCGCGTTTGAAGGAAATTGACCTTTAAGCAGCGTTTAAAACGCGTAAGTGGCCATAAATTAATGGCTGAATATTTGAGTGAAATAGTCGGGTATTATATACTACGGCACCAAAATTTTAGGCTGTCCGCAATGTAACTGGCAGTTTTGGCAACTCTTTTGGGCGTAAACCCAAATAAATGACGTTGTTGAAGTTGAAAGTCGATATAAATTACCAAGACCGTGGGGTGATTTATTTGCCAGTTAAATAGAAAGGTTAGTGGCAGCAAATGCAGGCAAACAAGTGAGATCCCAACATGAGTGAACAGATCGAACAGGCGTTAGAAAGAAAGTACGATGCGGGTTTCTATTCAGAAATCGAATCGGAAACGTTTGAAAGCGGCCTGGACGAGTCGGTTATCCGCCGCATATCAGCAATGAAAAACGAGCCTGAATGGATGCTTGAATGGCGTTTGAAGTCTTATCATGCATGGCTAGAAATGGAAGAGCCTGATTGGGCGCATGTCGACTATCCGAAAATCGATTATCAGGCCATTTCTTATTACTCGGCACCAAAGAGTATGAAAGATAAGCCTAAGTCGCTAGATGAAGTTGACCCTGAGCTACTTCGCACCTATGAAAAGCTGGGCATTCCTCTACACGAGCAGGAAATGCTGGCAGGCGTTGCGGTAGATGCGGTATTCGACTCGGTATCGGTTGTAACTACGTTCCGCGATAAGCTTGAAGAAGCGGGAGTGATCTTTTGCCCAATTTCTGAGGCAGTACAGAAGTACCCAGACCTTGTAAAGAAATACATCGGTTCGGTAGTGCCGCGCACAGATAACTATTTTGCTGCGCTTAATAGCGCTGTATTTACTGACGGTTCATTCGTTTATATTCCAAAAGGCACACGTTGCCCAATGGAGCTTTCTACTTATTTCCGTATTAACGAAATGAACACCGGTCAGTTCGAGCGTACCTTGATTGTTGCTGATGAAGGCAGCTATGTAAGCTACCTTGAAGGTTGTACCGCGCCACAGCGCGATGAAAACCAGCTGCATGCGGCAGTGGTTGAGCTAGTGGCAATGGACGATGCGCAAATTAAATACTCAACGGTACAGAACTGGTACCCAGGTGACGAGAACGGTAAAGGCGGTATCTACAACTTCGTGACAAAACGTGGTGTAGCGCATACTAATGCCAAAATCTCGTGGACACAGGTTGAAACCGGCTCTGCGGTTACGTGGAAGTACCCAAGCTGTGTACTTAAAGGCGATAACAGTGTAGGTGAATTCTATTCAGTAGCGCTAACGCGCGGTCGCCAGCAGGCTGATACCGGAACTAAGATGATCCACGTGGGTAAAAATACCAAGTCGACCATTATCTCTAAAGGTATCTCAGCGGGTAACAGTAACAACGCCTATCGCGGGCTGGTTCAAATGGGCCCTCGCGCAGACGGAGCACGTAACTTCACCGAGTGTGACTCGCTACTTATCGGTGACAAATGTGGCGCGCACACATTCCCGTATATCGAAAGCCGCAACCCTTCAGCCATTGTTGAGCACGAAGCAACAACATCGAAGGTGAGCGACGAACAATTATTCCTGTGTCAGCAACGTGGCTTAGACACAGAAAAGGCCGTTTCTATGATAGTTAACGGTTTCTGTAAAGAAGTATTCAAAGAGCTGCCAATGGAATTTGCCGTAGAAGCCGGCAAGCTGCTCGAAATTAGTCTTGAAGGTTCAGTGGGGTAATCAATGCTTAGTATCAAGAATTTACATGCCAGCGTGGAAGAGAAGAACATCATTAAAGGTCTTAACCTTGAAGTTAAACCTGGTGAAGTACACGCTATCATGGGCCCCAACGGTGCCGGTAAAAGTACACTAGGCTACGTCCTATCTGGTCGTGATGGTTACGAAGTAAGCGAAGGCGAAGCCACGCTTAACGGTAAAGACCTATTAGAACTTGAAGTAGAAGAACGTGCCCGCGAAGGCCTTTTCCTTGCGTTCCAGTACCCAGTTGAAATTCCTGGTGTAAGCAATATGGAATTCATGAAAGAGTCAGTTAACGCTATGCGCGAACAGCGCGGCGAAGCGCCGTTAACTGCTGCTGAGTTTTTAAAGAAAGCAAAAGAAGCGTGCAAGCAGGTACAGCTTCCATTGGATTTCTTGAAGCGCGGTGTGAACGAAGGTTTCTCTGGTGGTGAGAAGAAGCGTAACGAAATCATGCAAATGATTTTGCTAGAGCCAAAGCTTTGTATTCTAGATGAATCAGACTCTGGCCTTGACGTTGATGCACTTCAGGTCGTTGCCGATGGTGTTAATAGCCAGCGCGACGGTGAGCGTAGCTTCATCGTTGTTACCCACTACCAGCGTCTTCTAGATTACATCAAGCCTGACTTTGTTCACATTCTTGCCGACGGCAAAATCGTGAAAAGCGGTGACGCGTCACTAGCGCTAGAAGTAGAGAAGAGCGGATACGCATTCCTAGGTAAAGCGTACGAGGAGGCTGAAGCATGAGTCAATGGCTAGAACAGGTCATTGATGCGGCGCAAATCTCCGATTACTTAGCGCCCGTGCGTCAGCAGGCCTTAGAAAAGTTAAAAGCTGATGGTTGGCCAGCCCGTAGAAACGAAAGCTGGCGCTTTACACCGTTAACGCCACTTGAGAAGCGTGAAGCGAAGCAAGCGGTTCAGGCAGATAGTCTACCGGTACCCGCTATCGATAACCTAGATGCTATCGACCTTGTATTTGTAGACGGTGTATTGGTTACGCAGGTTAACACGTTAGATGTGCCAGCGGGCATGAGCATCACGTCGCTTAATAATGATGATACTGCTACGCAGCAAGCGATCAGCAGTGTATACGGTCAAGTTAAGCCAACCCGTCATATGTTTGGTCTAGTTAACGATGCGCTGTGCCAACACGGTATATTTATTAATGTTGAAGCTGGCGCGAAAATCGACACGCCAGTGCGCATTGTGAACATGGCTTCGCAAAATGTCGATGCACATACGCGTGTGGTGGTAAAACTAGCTGAAGGCGCAAGCGCCACCGTTATTGAGCAAGGTTTTGGCGATACGGAAAGCTTAACCACAGCGTTTGCTGAATATGACCTGGCTGATGATGCACATCTAGAACACTATCGTTTTGCTATGTTTACTGGCAAAGCTAAGCAATTAGGCGGCAGCCACTTTAAGCTACATAACCGCACCACGCTTAACAGCACCATGGTGGGCTATGGAAGTGAGCTTTCGCGTTTAGATGTAGATATTCATCACGCCGGCGAATTTGCCGATGCGAAAATGAACGCCATTTATCTTCTGGCGGAAGGCGAGTTATTTGACCTTCACTCTACCATTGAGCACGCCATGCCTAACGGTACAACAGAAGAAAATGCGCGCGGTATAGTTGGTGATAAGGCCCGAGCAGTATTTAACGGGCGTATTCATATTCATCGCGACGCGCAAAAGACATTGGCTGAACTTAACAACCGCAACTTGTTGCTATCTCGCCGCGGCGTTATCAATACCAAGCCTGAGCTTGAAATTTATGCTGATGACGTAAAATGTGCCCACGGTGCAACGGTTGCTGAAATTGAAGAAGAAGCCTTGTATTACATGCTTACCCGCGGCGTTTCTCGCAGTAAAGCACTGGTAATGCTCAACTTTGGTTTCATTCAAGAGCTTATAAATGACGTGCCTAATGCGGCAGTCCGTGAATGGCTAGCACCAATTTTAAGTGAGCGCTTCGCCCAAATGGAGGTGAAATGAGCTTAGACGTTGCAGCACTTCGTGCCCAGTTTCCTATTTTATCTAAAACGGTAGACGGCAAGCCGCTGGTCTACCTAGATAATGCGGCAACAACACAAAAACCTCAGGCCGTTATCGACGCCTTAGTAGATTTTTACACGGGGACGAATGCAAACGTGCACCGCGGTGCGCACCATTTATCGGATGAAGCCACGCGCCGTTACGAAAATGCACGTACCAGCGTTGCAAAGTTCATTAACGCGAAAGCGCGTGAAGAAGTTATCTGGACGTCGGGCACCACAGAAGCCATTAATATTGTGGCTAATGGCCTTGGTCAACTTCTTAGTGAAGGTGATGAAGTGATGGTGACCGAGCTGGAGCACCACGCAAACTTGGTGACCTGGCAACAAGCGTGTCGCCGTTCTGGTGCAACGCTCAATGTTGTGCCTATTTTTGATAGCGGTGAGCTTGATGTTGAAGCGTTTGACAGATTGCTGTCTGAAAACACTAAGCTAGTGGCGTTTCCACACGTATCGAATGCATTAGGTACGGTGAACCCAATTAAACTGCTTACTGAAAAAGCGAAAGCGGTTGGCGCATGGGTGCTGGTTGATGGCGCACAAGGTATTGCTCATGGCGGTGTTGACGTACAAGACATTGGCTGTGATTTTTATGCGTTTTCAGGGCACAAGCTATTCGGTCCAACAGGCATTGGCTGTCTGTGGGGCAGAAAAGAGGTGCTAGAAACCTGGCCTGTTTGGCAGGTAGGCGGCGAGATGATCAAAGACGTGACCTACCATGAAGCCACATGGGGTGCATTGCCAAATCGTTTAGAAGCCGGTACGCCAAACATCGCAGGTGCCATTGGTATGGGCGCTGCAGTAGATTGGTTTAGTGCCCTTGATGTCAATGCATTGCATGAACATGAACAAAAGCTGCTTGCCTATGCTACCGAGCAGGCCGAAGCGTTTGACGGTATGCGGATAATCGGTACGGCACCTAAAAAGGTAGGCGTGCTGAGCTTTCTACTGGAAGGCGCGCACCCGGCGGACGTGGGCTTTATTCTCGATAGACAAGGCGTTGCAATTCGTACCGGTGATAACTGTGCACAGCCGCTAATGAAGCGCTTTGGTATTCCGGGTACTGCTCGTGCGTCGTTCTCAATTTACAATACGCTTGAAGAAGTCGACAGCTTATTTGCTGCGCTTAAAAAAGCAAAAATGATGTTGGCCTAAGGAGGCATTATGAGTGTTGAAACTTTCGTACCTAGTACAAAACTCATTTCGCTAACTGACAGTGCCGTTAAGCATTTCGAAAGTAAGCTTAAAGACAAGCCTGGTCAGTTAATTCGTTTATCGACAAAAGTAAGCGGCTGTACAGGTTACGCCTACGTGCTTGATTTCGCAGATAGCGCGCAAGCCGATGACGAAATTGTTGAAATTTCGCCACTACTTAACGTAGCCGTGGCTGCAGATGCCACCGACCTACTGCGTAATACAGAAATTGATTACGTTACAGAAGGTGTTAACGGCGTCATTAAATACAACAACCCCAACGTGGTTGATGAGTGCGGATGCGGTGAAAGCTTTAACGTAGGCTAAGTGCCACGTCAAAGGCCATCAGTGGTAGAACAAAGAGTACTAAGTAGTTTATGAAGCAAAAAATGGTGACCACCGAGCGCGATTGTAAAGCGCGCTTAGTTCCTGCGGGCAATCCTACCGTGATCCCTGAAGGCGAGTTTGTGAATATCACCCAAGAGCTCGGTGGTAACTACACGGTAACGTGGCGTGGCAACATGTATCGCATCGACGGTACTGATGCAGGTGCTATTGGCCGTAAAGCGATGACACTAAGCTTTGACGCGCCAGAAGACGGCAACATTAGCGAGCAGCAAGTGTGGGACGCGTTAGAAACTATTTTTGACCCTGAGATCCCTATTAATCTCGTATCCCTTGGTCTTATCTACAAAGTGGAAATTGATCAAGATACTAGCAGCGTTAATATTGATATGACCCTGACCGCACCAGGCTGTGGCATGGGCCCAGTGTTGGTGGGTGATGTTGAATACCGCGTTGCCATGGTTCCCCATGTTAAAAACGTTAACGTAGAGCTTGTATTCGACCCTGCATGGTCCCGTGATATGATGAGTGAAGAAGCACAGCTTGAAGCGGGTCTGTTCTTCTAGTCATTCACGCAGTGAAATTTAATCACACAATTTTTCAAACAAATTAAGCGGAAATAGCAATGCAACTACCTAGCAGTGACGAAATTATTGATGATTTAGCGTTCTTCGACGATTGGGAACAGCGTTATCAGTACATCATTGATTTAGGGAAATCTATTCCGGGCTTGCCTGAAGATGCTAAAACCCCCGAGCGTTTGGTTAAAGGTTGTCAGAGCAGCGTTTGGTTGGTGGAGTCTTACGATGGCAATAAAATCAACTTTGACGTAGACAGCGATGCAGTTATCGTTCAAGGACTGCTTGCGTTAGTACTTGCCGCTTATAATGACAAAACGCCAACAGATATTTTAGCGTTTGATATCGACGGCTATTTTGAAGCACTAGACCTAGAGCGTCATATCACGCCAACTCGCGGTAATGGCTTACGTGCCATTGTGGGTAAAATCCAAGAATTAGCAAAAGCCAACGCTTAATTTTTTAAGCGTTGGTTTCTTTAAGCCGTTTTAGGGGTCCATAGTAAAGGCAGTGGGGCAGGTGAGTCCTCGATAATTAGTTCTGTGCAAAATAATCTGTACGCTGTCATCATATTGTCATCGCCAACAGGCTAACCTTTCTCTACATTTGCGCATAAAAACAGTACTTTATATCTGATTTGATAAAGGCTCTGGTCAAGCTGCTATTTATTGCCTATAATTCGCGGCCAAAATTTTAAAGATACACACACTATTTGTTTGGAGAGAGAACATGGCTCTTGAGCGTACTTTTTCGATTATCAAGCCTGATGCGGTAGCTAAAAACGTAATCGGTGCAATTTACAACCGTTTCGAATCTGCAGGTCTTCGCATCGTGGCATCTAAGATGATCCACATGAGCAAAGAGCAAGCAGAAGGCTTTTATGCAGAACACAAAGAGCGTCCTTTCTTCGGCGCACTTGTAGACTTCATGACGTCTGGTCCTGTTATGGTTCAAGTACTAGAAGGCGAAAACGCAGTTCTAGCTAACCGTGAAATCATGGGCGCAACTAACCCAGCTGATGCAGCTGCAGGTACACTACGTTCAGACTACGCTGCGTCAATCGACGAAAACGCAGTTCACGGTTCTGACGCACCTGAGTCAGCAGCACGTGAAATTGCTTACTTCTTCTCTGAAGAAGAAATCTGCCCACGTACTCGCTAAGATTACGTAGGTAGAATTAACGGGGCTATAAGCCCCGTTTTTTGTTTCTGAGCGTCTGAGCACGCTTTATGCTGCTTTGCTCGGCGCTCATTTAGGCAAGCTAAACCACGCTTCTCGCGCATCGCCAAACTTAACGTTTCTCTGCGTTAAATCGGCTTTTTCTCAAATCTCATCTGTGGTAAAATCCGCGCAAATTTTAATCAGCGCTTTTCTTTTTCTTAAATCTCGTTCAAGACATAGTCGAATCGCTGGTTTTTACACCGTATTCAGTAGTAAGAGGGGCATCCCTCGAAGGTAAAAGGGTCATCTTATTCATGGCAAAAACTAACTTATTAAACTTAAATCGCGAAGGCTTGCGCAATTTCTTCAAAGAAATGGGCGAGAAACCGTTTCGTGCCGATCAGGTGATGAAATGGATTTACCAGCACGGTATCAGCGATTTCGAGGAAATGAGTAACCTCAATAAAAACCTTCGCGCGATGCTCATTGAAAATTGCGAAATTAAAGCGCCTGAAATTGCATACTTTCAAGAAGCGAGCGACGGCACGATTAAGTTTGCACTTACCCTTGAAGGTGGTCAGGAAGTTGAATCTGTTTGGATCCCAGAAACTGACCGTGCAACGCTTTGCGTGTCATCACAGGTAGGTTGCGCGCTAGAGTGTACTTTCTGTTCAACCGCGCAACAGGGGTTCAACCGTAACTTAAGCGTGAGTGAAATTATTGGTCAGGTATGGCGTGTAGCTACTTTCCTTGGTCTTTCAAAAGACTCAAGCAAACGCCCTATCACTAACGTAGTAATGATGGGTATGGGTGAGCCACTGCTTAACCTTAAAAACGTTGTACCAGCCATGGATATTATGCTGGACGATTTCGGTTTCGGCCTGTCTAAACGCCGCGTTACGCTAAGTACATCTGGTGTAGTACCTGCGCTAGATATGTTGGGTGACCAAATAGACGTAGCGTTAGCTATTTCATTACACGCACCCACCGATGAGTTGCGCAACGAGATCGTGCCTATCAATAAGAAGTACAATATCGAAGCCTTCTTAGCAGGCGTACGTCGTTATCTGGCCAAATCTAAAGCGAACCAAGGCCGTGTGACGGTAGAATACGTTATGCTTTCAAACATCAATGACAGCACTGAACAAGCGCACCAGTTGGCAAAGGTATTGAAAGACACACCTAGTAAAATAAACTTAATACCATTTAACCCTTACCCGGGTTCGCCTTATACATGTTCGAGCAATTCGCGTATTGATAGATTCGCAAAAGTGCTTATGGAATATGGGTTTACAACCGTTGTGCGTAAAACACGAGGTGATGATATCGACGCAGCATGCGGTCAATTAGTGGGTGATGTGGTAGACAGAACGAAAAGAATGTTAAAAAAACAGGTGAAGGGCGAAGCAATTTCAGTAAAAATGGCCCAATAATCATTAAGATATTAGGGTAAGACTATGGTTGCGGGATTGCGAACGTCACTTAAAATTGGCTTTTTAAGCGCGATTATTTTCACTTCTGGCTGTGTCAGTAATAGCCAGTCAGGGTTGTATGGCGGTAACTTCGATCACGAAGAAGCCGCCAAAACACGCATGTCCCTTGGTCTTACCTACCTTCAAAATAACAACTACACGCAGGCAAAAAAGAACCTCGACAAAGCGCTTGAGTTTAATCCACGCTCTGCAGACGTTCAGTTCGCTATGGCATATTACTATCAGCTGGTGGGCGATAACCTTCGAGCGGAAGAGTACTATGAAACTGCTATCGACCTAGCGCCTAACAGTGGCGATATTGCCAACAGTTATGGCGCGTTTAAGTGCCAAAACGGCGAATACGAAAAAGCCAAAGCGTATTTCTTTGATGCGATAAATAACAGGCTTTACGCTAACGCAGCGCAAACCTACGAGAACTTGGCATTGTGCGCGCAAAGTCAAGGTAAGCTAGATGAAGCGATCGGCTATTTTCAAGACGCATTAAAACATCAGCCTGCCCGGGGCAAAAGTCTGTTCTTACTCAGTGAACTTTACACGGTTTCAGAACAATGGGAACTGGCTGAATCTACGTTACGAAAATACGAACGTGTTGCCAAAGTTACGCCTGATTCATTGTGGTTAGCTTATGAAATAGCCAAAGGGAAAGGGGACCTAGAGACTGCAAAGGGTTATGGCGAAATGATGATGTCATTGTTCCCTGAAAGTGAGCTTACTAAACGTTACTTAGTGCAACGTGAAAGTATGCAAAACAAAGTGGTTAAGACCGTCAAATCTACACAGCCAAACGATTCTGAAACAGAAATAAGCGAAAACCAAACAAATACCGACGGGCTTGCACAAACATCATCAAACGATAAAGAAAATGAAAAGAGCGTCGCCCAAGACAACGACGCTCAGCGTCAATCTCAGAGCAATAACTCCGACAACGCTCCTACAGCCACAGCTAACACACCGGAAAAAGTACAAAATACTGAATTATCTGTGCAAAGTGATAAATTCCATGTAGTAAAAGAAGGTGAAAACTTATATCGTATTTCTTTATTGCACAATATCAAAATGGCAACACTGCAAGAGTGGAATAACCTTGAAAATACTGGCGCTATTATTGCTGGTCAGACGCTTTGGTTAGTACCACCGAGTATGCAGGAGGAATAAGGTTTAATGGTGTCGGAAGAAAAAGCGAATCAAGAAGTTACTTCGCAACAACAAGAAAACACGCCAAGTCCAGGGGCAATGCTAAAAGCGCGCCGTGAAACGCTAGGTTTGTCTCAACAAGATATTGCTGATAAATTATTTTTGAAAGCTAAACAAATCAATGATTTAGAAAATGATGTCATTGATGAAAAGTCTTCGGTGACTTTTACAAAAGGATACGTGAGAAATTATGCCAAGCAATTAGGCATGAATTCTCAAGAAGTTATTGAGGCATTCGAACGCTTCCACAATCAAACATCTGTACCATCTTCTGAGAAATTACAGAGCTTTTCAAAGCGTGTCGCAAAACAGACACACGATGACAGGTGGATGATGGTAACTTATGTTATTTTACTTCTTATTATTGCCGCCGTTGTCGTGTGGTGGTATCAACAGCCTAGTGACGACACGGTAGCTGAACTGCCACTTAGTGAGGCTGTTAAGCGAGAAGCCGCTAATACGCCTGTCCCATCGGCGGGCACAGATACCGACAATGTAATTACTGACGCCTCGTCGTCGCAGGGTGATACGGCTGGAAACAATCAGCTAGACACGGGCGTGAGCGATAGTACAAGCTCAGAAACCAGCGGTGCATTCAGCGACCAAGATAGCGGTTTTAACCAAGACGGTAGCTTGAATGATGGTGCAATCTCAGCACCCGATACAGAGGTGAATGATAGCAATAACCTAACCGCTCTGGTTGATTCTGCGAATAGTAACGAACCCCAACCCAACCTTAATGTGAATAGTCAGTCTGATGCAGCGCCAATTGCTATGGTTTTCACTTTCGACGATGACTGTTGGGTTAATATTAAAGACGCGTCTGGAGAAGCTATTGCCTATGGGGTAAAGCTAAAAGGACGAGTTATGGAAATTCAAGGCGTTCCTCCTGTTGAAGTTACGCTCGGTGCACCGGATAATGTGCGCATCTCAGTTAACGGCGAGTCTGTTGATATTTCTTCATACCAAAACGGTAAAACAGCTCGCTTCGCACTTCCTTTATAGGTAATTAGATGTTTGCAGAAAGCCCTATTAAGCGCAGAAAGTCTACGCGTATTAATGTAGGTAACGTCCCCATTGGTGATGGCGCTCCCATTGCTGTTCAATCTATGACGAATACGCGGACCACTGATGTGGCAGCGACCGTCGATCAAATAAACCGTATTGTTGCAGTGGGTGGGGAGATCGTTCGAGTATCTGTGCCCACGATGGAAGCGGCTGAAGCATTTAAAGAAATTAAAAAGCAGGTGAGTGTGCCACTCGTTGCAGACATTCATTTCGACTACCGTATCGCACTTAAGGTTGCTGAATACGGCGTAGATTGTCTGCGTATTAACCCAGGTAATATAGGTAATATGGAGCGTGTGCGCTCTGTGGTCGATTGTGCAAAAGACAAAAATATTCCTATTCGCATTGGTGTGAACGGTGGCTCGTTAGAAAAAGACTTACAAGAGAAGTACGGTGAGCCAACGCCAGAAGCGCTGGTTGAATCCGCAATGCGTCATGTGGATATTCTCGACAAACTTAACTTTGATCAATTCAAAGTCAGCGTTAAAGCGTCAGATGTTTTCTTAGCTGTTGGCGCCTATCGTTTATTGGCACAAAAAATAGACCAGCCGCTTCACTTAGGTATTACCGAAGCCGGTGGCCAGCGCGCCGGCGCCGTGAAGAGTGCAGTTGGCTTAGGTATGCTATTGGCTGAAGGTATTGGTGATACGTTGCGCGTATCGTTAGCCGCAGATCCGGTGGAAGAAATCAAAGTAGGCTTTGATATTCTGAAGTCACTGCGTATTCGCTCGCGCGGTATAAACTTTATTGCTTGCCCGAGTTGTTCACGACAAGAATTCGATGTAATCGGCACAGTGAATGCTCTTGAGCAGCGATTGGAAGATATTCTTACGCCAATGGATGTCTCTATCATCGGTTGCGTGGTTAACGGCCCAGGCGAAGCAGAAGTGTCTGATTTGGGCCTCACTGGCGCACGTAACATGAGCGGCCTATATGAAGACGGTAAGCGCGTTAAAGAACGTCTTCCTAACGACGATCTAGTGGATAAGCTTGAAGCTAAGATTCGCGCCAAAGCATCGCGTATGAGTGAACAAAATAAAATTCAGGTCTCGGTTAAAGACTGAGACATTTTTTGTTCATTGTTGTTTATTCCCAAAGCCCCTATAATGCGGGGCTTTTCACTATTTAGCAGTATGAGAATTTCACGTGGCTAAGACTATTCAGGCAATTCGAGGCATGAATGACTGCCTACCGGAGATTTCCGGTACATGGCAGAAGGTAGAATCTGTACTTCGTCAGGTTGTGGCGAGTTATGGTTACCAGGAAATACGTACTCCCATCGTTGAAAGCACCGACTTGTTCAAGCGCTCTATCGGTGAAGTTACCGATATCGTTGAAAAAGAAATGTATACCTTCGAAGATAGAAATGGCGACAGCTTAACGCTACGTCCAGAAGGTACGGCAAGTTGCGTGCGCGCAGGAAACGAGCACGGCTTATTGTACAACCAGCAGCAACGCCTGTGGTACATGGGGCCAATGTTCCGTCATGAACGTCCACAAAAAGGGCGTTATCGCCAGTTCCATCAGTTCGGTGTAGAGACCTACGGTATGGACGGCCCTGACATCGACTTAGAAGTGATTCTTCTTAGTGCACGCTTTTGGAAAGCTTTTGGTATTGAGCAGCACGTAAAACTTCAAATTAATACCTTAGGTTCAAACGAAGCTCGCGCTGCATATCGCGATACGCTGGTTGAATTCTTAAAACAGCGTGCAGACCAGCTCGATGAAGATTCACTGCGTCGACTTGAAACGAATCCACTTCGCGTACTCGATTCAAAGAACCCTGATGTTCAAGCTGCGATTGCCGATGCGCCAGCGCTAATCGATCATCTTGATGAAGAATCTAAAGTACATTTTGAAACCTTGTGTTCGCGCTTAACGCAAGCAGGCATTGAGTTTGAAATAAATCCTCGACTAGTGCGCGGATTAGATTACTACAACCGTACTGTGTTTGAGTGGGTGACAGATAGCTTGGGAGCCCAGGGTACAGTGTGTGCTGGAGGCCGTTACGATGGCTTGGTAGAGCAACTCGGGGGCAAAGCAACGCCTGCGGTTGGTTTTGCTATGGGTATTGAACGTTTGGTACTGTTGCTAACCACGTTAACCGAAGAAGGTCAGGACTCAAGTTTCGCAGACGTTTACGTAACGGCGATGGGCGAAGAGGCACAGTCATACGCTATTGAGGTAGCAGAACATCTTCGAAATACGCTTCCTAATACACGCATAATGATGCACTGTGGCGGCGGCAACTTTAAAAAACAACTAAAGCGTGCAGATAAAACAGGCGCACGTTTAGCGCTGCTTTTAGGCAATGACGAAATGCAGTCTCGCGAAGTAGGTGTTAAACCACTGCGCGATGGTCAAGAACAAGTTACAGTCAGCTTCGATACCTTATCTGATAAGGTTGCAGAGATGCTGAGCGCAAAATAAAAAGAGGACATCATGGAACAGTTCGCAACAGAAGAACAACAAGTAGAAGCGATTAAACGTTTTTGGAAAGAGCACGGTACTGCAATTATTGTCGGTGCAGCGCTTGGTCTAGGTGGCCTTTGGGGCTGGAGAGCGTATTCAGAAGCGCAAATTGAAACTAAAGAAGCGGCATCGGTTGCCTATCAAAATGCCGTAGAAACATTCGGTACAGAAGGCAGCGACGCAAAAGTTAAAGCTTTTATCGAAGAGAACAAAAACAGTGGTTATGCGAGCATTGCCAGCCTTCTTGCTGCTAAGCAAGCGGTAGATGCGGGTGATTTAGACGCTGCAGCTTCTCACCTAAATAGCGTAGTAACCTTTGCCGAAAATGATGAATTGAAAGTGCTTGCCTCACTTCGTTTGTCGCGTGTGCAAATTGAAATGAACCAGCTGGACGCGGCGTTGTCTACGCTTAGCAATGTAACAAATGACGCATTTTCAGCAGAAATTTCTGAATTGAAAGGCGATGTGTATCAAAAACAAGGCAAGTTTGATGATGCTCGCTTAGCTTATTCAAATGCGTTAGAAAAAAATGCCAACAATCCGCTTTTACAAATGAAGTTAGATAACCTATCGGTATCTGCTGCGCAATAAGCGAAAGCCTTAGGGCTGGTATAAATAATAAAGAGGTACGCAATTTGTTTCACAACACGTGTGGCCGTAAAGGTCGATTTGCTCGCACGATAGGTATGGCACTCGCGGTGTCTATCACAATGTCTGGCTGCTCAACTATTTCAGACTGGTTTGCAGATGATGAAGAATTAGAGATTCGTCGTTTAAAGCCTATTGAGGCTAAATTCACACCTAAATTAGTGTGGGATCGCGATATTGGTGATGGCGTTAATCATTACTTCTCTCGTCTTCGCCCTGTTTATGCCTATGACAAGCTTTATGCTGCCGATCGCCATGGCGCCGTTGTTGCGATGGACCCTGAGTCGGGTAAGGTGTTGTGGGAGAAAGATTTCGCACAGTTTCGCTCTGAGGGCATGCTAAGCTCAGTCACTAATTTGTGGCGTAGCGGTGAGACTGCACGTATTGGTGGTATCGCCGTAGCAGACAGACACGTATTCATTGGTACAGAAAACGGCTATGTAGCTGCAATGGATGCAGAAACCGGAGAGTTAGTTTGGGATGCGTCTGTTCCCGGTGAGATTTTAGCGGCTCCGGCAGCTGATGAAGGTATCTTAGTGGTTAACACGGGTGCTGGTAGCTTATTTGGTTTCAATACCCGCACTGGTGAACAGTTGTGGAGACACGAAGGTGATACTCCTCCGCTAACACTACGTGGTATTTCTGGCCCAATCGCATCTAACGGTGGTGCTATCATCGGCACACCTACAGGTAAAATTCAGGTTAATCTTATCGAAACAGGTGTACTTGCGTGGGAAACGGTAATTGCAACGCCTTCTGGTGCAACAGAGTTAGAGCGTATTGTTGATATCGACACAACGCCTGTTTTATTTGGCGGCACGGTTTACACGGTTTCTTACAACGGAACATTAGCTGCTGTAGAGTTACGTTCAGGTCGTGTAATTTGGAAACGTGAATATGCATCGTTTCGCAATTTGAATATCGACGGCAATAAGATTTTTGTTGTAGACAACAACTCTAACGTTTATGCCCTTGATAGACGAAACGGCGTAGAGCTTTGGTCTCAAGGTTCACTTAAGCATCGCTCATTAACGGCTGCTACTCCAGTAGGCGACCATGTGGTTGTTGGTGACAACTGGGGCTTTCTACACTGGATTGAACAAGAATCAGGTGAAGTTGTTGCACGTCTAGATGTTGGCGGTGATGACGAAGATGATTCAATCTATGCTGCGCCGTTGAAGGTTGATGATAAGATTATAGCGGTAACACGTAATGGCGTAATAGCGTCGGTGCAAGTTCCAAAGTAACAGGAACGTTTCGCTAATATTTAAACAGAAAAGGTGCTTAAAGCGCCTTTTTTTATACCCCGCGGTTTTTTCGGGCCTAAACTTGGCCATTATCAATGGGTAGACGGTTTCTCTTCGTGTTATTGAACGCCATTGGTATTAGGTAGTGAACAAGGTATAATGCGCCCATTCTCAAAAGCCTCATAGTAATTCACCTCTCGTTAGAGAATACAGCTCCCGAACGTTAGTTGTAATAGATGGTGTATGCGGCTTGTGCTTTTTTAGCTTTCATGACCCCTAGGATCTGATAAATGTTACCCGTTGTTGCTTTGGTTGGCCGCCCTAATGTTGGTAAGTCAACCTTGTTTAATCGCCTTACAAATACCCGTGATGCACTAGTTGCTGACTATCCGGGGCTAACTCGCGACCGTAAATACGGCCAAGCGAAATTTGAAAAGCGCCAGTTCATAGTAGTGGATACCGGCGGTATTACGGGCGATGAAGAGGGCATTGATGCTGAAATGGCACAACAGTCTTTGTTAGCTATAGAAGAGGCTGATGTCGTATTGTTTTTGGTTGACGCCAGAGCAGGTATGCTGCCAGCCGACCAAGGTATTGCTGATCATCTTCGACGCATAAACAAAAAAGTGTTTGTTGTGGCGAACAAGGTTGATGGAATTGACGGCGATAGCGAAAGTGCGGAATTTTATTCCTTAGGCTTAGGTGATATTAAGCAAATTGCTGCGGCCCACGGTCGCGGTGTTAGCCAATTGCTGCAGGACGCCTTAAAGCCACTTGAATCTGATTTCCCGGACATGGAAATTGTCGATGAGGAGCCTGAAGAAGAAGAGGATGCTGAAACGCAGCGTCAACGCCTTCAAGAGTTACCTATCAAACTTGCTATCGTAGGTAAGCCCAACGTGGGTAAGTCGACACTGACAAACCGCATTTTAGGTGAAGAGCGCGTGGTAGTATTCGACATGCCAGGCACCACCCGTGACAGCGTGTACATTCCAATGGAAAGGGATGAGCGTGAATATATCCTAATCGATACCGCGGGCGTGAGAAAGCGCAAGAAAATTAGTGAAGCCGTAGAGAAGTTCTCTATTGTTAAAACTCTTCAGGCAATTGAAGAAGCTAACGTAGTGCTATTGGTCATTGATGCCAGAGAAGGTATTACCGACCAAGATCTCAGCTTATTAGGCTTTGTACTTAATTCAGGTCGTTCATTAGTAGTTGCCGTGAACAAATGGGACGGATTAAGTACTGACGTGAAAGACGACATAAAGCGCGAGATGGACCGTCGTTTAGGCTTTATCGACTTCGCTCGAATTCATTTTATTTCTGCGCTTCATGGTTCGGGTGTTGGTAATTTATTTGAGTCCGTACAAGAAGCGTATATGAGCGCGACCAAGCGTATTAATACCGCGCTGCTTACACAAATTATGGAAATGGCTCAGGATGACCATCAACCTCCGCTGGTGCGTGGTCGCCGAGTTAAAATGAAGTATGCTCACGCAGGTGGTTACAACCCACCGGTTATTGTTATTCACGGTAATCAAGTGGATGACTTACCAAGCTCTTATAAACGTTTCTTGATGAACTATTTCAGAAAAGCGCTAGAAATTATGGGCACGCCTATTAAGATAGAATTCAGAGAAGGCAACAACCCGTTTGAAGGTAAGAAGGCTAATTTGACCTTGGCGCAGCAGCGCAAGCGCCGTCGTATGATGTCTTATTACAAAGATAAAAAGTAGCCTTTTTTAGGATAGGGCGCTATTTCTGACCAAGTGGCGATAGCGTCCATGCTTTTACATTACTCAATTTCCCCACTATTGTGGCATGATGAAATCCCCAATTAGACTCGCTTTAGCGTGAATTGCATTTTGCCAGTCGTATTCAACTCTACGGTTTTCTTGATTTAATCTGCTAGGTCATTATTACACTTAGATTGTATTCTTTTCCTGCTAGTACCACTTTCTCTTTGTTCACATATTCAGTCATTTATAGGTACGTACCTTTGAATTCGGGAGGTTACCACGGATGTGAAATTTGGAGCTGTTTTTGCAGACACTACCTGTTTAGCAGACAGCCAGCAGTGTTTTTGGGAGATAAAGTGTCAGTAGAAAAATTGGTTAAAGTCGCCTCACCACTTCAAAAAAATCAAATGTATAACTGGTTTGATAGGTATAAACCAAAAGAGCAGCAAAAAGTATATATTCTCACCGCCAAAACAGAAGAAAAGCCAACGTTGAGTTTGCCGCTAGTTAAACGACGTTCTGCGAAAAAAGCTTAATGCGCGCTTTCCAAAAGCAGAGAGCGAACCTTTTTCATCATTTCAGACTCTTGCGGAACTTCTACGTTAACAATCAATTGATTAACAATATTGTCTGAAAAGTCAGGAGGAAAAGTCGTAGACACTTTTACGATTTTATCTTGTAGCTTAAAGACATAGGTTGTCGCGTAAATTGTTGGTGATGTTTCAGATGCCGCGCTCAGCCCCAATCTCCATCCTCTTAATGCGCTGTTAACCTCATAGCGTGAGGCTGGACTGATTTGAGACAATGTTAACTGTTGTAAATCGGCTGTAGCACTAGCTCTTTGCAGATCACTTTCTAGTTGCTTAGGAAGTAGCTCGTTTTCATCTGAAGAAAGCTGATCTAAAAAGGGATATACGGTGACATCAACGAGCGCATCTTCAAACTCAGGGTGTATATAGCGAGTAATTGCACCGTTAAACGGGTCTGGATATAACTGAGTATCTAATTTAGTGAAGTCGCCAATGGCGTTTGGTACCTGTAATCCACCCTTATAGTCGCTAGCTTCTAGCGCATCGAACAAAAACTGGCTGGTAAATAATCCAGAATGTTTGGCATGTTGAATCCAGCGGGCAATCAACGATTGAGCTTCTTCTTCGGCTAAAGCGGTTTCCGTTTTCACATCTGTGTTTTCTGCGGCACTCGCATCAAATGAAGATGAGTCAATTTCTATCCCTCGCCATTGTAAAGTGAATTCTGCAAATTGTTTTGCGTGCTGTCGATGCATGCCAGGCGCTGCGCCAACATTAGCAATCAATAGTTCGTAGTCGTTTCCTTCGCCATAAGGGAACAAATGACTGAACTCTCCTGATTCGCTTAGGAGTTTAATAAAGCTGTCGGGCGAAATCGCATCTTCAAAACACAAATTAGTGGATTGAGAAGAATTAGCTTCGCTTAATGCTCGTTGGGCTCCACAAGCCCTGAGTAACGTCTCGCTCGGGTAGGTAGAAAAAACAGAGACAGGTTGATTGACCATAGAAGCAAAGGTGAAGTCAGGCACTAGTAACAGAACAAAAACGCACAAAGATGTCAAAATTTTGGGTACAGCGAACCGCTGTGACTTTAGGCTCCAAAATGCACAGGCCCGCTGGTAAATACTGGAAAAGGAAAACGCGTTTACATGAACGGGCATAATACTTAAGGCTACCTATTGCCGCTGAATGTGTGTCACTGTACTGGTTATTTCTCCGTCAGTCACCCGAGATTTTATCTCATCACCTACATTTACTTTATTCACGCTATTAATGGCTGCTTTGTCGGACAAAGTAATGCTGTAACCACGGGCGAGCGTTGAAAGAGGACTTACGGATTGTAAGAGGCTAACTTTACCACCAAGTTCATTTTTTTTGCTTCTAATGAGTGTATTCATGCTTGATAAGAGCTTGGTGCTAGCGTAATTCAGTTTGTCTTTTGCACGCGCTACGTTTGCTGATGGCGATTGTTTGTTTAGTCTGTAATCAAGACCTTGTAATTGCTTCTCTGCTTTTGCCAAGTCGTTTTGCATTTTATGCGCTAAACGAAGTTGTAGTCTGTCTAACGTTTGCCACTGCGATTGAATGCGGCTTTGTGGATGCAACGCATTTAACCGTTGTTTCTTTAAAGCAAGCTGTTGTTTACTCGCTTGAAGGTACTGAAGTATTGCCCTTGCTAAGCGTTGTTTTTGCTGACTTAGCGTTTGGTAGAGAGCGGCAGAATCCTGACTTAAGATTTCGGCAGCAGCAGATGGGGTAGGGGCGCGAACATCGGCGACGAAGTCACTAATGGTGAAGTCTACCTCATGGCCTACGGCGCTAACTATGGGAAGGGCACTTGCAGCGACTTCTCTTGCTAAGCTTTCATCATTAAAACACCACAAGTCTTCTAATGAACCGCCGCCTCGCGTAAGTAACAGCACATCCACTTCTGCGCGGTGGTTAGCCGTTCTCAACGCATTAATTAACTGTAAAGGTGCAGTTTCACCCTGAACCATCGACGGATAAACAATGATTTCGGTTTGTGGGCTGCGTCGTTTTAATACACTTAATACATCGTGAAGCGCTGCACCGCTTGATGAAGTTATTACGCCGATGCGATTGATACGTTCAGGTAGCGCACGCTTGTTAGCAGTATCGAACAAGCCTTCATTGTTGAGTTTGAACTTTAAGGCTTCGAACGCTTGCTTAAGCGCACCTTCGCCATCGCTTTCCATGTGTTCGACAACCAGTTGATAGTCGCCGCGTGCTTCGTAAAGGCCAACCGACGCTCGCACTAAAATTTTGTCGCCTTCTTTAGGACGGATACGAACATTGCGGTTTGATCCCTTAAACATGGCCGCGCGAACTTGGGCTTTGTTGTCTTTGAGCGTGAAATACCAATGCCCTGATGCGGCTGCCACAAAGTTGGATATTTCGGCAGATAGCCAAATAAGGCCAATTTCGCCTTCCAGTACGGTTCTGGCTAAGCGATTTAGCTTGGTAACTGTTAAAATTTGTCGAGACGTAGATGGCGAATTTGTAAACATAAAAAAAATCACTGGGTTTAATACATTTAGAGTTTACCTGAAAACTAAAAAACACTACAATTGCGCCGCAATTAACCCTCAACTGAATAGGTGTTGTTGCATGCTACGTATCATCCAAGAAGCCCTGACGTTCGACGATGTGTTGCTGGTTCCCGGCCACTCGACCGTCCTCCCTCACACAGCCAACTTACAAACACGCCTTACGCGTGGCGTAACGTTAAATATTCCAATGGTGTCTGCTGCCATGGACACGGTTTCTGAAGCCCGTCTAGCTATTGCGCTAGCCCAAGAGGGTGGTATTGGTTTCATTCATAAAAACATGAAGCCCGAAGAGCAAGCCAAACACGTACGTGAAGTTAAGAAATACGAAAGTGGTGTGGTATCTGACCCGGTAACGGTTGAAGAGAATGCGACCATCGGTGAAGTTATCGCGCTTTCTAAGCGTCTTGGTTACTCTGGCTTCCCGGTGACTGACAAAGATAATAACCTAATTGGTATTGTGACAGGCCGCGATCTTCGCTTTGAAAAGCGTTTGAATTTGCCTATTAGAAACGTAATGACCGGTAAGGATGATCTGGTTACCGTTAAAGAAGGTGCAAGCTCTGATGTGGTGTTAGACCTAATGCACGAACACCGCATTGAGAAAATTCTTGTCGTCGACGACGCGTTTAAGCTTACAGGCCTGATCACTGTTAAAGACTTCCAGAAAGCAGAAAACAAGCCTAATGCATGTAAAGACTCGCTTGGTCGCCTACGTGTTGGTGCTGCGGTAAGCGTTGGACCAGGTACTGACGAACGTATTGCACTACTTGTAGATGCAGGCGTTGACGTTCTACTTATCGATACCTCTCACGGTCACTCACAAGGCGTTATTGATCGCGTGAAAAAGGTACGTGCAGACTATCCAGATGTACAAATTATTGCGGGTAACGTTGCGACGGGCGATGGCGCGAAAGCACTTGCCGATGCCGGCGTAGATGCTGTTAAAGTGGGTATTGGTCCTGGTTCAATTTGTACTACCCGTATCGTAACCGGTTGCGGTGTGCCTCAAATTACTGCGGTATCAGATGCAGTAGAAGCACTTAAAGATACCGACATTCCAGTAATCGCTGACGGCGGTATTCGTTTTTCGGGTGACATTGCTAAGGCGTTGGCTGCTGGCGCAAGCTGCGTAATGGTTGGCAGCATGCTAGCAGGTACTGAAGAAGCGCCAGGGGAAGTAGAACTTTTCCAAGGCCGTTATTACAAGTCATATCGCGGTATGGGTTCACTAGGCGCTATGGATCAAAGCCACGGTTCGTCAGACCGTTACTTCCAAGATTCTGATAACGCTGAGAAATTAGTACCAGAAGGTATTGAAGGCCGCGTAGCGTACAAAGGTCCAATTGCTAATATTATCCATCAGCAAATGGGCGGCTTGCGCTCAGCCATGGGCTTAACGGGCTGCGCAACGATTGAAGAGCTCAATACCAAGGCACAATTTGTGCGCGTAACTTCAGCCGGAATGGGCGAGAGCCACGTTCACGATGTAAGCATTACCAAAGAAGCGCCAAACTACCGTTTAGGTTAAGGCGACCGACGACTGCGAGGCTGGTACTACACCAGCCTTTGTTCTTTTATTTAACGGGTAAAAATAAAACATGACCACAAATATCCACGACCAACGCATACTTATTTTGGATTTTGGCTCGCAATACACGCAGTTGATAGCACGTCGTGTTCGCGAAATAGGCGTTTACTGTGAGCTTTGGGCTTGGGATGTGACCGAAGAGCAAATCCGCGAATTTAATCCTCAAGGGATTATTCTGTCAGGTGGCCCAGAGTCAGTAACCGAAGAAGGTTCACCACGCGCGCCCGAGTACGTATTTGAAGCCGGCGTGCCAGTGCTAGGCGTGTGCTATGGCATGCAAACCATGGCACAACAGCTAGGTGGTGGCGTACTGGGTTCAGACAAGCGTGAATTTGGTTATGCGCAAGTAGAAGTGATTAAGCCAAGCCCGCTGCTGGATAAAATTGAAGATGCGATAGGCGATAACGGCGCGGCGCTGCTTGATGTATGGATGAGCCACGGCGATAAAGTGGCAGCTATTCCCGAAGGTTTTGAAACCATCGCGCAAACCGCTTCATGCCCACATGCTGCAATGTATAACGCAGAGAAGCAATTCTATGGCGTGCAGTTCCACCCTGAAGTGACTCACACTCGCCAAGGCATGCGTCTATTAACTCACTTTGTGATGGACATCTGTAAGTGTGAAAAGCTCTGGACAGCTGGCGCAATTATTGACGATGCCATTGAGCGCATAAAAGAGAAGGTGGGCGATGAAGAAGTTATTCTTGGCCTTTCAGGCGGTGTAGATTCTTCAGTAACAGCCATGCTGCTTCACCGCGCGATAGGTGACAAACTTACTTGTGTGTTTGTAGACAATGGCCTGCTTCGCTTAAATGAAGCTGATCAGGTAATGGAAATGTTTGGTGACCATTTCGGCCTTAACATTATCCGTGTAGACGCTGAAGAGCGTTTCCTTGAACGCCTAAAAGGCATTGAAGATCCTGAGCTGAAACGTAAAGCTATTGGTAATGAGTTCGTTCGTGTATTTGACGAAGAAGCGGGCAAACGTGAAAACGCGAAGTGGTTAGCGCAAGGTACTATTTACCCAGACGTTATTGAATCAGCGGGTTCTGCAACGGGTAAAGCGCACGTAATCAAATCGCACCACAACGTGGGTGGTCTTCCAGAAGATATGGAGCTAGGTCTTGTTGAGCCACTGCGTGAACTCTTTAAAGACGAAGTACGCAAAATCGGCCTTGAGCTAGGTTTACCGTACGACATGCTTTACCGTCATCCGTTCCCTGGTCCGGGTCTAGGTGTTCGTGTACTTGGTGAAATTAAGAAAGAATATTGCGACTTACTACGTCGTGCAGACGCTATCTTCATTGAAGAGCTATATGCAGCTGACCTATACCAAAAAGTAAGCCAAGCGTTTACCGTATTTCTTCCAGTGCGCTCAGTTGGCGTAATGGGTGATGCGCGTAAATATGACTGGGTAGTAAGCCTTCGTGCAGTAGAAACCATCGATTTCATGACAGCTCACTGGGCACATTTACCCTACGACTTCCTAGGTAAAGTGTCGAATCGCATTATCAATGAAATTGACGGCATTAGCCGCGTAGTATACGACATTTCTGGTAAGCCACCTGCTACGATTGAGTGGGAATAAACGGGTGTAAATTTACCGAAATGAAAAGAGAGCCTTCGGGCTCTTTTTTTGTATCTACTTAAAAAAGAGCAAGTTAATAAGCCTGTTACTATAAGGGTGTATATTTTCGCATATATTGGTATGTTGATTCATACCAAATTTGTAACCATACCGTCATAAAAATATCATTTAATGGCGACGTCCTTCTTTAAATTTATACTAAAGGTTAAGCCGTGTTCAATTACACAAGCATCAGCCGTTTGGTGATGACGCCTGTTCTCGCCAGCTTTTTAATTCTTGTACTATTAAACGGTGCCTCAATTCTAAAGTCTTTCTCGTTACTTAATTCATTCGATGAGTTAGAAAACACCCTTGTTCAGTCAGAACGAGACGTCAATACCACGCTAAGTACTTTCAAAACTCAAGTGCAAGAGTGGAAGAACGTATTGTTGCGTGGCCACAAAAAAGACGACCGAGAAAAATACTGGGAGCGATTCAAGCAGAGAGAGGCCGATATCACTCGCCAGTTTGACCTGATGCTATCAAGTAGTGTGATAAGTGAAAGCGTGAAGTCAGATATCAGGCAATTTCAAAAAGCCCATGCAGTCATGGCCGAGAAATACCGTGAAGGATACGACGCATTTATTAACTCAGGGTTTGATCCAAAGGTTGGAGATAGCTTTGTTCGAGGTATTGATAGAGAGCCTGCTAAGCTCCTCTCAGGTATCGCGGCGGAAATTGCAGCCGATTCAGCGAACGCGATTGCTGAGCTTAAAGCCAATACGCGCACTATGCTCTGGATAATTCTACTGGCGGCTATTGCGCTCTCTGTGCTTTCTGTTGCTTATGTGATTGCTCGTTTACGCTCTCAGGTTATTAAACCAACGAAGCAGGTTGCGGCGTGTATATCCAACTTGGCTCATAGCCGTTACGACTACGCGTTAACGTATTCCAGCGACCATGAATTGGGCATGCTGGCAGAATCAGCCAGGGCATTACAAAACAAATTAAAAGATTCGGTTGCGCAGCTTCAACAAGCGGAGACCGAAATGGAAAAGGCGTTTGGCACCCTCGGTAACGTCAGCCAATCCATTATGGAAGGCGCCAATGGACAACGGGATGCGTCGCGCTCGCTTGATAGCAGTACGGATAAACTTAAAGAGATTGTGCAAAATTTAGTGGCAATCACTGACCAAGTTGCTGTGGCGACAAATAACTCCGAAAAGAACGTGGCAAGTTGTTATGCCACGTTTGAAAGCGCCAATGCAGGCTTTAAGCAGCTAGCTAAAACGGTAACCGAATCAAGTAATATCGTGTCAGAACTGCAAAGCCGCAGTACCAATATTCTAAAAGTGGTAAATGTTATTAATGAAATTGCCGATCAGACTAACCTACTGGCTCTAAACGCAGCAATTGAAGCTGCTAGGGCAGGTGAGCATGGCCGTGGTTTTGCCGTGGTAGCCGACGAGGTTCGAGCACTTGCAGCTAAAACACAGCAGTCGACCAAGGAAATTAACGACATTTTAAGTAGTTTTGAAGCTGAAGCAAAAGGGGCCGTTGCGGCGATGTCGTCAGGCAAGCAGCTGTCAGACACAAACGCAGCAGAAGCAGCGACAGCGCTTGAAACACTCAATAACGTGGTGAGGGATATTCAAGAAACGGCCAGCGTAGTTGTGGCGCTTAACGAAGCCGCAGATGAGCAAGAGGCTGTACTTCAGCAGGTGGAAACAATTATCAGTAATGTGGTCACATCATCTGAAAAATATCATCAACTTGCTCAGCGTGATGACATGTCACGCTCAATGAAAAGTATGTCAGAAAATGTTGAAAAGGTGGTGAACAGTTTGACCCGCTAACTGTGCTTTGTCAGTATAAACACGTTAAAAGGGAGTGTTTGAACAATGTTCACGCCCCTTTTCTTTTATCTGTTATAGATGCGCGCGGCCTAAACTAGTATTGATAATAATGACAACACCACTCGTATTTCATCCTATTTATAGCCAGTTAGATCTTCCTGAGCGACACCGATTTCCCATCGAGAAGTACGTAGGTATTCGCGATGAATTGTTAAATCGTGGTGTGGAAGCATCGCGTTTTGTTACTCCATCACCGGTTGATCTTTCTTTTCTCACTGCCTATTACGATCCGGACTATGTTGATGCACTAAGTACTGGCGCATTAGATAAGAAAGCCATGCGCCGCATAGGCTTTCCCTGGTCGCAGCAGCTGATTGAGCGTACCCGTACTGCCGTTGCTGGGACCTGTTTAACAGCCAAGCTAGCGCTAGAGCATGGAAAAGCATTGAATTTAACGGGCGGGTATCATCACGCGTTTGCTGATTTTGGTTCAGGTTTTTGCTTGTTCAACGATTTATATTTGGCAGCGAAAACTATGCAGCAAACCCCGTCCGTTGAAAATGTGCTTATTGTCGATCTAGATGTGCATCAAGGCGATGGCACAGCAAAACTTGCCGAAAACGACCGTGATATTTTTACCTTATCTATTCATGGTGAAAAGAACTTTCCCCACAGAAAGCAGCGTTCCGATATTGATATAGGGCTCGATAAGGGCACCGAAGACGATGAGTATCTAACTACGCTAGAACAAGCGCTAACGATGGTAATGAGACAATTTCAGCCCGATGCCATCATCTATGACGCAGGCGTTGATGTGCATGTAAACGACGACCTTGGTCATTTGCATATTTCTACGCAAGGCGTGTACGAAAGAGATACGCAAGTTTTTGCGTTAGCCGAGCGTTTAGGCGTTCCGATTGCTGCGGTAATTGGTGGAGGCTACCAAAGAGATATTGCAGCACTGGTAGATGTGCATATTCAGCTTTATCGCGCGGCAGGCGTGATTGATTAGCATACAGTGATGTCGAATTGAGAAGAGCACGCCATGCAAAAGCGGTTTGGCGTGCCCATCCTGTGTCTACGTGGTTATTTATTACAAAAAGTGCAGCTGAAAACCGATACCAATACGTTCTTGTGAGCGGTTATAGTCGATAAGCGAATCGCCATAGCCATTGAAGTATTGAAGCAAGACTTCATAGCGGTCAGAGATAGGGTAGGTGAAGTCTAGCTGGATGCTGCCTCGGTTCTCATCTACGTCGAGGTTATTTCGTAAAAGCGCCAGTACTTTAAACGCGCCAATTTTCCTTCCATAACCAAGTTCCATTCTACCGTAATAGTCTTGTATATCAGGGTTATCGTCGCCGGTAGGATCAAGCGGGTCTGTTTTCTCGTCTTCAGGAATACGGTACCACGTCTTTAGGTAGTAGATATCGTCATCGTCACTAAAGACAATAGAGGCAAATATACGGTTCCAGCTTCGAGAGCGCAGCCCGCTTTGACCGTTAGACATATGATTGAAACCAACTTGAAAGGTATTAAATTTGTAGCCAAGTACGGAATAATCGGCTGTTTCTTGCCAAAAGACTTCTGGTTCGTAATTGGTCTCGCGAAACGGCTTCGACGCTTCACTGTTATAAAGCTGCCAGAAAGAGGTAAGCGTAAAGCCAAAGTAAACACCGTCGAATCCTGTATCTTCCAAATAAAGTGGCAGCTTTGCGCTTACCTGAAATTTGGCTTCTTTATTGTCTATGTTCTCGTTTGTGAGTTCTTCACTGGCCACAGAGCTTGGGTTGGAAACGTAAGTGATTGGAAGTAGATAGTTTTGTCTATGCTGAGTGATAGCAAACACATTATCCAGTGCTTCTTTATCGCCTTCTAATCGGTTATCCAGTGCACTTTCCGTGATGGTGTCACGTTTGATGATATCGATAACTTCAATACCGCTTTCTTCCTGAGACGATTGATTTTCTTCATTTTCAACAGTGCGCTCTTGTTCACTATTTTCTAAAGATGACGCTTGTTCGCTTACCACTTCTTGTGATTGTTGAGCGCACACAGGCGTACAAGCAGCAAATGCTGCTAAAAATACAAAAGGCTTTAACACAGACACCTTTAATTCTCCGTAACGTGGGGTTGTTGTTATGCTTAACTGAAGTCCAGTGCTTGGCCTTCTGAAGATGCAAATACTTGTAGATTAGACTCTGCCACTGTGACGTATACATTACAATGGTTTACAACATCATCTATATCGTCATCAGTCCGTTCTGGATCATGACTATATAAAGCTAATTTTTTTGCGTTACATGCCATTGCTAGTTTCACCGCTTCTTCCGCGACCGAATGACCCCATCCGTTCTTCGCTGGCATGTCAGACAACATATACTGTGCATCGTGTATTAGCAGATCGGCATTTTGTGCAAATTTTGCGAAATCGATAAAGTCTGTTTCTTTTTTGTAGGGGGGGTAAAGCTCATTATCTGTTATGTAAGCCACCTTTGCATCATCGGCTTCAATACAATAGGCACTGCCACGACCGGGGTGGTTCATGGCTAAGCGAGTTATGGTTGCGCTTCCTACTGAAAATCGGCTTGTAGACTTGGGAATATCGACAATAGAAATGTTAGCTTTCAGCGCACTTCGGGGGACTGGAAATAACGACCCTTCCATTTGCTTTAAAATTTGATCAGGTTCATCAAGGAGGGTTTGACCCGGGTATATGTTGATTTCGCGTGAAGCCTGATAGATAGGCGCAAAAAAAGGGAAGCCTTGAATATGATCCCAATGGTTGTGGCTCAACAGCAGATTAATGGGAGTATCTTTTTGAATAAGGCGCTCGCCAAGCACGCGAATCCCTGTGCCAGAGTCGAGGATGATATCGGTACCATCCTCAAGCTCAATGTGAACGCATGCAGTATTACCACCATAGCGGACGTAAGCTGCTCCCGGGGTAGGGATTGACCCTCTTACGCCATAAAATGTTAACCGCATACGTCCTCTTTTCTAATCTAATCGGCGAGATCAGGCGCTAGAGTGCGGCTACAAAGTCCTTTGCTGCGCTAATATCTAACAACTGCTTTTCACCAGTACGTCTATTCTTATACTCAACCTGTTGATTATCTAGGTTTCTTTCACCAATAACAATGCTGTGAGGTATGCCAATTAATTCCATATCATTGAACATGACACCCGGACGCTCTTTTCTGTCGTCAAACAACACTTCTACGCCAAGGGCAACAAGCTCTTCATAAAGCGCTTCCGCTGCTTCTTTAATGCGATGAGACTTATGCATATTCATTGGTATTAATGCAATTTTAAACGGTGCAATAGGATCTGGCCACTTTATGCCAAATTTATCGTGGTTTTGCTCAATAGCTGCCGCAACAATTCGAGATACGCCTATACCGTAACAACCCATAGTTAAGGTTTGGTGCTTACCTGATTCGCTTAGTACGCCGCAGTTCATGGCCTCTGAATACTTGCTGCCAAGCTGGAAGATATGACCCACTTCGATGCCGCGTTTAATATCTAGCGTGCCTTTCCCGTCAGGAGATGCATCGCCTGCTACAACGTTGCGAATATCAACGCCAGTAATATCTTCAGACCAGTTTACGTTAATATTTACCTTACCGCCTGCGCCTGCGCCTGTAGTGAAGTCAGCAAGGGCAGCTGCACTGGCGTCAATAAAAGCGGGTACAGGCAGGTTGGTTGCATCAGCAAACAATGGTGACACGCCAAGAATATCTTTTGCTTGTTCAAATGATGCTTCAACAAGCGGGCTTGCAACGCTGGATAACTTCTCTGCTTTTACATCATTAAGCTCATGATCAGCACGAAGTACAAGGGCTACCCATTTATCAGAAACTACTTCTTCGCCTTTACTGTCTACTTCATTAGCGGCTTTCACTACTACGACTTTGACCGCGTTTGTCACTTCGGCTTCTACGCTTTTTAAGATAGCATTGAAATCTTTGCCTTTGGCATCTTTAGTCTCAACTGCAGCGCCCGATGCGACAGCTTTTTCAGGCGCAACAGCTTCAGCCATTTCAACATTGGCTGCGTAATCACTGTCGCTTGAGAAAGCGATATCGTCTTCACCTGATGCGGCAAGTACGTGGAACTCGTGAGAGTGATTACCACCAATAGAGCCAGAGTCGGCAATGACTGCTCTGAAGTCTAAGCCCATACGCGAGAATATATTGCAGTAAGCGTCGTACATTTTTTGATACGTTTCTTCTAAACAGCTGTCTTCTAAGTGGAAGCTGTACGCATCTTTCATGGTAAATTCACGACCACGCATAATACCGAAACGGGGGCGCACTTCGTCGCGGAATTTAGTCTGAATCTGGTATAGATTGAGCGGAAGCTGCTTATAGCTGCTAATTTCATTACGCACAAGCGCGGTAATAACTTCTTCGTGCGTTGGACCTAATACGAAATCTCGCTGGTGGCGGTCTTTAATACGAAGTAACTCTGGGCCGTACTCTTCCCATCGTCCAGATTCTTCCCACAAATCTGCGGGCTGAACAACGGGCATTAGCACTTCAATCGCGCCTGCTTTGTTCATTTCTTCACGAACAATATTGGCTACTTTATTAAGTACACGAAGACCAGATGGCAACCATGTGTATAGACCCGAGGCAAGCTTTCTGATCATACCAGCTCTTAGCATAAGCTGGTGGCTGATAACCTCTGCATCTGCAGGTGTTTCTTTCTGCGTGGCAAGCAAATATTGACTAGTGCGCATGTAAAGCAGGTATCCTGTTATAAATGTATTTATGACGGTTAGTGTGATGCTCTTTCGCAAACGGCAATTCGCAAAACAAAACATTGCGAAATGCTTGAACCGAGATAAGGTGTCACACGTTTGGGCGTATTCTAATTAACTGTGAGCTATTTCGCCACAGACTGTTAACACTAATAGTGTAATTATCCTAAATGAACCAGTTCGGTCACCTTAACGGCGGCATCTCTTATTTCAAACCCTACATCAATATCGTATAGCGTCACGCGGTAGGTTTTCTCATCATTTTCAATATGCTGTTTATAGGCTGGGCGAGGGTCTTGGGACAGTACCGCAGTCACCAAGGCAGAAAAACCACGGTGCTTTTTCTCTATTTCAGCAAGTGTGGGCTGGATTGTATCGGCGAATGATACGTCGCGATTGGGTATGGGGTTAATGTTATCAAGATTATCGCTGGCGCTAGGAACACTATCAGCGTACGCGATATAGGGCTTGATATCGACAAGCGGTGTGCCGTCGACTAAATCTACTCCTTCAACCACTAACTGTGTTTGTCCGTCAATGCTAACTACACCTTTGTTTTTCACCACAGACATGCCAATTCCATTAGGTCGGTGGGTACTGCGGCTTGCCAATACGCCCATAGTTGCATTACCACCTAGACGAGGGGCTTTTACCGTATTTTTCCAACCGCGTTCAATATTCTGGTGAAAGATAAAAAGCAGCCATAGGTGACTGTAATTCTCTATCCCTTTGAGCATATTGATATCGTTAAAGCCTTCTTTGAAGGTGATAACACCTTGGGCGTTAGCCAAGTTGGGCTGTCTTGGAATAGCAAACTTTTGCTTGAAAGGCGTAGCGACAGTCGCTATAGCCTCGAGAGAAAATGAATTGTGGGTATTCACGTTTTAGCCTTAACGAAGTCAAAAATGTGTAACGTTGTCATATTACTCACATAATTTGCAGGTAAAGTGACGTTTCAAGTGAAAGCTTGAGTCAAATAAACATCCTGCTTGTTAAAAGGAGCTGCTTATTTGGGTTCCCTGGAGTAATCCAATACTTTAGGCCTGCTCGCATCACGAGCTTATTCTCTTTTTAGTGCGTGTTTTTTACATTGCACAAAAAAGCAAGCTTCCCGTGTTTATCGAGCGGGCTTATTTTTTTTAAGCGTGTCTAACACACTCTCAAAATAAGGGCACCCAAGCGTCCGTGCTTTTGCAATGTTATGGCTGAATATCTTTTCGGCATCTTCTTCTTTCTTCATGTAGCGTGTGATATCAGCTTCACGAATCAAATGCAAAAGCGGGTAGGGTGAACGATTGGTATAGTTTTCAGCATCGTCTACGTCGCTACCGTCGAATACATAATTGGGGTGGAAGCTGGCAAGTTGGTAAGTGCCGCTGTATCCCCAGTCGTGCAGCATATTATCGCTAATAGCCAATACATCGAGATATTCGTTGAAATCAGCAAGGGTTGAATGCGTGAGTGCAATTAGTGTTGTAGCGGTGGTGTCATTCTCTTCTAAATGCCGCAACTCATCGTATAGCGATTGAACGACATTTCCCGCATCGCCCTCAATTACCACACACCGAATTTGATGAGGTGTTCTTACATAGCGCGCAAAGGGACAAAAGTTGTGTTTTATCACAATGTCGTCAACCCATTTAAGCGTTGCATCAATTACGTGCTGTTCCCATAAAGGAGATGTTGGTTCTGCCATAAAAGGTGTAGGTCAGTTTGAGTCTGTGTTCAACGTGAGGGGAGTATAAAACAAAAAGGCAGAAATTTGATTTCTGCCTAACATTTAGGTTGAACTATTTGTACTTTAAGAATGATATTTTACGTAAGCTTCCAGCGTATTCTCTATCAAACTGGCTACTGTCATCGGCCCAACTCCGCCTGGAACGGGGGTTATCCAGCCTGCGCGCTCTTTCGCTTTTTCGAAATCAACATCGCCAACAAGTGAACCATCATTAACGCGATTAATACCTACATCAATGACAATCGCGCCCTGCTTTACCCAGTCACCAGGAATAAAGTTCGGTTTACCTACTGCGACTACCAGTAGGTCTGCACGTTGAACGTGACTTTTAAGGTCCTGAGTGAACTTATGACAGGTAGTAACGGTGCAGCCTGCTAAAAGCAGTTCCAGGCTCATAGGGCGCCCCACAATGTTCGACGCACCTACAATGACCGCGTCTAAACCTTTTACAGGGCGCTTGGTTGACTCTATCATGGTCATGATGCCTTTTGGCGTGCAGGGACGTAGTGCAGGAATACGCTGTGCAAGGCGGCCAATATTGTATGGATGAAATCCGTCGACATCTTTATGAGGGTGAATACGTTCAAGTACCTTTTCTGCATTTAACCCTGCAGGTAAAGGAAGCTGTACCAGAATTCCGTCGATCTCTTTATCTTCGTTTAGCTCGTCCACTAAATTTAGCAAGGTCTCTTCTGTGGTATCAGAAGGAAGGTCGAAAGAGCGAGAAACGAACCCCACTTCTTCGCACGCTTTACGTTTATTGGAAACATAAACTTGAGAAGCTGCATCACTGCCAACAAGGACAACGGCTAGGCCTGGTTGTCTTTTACCTGCTTGCGTAAGCGATTCAACATAGGAGGTTACGTGTTGGCGAACTTGTTTGGCAATTAGTTTGCCGTCAATAAGATGGGCGGTCATAGTCTTGTACGATTCTTATATGGTTTGGTGGTCAACAAGTGCCCTATATTGTTTCATAAAATAGGACTAATACTCTAGTAGTTATTACTCTGCAATTATTCGCCACAAATGTTCAACGTAAACGACCGTTAATGGAAAGCCTGATGCTTACCCTTTAAAAGAAGCGCAAACCTAGGCTAAAGACAGGCAAATACAAGGGTAATTGTTCAAAAAAACGTGAGAATGGATGCTTTGTGAGCGGTTGATAATTTTATTTAAAAAAGTGTTTGACGAGGTGGGGGGATGTCAGTAATATTCGCACCCCGTAACGGCACAGAGGCTAACGCTTCAAGGTCGGTACGACAGTCGGTGAGTGGCGCAGCTTGGTAGCGCACTTGTTTTGGGTACAAGGGGTCGCAGGTTCAAATCCTGTCTCACCGACCACTTTTTGCAGCGAAGATTCGCCAAGCGCCCGTAGCTCAGCTGGATAGAGCAACGGCCTTCTAAGCCGTGGGTCGCAGGTTCGAATCCTGCCGGGCGCGCCATGCGAGTCAGGTAGGTCCTGATAGCAAGGCTGAATTTTCGTATTTACACTGCTAAAATAAAACGTGTAAATTGCAAACACACCCTATGGTGGGCGTAGCTCAGTTGGTAGAGCCCCGGATTGTGATTCCGGTTGTCGTGGGTTCAAGTCCCATCGTCCACCCCACTTTTTTGCGGAAGTGGTGGAATTGGTAGACACGCTGGATTTAGGTTCCAGTGCTTCACGGCGTGAGAGTTCAAGTCTCTCCTTCCGCACCATATTTTCAAGCTTTATCAAAAGCTTAATGTAAGCATTCCAGTCGGTGAGTGGCGCAGCTTGGTAGCGCACTTGTTTTGGGTACAAGGGGTCGCAGGTTCAAATCCTGTCTCACCGACCATTTATGCTTTCTTCGATTCAGTAAATACTTCTAGCTAAAAGTGATAAATCATCTGTGGGCTAGGGTATGAGTCGACTTTAACTATCGAGTAGCTATGTAAGATCCTGACAGCTCGGTAGGCGCTTATGTGTTTATCAATTCACACATAAGACTGAACAGGATTACTGTGGTGGGCGTAGCTCAGTTGGTAGAGCCCCGGATTGTGATTCCGGTTGTCGTGGGTTCAAGTCCCATCGTCCACCCCACTTTTTCGCGGAAGTGGTGGAATTGGTAGACACGCTGGATTTAGGTTCCAGTGCTTCACGGCGTGAGAGTTCAAGTCTCTCCTTCCGCACCATATTTAAAGCTCTCGCAGGGCTTTTCAAAAAGATATATCTGTCGGTGAGTGGCGCAGCTTGGTAGCGCACTTGTTTTGGGTACAAGGGGTCGCAGGTTCAAATCCTGTCTCACCGACCATTATCTTTCTCTCCTCTTTATTCATTGCTCAATAAATTCGCATAGATTCCGTCTTTTTCGCTATTTAGGCTATTAGTTTCGCTATTTGGTCAAAATGCGTTCAAATGGTTGTTACAAACTTGTGTTTGCCTCTCGACTCTTGTGGTATGCGGCTGTATACTACCGCGTCTTTTTTTAACCAGTACGTTTGTTTCAGGTTGGCTTTTTGACACAATTTCGTGTCCTAACTTTGATTTTATAAACGTCGAATAACGACCTCTACCCCGGAGTGATATGCAACTCTTGCATGACGGGAGAGGGGATTGAGAACAAAACGCCTGTAAAGGCGTATAGTTGAGGTAACATAATGCAAGTTTCAGTCGAGACGACCCAGGGTTTAGAACGCCGTCTTACTATCACCGTTCCAGCTGACACGGTTGATTCAGCAGTTAAGTCACGTCTACAGCAATTGGCGAAAACACAACGCATCAACGGCTTCCGTCCAGGTAAAGTTCCTGTAAACGTAATCAAAAAGCGTTTCGGCCAAGCTGTTCGCCAAGAAGTTGCTGGCGATGTTATGCAGCAAAACTTCTACCAAGCAGTGATTCAAGAAAAAATTCAGCCTGCTGGTATGCCGAAGTTTGAACTGACTAAAGACGAAGACGGTCAGGACCTAGAATTCACAGCATCTTTCGAAGTTTACCCAGAAGTAGAAGTGAAAGGTGTTAGCGATATCGAAATCGAAAAGCCAGTAGTAGAAATTACTGACGAAGATCTAGATAACATGATGGAAACACTTCAGAAGCAGCACGCAACTTGGAAAGAAGTTAAGCGTAAAGCGAAGAAAGACGACAAAGTTATCATCGACTTCGTTGGTTCTATCGACGGTGAAGAGTTTGAAGGTGGTAAAGCAGAAGACTTCGCTCTTGAGCTAGGTAAAGATCGCATGATCCCTGGTTTCGAAAAGCCACTTGTTGGCGCGAAAGCGGGTGAAGAAGTGACTATCGAAGTAACTTTCCCTGAAGACTACCACGCAGAAAACCTAAAAGGTAAAGATGCAGTTTTCCAAACTACCGTTAAGAAAGTAGAAGGCCTAAACCTTCCAAAAGTTGACGAAGAGTTTGCTAAACTATTCGGTGTTGAAGAAGGCGGTGTTGACGCACTTAAAGCAGAAGTTCGTAAGAACATGCAGCGTGAACTAAACCAGACGCTAAAAGCGCAAGTTAAAGAAGACGTTATTGCTAAGCTAGTTGAAGCTAACGAGATTGATATTCCTCAAGCGCTTATCGATCAAGAAGTGAATGCACTTCGCGAGCAAGCTAAGCAACGTTTCAGCCAGCAAGGCGGTGGTCAGAACCTTCCAGACCTACCAGCTGAGTTGTTTACTGACAACGCTAAACGTCGCGTATCTATTGGTCTTCTTCTAGGTGAAGTGATCAAGCAGAACGAACTTAAAGCAGACGAAGCTAAAGTTAACGAGATGATCGAAACTGCTGCTTCAGCGTATGAAGATCCGCAAGAAGTTGTTGATTACTACAACAACAACCAAGAGCTTATGCAACAAATGCAGAACGTTGCACTAGAAGAACAAGCTATTGAGTGGGTTCTTGAGCAAGCAAAAGTTACCGAAGTAACTAAAGCTTTTGACGAGGTTATGAACAAACAGGCGTAATTTTTTACTGTCTGATTGACATTACTTGTCAGCAACTGCTTAAATGCTCGGAGCCTTCCGAGCATTTTTGTTTTTAACGCTAGATAATCAAGGTAGCTATGACTAATACCCCGTTTGACCCAATGAATGCACTTGTTCCTATGGTTGTTGAGCAAACCTCTAAAGGTGAGCGCTCATACGACATTTATTCTCGCCTATTGAAAGAAAACGTAATTTTCTTGGTAGGACAAGTTGAAGATCACATGGCCAACCTCATCGTTGCTCAAATGTTGTTCTTAGAAGCTGAAAACCCAGAGAAAGATATTTTCTTATACATTAACTCACCAGGCGGTTCGGTAACTGCTGGCATGGCAATTTACGATACGATGAAGTTTATCAAGCCAGACGTGAGTACAGTATGTATGGGCCAAGCTGCAAGCATGGGCGCATTTCTACTATCTGCAGGAGCAAAAGGTAAGCGCTACTGTCTACCTAACTCGCGCGTAATGATTCACCAACCGCTTGGTGGCTTCCAAGGTCAGGCATCTGATTTTGAAATACACGCGAAAGAAATTCTGTCTATTAAAGAGAAATTGAATCGCCTTATGGCGGACCATACTGGTCAAGACTATGAAAAAGTCGCGCGTGACACAGACCGTGATAACTTCTTGAGTGCAACTGAGGCAAAAGAATATGGCCTTGTTGACCAAGTTTTAGCAAATCGATCTGACGTAGCCGCAACTAAGTAGTATAGTTATAGTAGACCTGAGCCAGTGCATAGCACGTTTTGGTTTTCGGCTCAGGCAAGGCAGAGGCAAAAGTAATGAGTGATAAGCAAAGCGGTGACGGTGATAATAAGCTACTGTACTGTTCGTTTTGTGGCAAAAGCCAACACGAAGTAAGAAAGTTAATAGCAGGCCCGTCGGTATTCATTTGCGACGAGTGTGTTGAGTTATGTAACGATATCATTCGCGAAGAAATTAAGGAAATCGCGCCTAAGCAAAAGCAGGACGCTTTACCTAAACCAAGTGAAATTCATGCTCACCTAGACGATTACGTTATCGGGCAAGAACATGCAAAGAAGGTATTATCAGTAGCGGTATATAACCACTACAAGCGCTTGCGCAATGGCGACGTTCACGAAGGCGTAGAACTTGGCAAAAGTAATATTTTGCTAATAGGACCTACCGGTAGTGGTAAAACGCTGCTAGCGGAAACCCTAGCGCGCCTGCTTGATGTTCCGTTCACCATGGCTGACGCAACCACGCTAACTGAAGCTGGCTACGTGGGCGAAGACGTTGAGAACATCATCCAGAAGTTACTGCAGAAGTGCGACTACGACGTAGAGAAAGCGCAGCGCGGAATTGTTTACATCGATGAAATTGATAAGATTTCTCGTAAGTCAGACAACCCATCTATCACTCGTGACGTTTCGGGTGAAGGTGTACAGCAGGCGCTTCTAAAGCTGATTGAGGGTACGGTTGCGTCTGTTCCTCCGCAAGGTGGACGTAAGCACCCACAGCAGGAATTCCTGCAGGTTGATACCTCTAAGATATTGTTCATCTGTGGTGGTGCGTTTGCTGGTCTTGATAAAGTTATTGAGCAACGCGCACAAAAAGACACGGGTATTGGATTTGGTGCTACGGTTAAGTCGAAAGACAACAGCAAACAAATCAGTGAACTGTTTAAGCAAGTTGAGCCTGAAGACTTAGTGAAATATGGGTTGATTCCAGAGTTCATTGGACGTCTACCGGTAGTAACAAGCCTTGAAGAGTTGAATGAAGAAGCACTAATTCAAATTCTACGCGAGCCTAAGAATGCAATCACCAAGCAATATGGTGCATTGTTCTCGATGGAAGATGTAGAGCTAGAGTTCCGTGACGATGCACTTAATGCTATTGCTAAAAAGGCAATGGATCGTAAGACAGGCGCACGTGGTCTTCGCTCAATCGTTGAAGCGGTTTTGCTTGATACTATGTACGACCTTCCTTCAATGGAAGACGTGAGCAAAGTTGTTATTGATGAAACCGTTATTCGCGGTGAATCAAAACCTATCTTGATTTACGACAGCAACGAAAAGAAAGCCGCCTCTGAATAGATGCTGGTTTTGTGAAAAAAGGCCCTTCAGGGCCTTTTTTTTGTTTTTAACATCCAAAGTTTCAGATCTCGCTGTCTAATCTGACCTACGTCTAACAAAAGGGTATACCTTGAAAATGGGTGATTTTTGAGCGGTTAAAACAAATCTCGCTATCCTTTCTACTAGATTTTTGCGTTTAGTATTGCCATTCGAGGCAAAATCGATAATGGTTATATTAAGGTCAACAGGCCCTAGAGCAGGGAAGGTAAGGTTAAGGAATTAACGCACTTTAATAAGTTTCGATTGAACTTTGCTCTTGCATCCCCATATAAAAATGACATTTCAAACTAATTGAGAACAAGTATGACAGTTGAGCGTGAAAATCGCATTGAAATTCCTGTGCTTGCCTTGCGGGACGTGGTTGTTTACCCGCATATGGTCATACCCCTATTTGTTGGGCGTGAGAAATCAATTCGTTGTCTAGAAGCGGCAATGGATAATGACAAACAAATTTTTCTAGTAGCACAAAAAGACGCTGGCGTAGATGAGCCTGAAGCGGACGACATCTATACCGTCGGTACTATTGCTACTATCCTACAACTTCTAAAGCTACCCGACGGTACGGTTAAAGTGCTGGTAGAAGGTAGTGTTCGCGGTGAAATTGAAAGCTATAAGCAATCAGAGCCGTTCTTTGTTGCTAATGTAGACAAACTAACTGATGAAGAGATTGATGAGAGCGAACAAGAAGTGCTTATTCGCTCTGCGGTTTCTCAGTTTGAAGGCTATGTAAAGCTAAACAAAAAAATTCCACCAGAAGTACTGACATCACTAAATGGCATTGAAGATGCGCCTCGTTTAGCCGACACCATGGCTGCACATATGCCTCTTAAGCTTACTGAAAAGCAAAAAGTGTTAGAGATGCAGGGCGTCAATGAGCGTCTTGAATATCTGATGGCGCTGATGGAAGGCGAAATTGATTTGCTGCAGGTCGAAAAGAAAATTCGTACTCGCGTTAAAAAGCAAATGGAAAAGAGCCAGCGCGAGTACTACTTGAATGAGCAGATGAAGGCTATTCAGAAAGAGTTGGGTGAACTGGATGACGCACCTGACGAATTTGAAGCGTTATCTAAAAAGATAGCCGACGCTAAAATGCCTAAAGAAGCGGAAGATAAAGCGAAAGCTGAACTTCAAAAGCTTAAGATGATGTCACCAATGTCTGCAGAAGCTACCGTGCTTCGAAGCTACATTGAATGGTTGACTAACGTGCCGTGGAACAAGCGCTCGCCGGTGAAGAAAGATCTTTCCCGCGCAGAAGGTGTGCTTAACGAAGACCACTACGGCCTTGAGAAAGTGAAAGAGCGCATTCTTGAGTATTTAGCCGTTCAGCAGCGTGTTAAGAAGCTAAAAGGTCCAATTCTGTGTCTTGTTGGTCCTCCAGGTGTAGGTAAAACTTCATTAGGCCAGTCGATAGCTAAAGCGACAGGTCGCAAATATGTGCGTATGGCACTAGGTGGCGTACGTGACGAAGCTGAAATCCGTGGTCACCGTCGTACTTACATTGGTTCATTGCCAGGTAAGCTAGTTCAAAAAATGGCGAAAGTTGGGGTCAAAAACCCACTGTTCTTGTTAGATGAAATCGATAAGATGTCATCAGATATGCGAGGCGACCCTGCGTCAGCGCTGCTTGAAGTACTAGATCCAGAGCAAAACAATAGCTTCAGTGATCATTATCTGGAAGTCGACTACGACCTGTCAGACGTTATGTTCGTAGCCACCTCTAACAGCATGAATATTCCAGGCCCATTACTTGACCGTATGGAAGTGATTCGTCTATCTGGCTACACAGAAGATGAAAAACTCAACATTGCAAAGAACCATTTAATTGGTAAGCAAATGGAACGCAATGGGCTTAAAGCGAAGGAGTTGGAAATTACCGATTCTGCCGTTATCGGTATGATTCGATACTATACCCGTGAAGCCGGGGTTCGTAGCTTAGAGCGCGAAGTGTCGAAAGTATGCCGTAAAGCCGTGAAAGATATTTTGCTTAAGAAAAGCAAAGACAAAGTAGTCGTAACACAGGATAACCTTAAGGACTATCTTGGCGTTCAACGCTTTGACTACGGTAAAGCGGACAAAGACAATCAAATTGGCCAAGTTACAGGACTTGCTTGGACGCAGGTAGGTGGTGACTTACTGACCATTGAAACAACGTCGGTTCCGGGCAAAGGCAAAATGACATCAACGGGTTCTTTAGGTGATGTCATGCAAGAGTCTATTAAGGCTGCTATGACGGTGGTAAGAAGTCGTGCAGAAAAGCTTCGCATAAACGATGACTTCTACGAGAAACGTGATATTCACGTGCACGTACCTGAAGGTGCTACGCCGAAAGATGGCCCTAGCGCAGGTATTGCTATGTGTACTGCACTTGTCTCGTCACTTACGGGTAACCCTGTGAAGTGCGATGTAGCCATGACCGGTGAAATCACCCTACGTGGTGAGGTGCTTGCTATTGGTGGACTTAAAGAAAAACTATTAGCTGCGCATCGAGGCGGTATTAAAACTGTCGTTATTCCAAAAGATAACGAGCGTGATTTGGAAGAAATTCCAGACAACGTGAAGAAAGATTTATCAATCCATCCGGTTAAGTGGATTGATGAAGTTCTTGATATTGCACTGCAGGAACCTGTAGAAAGCGTCAAGGTGGTTAAAAAATAACTTAATCGACTGGCTACAATCCTTTGTTTTTAAAGGCGTGTAGCCGTTTTTTTGCTATAAAATTGCAATAATTGAACAAAAAATGTGCATTGAGCGAAAGAAAACCTGATTTTTTTAAAATTAGGGCTTTCAAGTCGCAAAAGTTGTGTTACCTTTAAGTGGTATTCGCTTGAAGCCTTGCCACAAAAGGGATTGCAGCGATTCATTAATAAAGTTAATTATTTGTGACTGAAGCTTGATGTTAACAATCAAGCTTGCTATAACGTTCAAGCAAAATCGTTTTGGACAAACAGTATAATAACAATCGAAGGGGATCATAATTGTGAACAAGTCTCAACTTATCGACCAAATCGCTGCTGGTGCAGACATTTCTAAAGCAGCTGCTGGCCGCGCTCTTGACGCATTCACTGACTCAGTAACTGCGGCGCTTAAAGACGGCGACCAAGTTGCACTAGTAGGCTTTGGTACTTTCTCAGTTCGCGAACGTTCAGCTCGCAGTGGCCGCAACCCACAAACTGGTGAGACTATTCAGATTTCAGCAGCGAAAGTTCCATCTTTCAAAGCTGGTAAAGCACTGAAAGACGCTTGTAACTAAGCACAAAAATTATAGAAAAAGGCGATGGCTAGTCCATCGCCTTTTTTATTTCTAAAACAAAGAATTCAATATTGGGGTCAGAGTAATGACTCTGACCCCAATATTTTAAGAGTAGAAATAACCCTACGAGGCTTGATGAGTTTTATACATGTCCTCGCAACGTTCGAACTTAACGAAAGACAGTACAAATAGTGTGTTTTGGTCGTTTATATTCGGCAGCATTGGGTTATAATCAGCGCTTATTTTATCTCGCACTCACGGATTTGTGATGGTTTGAGGTAACTGTAGTAAGCAACGGAGTTGAAGAACAATCATGCTAGAAAGAATCAGAGAAGGTTCTCAAGGCCCATGGGCGATGGCGATTATCGCGCTTATCGTTTTAAGTTTCGTATTCGCAGGTGTAGGTAGCTACCTAACATCATCAGGTACTACTGCAGTAGCTACTGTTAATGGCGAAGAAATTTCGGCACAAGAACTAGAGCGTGCATATCAGAATCAGCGTGCACAAATGGAGTCACAATACGGCGAAAGCATCGCACAGCTTTTCTCTAGTGAGCAATACCTCGCAGATTTCAGAAGAAATGTACTGGACAGACTTATTGCTGAAAAATTAATTCAGCAACAAGCGACGGACATGGGATTGCGCGTAAGTGATAAACAAATTCGCGAAACCATAACACAAATGCCTGAATTCCAGTTTGGAGGTCAGTTCGATAACGAACGTTTCCAAGCCATTCTTCGTCAAAACGGTTTTCAAGTAGCCGATTTCCGCGATTATCTGCGCGTTCAAATGACACAAAACCAGTTGGCTGCAGCGCTAACGAATTCTTCATTTGCGTTGGACGGTGAAGTACAGCAAGCGAATGCGCTACAGCGCCAAACTCGTGATGCGAAATACGTGCTAGTGAGCTCTGATGAGTTTGCCGGCTCAATCGAAGTGACAGATGCGGATGTTGAAGCTTTTTATAATAACAACATCGCCTCTTTCGATACTGACGAGCAGGTTAAACTTGCTTACGTTAAGTTAAGTGTCGATGACTTGAAAGATCGCGTTTCGGTTGATGAAGAAGCGGTTCGCACGTACTACGAAAATAACCTGGGAAGCTACGGCAAAGAAGAAGAGCGCCGTGTTTCTCATATTCTTATCGAAGCGGGCGATGATGCCGATGCAGCGAAAGCAAAAGCAGAATCATTAAAAGCAGAACTCGACAACGGTGCAGACTTTGCGGCTCTTGCAGAAGCAAACTCTGATGACACATTCTCTGCCGAAAACGGTGGTGACTTAGACTTCATTACACCAGAAATGATGGACCCAGCGTTTGATGAAGCAGCTTTTGCTTTACAAAATGTTGGTGATGTATCCGACGTAGTTGAAACCGAGTTTGGTTTTCACATCATCAAGTTAACAGACTTAAAAGAAGCACAAGTTAAATCTTTCGATGAAGTAGCGGGTGAGATTCGCGATACGCTTCTTTATGACGCAGCTATGGAAAAGTACTTTGAGCTTCAAAATACGTTAGCTGAAATTGCGTTTGAAGTACCTGATACGTTAGAAGATGCAGCGAACGCGGTTGATTTGCCTGTGCAAGAGTCAGTGGTATTTAGTCGCAACACCGCACCCGCTGATCTAAGCTTCCCTGGTTTACTAGACGTTGCTTTCTCTTCTGAACTTATTGATGAAGGGCTTAATAGCGATATTATAGAACTAGACGACGAAACCGTTGTTGTTGCGCGTGTTATTGAGCATCAGCCTCAGCGTACTCAATCTCTTGAAGAAGTACGCGAAGGCATCGAAGCCTCTGTTAAGGCTGAAAAGTCAAAAGAAGCTGCAGAAGCTTGGGCGTTTGATATCGCACAAAAAGTGCGTGCTGGAGAAAGCGTTGAAAGCGAGCTAGCTGAAAAGTCTGTGTCTTGGGAGACAGCAGCTGCTGTTCCGAGAGCGGGCGGTACACTTGCACGTGCACTCGTTGACACGCTTTTCTCTCTTGCCCTTGAAGGCGAAGATAAAGTTGATGTTGCAACAACGGTAAACGGTGACGTTGCTGTTGTTATGCTTGAAAACGTTAACGCAGCACCAGAGCTTGAGAATGAGTTGGGTGAAAGCCTGAAGCAGCGCCTTGCTCAGGTACAAGGCCAGCGCGTTTATCAACAATATATTGATGCGCTTCGCGCAAATGCAGAAGTGACTATCTCACAGACGCTATAAGCACTGCTGCGTAAAAGCTGTCGCTGCGACTAGCAGTGACACCGGTAATTACTAAAAAGCCAGCCTCTTTCATAGATGCTGGCTTTTTTTATACAACACAGTGGTGGGGTGTTTGTTTGAAGTGCGTTAGTTCGTTAAGAACAGCATCAGTGTATAAAATGCCGCAATAACACCAGATAACACGAATATGTACAGAAACCCTTGCTTGCCTTGCTCCAGAGTGTATTTGTTGGCTTGTAAATAGCCAAACCAGAGTAGTGACAAAATAAGGGGTATTAAAACAATGATTTTTAACACAGTAATGCCTTTCTTTAAGTTATGTTCTAGTTATAACAACGCGCGTCGATTTAGACAAATCTTAACGAGCCAGTCCCAGTCGCCAACTCACCCATTGTCGCCTTCCTTGTTATCACCCTTTATTATTTTTAGCTTCAGGTTACTTTGTCGGCTGTCATGGCATTGTCGTAAATCTGTTATTGCCGTGTCACTTTACATTTGTGTAATAGACCCACGTTTCATAAAGGTTTCTTATGCATGTCAATTCAGCCTTTACCTTCCATAGCGCCAGCTCGCAGTATTTATTTTGCCGAAGTGCTTATGGCAAGAGCGTCGATTACCCCACAGGACGCTGGTTGCCAAAGTTACCTGATATACAAGCTCGAAAAGCTCGGTTTCTTTTGTGAGAAATACACAATTAATGGAGTGAGCAACCTCATCGCCAGGTGGGGGCAGGGCACGAATCACTTTGCATTTAGCGGCCATACTGATGTTGTGCCCCCAGGTCCTCTTGATAAGTGGAAGTCACCGCCTTTTAGTCCCGTAATTAGCAAAAATAAATTATATGGACGTGGTGCTGCCGATATGAAAACAGGCATCGCAGCCATGCTAGCGGCAACAGAGCGAACCATTGCCTCGTTAGATAAGGAAAAGGTCTCTTTCTGGTGGCTAATCACCAGTGATGAAGAAGGGGAGGCGGAGTGGGGCTCTAAATGGATAGCTGAATATTTGGCATCTAAAAATGTCCAGCTTGATATGTGCCTAGTCGGTGAACCTTCTGCATCTGCATCAACCGGCGATACAATTAAGATTGGCCGCAGGGGCTCACTTTCCGGCACTATCCATATTGCAGGAAAGCAAGGTCACGTGGCTTATCCAAAGACAGCGGTAAATGCTATCCATAAAGCGAGTAACGTGATTAATGCGCTAACACAGTACCCATTTGACAAGGGGAGTGATGATTTCCCTGGTACTACGCTTCAAATAACACACATGGACACGGGAAGCTTCACAGATAACATAGTGCCTAGTGCTGTTCGTATAGAGTTTAATGTCAGATATTCGTGGCAGTTTAATCAAAACAGTTTATCGGTATTGCTGCGCAGTATTATCAATAGCATTGATACAGAAGCCAAAGTTAGCTTTTCAAGACCCTGTGAAGCTTACTTGAGCAAGCCTAAGAGTAATGCGGAGCATTGCTTAATTGCCTGCGTAGAAAAAGCGATAAAGGGCGCTACAGGGCGTTACCCTGTTATCAGTACATCTGGTGGTACTTCTGACGGGCGTTTTTTTGCTAGTGAGCACACACAAGTGGTTGAAGTGGGTGTGCCAAACACCACCATTCACCAAATAAACGAACACATTCATGTGTCTGATTTGCTCACTCTTGAAGATATTTATACCGACATTCTTAAGTATGTTGGCGAGCGATAACGACTTCTGAAATTTTCAGTAAAGCGGAAGGCCGTAGAATGAGAAAGGGAGCGTTTGTCAGAAGCTCCCTCTTCGCTTAGGCTGTGGCTTTAAGCTGAATATCGGTTAGATAGCGTTTGCGCTTTTTCTCAGTAAGTGTTTGCATGTCAACCACCACCAGTCCGTCGATACAGTCGTTAAAATCTGGGTCGACATTAAAGCCTAAAAATGCCACCCCGCCGTCTTTAGCCACTTCAGAGTATTGCTTGTACAGTGTTGGTACGTTTACGCCCATGTTAGCCAGTAAGTGTTTTAGCTGGGTAAATTCAGCCTTATAATCGTTACCTGTAAATTGATGTAACGCGTCGTTCGCCATTTGATAAGGTCGCTTGCAGGTCGCTTCGCCAAACTTGGCAGGGAAGTACGTGGAATAGAATTGTACCAATAAATCTTTAGCGGGTTCAGGGTAGGCATTACTGAGTGACACCGCACCAAACAGATAGCGATACTTTGGGTAGCGGCTTAAAAATGCCCCGATACCAAACCACAAATAATCTAAACTACGCTTTCCCCAATAGCGAGGCTGGACAAAGCTTCGCCCTAGCTCTAAGCCTTCTTTGAAGAGTTTATCGTTGTCCTTACCGTAATTAAATAAGGTGGCAGAGTAGAGTCCGGTAGGGTGGTCTGGCGCTGTCAAAAGCTCAGCATCGCCAAAGCGGTAGGCACCCACAATTTCTAAATCGTTGTCATCCCAAAGTACAAGGTGATAATAGTGGGAGTCGTACTGATCGATGTCTCTACGTTTGTTGGTACCTTCGCCCACGGCTCGAAACGCCACTTCGCGCAGGCGGCCAATCTCTCGCATAATCGGTGAACAGCTTTTGTGTTGGTATAGGTAAATAGATTTTCCGTCGCCAGTTTCACCTAAATGTTCGCAGTCTCGCATAGCGCGGGCCAGTTCTTTTCTGTCTTCTGGCATGGCAATAGAAGCCTGGGTTTCAAATACGCCTTTCTTGTTACTGCCAATGCGATACAGATGGCGCTTAAACAGCTTTACCTGCTCTTTTAGGGGTATATTGGTTTGCTGGTACGCTTCAAATGGAATAAGTTCGCCAATGCGCATAGGTAAATGCTTCTTACGCTGTTTGAACATCTCTTTGACGAGCAGCGCGGTGGCTAATGGCTTGTACACCATGGACACGCCGTAAAAAAGCGGGCTATTTTTCGCGTCTATATAAACCGGCAATATGGGTGCTTTTGCTTGCTTTGCAATGCGTAAAAAACCTGTGTGCCATCTGGTGTCGCGAACACCTTGCGGGCGTAATCGAGAAACTTCACCGGCAGGAAAAATCAATATGGCGCCGTCGCTGTTAAGGTGTTTTTGAATTGCCGATAAATGCTGTTTTGGTGTGCCTCCCTGCATATTGTTTACAGGTAACAGCATATCGTGAAGCGGTTCAATGGCCATAAGCATTTCATTGGCGACCACTTTCAAGTCGTGACGTACTTCACTAACCAGCTTTATAAGCGCAAGTGCGTCGAGTGAGCCAATCGGATGGTTAGCAATAATCACCACTCTGCCTTCACTTGGAATGCGTTCTTTTTCTACATCGCGCGTGGAGTAGCTGATATTAAAATATTCAAGCACTTGCTCTACGAAATCGATATCTTCGTAATGCGGATAGGTTTCACCAAATTCGGTAATTTCACGTTCGTGAAGAAGGTGCCTTAATACGAAAGACAGCGACTTAAATAGAATGGGGTTATTTGCTACTTGAGGGTAATGCTTGTTCAGTACGTCGTTTACAGTAAACATAGAACCTGTTTCTCTTCCGGTTTTGGCGAACAATAGCAGGGCAATGTGACGCTTTTCACACAGTTTCATGGCAGTTATTTGACAGTGTTAAAAAGTTGTAACTATGACCTGTTAACCTATGATGTGGGGCACAGGTCAGCAGGCCCTAACCTTGATGGATGGGGTTGGAATTCACCTGTTGCTTGGTGAATAGCAAAAGTCAGGGGCCGTTACAGCCCCATTTGTGTAATGCCAGCTATGCTGCTTCTGAGCGAGAGGTTTTGGTTGTAATTGGTGTTACGGTGGCTGACTCTAATGAATCAAGGTAATGAATAAGAGATAAGTTACCGTTCACGTCTTCTGACAGTGCACTGCAGTTTTCTATCCAGTCCCCATCATTAATGTAGTGAATGCCGTTTTCAAAGCTGCTTTCAGGGTGATGAATATGGCCACACACAACACCGTCGAGCCCCATTTCATCGGCGCGCCTGCAGCATGCTTCTCGATAACGGGCGATGGCTTCATTCGCTCCTTTAATGTGTTTTTTAATATAGCCCGCAAGTGACCAGTATTCTCGCTTGCGCCACGCGCGTAGGCGATTAAACTCTCTATTTAGAAAAAGCAAAAGGTCGTAACCTTTATCGCCAATCCACGCATGGAATTTGCCCATAGTTACATCGCCATCGAACTGATCGCCATGTAAGACTAAATAACGCTTCCCTTGTGCTGTGGTGTGAACCAACTCTCGCTCTATTTCTATATCACCGAAAGCCATACCAGAATAAGACTGAATTGGTTCATCGTGGTTGCCGGGTAAGTACACCACACGCGTGCCGTCTTGGCTCATTTGCATGAATTTGTGCATGACTTGATTGTGCGCCTGTGGCCAGCGAAATTGCTTGGTCATTTGCCACATATCAACAATATCACCCACCAAATAGAGGGTATCTACGGTTATGCTATCCAGAAAGGAAAGTAAGTATTCAGCTTTGCAGTCGCGATTTCCCAAATGGATATCTGAAAGCCAAAGCGTACGATAGTGTGTCTTTTTCATAGCGGTTTTCCAAAGCGATGCCTTGGACCATCACTATAGGTTTGCTAATTGACACTACCGTGACGCTTGCTTGACTATTGTGTTACAAACTTAACCTAAAGTATAAGGAAAGGGCGAGAATTATCGTTATAAATTACATGCAAATTAAATTCGTATCGGATACTCTGGTATTTCAAGGATGAAGTTTCGTAACGTACAAGGTAGTTCAGTCTCAGTATTCAGACCGTTATTAATATCCTCTCGTTCTCTCTTCGTCCTTAGTTTCTATTGTGATGTAACGTAAAAACTAAGAGGCCACTCATGAAAATAAATAAAAAGCTCGCCCCGATCCCACTGTTTGTATCCCTCGCTCTTACAGGGTGTATTGAAGTTGACGACGATAGTAATGACGGAGTTGTTGACGCGCTTAATCAACAAAATGCTGTACTTACTGAACAAAATAACCTCCTTGCAGAGCAAATCGAAAATAATCAAACTTCGGTTACGCTGGCAGGCGCGGTGGTTGATACTCGCACTGATATTCCTTTAGTGGGCTTGAATGTCGCTGTTTATCAAGGGAATACAGTGATTGCTGAAGGTGTAACCTCAGAGAATGGCGGTTTCAACTTAGAAGGGTTACCAGCAAGCGCAGACCTGACCGTTGTAGTTTCATCCACTGATGAAAGCTATCTTGAGCGCGCATTTTTCATAACTACCGGCCCTGTGAGTGCAGGCGAAGGTTACGATGACATTGGTATTATTGGGGTTTCTGCGCCAGTTGAAGTGACGTTTAGCGTTACGGACGCAGAAAGTGGGGAAGCGATAAGCGGGCTTAGCTTTGTCGGTTTCTCTTATTCCGGTTCATCTACTAGCAGCGTGTTTGACTTTGCCCATGAAAGCGAATTCAATGACGAAACACAAACTTATCAAATCACTTTGCCGCGAGACTTGAACGTTACGTTGCGCGCGAATATCGACATAGATAGCGACGGTGAAGCTGACTTCGATTTCACCAACAACGGCAATGTAAATATATCAGGTGATACACTGTTTATTTACGATGCAAGTGAGTTTACGGAAGAGGAAATTAGCCTTAGTCAATACGAGGGTGAGGCTGCAGAGGAGAAAACTGTTGTAATTAGCCTTATCGACAATATGGGCGAGCCTATCGCTGGCGCTGAGTTCATGATGGATATGTTTGATGAGACGTATATTTCTGAATATGACGAAGAAAGTGGCTCTTATGAGTTGGTCATTCCTTTTGATGGTGGTATCTCGTTTGAAATGTCTTCTTTCCAGGTAGGTGATATCACTTACTCGACGGGCAGTGTTAACCTCAGTCGTTCAACACGTTACGCCACGGGAGAAACTTCAATTAACGTTAATACGAGTGGGTTTGAATCAAATAACTATTACACAGTAGCCGATTCTGAGGTGATTAATTTAGTACTAGTTCCCACTGAAGTTGAGCCCCTAGCAACTGTCGAAGTTATTACTACGAATATTAACCCGTCTAGTTTTGCTTATTCTGTGTATTACAGCGAAGCTGTGGATATAGAATTGGACGAGGTCAGCCTAACTTATGACCAGGTTTCAATTGTTCGCGGAAACGAGTCTGCTGATGATAGTGTTCCTAACGGTTACACTTATATTTTAAGCGAAGAGGCGAATGTAGAGCTAAGCCAGAGTGTTGGATTAAGCGGTGTTAAGCACACGTTTACCCCAGCTACAGAATTACTAACTAATACTAATTACCGTTTTGCAGTTGGAGAAGTTTCCCCAATTTCTGGTGGCGTTTCAGCAAATGTCTATGGTGACGATTATTCATTCACTACTCCCACAGATGAAACGGCAGAGTTCGATATAAACGCGCTAAAATTAGATAACAGTAATTTCTATTCTAATGGTTCAGTTATCGTTAGTGAAAATACTGCAGGGGTTTCAAATTCAGCAAATAATTATGGGAATTCAGTGAGTATCTTGCTGCCAACATCAGTCGAGTCGCTTAATTACCTTATTATTAATTTTGAAAGTTACACTGAATATGGAAATCAATACGCGTTTGTTAACAGCTATGAGCTAGTTCGAGATGAAAACATTTTTATGCAGCGTATGCTTGCAATAAATGTAGCTCAAAATGAAAGTATCTCTAATCAGTCTGGTATATCTTATCTACGTGGGTCTACAGTTGCCGACGGTGAGTACATCTACAGAGATAGTACTGGCCTATATTTAGAGGATAATACCGCTGAAAGCCCAGTTAGTGTGACTTTTAGTTATGAATATCAAACGAAAGCTGGTGAAAATGCATCCGGAAAGTTAACGCTTCCCATTCTTTAATATTAGCCTTTTTATATAAATGTTAGCCGATACAAATGTATCGGCTTTTTTATAGTTCCAACTTATTTACCACTTCTAAGAGTTTATCCCGCATCCATACATTCACTAAATCCTCATCAGCGTGTTTGTGCCAGTACATGTGCACGGGGAGTGGGGGGACGTCAAATGGAAGGGGCAGAATTTCGATATCGAATTTATTACTGAATTGTTGGGCGAATCGCGTTGGCATGGTCAGCAAAAGATCGCATTGGCTAACTACGTTAACGGCGGCAAAGTAGTGTTCACACTGCAATGCGATGTTGCGATGTAAATTGTGCTGAGCAAGGGCTAGATCTACCGTATCTAATTTAGAGTCTTTTAAAGATACAAGCGCATGCTGTGCAACTGAGTAGCTCTTGATACTCGGGTTATCTACGTAGCTATTGCTAGGCGCGCATACCACGACAAACGTTTCTTCGCAGATAAACTGTGAACGAATGTCACGGCTGGTGGGAACTAATGCGTCAATTACGATATCAAGATCTTTAGCGGCTAACGCGGGAGCAAGCTCGGGCCAGGTAACCTGTCTACTATTCACCGTGATATTGGGAGTATGTTTAACAAGCTGAGGAATAAGCACGGGAAAAAATATAGATTCTAAAATATCTCTCAAGCCAAGGTTCACCTGACGGGGTTTATCACTTATATCAAAGCCCACTTTACCTTTTAACGTACTTTCAAGGGTTTCTATTGATTTCACAACCGATGCAATAATGCCTTGGCAAAATGGGGTAGGCACGACTTGTCGTCCATGACGAATAAACAGCGGATCATCAAATTTCTCTCGCAGGCGACCTAAGGCGTGACTCACCGCAGGCTGAGTAATATGCAGTGCGTTGGCGGCTTTCGTAATGCTGCCCTGATCGTAGACCGCGCGCAGCACAACAAACAAATTTAGGTCTAATTTTCCATGCATATCATTTATGGGTTTCCATAATAAGGCATCATTTTTATTTATTATTAAACAGGGTACACTGGCTTAAATGTTAATAAAAGGTTTCTTTTATAGAGGCTTCTTTTGTAAGGGGCGTGTGCATGCAGGCATCTGTACTTACCGAGGTGTTGTTACCTCTAGCGTTGGCATTTGTTATGTTTGGTATGGGGCTAACGCTAACCCTTGCAGACTTTGCCCGACTACTTAAAGCACCTAAAGCAGTAATAACGGGTTTTATAGGGCAAATTATATTGCTGCCTATGTTAGCGCTAGGACTGTGCTTTGTTTTTGGTCTACCCGATTATATTGCGGTTGGTGTCATGGTTTTAGCGGCATGCCCAGGCGGAACGACCAGTAATTTAATCAGCCACATTGCAAAAGCAAATCTGGCCCTTTCAGTAAGCTTAACCGCTATTTCTACCATCGCTTGCGTTTTCTCAACGCCCTTTATCATTCAATTTGCTCTTGATTACTTTGTAAAAGAAAACGCGCCAGACTTTTCTATTATTCAAACAGTGATCGGGCTGGTTGGTATATCAATTGTACCGGTCATTTTAGGCATGACCATTCGTCGCTTTAACAGCAGGTTTGCCACTAAAACTGAAAGCTTCTTCCGGCAGTTTTCTATGTACTTCATGTTGCTTATGATTGTGGGCGTGCTGGTTTCAGAAAGAAACAATTTAGCCGCGTCCTTTGAAAGCGCGTTTTTGGTTTGCTTAACGTTAAATTTATCATCGGTATTGTTAGGACTCGGGCTTGCTAAGCTTTCAAACCTAGCATTTAAAGACTCGCTCACGCTGGCCATTGAAATAGGCGTGCAAAACGCGGCGCTTGCAATGCTGATATGTATTACCTTTTTAGATGCGCCTGATTACGCGATTGCACCTGGTGTATATGGCATAGCAATGTACATCGGGCCCGCACTATTGGCCCTGTGGGCAAAGCGAAAAATGCGTAACGAACAGCCATCAGTGCCACTGCAAAAGACGGAATCAGTTTGATTGGATTGATAAGGCGGTCAATTAAAGAGAATAGTGAAGTACTGATTAGCGCTCAACACAATAAAGCGCAACTAAACATAAACGCCGATACAAGAATAATGAAACAAGAACAGTTAGGAAACACATCATGCGCGTATTGATTACCGGTGGCGCTACCGGCTTAGGTCAGGCCATTGCCCTTAAGTGGGCGGAAAAGTGGGCAGGCAAAGACGAGGGCTTAGATATTTGCATTGCCGACATTAACCAAGAAAGAGGTGAAGAAACAGTAAATACGCTATCCGCCCAAGGTGCCAATGCGTTTTACATCCATTGCGATATAACCTCTGAAAATGATGTTCAAACGTTAGCGAACACCTTGGAAACTCGCTGGGGCGGTGTTGACACCGTGTTTAACAATGCGGGTGTTGCTTCTGGTGGCAGTCTTTTAGATGAGAGCATTGAGCAGTGGCAGTGGGTGTTTGATATTAATGTGTTAGGCATGGTGCGAGTCAGTCGTGCCCTCTTACCTATAATGCGAGAGCAAGGCGGTGGCTATTTCATTAATATTGCATCACAAGCGGGGCTAACGCCTATCCCTTACATGGGAAGTTATAACGCGGTTAAAGCCGCTGTCGTGTCGTTTTCTGAAACCATGAAGTTGGAATTAGCACCTGACAATATTGACGTTAGTGTAGTTTGTCCAAGCTTCTTCAAAACGAATTTAGATGAGTCGATGCGAAGCAGCAACCCAGCGTCGCACAAGATGCTCAATAAATTCTTTGCTAAAGCAGACATGACGAAAGAAGACGTGGCTGAGTCCATATTTCAGCAAGTCGATAAAAAGCAGTTTCTTATTCTTACCCATAAACTGGGTAAACGCGCTTTCCTGTTAAAGAAGCTGCTGCCAACCCAGCGCTATATCAAAAATATGCTCAATCAAACGAAGATGATGAAGCGTGCAATGGAAAAGCAAAATTAGGTAAAACGGAAACGCGCTCACCTTTGTTTGTCGCCAAGCTATCTGAAGATAATTGTCGAGCTGCTCTTGTACAGGCACAAACAGAAGTATCTTCTAGCCAAAGATTGTGAGTTAGCACTTTGAATAGGCCCTTTGAAACAGAAATACAAGAAGAATGAGATATGCAACAACAGGTCGTAGATAAAGCTGACAGCGTACGTGCTGGCGAAGAGCTAGACGTCAGCGCTGTACACAATTGGCTTAAGGAAAATATTAGTGCCTCGAGTCCATCATTGAAGGCCACGATACAAAGTAGCGATAGCTTGCCTCAAGTCACCCAGTATTCTGGGGGCGCGTCTAATTGGACGTACTGCTTGGACTATCAAGGCAGTAAACAAAACCAGAGCGAAAAAACGTCGTTAATTTTGCGTCGGGCACCAGCAGGTACTAAAGCGAAAGGTGCTCACGATATGGGGCGGGAGTACCGATTACAGCATGCGTTAAAACCTGTTTACCGCTATGTGCCAGAAATGCTTGGACTTTGTGAAGACGAGAGCGTTATAGGCACAGAGTTTTACGTAATGGAGAAGTTTACCGGCGTGATACCTCGTAAGAACTTACCCAAAGGCTTAAACACGTCTGAGCAGCAAACCAAACAACTCTGCACTAATGTACTTGATAGCTTAATCGAGCTTCATAAAGTGGATTATAAGAAAGCGGGGCTTGAGCACTTAGGTAAAGGTGCTGGCTATATAGAACGCCAAATAAGCGGGTGGAGCGAACGCTATAGTAAAGCAAAAACCTGGAATGTCCCCTCGGGTAAAAAAATAATGCGCTGGCTAGAAAACCACATGCCCGCTAATGAACGCATTTGTATTACCCACAATGACTTCCGATTCGACAACGTGGTGTTAAAGCCAGATAACTATACGCAAATTATTGGTGTGTTGGACTGGGAACTGGCGACCTTGGGGGACCCGCTTATGGACTTGGGTAATACCTTGGCGTATTGGGTACAAGCGGATGATGACTTTTTGGCCCAATCAACGCGCCGCCAGCCTACTCACTTACCCGGTATGCTAACTCGAAAGCAGGTGGTTGCGTACTACTGCAAAGAGATGGAAATAGATGTAGATGATTTTACCTTTTACGAGGTATACGGGCTTTTCCGTTTAGCCGGTATTGCCCAGCAAATCTACTATCGATACCACCACAAGCAAACCAATAATCCAGCGTTTAAAAACTTTTGGATCTTCATTCATTACTTAATGTGGCGTTGTAATAAGGCCATAAAAGCATCAGGAAAACGATAATGACAACAAGACGCAATATTCTGATCACAGGCGCGAGTTCAGGCCTAGGCAAGGGAATGGCGATTGAGTTTGCCAAACAGGGTTGTAACCTAGCCCTATGCGCAAGACGCTTTGAGAATTTAGAAAAATTGAAAGACGAATTGCATTCAATTAACCCAAACATTGACGTGTATATTCGCTCGCTGGATGTCAATGATCACGATGCGGTGTTTGAAGTGTTTGACGCATTCAAAGATGACATGGGAACTCTTGATAGAGTTATTGTGAACGCAGGAATGGGCAAGGGCGCGTCAATTGGCACTGGGTATTTCCACGCTAACAAGCAAACGGCGGTGACTAACTTTGTGTCGGCGCTAGCGCAATGTGAGGCGGCAATGGCCATCTTCAGGGCGCAAAATAATGGTCATCTTGTGACGATTTCGTCCATCAGTGCGGTGCGCGGGTTTAGGCGCGCCATGACTGTATACGCGGCAACAAAAGCAGGGCTTACATCAATGACCGAAGGCATTCGAATGGATGTAATGAATACGCCGATTAATGTCACCTGTATTCACCCCGGTTTTATTCGCAGCGAAATAAACGAAAAAGTAGAGAAAGTACCGTTTATTGTTGATACCGATGTGGGCTGTCGCGCGATGGTCAATGCAATCAATAAAGAAAAAGCGAATGCGTTTGTGCCAAGCTGGCCGTGGGCCATCCTTCACTGGATCATGCGTATCGCACCGGCAAGCTCAATAAGGAAGATGAGCTGATAAGTGGATAGCTGGGGGAGGAATACACCGCAAAGATTTTTTATCTAGTGACAAAGCTCGCCTAGTGGTGGGCTTTATGCCTGTAAGTCTAAATTTAAAATCAGTAACCCATGCTAATTAGCGTCGATTACAGATACAAAAAAAGCGCCGAAGGGCGCTTTTTTAACTACTAATCGTAAAGATTAACCTAGTGCTTTGATTTGTGCAGCTAGACGGCTCTTATGACGAGCAGCTTTGTTCTTGTGAATCAAGCCTTTAGTAGCCATTCTGTCAAGTACTGGAGTAGCAGCAGTAAGTGCAGCTTGTGCCGCTTCTTTGTCACCGCTTGCAATTGCAGCGATAACTTTCTTGATGCTTGTACGAGTCATTGAACGACGGCTAGCGTTGTGCTGACGACGCTTTTCGGCTTGGATTGCACGCTTCTTAGCAGACTTAATGTTAGCCAAGGTGTAACTCCCAAAATAAATTCATGTCAAAAACGAGGGTGCGGATTGTGCCTACCAAACGCCCAAATGTCAAACGATTTAAAACTTAAATCGTTCCGCGTTAAAACGCGCAAGCTATTGAACACAAAGTATGCTCAACACGTTGCACATTCTTTGCGACATTTCTCTGCGACATTTTTTGAAAGAGATTCGTAGTGATATTCTTTCAAGACATTTTAGCGATAGACATGCATAAACGACAGCACCCCATACCGGGCGCGGATTATAACAAGAAAGTTGTTAAAGATGCACAACTATTTTGAAGAAATCGTTTCGCCTGCGATAGCCTTTAGTTATTATGGCTCGCTTGCAACCTAGCGTTGCCGCTTTGCGGTTAGCAGACGCCTTTGACTATCTTTCAAATGGCTGATGCTATTCAGCCTATTCTTTACCTCTTATTGGAAGTGTGACGTGTCACGGAAGTTAATAAAATCTGGTCTTATCGTCAGTATTATGACCTTGGTCTCGCGAGTATTAGGCTTGGTACGTGATGTTGTTGTTGCCAAGCTTATGGGCGATGGAGCAGCCGCTGACGTATTTTTCTTTGCTAACAAAATTCCTAATTTTCTTCGTCGTCTATTCGCTGAAGGTGCATTTGCACAAGCGTTTATTCCGGTATTAACCGAAGTCCACGAGAACGACGATAAAAAGCAGCTTAGAGAGTTCGTTGCAAAAGTCAGCGGTACATTAGGCGCTATTGTTTTTGTAGTTTCTATTATAGGGGTAATAGCATCTCCTGTTTTGGCGGCTTTATTTGGTACAGGCTGGTTTGTGGCGTGGCTCGAAGGGGACGAGGCCGGAGATAAGTTTGTGCTCGCGTCGACCATGTTAAAAATTACCTTTCCTTATTTGGCGTTTATCTCTCTGACTGGGTTGGCAGGGGCGATACTCAATACGCTCAATAAGTTTGCGGTTGCTGCCTTTACCCCTGTTTTACTTAACGTGTGCATTATTGCATGCGCAATATACTTAGCACCTACGCTGGAGCAACCCGCATACGCGCTAGCGTGGGGTGTGTTTATCGGCGGTATCGTACAGTTCTTGTTTCAACTACCGTTTTTGTTCAGGGCAGGGCTCTTGGTAAAGCCAAAGTGGGGCTGGCATGACGAAAACGTGGTAAAAGTACGCACCCTGATGATCCCTGCCTTATTCGGTGTGTCAGTAGGGCAAATCAATTTGTTGTTTGATACCTTCATCGCCAGCTTTTTAGTTACCGGTTCTATTAGCTGGTTATACTATTCAGACAGGCTGCTTGAATTTCCCCTAGGGTTGTTTGGTATTGCCATCGCAACAGTCATTTTACCTACGCTATCCCGAAACCACGTCAGTAATAACCCCAAAGCGTTTGCTGCGAATATCGATTGGGCGTTTCGCATGGTGTGTTTATTGGGCATACCTGCTGCAGTGGGACTTGGCGTGATGGCAAGGCCTATTTTGACCGTTATTTTTCAGCGCGGCGCGTTTACTGCTGAAACCGCTATTATGGCGTCTTACTCGCTTACCGCGTACTCGTTTGGCTTGCTCAGCTTTATGCTGGTAAAAATTCTCGCGCCAGGGTTTTACTCCCGCCAAGACACCAAGACGCCAGTGAAATTTGGTATTTGGTGTATGGTCGCAAACATGGTGTTTAACCTTATTTTAGCGATTCCGTTTGGTTATGTAGGGCTTGCTGTCGCTACCAGTATGTCAGCTACGCTTAACGCCGCTTTGCTTTATATAACACTGCATAGACAAGGTGTATTTGCGTTAAGCCGCACATCGGTTTTGTTTATTGCCCGTGTGGTTATTGCAAGTGCTGCCATGGGCGGGCTTATTTATTATCGCGATCAAGGCTTAGCTTTCTTTGAATTGTCTCTTTCCGCCCAAATGGTAGAGGTAGGAATAACCATTTCGCTGTCGGTTATATTGTTTGTGACCACCATGGTGGTGCTGGGCATGCGACCCAGACATTTCAGAAGCGGCGGCGATTAGTATTCAATAGATGCGAAATAGCGCATGGAGTCAGAATGGCCCGTGTGCTTGGTATTGTGCTCGCGGTCGGCTATAATCGCGAGCTTTGATTTTCTAGCAGTTAAAAGGTAGTGGCTAACAGTGGAATTTATCCGCGGGCTAAACAATGTAAAACCGCACCATAAAGGGTGTGTGCTCACTATTGGCAAGTTCGACGGCGTACACCGTGGTCATCAAGCTGTGTTGGCTAACGTGCTTGAAAAAGCGAAATCGCTATCACTTCCTGCCACCGTAATGGTGTTCGAACCTCAGCCTGAAGAAGTCTTTATGCCTGACAAAGCGCCAGCGCGTATAAGCCCTCTTCGCGAAAAGTACGAGTTGCTGCGCCAACAAGGTGTCGACAGACTGCTTGCTGTGCGATTTAACGCGGAGTTTGCTAAGCAAAGTGCCGATACCTTCGTTCACGATTTATTGGTGGACAAACTGGGTGTTAAATTTCTTGTTGTTGGCGACGATTTCCGTTTTGGCAATGGCCGCAAAGGGGATTTCGAAATGCTCGAGGCGGCAGGTCGCCAATACGGTTTCGAAGTAGTAAGCACCCACAGTTTTACCATGCATGCCCATCGAATAAGCTCTACCGCGGTGCGAGAAGCGTTGGCTGACAGCGACTTCGGTTTGTCTACCGAAATGCTAGGGCGCCCGTTTGCTATTCACGGTAGGGTGGTTCACGGCGAGAAAAAAGGTCGCACCATTGGTTTTCCCACCGCGAATGTCATGCTAAAACGTCAAAAAACGCCAATTCACGGCGTGTTCGCAGTTCGTGTCGACGTAGATGGAAAACACTATAACGGCGTTGCGAACATTGGCACCCGCCCTACTGTTAACGGGGTAAGAAACCAGCTGGAAGTCCATATTTTTGATTTGTCATCTGACCTATACGGCAAGCCTATTACGGTGTTTCCGATGGCAAAAATAAGAGATGAAATTAAATTTGATTCTTTTGAGGCGTTGAAAGATCAAATTCAAGCAGATGCAGCACAAGCGCGTCTGTTATTAGCATAGTTAAACGTGATAAAGTCACGAGAAGTTTCTGCGCGTATTAATTTTATTGAGCTTGATTTTTTAAGCGTGGATCCTTGTTCGCGAAACGCGTAAGTAAGTCACTGTGCTAGAACATATAACGTCAGCCTTGCGCTAGTAAGAACGACACACAGTTTTACGTTGAACCTTTTACATTCAGCGTTTTAATTTGAACATCGCAAAATGAATATCGCCTTCACAATGTGTTAGTGCATTGGGTGAAAATTAAGGTAACCGGATAATACAATTTTATGAGTGATTACAAAGCCACACTGAACCTTCCAGAAACTGCGTTCCCGATGCGCGGTAACCTTGCTCAGCGCGAGCCGAAAATGCTTAAAGACTGGCAGGAAAAAGGGGTATACAGCAAAATTCGTGAAGCGAAAAAAGGCAAAAAGCCGTTTATTCTTCACGATGGCCCTCCTTATGCAAATGGCGATATTCACATTGGTCACGCGGTTAACAAAATTCTTAAAGACATTATTGTAAAGTCGAAAAACCTTTCTGACTTCGATTCTCCGTACGTTCCTGGGTGGGACTGCCACGGTTTGCCGATAGAATTGATGGTAGAAAAGAAAGTTGGTAAGCCAGGTAAGAAAGTTACGGCGGCTGAATTTCGTCAAAAGTGTCGCGAATATGCACAAAAGCAAATTGACGGCCAAATGGCTGACTTTAAACGCTTAGGTGTGTTTGGTGAGTGGGATAACCCATACAAAACAATGGACTTCAAATCTGAAGCCGACATCATTCGTGCATTAAGTAAAATTGTAGACTCTGGTCACTTAGAAAAGGGCTTCAAACCTGTTCACTGGTGTACAGATTGTGGTTCAGCACTTGCTGAAGCAGAAGTTGAATACAAAGACAAAGTATCACCGGCAATCGACGTTAAGTTCCCAGTGGCTGATGTGGCCGCTATTGCAGAAGCGTTTGGTGTGCCTGAAGGTGATTTAACCACACACAAAGCAGGTGTAGTTATTTGGACTACCACACCGTGGACACTGCCAGCCAACCGTGCAATCAGCTTACACCCAGAGCTTACCTATGCGATTGTTGAAGTTCAGCCTTCAAATGAATGGCTAGTGGTAGCGCAGGACCTGCTTGAAAGCTGCATGAACCGTTACGGCGTTGAAGATTTCCGTGAAGTGGCAACCTGTACTGGTGCTGCGCTTGATAAGCTTAACGTCAATCACCCATTCTTAGACCTTGAAGTTCCGTTAATTCTAGGCGACCACGTTACGACTGAATCTGGTACAGGTTGTGTACACACAGCGCCAGCTCATGGTGTTGACGACTTTAACGTGGGCAAGCAATACGATATCGAAGTGTACAATCCGGTAGGCAACAATGGCGTGTACCTTGAAAACACACCGCTGTTTGCAGGTCAGTTTGTATTTAAAGCCAACGATGAAATTATCGAAACGGTTAAAGAGAAGGGCAACCTTGTCCTAAACGTAAAATACGAGCACAGCTACCCGCATTGCTGGCGCCACAAAACGCCAATTATTTTCCGCGCTACGCCTCAGTGGTTTGTAAGCATGGATAAAAAAGGCCTTCGCGCTGAATCACTTGAACAAATTAAGCAAACCAAGTGGATCCCAGATTGGGGCCAAAACCGCATTGAGAAAATGGTTGAAGGTCGTCCAGACTGGTGTATCTCACGTCAACGTACGTGGGGCGTGCCTATTCCTTTGTATGTGCACAAACTTACCGGTGAAATCCACCCAGAGTCTGCGGCGTTAATGGAAAAGGTTGCACAAGAAGTTGAAGCTAAAGGTATTCAAGCGTGGTGGGATCTTGATGATGCAGCCCTGCTTGGTAGCGAATTAGACAACTATGAAAAAGTGACAGATACCCTAGACGTTTGGTTTGACTCAGGCGTAACGCATTACTTCGTTGTCGATCGTCGCGATGACATTCCGGCCTCTGCCGATTTATATCTTGAAGGTTCTGACCAGCATCGCGGTTGGTTTATGTCTTCGCTTATGTCATCAACTGCCATGCACGGTCACGCGCCTTATAAAGAAGTGCTAACACACGGCTTTACGGTAGATGCCCACGGCAGAAAAATGTCGAAGTCGGTAGGTAACGTTGTGGCACCTCAGGAAGTGACTAACAAATTAGGCGCAGACATCCTTCGTTTATGGGTGGCATCTACTGATTATCGCGGTGAAATTGCGGTATCGGATGAAATTTTAAAGCGTGCTGCAGATGGCTATCGCCGCGTACGTAACACCGCACGTTTCTTGCTTGCGAACCTGAATGGTTTCGCTGTTGAAGATGCGGTTGCAGAAGAAGATATGGTCGCGCTCGACCGCTGGATTGTTGCTCGTGCTAAGGCACTTCAAGAAGAGCTTATCGATGCGTATGACAACTACGACTTGCTGGTAGTGTCACAGAAGCTTACGCACTTCTGTTCAATCGAGCTGGGCTCATTCTACTTAGACGTGATTAAAGACCGCCAGTACACCGCTAAAGCAGATGGGCTAGCCCGTCGTTCATGCCAAACGGCGATGTACCACATCATCGAAGCTTTGGTTCGCTGGATGGCGCCTATTACCAGTTTTACTGCACAAGAAATCTGGGAAACGCTACCAGGTGAGCGCAGCGAGTTTGTATTTACTGAAACCTGGTACGAAGGGTTTAACAACTTCACGCAAAGCGATACGTTTAACGATGCCCTATGGCATCAAGTGCTAAGCGTAAAAGATGCCGCAAACCAGGCGATGGAACAGGCGCGTAAAGATGGCGAGCTAGGTGGCTCACTAGAAGCGAGTATTTCGCTTTATGCTACCGAGTCGTTGTACAACGTACTTGCAAAGCTTGAAGACGAGCTACGCTTCGTACTTATTACATCAGGCGTTACGCTAACGAAAGTTGACAGTGCACCGTCTGATGCGAAAGCCACAGACGTAGAAGGTTTATGGTTGAGCGTTAATAAAGCAAGCGGTGAAAAGTGTGTTCGCTGCTGGCATCACCGTGAAGATGTGGGCTCACATGAAGGCCACGAAGAGCTTTGTGGTCGCTGTGTGACAAACATTGATGGTGATGGAGAAGAACGCCACTATGCTTAAGCTTTTTCGCGATACAGGCTTGCGTTTTTTGTGGATAAGCGCAATTGCGTTTATCCTCGACCAATGGAGTAAGTACACGGTTATCGACAGCATGTCGTTGTATCAGTCGATACAGGTATTGCCGTTTTTTAACTTTACTTACGTACATAATTACGGCGCCGCATTTAGTTTTTTAGAAAATGCAGGTGGCTGGCAGCGCTGGTTCTTTACTGCCATTGCTGTTGTTGTAAGTGTAGTGATTTTGTGGTGGCTGAAGCAGTCACCCCGTTCGCAAAAAATGCTGCCCGTAGCGTTTGCCTTTATTCTAGGTGGTGCATTAGGCAATGTTTACGACCGTTTAGTCCATGGTTATGTCATCGACTTTTTAGATTTTTACGTAAACAATTACCACTGGCCAGCGTTTAACATTGCTGACAGCGCAATATTTATAGGCGCTGCCTTACTTATTATCGACATGTTTAAAAATGGCGACAAAAAAAGTGAAGGGAACGGTGCAGACGCGCGAGCCAGTGCCGCGGACAATAGCGAAACCATTAAGTAGTATTCGGAAAGGTTATGACAGACTCATTGATAATTGGTGCTGACAACGAAGTTATTCTTCACTTTGATTTAAAGCTAGAAGATGGCTCTGCCGCTGACAGTACTCGTGTAAACAACAAACCTGCCAAAATGGTGATGGGTGACGGTAGCCTTACGCCGAATTTTGAAGCGTGTTTACTTGGGCTTAAAAAAGGTGACAAAAAGTCATTTAAATTAGGCCCTGAAGATGCATTCGGCCAGTCTGATCCGAATAATATTCACTATATGGATAGAAGCCGCTTTGGTGCAGATTTACAGGTTGAGGAAGGCATGATTTTAGCGTTTGCTCAGCCTGACGGTTCAGAAATTCCGGGGATTATTCGAAGTGCTGCTGGAGATTCTGTTACGGTAGACTTCAATCACCCGCTAGCAGGGCAAACGGTTATCTTTGACGTTGAAATTATTGATGTTAAACCTGGCGTGTCAGCACAAGGTGGAAACTAGTTATGCAAATTCATTTAGCTAACCCTCGTGGCTTCTGCGCGGGCGTTGATAGAGCTATCACCATCGTTGAACGCGCGCTTGAAATGTTCGAGCCGCCCATTTATGTACGCCACGAAGTGGTACACAATAAATTTGTGGTAGATGGGCTACGTGAGCGTGGTGCGCTATTTGTTGATGAGCTTCACGAAGTACCAGACGACAGCATAGTAATATTTTCTGCCCATGGCGTATCGCAAGCGGTAAGAAAAGAAGCGGAAAATCGCGGTTTAAAGGTCTTTGATGCCACGTGCCCCTTAGTGACGAAAGTACATATGGAAGTTACCCGCGCTAGCAAAACGGGCACTGAATGTATCTTGATTGGTCATGCTGGTCACCCTGAAGTAGAGGGCACCATGGGGCAGTACAGCAATGAAGATGGCGGTATTTATTTAGTTGAATCTGAAGCTGATGTGGCAACGCTTGAAGTTAAAGATCCGACCAACCTTTATTATTGCAGCCAAACTACGCTGTCTGTTGATGATACCGCCGATGTTATTGATGCACTTCGCGCTAAGTTCCCCAAAATCAATGGTCCGAGAAAAGACGACATTTGCTATGCCACGCAGAATCGCCAAGACGCGGTGCGTGACCTAGCCCAAGATTGTCAGGTTTTACTGGTTGTTGGGGCACAGAATAGCTCAAACTCGAACCGTCTTCGCGAGTTGGCTGAAAAAATTGGCGCAAAAGCGTATTTGATTGCTGACGCTAATTGCATTCAAGAGGAATGGCTAGAAGGTGTAGAGCATATTGGCGTTACTGCAGGCGCGTCTGCACCGGAAGTGTTAGTGCAAGGTGTGGTAAACAAGCTCAAAGCGTGGGGTGCTGTTTCAGCTTCTGAGCGTGCTGGACGCGAAGAGAATGTGGAATTTGCTGTACCTAAAGAGCTGCGTGTTAAACAGGTCGTTTAATTTATCCGCACTATCAAAATAAAAAAACACCGCACTTAGTTGCGGTGTTTTTTTATGCTTTTGTCTACTGGAAATTCAACAAGTTGCGAATGGATAATAATACCTTTAGAACTGGGTATTTTAACATGAACAGGCTACACGGTTCGGCTTTAAGGTAGCACCTTTTATGCCGTAAACGTACATTGTAAAGCGGTGTTATTGCACGCTAACCATTTAGAGCCTGCTACTTTAAAGATAAAATGGTTGAACAGTCTGCCTTGTACTTGCTTGCTAGAACAGGTCACAGAAAATTATACGTTTTAATAACCATTGATACCCAGTGTTATACGCTTTTGTCTTACTATACTACATTGGTGATAACACCAATTTGAATGTTAGGTATATGGCAAAAAAAGATGATTGCTGAAAAGGTGATAATGAAGCGAGTGAAGGGAAGTCATATTCGCGCACAACGCGGTGCAGGTCTTATAGAGATCTTAATCACCTTATTTATATTAGCTGTGGGCTTACTGGGTGTTGCTGCGCTCCAGTTTACGGGCTCTTTTGCCAATAAAGACGCAATAAGCCGAACTCAGGCCGAAATGGTGGCAGCACAAGTTGCAGAACGATTGAGAGCCGCCGCTCGCCCAGCAACAGTGGGAGACGGCATGGTAGTCAACAATGCGTACTTCTCTAGCGATACCTATAATTTTGCCACGTTAAGTTGTTCTGGCTCGTCTCATCCTTATCACTGCTACTGTCTGGCAAGGCCGGCAGGGATCCCAAATTGCGAAGGCCAGGCCTGTACTGAAGCACAGATGGCTGAGTACGATGGTTGGGCGCTATCGTGTTCAGCGGTACAAACCAATCCTCAAACTAAAGTGTCGGTATCGTGTGACGACAACAATACGGCAGATATTTACAGCTGTAGTGCAGGTTCTCGTGTAGAAGTGTTGTTGACGTGGCCTGTCGCTTCTTCGGGAAATCAGACCTATACCCTTAATGCGCGATGTAACGAATCTGAAGGTGACAGTAACGCATGTGTGTTTAAGGACATTACATTATGAATGCACGTCGCCACCGCCCACAGCAGGGTTTCTCCCTTGTCGAGTTAATGATTACGTTAACGCTGGGGTTAGTGATATCAGGCGCGATTATTCAAGTGCTCGTCAGTAGTAGCGTGACGAATAAGCTCAATCAGGCCGTGGCTCAAGTACAAGAGTCAGGCCGCTTTATCATGGCTCGCCTCTCAGCAGAATTCTATGAAGTCGGCCGTTATGATCAGATAGTCGCGGATGTGGATACATCCGTTGATATCGTTGCCGAAGCGGCCTATGTGGAAAATCACCCCATCGCTGTAGCAGGGGATTTCGCTACCAACGCGACACTAGGCAGTATACAAACCTCTAGTGGCGGCAGTGATAAGCTGGTTGTGAGTCTACTAAGTGACGAAGATTGTACTGGAAACCAGCACGGCTATGGCGGTCTCGAGTTTCACGTTGTTAATCACTACTTTGTAAGCGGCAGTACACTTAAGTGCACAGGATATGATGGTCGGGTACTTCGTGGCCTAAAGGTGCAGACAGTGTCGCCCCTTACCGTAACATTGCTCGATAACGTCGAAAGTTTCCAAGTGCAGTTCGGCGTTTCAAGCAGCATTACCAATTCTCAAGGGCAAGCTGTTTCGTATGTAACCGCAGATGAAATTGAAGATTTAAGGGCGCTTAATCAACAAGTTGTGTCACTGCGCTGGGCGCTAATGCTTAAAAGCTATCAAAATGAAGTGAGACAAACACAGTCTCAGAAATATGCGCTGTTAAACGAAGCATCTAAAACGATGGACACGGCCCATTATTATCAAGTGTTCTCAAAAACGTTGGCACTTCGAAATATGAAAAATTTTGTCAGGAGTTCGCGATGAAACAACAAGGCTTAGTGATGGTATTCGCACTTCTTGTGTTGCTTTCAATCACTGTTTTAGGGGTAAGCGCGGTAACCAGTAGCTTGTCTCAGTCTAAAATGGCAGTGTCTATGCAGCAAAGTGGTTTGGCTTTTGATGCTGCTGAAGCGGCGATCGCGGGCGTTTTCTTTGAATCTGAAGATGAAACCTTACTTACCGATCCGAACAAGACAGACCCGCTCTCGGAAGCTCGGCAGGGTAACGTGTTTGACCCTGAAGCAGATTCAATGAGCTGTTTCGATGACGGGGAGTGGACTGACAGATATATGACTGAAGGCGGCCTTGCTGTTGGTGACAGACATGTGGTGGATGGCACGTATCAAAGTGAGGCCTCGTCAAAGAGTTGGTCGCGCACTGCGTTTATCAGAGAGCAGGCTTGTCGAGGCTCGAGTAACGTGATTGGTGGAAGCAACGTCAATTGCCATGTATTCATTATCAGAGGATGTGGGAAAGTGGCGGGTAAATCTTCTGTTGTGGCGAACAGCTTGGCTGCCTCTGTATTTGGCCCTGCGTCTCAATAGGTATTAATATGAAGAAACTCTCGACTTACCTTGCCTCTATTACACTATTTAGCTGTATCGGTTTCTCTGCGTTTGGTGACGACCTCGATATTTACCTAGGCAACGCAAATAACGCCGTAACCTATAACCCGAATGTGCTGTTTATCATGGACTCATCGGGAAGTATGGGATCGTACGATAACACCAGCCAAACTCGAATGTTGCGCGTACAGAATGCACTAAAAGAAGCGCTCGGTTCGGCGACCAATATTAACGCAGGTTTGATGCGTTTTTCGGATTACGGTGGCCCAATCCTCTATCCGGTTCGCAATATAGATGAAGCGGTAAGACCTGAAATTATCATTTCAACCAACGACGACGATCACGACGCACATGAAATAGACGGTAGCGTTACCACTGACAGCAATGACCTTGTATTAAGCAGCGGTACCCAAACCGTAACCTCTGGTCTGCGTTTTACCGAGTTAAACATACCTCAAGGCGCGACAATCGTTAATGCCAGTATTAGGTTTACTTCAGAAAAATTCAATGTGGCGGGTACATCCCTTGTCATATCAGCTGAAGCATCGGCATCAAGTACAGCCTTTGCTTCGTCTTCGAACAATTTGAGTGCGCGAACGAAGACCGCGGCTAACGTTGAGTGGGCAACCGATAATAGCTTTCCCGCCTCAGGCGAGGTGATAACCACACCTGATATAAGTGCAGTCATTCAAGAAGTCGTCGATTTATCGGCATGGTGTGGCGGCAAGAACCTTAATATTTTAATAGAAGGCTCTAGCACCGATTCAGCAAGCTCTCGTGAGGTAAGAGCCAGTGACGTAGGCCAAAGTGGTGCGCCACAGTTGGTGGTAACTTATGATGACTCTACCGCTACGGGCTGTGTTCAAGGCGAAGCAATTTATCAAGTAGCCAGTTCACGAGATAACTTGGAAGAGAACGTAAACGGCTACCCGAATACCGGCAGTGAACTGACCTTCCACCCATCTTACAATGATTACATAGGCGTTCGATTTCGCAATGTGAACATTCCTCAAGGGGCGGTAGTAACAGAAGCGTATCTTGAGTTTACTGCTTACAGTACGGTGACCTATGGTAACCCGAGCATGCGCATTAGGGGCGTAGCTGATGATGATGCGTCTGATTTTCATCCAGACCGTCGTAACCGCTTACGAAATTTGCCTAAAACATCGGGTATTACTTGGTCCATGCCTGATTTTTACAACAATTATACCTACCGTACGCCTGACGTGAGCAACATTGTTAAGCAAATTGTTGATCGTTCAGGGTGGCAGTCAGGTAACGATATGGCATTTGTTCTTGATGATTTTGTGTCGTACCGCGGTGCGCATACGTATAACAACTCGCCATCTAAAGCACCGAAGCTTATTGTGAAGTTTAACGGCTCGGCGACACCTGGCGCTTCAGCAACGGTCCGTGAACATTTAATCAGTAAAATAGATGAGCTTAGCGCCAACGGTCTAACCCCTATAGTAGACACATTGTTGGAAGCGGCTAACTATTATGGCGGTAGAGACGTAGATTATGGGCGAAAACGTGGGGAAAGTGACGTTAGCAGCTCTGTGCGAAGAAGTACTCGTGTGAGCCACAGAAGCTCTTACATAGGTGCAGATTCAATTTTGCCTTCGGGCTGCTCGGAAGACAACTTGTCAGACAGCGACTGTATCACTGAGCAGATCCCAACGCCGGCAAGTTACATTTCGCCAGTGTCTGACCTACAGTGCCAAACGAACAACCACATTGTTTTATTGTCCGACGGTGAAGCGAACAACAACCACAGTGTTTCGAAAATTCAGACGTTACTTGGTAAAAGCTGTACCGGAAGTAGCGGTGAGAAGTGCGGCCTAGATTTAGTGAGAAATATCAGTGAAGCGTCAACGTCAGTAATAGGCCCAAGGGTTATTACACACACCATCGGGTTTGCGGCGAACAATAACGCCAACAACTTCCTTAATCAGCTTGCTTTGCAAAGTGGTGGTGGTTTCTATCAGGCTGATAACAGTACGGATTTGCTCGAGGCGTTTAATACTATTTTGCGTTCTGTAAAAGATATTAATGCAACCTTTGTGTCGCCTGGTGTGGCGGTTAACCAGCTAAACCGTCTAACCCATAGAGATGAATTATACTTCGCATTGTTTAAGCCGAGCGAAGGGGCGATTTGGCCTGGGAACCTTAAACGTTATCGCTTAAGTGGTGATGAAATTCTCGATAAAAACAGCCTAAATGCGGTGGATAGCGTTACGGGATTCTTCGCTGAAAATGCACACAGCTATTGGTCAACCCTTGCTGACGGCAGCGAGGTGAGTGAAGGTGGAGCAGCCAGTCGCTTGGGCGGGAACCGAAATATATACGTGTTCAATGATACGGGTAGCATTGTAAGAAGTGCCAATGAATTACACGAAAACAATACGAATATAACGAATGCTGACCTTGCCATTCAGGATGAAACTGACGCGAATGCACTAAGAGATGCCATCTTAAAGTGGACTCGAGGCGTGGACGTAAAAGACAGTAACGGCGATGGAAGTACAACTGACTATCGCTCTCAAATGGGCGATCCCATTCACTCTCAGCCTATAATTGTTAACTACGGTACTGACGACTCGGCCATTTTTGTCGCCACCAACCAAGGAATGTTGCATTCATTCGACACTTCAACAGGCGAAGAGAACTTTGCCATCATGCCTAAAACATTGCTGCAGAATCTACATCATTTTTATAAAGACACATCATCGCTAGAGCACAAATATGGCTTAGATGGTGACATGATTCTAAGAACAGTTGGAGACAACAAGTACCTTTATGTTGGTATGCGCAGGGGGGGACGTAATTATTATGTCTTTGATGTGACGCAAAAGACCTCACCCACGCTGAAATTCAAAATTGAAGGCGGGGCGGGGACGCTGACAAAGTTGGGCCAGACGTGGTCGAGACCAACAATCACTAAAGTGAACATGGGCGGACAAGTTAAAAATGTCATGATTGTTGGCGGTGGCTACGATGACGCACAAGATGATCGTGCTATTCGAGCAAATGATGTCGTTGGCAATGCTGTGTTTATGTTCGACGCTGATACTGGCAGCCTTTTGTGGCATGCAAGTAATGAAGATGCGGATTTAAACTTAACGAATATGACATACAGCGTTCCAGGGCGAATTTCAGTTATTGATAGGGATAACGATGGGTTTGCGGACCATATGTATGTGGCCGATATGGGCGGCCAGTTATTCAGGTTAGACATCTATAATGGAAATTCAGGTACGAATTTTATAAAAGGCGCGCGCATTGCCGACTTCGGTGGCGACACAGCAGAAACCAACCGACATTTCTACTATGGGCCAGACGTAACAGAGATAGCGCTAGGCGATGAGTTGTATTATGGCATAGCCCTTGGCAGTGGATGGCGTGCATCTCCGCTAGATACCGTAGTTGAAGACAACTTTTATATGCTTAAAGACAGCGGCGTATTTAACCGTGATGTAAATGGGAATTACACATTTATGCAAACGGTTTATGAGAGTGGAATGTACAACGCCACGAGTCATGCCTTAAATAGTAGTGACGAGGGGGAGCGTGAGTTGGCTTCACAGGACTTTGCTAACAAGGCTGGGTGGTATTTGAATTTAACCACTAACGGTGAAAAGGTACTGTCTTCTCCGCTAATTATCGATTACAAGGTGTTCTTTACGACCTATGTTCCGGCGGCGAGTAGTACCAGTGCATGTGCTCCGCCCACGGGTAATAGTCGCGCTTATTTAGTCAGTATGTTTAATGGCAACGCCGTCACAGATGTAAATAATGACGGAGAAGTTAACGACGCTGACCGCTCAGCAGAATTAAAACAAACTGGCATCGCACCAGAGACCAAAATTCTTATAGAAGATATTGTGAGCCCAGTGGTTTGCTTGGGTACTGAATGTGTCTCAGCAGTGATTGACGTTGATGAAGATGGCAACGACGAGGCATGTACTAACGCATTTGAGTGCTTAGCTGAAAATATTTACGGAAGATTCGAGCGAATTCAGCGTGGTAGTTGGCACTCAGAAACAGAGAGGGAATAATTGTGAAGCATAAAAAAACAGAGAGCGGATTTTCATTAATTGAGCTTATGATAGTTGTGGCGATAGTGGGCATTATTGCCGCCATTGCATACCCTTCTTACCAAGGTGTTATTGCCGATGGATACCGCGGCACAGGGCAGGCTGACTTGTTGGGGTTCGCATCTGCAATGGAACGTCATCACAGTGGTTCTTTCAGTTATGAAGGTGCGGCAAGTGGTGGCGCAAACACCGGCGCGCCAGCCGTTTTTTCTACTTACTCTCCGTCTTCTGAGCCCCAAGCAAATCGCCGTTATAATTTAACTATACAAGCGGCCAGCGCAACAGCTTATGAGTTGAGGGCAACGCCAGTCAGCGGTACAGGTCAAGCATCAGATGGCACGTTGTTTTACTTCAGTGATGGGAGAAAGGGTTGGGATAAAAATAACAATGGATCCCTTGAGTCCGATGAATATTGCTGGTCATGTTAATTATTAATACTGGTAGATATTCGTAAACCGATTAATGCCACAGGTCGTTTTGACGCCTTAAAAAAACGTGGCGTTGATGTGCTATTGGGCTGAAATTACCAGTAATGACGGTTCACCAAATATTGCGATGTCATCCCAACGTTGGTCAACCGGGTCGTTAACTAGAGCGAGTCGATCCGAATTCAATGAGACATTGTGCTCAGCGTTTTCATCCAAAGTCACTTGAAAGAGAAGCCTAGAATCAATGCGAGTGGCAAGTAGATAGGTGGTAGTGCTTGTTAAAATAAGCAGTGCCAGCAACACTTCAATTAAAATACTTCCTGTATTTTTCAATTTAGGCATCTTTGAGGATCCTCTATTTCTGGTTTTTCGTTTACCTAATATTCAGCTCAATCGTTTGTTGAGTTATTCCTATACCATGAACCCGGGATAGGGATAATTTTAGCGAGTGTAGTGTGCGATTGAAGGTTTTTTAGCACCGCGGTGGACGGTGTTAATGGCCCATCAAGATTCGTGTTCAAGGGGTGGTTGGAAACGTAAGCGCCTTTTATAGATGCCTCAGGTGAAACATGCAAAGTGTGCGTATATGGCGTGGTGGAAAGCATAACTATCAAACCATGGAATTGCGTATCGGCGTGAAGTGAAAGGTCGCCATCCACTATCAGTAGCATTAAAGGCTGGTTTTCGTCTGAGTGTGCTATATCTTCGTTATCCAATTGGCAATCTCCCTCTATCCAGAAAATACTGGCAGGCGGAAGGTTCACACAATCCTGTTTAGCAACGCTTTGAGGAAAATACGTCGCACTCAGGTGCTCTATGCTTCGATTAAACAGCCATTCGGTAAGCTGATTGTCCCATGATAATTGTTGAGTTGAAGTAGGTAGCCTTAACAGTGACGGATAGCGCAGAAATTTAGCTGTAAAAATCGTATTACTTTCGTCTTGGGAAACCCGCACGTCAAAGTGTTGCAAAGACTGCTGTTCTTCACCAACTAAATCGGTCTGCTCAATAAGTGTCGTTGCATTGGATGTGTCTATCCTATTCAACGTTTGCGAGACCGAATGACTTCGTAACAACGTGGCGATTTCTTTGACTTGCTGCATGTGTGTAACATGCGCCTTCTCGGTATCCCGCTTTGTCTTTTCAATCGTATAAAATTGTTGAACCTGCTGTGATGTACTTATAGCTGAGAAGGTAATAGCGCTTAATAATATGGCCACAATTCCCAACACGGCGATGCCTTGCTGAAAACGAAGCGGTGCAGTAGGGCGTGTAGGTACAACCCCTCCATGGCTTGTTCTAAACTCAGTTTTTCTGTTGCCTCTTTGAGGGCACTGCATTTCGGTATTAGTAGTAGGCATTGACAGCCTCAACTATGAACGTTCTGGCGCTTTTGACGGTAGGATCAACTTTACTGTGCAACTCTATTTCAATTTCATAGGCACTTCCCCAGCTACTGCTGTGCCTTCGGTTAACCGTGAGTTTGGTGGCAACGGTAGTTTGCGTATCGGTTAAGTCGTACCAACCGCTTTGTATACAGGAATGTCCCGCTACTCGGTACTCGATGGCATTGTCGTGCAATCGGTATCCAAAAAACTCCCCCTGAGCCTGCGATACTACGCCGTCCTTGTTCTTATCATAAGAAAAGGTAACACAGCTATTTTCAGGTTCATTTGCGCGGTGGCCAGTGGTTACTTCGAATACCGTATTTTCGATTGTGGTCGCACCGAAAGGTGATAGGGTGTTAGGGGAGTAAACAAAACCCGCTTTGCTTAGGTGTTGTGTAATTGTACTTTGTAGCGCACGTATGTCGTCTTCTACGCTGGTAGCGTGTTGAATTGATGAGTGTGCAATGTGCGACCGCGCCGCTTGAGTTGCAACGGCTGAAATCACTATACTTGCCAAGCCACAGGCCACCAGTAGTTCGGTGAGACTATATCCACAATACGGCTTGATTGCGCCACGACGCATTACATGTTTTAGCATGGCGCTATTCCAGAAATAGACTGAACGCTACATAGCTTTATTCGCCCCAATGTATTAATAACTAACTTTGCCCTGAAGCGCTGGCTTGAAAGCGTTAGCGTCGTATTACTCGCAAAATTGAGGGTACCGTTTTTATTGAACGCGACAATCTTGTCCTCATTATTGGTTGTGCTCAATTCTGTATTCCACCGCGAAGGCAGTGATAAGAAACTCGACTCAGTCAAGGCACAGCTTGGGCGGGTGGCGCAAGAGCACGAGTCTTCTTCGCTCACGAGTACACAGCTATTGTGTTCAATTTGCGCAATCAGGAACATGTTCTTTTTGTTTATTAGTGCTTTCATTCTCGCCTGTTTTGCGAGTGAGGCTATTCCGGTGGCAGCATGTTTAAAGGCATTTCGCTCATTCCATGCATCAAATGAAGGAATAGCAATTAACGATAGGAGACTGATTACTGCCAGTACAACTAGCATTTCTAAAAGCGTAAACCCATTCAATCTCCGTTGTGGAATGCTTAGCTTGTTGTTGGATGTGTAAGCGTGAAAAGCCATGCGTAAGTCCAGTTACCCTGCTTAATTCATATTGGTAATCTCAATGTACTGAAATTCAATTAGAGAGATAGCTGTACCATGGAAGGGAATTATAAAGCGTACATACAACATCATCTGACTGAAGGGTTTTCGCTTGTAGAAATACTGATTGCAACGGCTATAGCAGGCATATTGTGCGTTGCGACTACGTCGGCAATTACCGCTAGCAAACAACTAAGTCAGCTCAACAAGGTCAAAGCGTACCTTCTGTCTGCCCAAGCAATTCAGTCGCGAAGTTGGCTACTCACAGGCGAGTACGTAACGCACGATGCGTTGCCACCCTCTGGAATAGCCAGCGTACGCATCTCACAAACCATCAGCGACACGGGAATGTATGAAATTAGTGCTACACTGACATCTAGAGCATCTACGGACAGCTGTAGAGTAATAAAAATACGTGAAGACGCACTGACGCCCACAGAATGTTGGTAAGAAAATGCTCGAAACTTAACGATACGAAAAGTGAACGGTTAGCTACAGCTTAACTCATTACCTTCTAAGTCTTCTTTTTTGCCGTTGTCATCACTGTCTACGGCAACAGATATTCTTCCGTAAAGCGATAATAAAAGTGCTGATGCATAGTTTGCATCGTTGTTATTGGGACATAAGGTGATGGTTGCGGCGCGGTCTATTCCGCCTTGCTCGTCGAAGATAAGGCTGCCGGTTATACCGGAGATGGTATTGGCATTACTAAGTGGATCGCTTGCTACAATTAAGACCTCATTGTTATCCCGGCCGCCGTTTCCATTTGCATCTATAAACACCATTTTTGCATTGCGCCAACTCGACGTGCAGGCTGTATAGTTTTGCGTAGGGCACAGCACTACGTTGGTTTGTTCGTCTACCGCAGAAAAGCGAGCGCGTTGAACCACTGCACTTAAATTGTTTAAGTCAGAGGTAATTCTATTTTTGATTACGATATTTTGAATGCCAGGCGCAACTGTGGTGAGAATAATGGCAAGAATAGCGACGGCAACAAGCATTTCTAGAAGGGTTAGTCCTTGCTGTCTCGACATTATGGATAGTCGTGCTGTAAGCCTAGTGTTTGTCATAAACGGTATTCGATTCCACGCGTTGCTATAAAGAGAAAGAGGCGGGTTTGCTTTTGCGCCGCCTTTCTCCAATGTAATGTTGTAGCGCAATAATTTTACGCTACTTACTCATATTTTAGGGTAAACTAATTTGAGTTGGCAAAGGTATGTTTTACCGCGCAACCGCATATTTGGCCATACGCCTTACGTTTAATGGCTTGTCGTTCTGCTGTGCTTGAATCTCAACTTAATAATAAATAAATTGCTGACCTTAAGTGCTGCACAACTGCAATACCAGAAGAGTAAATCCAAATAGATGCGCGGATACCACTAACATCTGCGGTCAGATTGTCGTAGAATCAAGTTCCAGGACGCCCCAAAAATACGTGGATATAATGATGCAAAAACAAGCAGTTATTGATGAAATGAAAGTGCTGCCTGAAATTGACGTAGAGTACGAAGTCGCACGTCGAGTCTCGTTCATAAAAAAGCAGTTACTTACTTCTGGTTTAAATTCGCTGGTACTGGGTATTAGTGGCGGCATTGATTCATGCACATTGGGTCGGTTAGCTCAATTAGCAGTAAATGAATTAAACGATGAGCACCACGAAAAATACCAATTTATCGCGGTTCGTTTACCTTATGATACCCAAGCCGATGAAGACGATGCACAGAAATCTATCGACTTTATCCAGCCCTCTCATTCTCTTGCAGTGAATGTAAAACCTGGCGCAGATGCTATTCATGCGTCTACTTCACAAGCGCTTGCCAGTGCTAACCTTCTTCCCGACAATGAAGCGAAACAAGACTTTGTGAAAGGAAATGTTAAAGCACGTACTCGTATGGTTATCCAGTATGAAATTGCTGGGATGGTTGATGGCCTCGTTTTAGGTACCGATCATTCGGCTGAAAATATTACAGGGTTTTATACCAAGTATGGTGATGGTGCCTGTGACCTTGCGCCGTTGTTTGGTCTCAGTAAGCGCCAAGTACGTGCAGTGGCAGCCCATTTGGGTGCACCACATAACGTCATCACTAAAGCGCCAACTGCTGACTTGGAAAGCCTGTCTCCGCAAAAAGCCGATGAGCAAGCATTGGGCATGTCTTACGACCAAATTGATGACTTTTTGGAAGGAAAGCCAGTTTCTGCGGAAGTGGAAGAGAAATTGCTCTATATTTATGAGCGTACACAGCATAAACGTGTGCCAATTCCAACAATTTACGATGAGTTGTAGTCATGAAAAAAATTGAAGCTATCATTAAACCGTTCAAAATGGACGATGTTAGGGAAGCGCTAGCTGAAGTCGGTATCGCAGGGATGACAGTGTCAGAAGTGAAAGGGTTTGGTCGTCAAAAAGGCCATACTGAACTTTATCGCGGTGCTGAGTACCAAGTTGACTTCCTACCCAAGATCAAAATTGAGCTTGTATTGGACGATGACCGCGTTGAGCAAGCGGTTGAAGCTATTCAAACGTCAGCTAAGACAGGCAAAATTGGCGACGGGAAAATCTTCGTTTACAACGTTGAGACCGCCGTACGTATTCGTACCGGTGAACAAAACGAAGACGCGATTTAACTAGTCTGTGTTTATCAAGCATAAAAAAGGGAGCCGCTGGCTCCCTTTTTTGGATGATTATCACACGTTAGTGTTTATCGTCAGAGCATTCACCTGTTTTAGGATCACAGCAGCTGCTTTCTGCTTGGTGCACATGACCGTGCTCAAGCTCTTCTTTCGTTGCTTCTCGTACGTCAACAACAGTTACGTCAAAAGTTAGCGGAATACCGGCAAGAGGGTGGTTACCGTCAACAACAACCTCTTCGTCAGTTGTTTCAATGATAATGACCGATTGCTCACCTTGTGGCGTAGTTGCGCGGAAAGACATACCCACTTCAACATCCATACCGTCAAACATTGAGCGTGGTACAGTTTGTACAAGTTCGTCAGCACGTTCACCGTATGCTTTTTCAGGGTTTACTGAAACGTTGAAGCTATCTTCCTTCGATTTACCAATAAGTGCATCTTCTAGTCCTTCAATTAAGAAGCGACGGCCTAGTAGTACTACTAGTGGCGATTTCCCTTCTGAAGAGTCTAGCGTTGTGCCGTCTTCGGTAGATACGGTGTAGTGTAGCGTTACAACGCTGTCAGAAGTAATTGTCATAACAAATCCTATCTTGGCCCTTTAATAAAGGGCAATAAATGTAATGCAGTAAAAACTGCTTATCGACGTTTTTTCACAATATTGCTAGCTTTCTGCTCAATACTGTACGGCAAAGTATTAGGGTAACAGGTAATGGCGTTATTATCAGCCAATCTGTGTAAATCTTCGCTGGTGGTATCGTTGTTGAGCACTGCAATAAACCAGGTTTCATTATCAAGCGATGCAACATTGAGTATTTTGCCCGCTATACGCCAATTTTCGCCCAACTGCTTTTCTAATGCATCGCCAGGTTTAATATTTACGTTACCTTCAAGCTTAAAGCTGTAGGCGGCGCGTTTGTTTTTACCCAGAAAGCGGGTTCGCGCAACCACCTCTTGCCCCATATAGCAGCCTTTATCAAAGTCGATACCGTTGAGCGCCTGCACATTAATCATCTGGGGCACGTATTCCGCCACTGCGTCGCCTTGCACTAAAGCGTGTACGCTTTGAATTTGTATAGCGTCAAACACGGTTTGGGGATAGCAAGAAAGGGTTTGCGCCTCTATTAACGAATTTATTTGCTTTGCGCCATTATCATCTAAAAGAACAATAATTCCTTTGCAGCTAGTATTGGCAAAATAGGCGACGCCGTGTTCGCTCTCGACCTTTTCAAGAGAACCATTGTCAGGAGTATCGCTCTCAAGAAGGCGTTCCACTTCGTTTTCGGAGAAAAGCTGGCTTAACGCTGCCTTTACTTCGTTAGTTTTCACTGCATCAAGCGAAATAAAATAAGCGCTGTATGTTTGTGTATCGTCGAGAATATCAACCTTAGAGAACACACCATACTTATTAAGCTGTGCTAATGAATGACTACCCGCATCTTCATTGGTAACCAACAATAATTTGTTTTGGTGGCGAGTTACGTACCCGGTAGACCACGTTTTGCCTTTATTATCACAATGGGCGAAATGCCTGGCAGTATTCTCGGTTAGCTTATTAATGTTGACCGTAATTTGCCCTTGCAGGTAACTGTCGGCCTGTTCTCCTTCCAAAGAAATTATCATGGCATTTGAAAGCTTGACCACAAATTCACTTGGAAGACTTTGTAATGATGCGATAGATGTCATATTCACCACTGTAAAATTCGCTGTATGTACTCAAGGTATGGTAAAACCACCAATATTCAAGGGCAATACATGGGAATGTGCGCAGATTAAGTTCTATTTAGTTTGCCTATCTGACCAAAAGAGCAGTGATCCCCACGCATAGGGCATGGTATTATTGTTAGCGAATAAAAAACGGTATGAAAGACATATGTTTGAACCAAAAAGATTAGCGCGATTAAAGTGGGCGTGTCGCAGAGGCATGCTAGAATTAGACGTACTTTTACTTCCTTTCGTGGAAGAAGCCTTCGATTCTTTAAGTTATGAAGATCAAGAAACATTTGAACGTTTACTTACCAGTGATGACCCTGATTTGTTTGCATGGATCATGGGACACCAAAAGTGCGAAGACCCTGAACTAGCCGCCATGGTGGCGACTATCGTCAACCGTGTCAAAGTATAGAATTTGCATTACGCACAATAGGTTTAGAAGGTTATTTGGGGAAGTATGCGTTGCTGTTTGTCTTTTCGCAGCATTGTGCAGCCTTCCTCAATACTTGTGGTCTTGGCTGAGCTTCTCAAAATTGATAGCGCTTGTTGCTGTTGCAACCACGTTAGTTATTTTCTGGCGTCTTTATGACGCGTTTAGTAACAAAATTTCTGCTACTCAATACGCTCTCTCTTTGACCATCGATGGTATTATCCGGGTTGTTGACGACAGCACGCTCCCACTGGATTTGCAAGGCATGCCAAAAGGTAGCTTGTTAGTTGATGCTCAGGTCGACGGCACATCAATGAACATTCATCATTCTTCCCAGCTCTTTACTTGGGGGCTGTGTATCAATGTGCTGCGCCAAAAACGCAGATGGTTTGAAAAAGATCATAGCCATCTCGCTTGGATCTTAAAAGGTGAGTGCTGCGAAGCAGACTATCGCCGGTTGGCTAGAGCCATTATCTTGGCCCGAAAAGCAACGCCTTAAAGGAATTAAAAAGATGTTTCGTGAGTATACCAAAGCGTTATTTAAACGCGTTGACGCCAGGCAGCTTATGCAGTTTAAACCGCCTACGTTGCCTCAGCGCATCTATACCAAAACGCTCAATGTCGACAATGTGCACTACGCTTCTTTTTGTCAGGAAGTTGACTGGCCGGCAAATGAGCATGTCCATCCACTTTATTTGCAGATGCTTTCCTTACCATTGCAAATGCAGTGTTTGCTGGACAAACAAAGCCCATTTCCATTGCTTGGCCTTATTCACGCCGCTAACAAAGTATCGGTAATAGACCATTGCGATTTAAGCGAACCCTTTGAATGTCGCGTGCGCTTTCACGATGTGAGACCGCATAACCGAGGTTGGGAAGTGGATGTGATGTTAGAGGCGCTGCAGGCAGGGAATCTGGTTTACAGGGCGATAAGTAGTTACTTAGTGAAGGTGAAAGCCGTTCATGTAGCTCCACTTGGTGCTAAAAATGACTTACATGACGATTGTGAATTAGAGAATAGGGCGCTCATCGGCGAAATTAGTGCCTCGGCTAATACAGGTCGCCGCTATGCAAAGCTTTCTGGCGACTATAACCCTATTCACTTGTCTGCAATATCTGCCAAAGCATTTGGGTTTAAACAGCCTATAGCGCACGGCATGTGGACATTGTCACGCGCTGTGTCGGCGTTTGTAAGTCATCAAGACTTCAGACAATCTATGAGCGTAAAAGAAGTAAATTGCCGCTTTAGAAAACCCGTGTTTTTGCCCTGTGACATTCACATTCAACAACACTGTAAAACAGATAATAGTGTGCTAATAGACGTTACCGATAGTAATGACAGCCTTGTGCACTTATCGGCTAGTTTAGTGTTTAATCAGGCTTGAATTAATGTTTAATCAGGTGCAGATTAGCAAAAGATAAGCGGGAGATAACCTAAGGTTAATACCAATCTGCATAGATCATTGCTCACTCAGAAGGCGCTGGCAAGTTTCCTAGTAAAGCGTGGGAATCTGAAAGGGAACAGCTTGGTATGATACTGTGGACGGTGAAAAGAGAGCATGCTGTGATGCTCTCTTTTTGTTTGAGGTGTTTTATTGAGCGCTAAATGATGCTGTGTGAATGTATTGTCCAGTTATTAAAGAAGGCGCATTAACATTAGCGCCTTCTTTAGACTGATACAAATCTTACTTTATGCACTAGTCGGCATCGGCGAAGCTGTCTTGAGTAATTAGCGAGCCAACGTCGGCGCCTGACAGCTGTTTTCTGGGAATAAGTATTGTAGGAACGGGGTTGTCTAACTGTTCAGGGTAGTCCAAATTAAAGTGTAACCCTCTGCTTTCCTTTCGCTCCATCGCGCATCGCACAATGAGTTCTGCAACCGTAACAAGGTTTCGAAGCTCTAGCAGGTTGTTACTTACCCTGAAGTGTGAGTAATACTCAGTAATCTCTTGCTCTAATAGCTTAATGCGGCGCATGGCCCGTTCAAGGCGCTTATCAGTGCGTACAATACCTACGTAATCCCACATAAACAGCCTAAGTTCGTGCCAGTTATGTTGAATGATGACTTCTTCGTCAGAGTTAGACACTTGGCTCTCATCCCAAGGCGCAATAGACTCTTCACAGTCTGCACTGGGAAGATTTTTAATAATATCTTCCGCTGCAGCGCTGGCAAAAACCACACACTCAAGTAAAGAGTTAGATGCCATGCGGTTGGCGCCATGCAGACCTGTGTAGGCCACTTCACCGATTGCGTATACATTATTCAAGTCGGTTTTGGCATTAAAGTCGGTCATCACTCCGCCGCAGCTGTAGTGCGCAGCAGGCACGACTGGGATAGGTTCACGGGTTATATCGATACCAAGCGAGCGGCACTTTCGATATATATTAGGGAAGTGCTTAACGATGAAGTCAGCAGGCTTATGACTGATATCCAAGTACATGCAGTCAGCGCCCAATCGCTTCATTTCATAATCGATTGCGCGAGCGACTACGTCGCGCGGCGCAAGATCGCCACGCTCATCAAATTTGTGCATAAAGCGGGTACCGTCGGCGTGGCATAGGTTTGCGCCTTCGCCGCGCAGCGCTTCTGTAATCAAAAAGTTACGTGCCTGCGGGTGGAATAAGCAAGTCGGATGAAATTGATTGAATTCCATATTGGCCACTCGACAACCCGCTCGCCATGCCATGGCAATGCCGTCACCGCTCGACACATCGGGGTTCGATGTATACTGGTACACCTTACTACCACCGCCAGTCGCTAGCGCAACGAAAGGGGCGCGAATTACTTCAACGTGCTCTTGTTGTCTATTCCAAACATAAGCACCCACCACGCTGTTCTTTTCTTCCTTTGAAGGAATGAGATCAATGGCGTTATAGCGCTCAAATATGTGGATGTTTGGATGGGTCGATACCGCGTCGTTTAATGTAATTTGAAGCGCTTCGCCAGTGGCATCTGCAGCGTGAAGAATTCGCCGGTGGCTGTGTCCACCCTCGCGGGTAAGGTGAAAGCGCTCCTCACCAGATTCACTTTTTTCTGTATCAAACGGTACACCGTAGCTGATAAGCCACTCAAGTGACGCCTTTGCTCGTTCTGCAGTAAATCTTACGGCTGGCTCTTCGCAAAGCCCAGCACCTGCAGCAAGCGTGTCTTTTACGTGTGCGTCTATGGAGTCTTGTTCATCGAATACTGCGGCAATACCACCTTGTGCATAGCGGGTAGAGCCTTCATTGCGGTCACTTTTACTAAGTACAATAACCTGACAATGGTCGGCAAGCTTAAGCGCTAAGCTCAATCCTGCCGCGCCACTCCCAATAATCAATACGTCACAACGGTGTTCTATTGCATTTGATGTGGAAGTTAGTGAAGACGATACAGATTTCATGTATTTTTATATCAATTCAAACGAGCAAAGGTTCGGCAAGTCTAAAGGATGAGTAGCAAAACACAATCATTCTTGCCCCCTGGCCTAAGCATTTTTTAAAATATTTAATGCTTTTACAGAACTTTTGTAAAAAGAACGCGTCTATACACATGCTTGTTAGAGCTATTGTGTAGTTGAAGTAGGGAGTAATGGCTCGAATGAGCGAGCAGATAACCGACCAACAACTGGTCGAAAAAGTACAGCGTGGCGATAAAAATGCGTTCAACTTGTTGGTAACTCGTTACCAACATAAAGTGATGCATCTCGTTTCTCGCTATGTGAAAAATACCGGTGACGTTGCTGATGTAACGCAAGAAGCGTTTATCAAAGCATACCGTGCCTTACCTAATTTTCGTGGCGACAGTGCATTTTATACTTGGCTTTATCGGATTGCGGTAAACAGTGCCAAGAACTATCTTGTATCTCAAGGTCGCAAGCCGCCTGCAAGCGATGTCGATGCTGACGAAGCAGATTTCTATGAGGGTAGTGATGCACTAAAAGAGCAATCTACACCCGAGCGAAGCCTGTTATCTGAGGAAATTGAAGAAACCCTGTTTAAGGTAGTTGAGAAGCTGCCGGACGATTTACGTATGGCGATAACGCTGCGTGAAATTGAAGGGTTGAGCTATGAAGAAATCGCGAACGTAATGTCGTGTCCTGTGGGTACGGTGAGATCCCGTATTTTTAGGGCTCGCGAGGCGATTGATAAAGTTATTCAACCGTTGTTAGAAAATTAAAAAGAAATAAAATCAAAAAAAGATGAACTTTCTTTTTTCCACGATGACTAACAGCTGTGTTAGGGTAGTTAACGATCACTTTGATCTGGAAATGAATATATGACGCAACAGCAAGAAAAATTGTCCGCATTCATGGATGGTGAGATAGAAGGCAATGACATCATCGATGCGATTAAGCAAGATGAAGCGCTTCAGGCCAAATGGCAACGTTACCATGTGTATCGCGGTGCAATGCGAAAAGAAGCAAGTGTTGCTCCACAGTTGGACATCACCGCAAGCGTAGCAGCTGCGCTTGAAAACGAGCCAGCTATAGTCGCACCTAAACGCTCGCGCTGGCAGTCGATACCATTGATTGGCAATGTTGTTCCTTTTGCGAAGCAGTCAGGCCAGTTTGCAGTAGCCGCGTCGGTGGCAGTGGCAGTTATCTTTGGTGTTCAATACACTAATCAAGAAGCGCCTACAGAGCCATTTATGACAGCGCCAACGATTGCTCCTCAAGGTGGATTGTCTCCAGTGAGTTTGGAACAAACCAGAACGTTGCCACGTAACGACATGAATGAAATGCTTGAGAAAAAGCGCAAAATTAATGCATTGATTGCTGATCATGAGCAGCAAATAAAGCTTAAGCAAGCGCAAGAGGACGAAGGTGAAAGCGAAACAAGTGGACCAGAGCGCCCATAAGTTATCGCAGCCAGTCAACATTAGTTGGAATGTGCTTTCGCAAGTAAATTGCGACTGACATACATTTCATATTTTAATCATACCAGCATATACTGCTGGTATGTTTGTTTTAAGGCAGGAAAAAATGCGCTGTAGTTCTATCCTTGCACTTTTTTTCATTTCGGGCGCGGCTATTCAGCCCACTATTGCCCAAACTACTTCGCTGAGCGAAGAAACGAAAGCTCCTATTGCCCCAGTCCAAAACGTGAATGATGGCGACGTTGAATTAGACGCTAACTCAGAATCAAACACGAGAGCTGGCCGACTAGATGAAGCTGATCAAGAAGAAGCAGAGCGAGAAGACGTGATTCAAGAGCAACTTGAACAAAGTCGAAGCGAGCAAAATGCATCTGCTTCTCGCACACGAGAGCCTCAATCGGCCAATCAGTGGCTAGCTGAACTTCAAAACATTATAACCAATGCCAATTTCCAAGTGTCTTTTGTGCAAACTATTGCAGGAAAGGAAACCGTTCCATATTTATGGCGCCACGGGATAATGGAAGATGGTTCTGAATTAGAGCAGTTAAATCTTCAAAATGGACCAGGCCGCGAGCTTATTCGTGTGAACGATGTGGTGAGTGTATTTGAGCCAGATGTACAACCCTATAGCTTGCGTTCAAAGCATATCAACGGTCCAATACCAAGTGTATTATTGTATCATCCTGAACAGCTTGCCGAAGCCTATGAGTTCGTCGCTGTGGGAAGAGCGCGGGTGGCAGGACGTTCAGCGCAACAAATTCGAATAGTCAGCCGAGATAACACGCGATTTGGTTATCAACTGTGGCTGGATGAGTCGTCTGGTATGTTGCTCAAACTGAACATGCTTGATTTGCAAGGGGCGCTATTAGAGCAGATTCAGGTCACGGCCTTTGCGATATCGCCAGAGCCTGCTGATTATTTCTCTCGAATTAATTCTGCGTCGTTACCCGCGCCCATGGCGCTGAGCAACACGCCAAATCGTGCACACAAATGGGATGTCACCTATTTGCCGGCTGGCATGCGAGAAATAAAGCAAGATACAAGACGATTGGCCTTAACAGGGCAAATTGTAGAATATAAACTCTTTTCAGATGGATTGGTTGACGTATCTGTGTATGTTCAGCCTGCGGAAGATGCGTTAGGTGAAACGCTGGCGCTGCGCAATGAAGTGAGTACGTTCTTAACGTTGACAGACGGCAAAGCCCAGGTGACAGTGGTGGGAGAAATACCTTTGCAAACCGCTAACGCTATTGCTACGTCTTTACGCCCCGTCAGCAGTGTAAGTGAATAACCGCGCAATTGAGTAACAATGATAAGAGAAACCGCCACCGTAGTTGCCGTTAATGGTGATACGGTCACCGTAGAAGCAGCGATTAAATCCACCTGTAACGCATGCCAAGCACAAAGTGATTGTGGTACCGGCGTTATTTCTCGTGCGCTTGCACCGAAAACGCAGCAGTTGACGCTGCGTACTCCCATGCCTGTGCGGGTTGGCCAAGAAGTGACTGTAGGCATACCGGAAGCAGGTATTTTAAGTGCATCGGCTTGGTTGTACTTGCTACCGCTTATAGCGTTTATCGGGGCATATTCGGTGTCGATATCATTACTTAGTAGTAACGGATTTACTCACGAGTTATGGGCCATGCTGCCAAGTGGGTTAGTAACCTTCTTTACCTATAAGCTAATTGCTTACAAGTTGCGTCGTGTAGAACGTACGAAATATCAACCTGTCCTATTGGGTCAACAAGAGCACAGTGCAGTAGAACATTGATTTTTTGAAGGGCTTTACGCTGCTCAATGGTTTAATACAGGACTGCTCCATACGAGGCCGTTTTATACGAGGCCAATTTATACGAGATTATAGTGTTAACTCACGCTCATCAATGTAGCCAAGTTTTGAGATAGGCCGAGGAAGTCACGTCAGGTTGCCACTTCCATTCGTTATGTTTCTTGAAAGTAATAAATTTTCCACCACGCCAATTCGCTTTTCGCGCAAGAAATGGGTAAAATCCGCACGCGCTGCGTATAACCCTTTAAGCAAGGCAAGCAGCATTTTTTGTTTAATGAATTTTTCTGCAGGTAATTTCCAGCATTATGCAACAATCGCACATTCGTAACTTCAGTATTATCGCCCACATCGACCACGGTAAGTCTACGCTGTCAGACCGTCTAATCCAGCATTGTGGAGGGCTAACAGACCGTGAAATGGCTGAACAGGTTCTCGACTCAATGGACCTGGAAAAAGAGCGCGGTATTACTATCAAAGCGCAAAGCGTAACGCTGAACTACGAAGCGCGCGACGGTGAAACTTATCAGCTTAACTTCATCGACACTCCCGGACACGTTGACTTTACCTATGAAGTATCTCGTTCTCTTGCTGCCTGTGAAGGTGCGCTTTTGGTTGTTGATGCAGGTCAGGGCGTAGAAGCACAGACATTGGCAAACTGCTATACCGCCATCGAGATGGATATGGAAGTGGTGCCTGTACTCAATAAAATCGACCTGCCTCAGGCTGAACCAGACCGCGTTGCAGAAGAAATTGAAGATATTGTTGGTATCGATGCGCTGGACGCTGTGCGCTGCTCAGCAAAAACCGGTATCGGTATTGAAGATGTACTTGAAGTCATTGTAAATAAAATTCCGCCGCCAGAAGGTGACCGCGAAGCGCCACTTAAGGCGCTGATCATCGATTCTTGGTTCGACAACTACCAAGGCGTTGTTTCACTGGTTCGTATTGTCGAAGGCCAGCTGACCAAGAAAGACAAAATTCAAATTATGTCAAACGGTCAAACGCATCAGGTTGACAAAATTGGTGTATTTACGCCTAAGCCACTCGATACGGGCACATTAAGAGCCGGCGAAGTAGGCTTTATCATCGCAGGAATTAAAGATATCCAAGGCGCGCCTGTGGGCGACACCATTACCTTGGCTCGCGAGCCAGCTGATGCAATGCTGCCGGGCTTTAAAAAGGTTAAACCTCAGGTTTATGCCGGTATTTTCCCAATAAGCTCTGATGATTATGAAGACTTCCGTGATGCCTTGGCGAAACTAAGCCTGAACGACGCTTCACTGTTCTATGAGCCAGAAAGCTCTGCAGCGCTAGGTTTTGGATTCCGTATTGGTTTCCTTGGCATGCTGCACATGGAAATCATTCAAGAGCGTTTAGAGCGTGAATATGACTTGGGTCTTATCACTACTGCGCCTACCGTAATATACGAAGTAGAAACGACCAAGGGCGAAACCCTTACCGTAGATAGCCCAGCTAAGCTACCTCCGGTAAATGATATCGCTGAAATTCGTGAGCCTATGGTTGAAGCCAATATTCTTGTGCCACAAGAGTACTTGGGCAACGTAATTACACTTTGCGTTGAAAAGCGCGGTATGCAAACCAACATGACATACCACGGTAAGCAAGTGGCAGTAACTTATGAGCTGCCAATGGCAGAAGTGGTGCTCGATTTCTTCGACCGCTTGAAATCTACGAGCCGTGGTTTTGCATCGCTTGATTACAACTTTAAGCGTTTCCAGACATCAGACATGGTGCGTGTTGATATTCTTATTAACGGTGAACGTGTAGACGCGTTAGCGGTAATTACGCACAGAGAAAACTCTCAAGGTCGTGGTCGTGAGCTGGTCGAAAAGCTTCGTGAGCTTATTCCACGACAAATGTTCGATATCGCTATTCAGGCGGCTATCGGTAACCATATTGTTGCAAGAAGTACAGTTAAACAGCTACGTAAAAACGTAATCGCGAAGTGTTACGGCGGTGACGTAAGCCGTAAGAAGAAACTACTTCAAAAGCAGAAAGAAGGTAAAAAGCGAATGAAGCAAGTGGGTAATGTTGAATTGCCACAAGATGCGTTCCTTGCAGTATTGAAGGTGGGCAAATAATGGCGAATTACTTCTCCTTGATTTTGGTGGCACTCACCTTAATAACAGGATTAATCTGGCTAGTGGATAGCCTAGTGTTTGCACCAAAGCGAAAAGCACGTTTACAGGCTGCGGCAACCGCAGAAGGAGCGGGCTATGGAGAAGATCCTCAACTGCCGTACCTTGTTGATACTTCGCAACAGATTTTTCCTGTTATTGCTTTCGTATTGGTATTGCGTTCGTTTTTATATGAACCATTTCAAATTCCTTCAGGCTCAATGATGCCCACTCTGTTAGTGGGTGACTTCATTTTGGTTGAAAAGTTTGCCTATGGCGTGAAAGACCCGGTTTTCAGAAGTAAGCTTATTGAAACTGGCGTTCCAGAGCGTGGTGATGTGGTGGTTTTCAAGTACCCTGAAGAGCCTTCAATAGACTACATTAAGCGCGTGATCGGTTTACCGGGCGATACTGTGGTTTATCAAAACAAACAGGTTTATATCAAACCGAAGTGTGAGACTGGCAACAACTGTCCTAAATTGAAAGCCGTACCGCTGACGTTCCAAGAGCGTGGTGAGTTCGTACAGGACATGGCGCAGCTTATGCGTTACACCGAAGATTTAGGCACAGTAGAGCACGACATTTTGCGCCACCCAGTACGCGAGATATCGCCGGTTAATTTTTATACCCAGCCTGGAACGCGCAGCAATGAGTGGATTGTGCCAGAAGGTCAGTATTTCGTGCTAGGCGATAACCGTGACAACAGCCGCGACAGCCGTTTTTGGGGTTTTGTGCCAGATGCAAACTTGGTTGGAAAAGCGGTGGCGATTTGGATTTCATTTGAATTTGAGCGCAGTCCGTCAGACTTCCTTCCAACTTGGGTACCAACAGGTGTTCGATTTGAGCGAGCAGGTGGCATTCATTAATGCAGGGAATTGATAAATATCGTCGTCTGTACAAGGCGATAGGCTACACATTTAGCAATGAAGCTTTATTGGAACAAGCACTTACTCATCGCAGTGCGGCTAAACAGCACAATGAGCGACTAGAATTTTTAGGTGACGCTATTTTAGGCATGATTGTTGGGGAAACGCTGTTTAAGCGATTCCCAACTGTGCCAGAAGGCAAACTCACACGAATGCGCTCTACTTTGGTTAAAGGAGACACACTGGCAGAACTTGCAAAGGAAGCCAGTGTGGGTGAACTACTTAACTTAGGGCCCGGTGAGCTCAAAAGCGGTGGTCATCGTAGAAGTTCGATTTTAGCCGATGCAGTTGAAGCTATTTTAGGGGCTATTTATCTCGATTCCGGTATGGACGAGGTACGAGGCGTTATAGACCGTTTATGGGAAACCCGCATTAACAAACTAGATCCTAATGCCCACCCTAAAGACAGCAAAACTCGTCTTCAAGAGTTTTTACAAGGTCGTAAACAAGCGCTGCCAACCTATGAGGTGTTGTCTATTTCAGGGAAAGATCACGCACAAACATTTGAAGTTAGCTGCAAGGTAGAAAGCTTACCAGAAGCCGTAGTGGCATCTGGCAATAGCCGCCGAAAAGCAGAACAAGAAGCTGCTCGTTTAACATTGGAGAAGCTTGATGACAACGCATGATGAATCGAATTTGCCAGAAATGCCTGATATTCAAACTCGCTGTGGCCTAGTTGCCATAGTAGGTCGCCCTAATGTGGGTAAATCGACCTTGCTCAATCGCTTGCTAGGTCAAAAAGTAAGCATTACGTCGCGTAAGCCGCAAACCACGCGCCACCGCATTCTCGGTATAGACACCGACGGTGATTATCAAGCGATTTACGTTGATACCCCTGGACTTCACCAAGACGAAAAGCGCGCGATTAATCGCTACATGAACCGCGCGGCATCAAGCTCTTTGGCTGAGGTTGGTCTTGTGCTTTTCGTTGTTGAAGGCGATCGATTCAACGCCGAAGATGAAATGGTATTAAGTAAGGTTAAACAAGCAAACCTTCCTTGCTATCTCATCGTAAACAAGATGGATAAGGTTGAAGATAAAGAAAACTTTATGGTTCACCTTAAAAAGCTTGGCGAAAAGCACCCGTTTGAGCACATGATCCCTATCAGTGCTAAACAGGGCCGAATGGTTGACGAAATTAGAGAGTTAGTGGCCAAGTCGCTACCTAAAAGTGAGTTTTTCTTCCCGGAAGATTACATTACTGACCGCTCAAGCCGCTTTATGGCTGCTGAAATCATTCGCGAAAAGCTTATGCGCTTTACCGGCGATGAACTGCCTTACTCTACTACTGTGGAAATTGAGCAATTCAAAATGGCAGACAATGGTGTTTATCGTATCAGCGGTCTGATTTTGGTAGAGCGTGAAACCCAAAAACGCATGATCATCGGCAAAGGCGGAAAGCATTTGAAAACCATTGGTGAGCAAGCGCGTAAAGATATGGAAAACTTGTTCGACAACAAAGTATTTCTAGAACTTTGGGTGAAAGTGAAACAAGGCTGGGCAGACGATGAACGTGCTCTGCGCTCTCTAGGTTACGGAGACGACAGTAACTTCTAGTTCACGCTAATATTATCTTTATAACGCTAGTTAGCTGTAACTAGCGTTATATTAGCACGTTATATTAGCAAAGATAGTGAGTCAGCATTTTCGCCAAGTGGTGTAGCTGATGGCTTGTGGACAACTACCTCAGTTAGATGCGCTTATGTGAGCATTTACACGGTGGTTTATTTACTCGGTTTCAACATCTCTAGCAGGCACAACAACTTCTTTTTAGGAGCGGTATATGGCAATTTCAGATATGCGCAGGCAGTACTCAAAGGGCAGTTTGAGTGAGTCAGATATTACTTCAAGTCCATTTATCATGTTCGATAAATGGTTAAAAGACGCCATAGACGCCGGAATTCCTGATCCTACTGCAATGACGGTTGCCACCGTCGATGCCAACGGCCAACCCTCTCAGCGTATTGTTTTGTTAAAAGATGTCAGTGAAAAGGGCTTTGTGTTTTTCACTAACTTAGGCAGCCGTAAGGCACAAGAGTTAGCGGTAAACCCTAAAGTGTCGTGCCACTTTCCCTGGTTTTTTATGGAGCGTCAGGTTCGCGTATGTGGCAGCGTTGAAAAGCTTTCTGTTTCTGAGAATGCTGCTTATTTCTTTTCGCGACCAAAAGACAGTCAGCTAGCAGCGTACGCGTCAAAACAAAGCAAACCTATTGGCAGCAGGGAGCTTCTACTGACCCAGTTTAAGCAGTTAAAAGATAAGTTTGCTAACAAAGAGCTTCCCGTGCCGGACTTTTGGGGCGGTTTCAGGATCGTGCCTCATCAAATTGAGTTTTGGCAAGGTGGAGAAGATAGGCTACATGACCGCTTTGAATACAACAAAACTGAAGATGGCGCGTGGGTAACACAGCGCCTTATGCCGTAGGGAATACGTTCACCTTTCGTTCCCGCTAAAGTACTTCACTAGAATGTGAGCCCGTTTAACTATTGAGCTTGTAGATAGCGTGCGGCGAGATAAGTAACAAGGAGGCATCTAAACCGTGATTGATAGTCATTGCCATCTCGACTTACTTGCACAAAAGAAAGATCTTAGAGTTGCATTAGAAAGCGCCAAAGCCGCAGGGCTTACCCGCATCATGGCGCCTAGCATTACCCCCGAATCTTGGCAGGCGTTACAAGCGCTCAATGAACGCTATGAAAGCCTTTTATCTATTGATACTGCGCTTGGACTCCATCCTTATTTTTTAACTGGCAGTGAGCTTGAAAAGCCAGAGCAAACACTCAAGAAGAGTCTTCGTCAACTTGAGGACGCTACGGCTAACTTGCACCCTTCGGTAAAAGCCGTGGGGGAAACAGGTATCGATGGGCATATAAGCGTGCCATTAGCGCTTCAAAAGGAAGCGCTACATAACCACTTGAAACTTGCCGATAAAGTATCGTTACCCGTAATTTTACATCACAGAAGAAGTCATCATCTGCTAGTTGAAGCATTGAAGCAAACCAAATACCAAGGTATAGGCGTTGTACATGCTTTTTCAGGAAGTATTGAAGCGGCCAAAGGGTATATTGAAAGAGGGTTTTACCTAGGTATAGGCGGTACGATTACCTATGAGCGTGCTCAAAAAACACGAAACACCCTTGGTTTTTTGTTAGAACACCATTTTGATAAATTGCTTTTAGAAACGGATGCCCCTGATATGCCCATGTGCGGTAGACAAGGAGAAGCAAACGAACCTCGTTATTTATCAGATGTCGTTGATGTTATAAGCGACCGCTATGGCATGTCACATAAAGAAATAGTGTCCACCACCACAGCGAACTACACTCGACTATTTGATATTGATGCTGGAAGTGAAGCATAGACTTCCAAATTAGCTATCTAGCGCTTCTCTTTATTTCTTTTTGATTCGATTACCTGAATAAACCATGGGCGAGATTTATAAAAGGCCCGGGTTAGGTAAATACCTAGCATGAGCGCTAAAAAGACGAGAATACACGCAATAAGAGCAAGCTGGTAACGCAATGTCAGTGGACTCTCGAGGACAGCCTGCGTGTTCATGTGAATATTCACATAACCTAGTAAATTTTCATTATCGTCAGTGATAACGCCAACATAGGTTAGCGGCGTTACACTTTGCGACTGACTCATCGACACCACACTGGCAATTTGAGGCAAAGGAGCAATATACCTCCCGTCCTTATCAAACACAGACAAGGCAAGAATGTGTGGCTCGTCGACCAAAATAGAGGCGACACTTTCAATATACTCCCGTTGAGTGAGAGTATCAGATAGCGCGGAATCTACATTGTTCTCAGTTTCCTGATTCGAAAGTGCGTCAGCGATAAAGGCAGGTTGTAGCAGTTTTGCATACTGCCTTGCTATGCTCTCACCAGAGAAGCGAGTTTGCACGGTAAGCCAGTCGTTTTGGTATTGTTGGAATAACAGAAGCAATACCACTATCAAAGCAAACACCGCACTCACTACTATTGTGTGGAACAATCGCTTTAGAACTGTGTACAACGAATGCGAGTCATTCTTTGTTTGTGAAGCTGCTTTGCTTAGCCCGTCTACCAATTCGCTTTTCCATAAAGTCACGAGGGTTGCCTAACAGTAGGATAATTCGAAATAATTTAAAAGGAGATATTTTATTAGTTAGCCTAATTGGTTAGCATTAGAGCACCATTTGCCAATCACCGCAGTTTCTGTGTGCGTTATGAAAGACACTCTTCTTAATAATATCGATAATGACGATATCCATTTAGCTTCTTTTTTGTCTCATGTAGTTAGCAATAGTCACAACGACAGTGCGTATTCACATACGTTAACCGTTATTGGTCAAGCTGTAACACCTTATCTACTGCACAGCGTTTTAATTAAACTCAACGATGTGTTTACTCCTTCAAGCGCTGCTTTCCATCATTTACACAAGCAAATGGGGGATGATGTAATAGAAATTAGAGGTGCTTTGCAAAACACTGAACTTGAGCAGATTAAGCCACTGCTGGGCGACGTATCCAAGGCATATAATGTTGATGTTGGTTTGCAGGGCTCTCGCCCCTCATTGTCTGAGCCAGGACTACTGGTCATGGACATGGATAGCACTGTCATCGCTATTGAATGTATCGATGAAATAGCTAAATTGGCGGGTGTTGGCGAGCAGGTGGCAGAAGTTACCGCTAAGGCAATGCGTGGAGAAATTGCGTTTAATGATAGCTTAACGCATAGAGTGGCCTGCTTGGAAGGCGTGCCAGTTAGTCACCTTAATCAAATTCGTGACAGCATACCTATCATGCCCGGCATTCAAGCCTTGCTTACTCACTTGAAACAGCATAATTGGAAATTAGCGATCGCCTCAGGTGGATTCACCTTTTTCGCTGACCACCTAAAAGCAAGGCTTGGACTCGATTTTGCCATTTCTAACACGCTTGCGGTGAAAAACGAGCAGCTGACTGGAAAAGTAGAGGGTGAAATTGTCAATGCAGACGTTAAGGCGCGAACCGTAAACGCCCTTGCCGAGAAGTGGCAAATTTCAGCCAAACAAACCGTTGCTATGGGTGATGGAGCTAACGATTTGGTCATGATGGCTGAATCAGCGCTAGGCGTGGCGTGTCACGGTAAGCCACTGGTTAATGAAAAGGCAGATGTGGCAATCCGCATTGGCAGTTTACATAGCCTTCTGTATTTTCTAGACAAGTAGTTAGCGAGAGTCTGTAATACAAGCGTTAGTTTTGGGGCAATAAAACTAGCGCTTCACACTTTATCGGTTACCTTTCACCAGCCACAAGTTTCCAAAATCTTGTGATTAAAATCCTCCCGTGATGGGTCTTAACCTACGGGCTCATTTAAATTGATAAGCTTTGCTATTTCACTACGCGTTGCGCGCAATAGCTTTAGGTTGAACCGCACTTTTTAACGTTTTATTTGCCGTGATGTCTTCCACTGTAAAGCCGTATCTTATAAGTACTTCATCTGTGACATCGACTAGGTGAGAGCACGCTGCAATACTCCACATTTTCTTCTCTAGCTCACGGGCCCGGTGCATGGCGTACATGGTGACGTAATTGATTTCCGTTTGCAGCATGGTCATGTCTGGCTTGCCGGTTGTGGTTAGCATGACATGAATAGCTACGAACTGGCCGCGAACCATAGCTTCTCTAATAAACGCTCGGCGCTGCTCGTTATTTTCGAATTTATCGGAATAGCGAGGAATGATCGCCATTCGCGGCTCTTTTTGTGATGCATCGAATGAGATAAATAATTCCTGTCGCAACGGCATATTTTCAAGCTTAACGGCCTTAATGCCACTTTGTACAAAAGGTATATCTTGTTTTCTGTCTCTAAAGAGAAACTCTAAATTCACTTGACCACGTTCGGCGTATTGCGTGGTTAGCGTGGTTATGCGTTCGTCCTGCTTTCCGACAATACAAGCCTGTGGAGTGTAGCGAACACCTTCCTTACTCATTAAGAAGGATAGGGAAGTAGCGTTTCGCGCATTAATACAACGAAGCGCCTGTCCCATGCCTGGTACTTCTTCTTCGTCATTCTCTACTTTAAGGCTGCCTTTGTTCTTTTTAATCAGTTCTTCAAAGAAGTTTCTAGCACTTTTGCCTTCGTCGCCCGGCATAGTTTTTAAATGAAGAATGTTCTTGTCGACGTTGTGATAAATGATTTCGTATTGCAAATGCATGACATCAAAGGAACTGGCAATTTCTTGCAGACGAGGGAAGGCGACTTCTACTTTGCCCTCTAAATTACCTTTATATTCTTTGCTCAACTCTATACGAAGTCCAAGTCCATGCACCGAAATATCTTCGCTGATCCCTTTGTGCACCAGTTCTTCATTATTGAAGCGAGCTTCAATTTGGGTTCTCAGCTGATAGCGACTTTCAATGCGTTGCTCTTCATATTTAAACCTGACAACCTGAACATTCGAAGGAGCGCGATTGCGCGGATGCCCAAAATTTCGCAGATGAGAGAGGTTTTCTCGATTAAACTTAAACTCGTTGTAGGTCTCTTGCCCTGTTACTGAGGTTACATCGGTTACGTGTGCCAAGAATCGCAGGTTTTTCAGCTTTGACATTAGTCGAGCCGATGGCGGAGTGTTCAGTTTTTTAACTTTATTACCTACAGAATCCGGAATGGAAAGCGGAATATGGGCCTGCTCAGGGTCAACCTCTGTTAAGGTTATTTTAAATACCCGCCAACTCGCTTTTTTAGAGCCAAACCCTAAAAATACTCGGGTTAGTACGTCTTTTTGCAAGAGTTCCTCGTAAGACGCTGAGTAAAAGTAGACCTTGTCGTTCTGCAAATGAGTAAAACTAAATACGAAAATCTCTCTTACTTCTTCTGACTTCTGCAATAAGCGCATAAGCCTTTCCTGGGTGAGTAAGAAGTTCAATCGACAGTTATCGTCTTCGTCTTGCCAATACTGCACGGTTTCGCGGTTCACTTCGTTAACCATAGCAAACCGGGGAACCAGCGTTTTATTAATGACGTCTATATACACCGGCAGCGTGGGGCTACGCGGCGAAAAGTACTGCTCACAAATCTTACTGGTAATCGCCTCAATCGTATTGCTCATATTAACTTTATATCGGCGTTTATTGCCGTGTATAAAGCTTTCTAAGAATTTGTCGAATGCGGGGCTTGGCTTTTCTTTATCTCGTTGCAAGGCAAGATAGTTAACATCGTTTTTAGTTATTATCTTTACGAGCTTATATGCAATGCCATTCTTTTTGTCCATGGCAAATTCATTCTCTAAGCCCCTAAAGAATATAAACAGCGTTTCTCCTTTTTTGAAAAACGCGTCTTTAGAGAGTTTTACCTGTAAGCCTTCAAGAGATATATCAACACTCAAACCGCGCATTGATTGATTGGCGCTATTAAATAACTCTACCGCCACAGCGAAGTTCATGCGTTCAGTGTTGCGCTGTCTGTAATCAAGCAGGTTTACGGTAGGAACTTTAAACTGCTCCAATACTGCTGAGCGCTTTTTGAGTTCAGGATTTTCTTTATCAGCGCGTTCTTGTGCGAGTTCTTTTTCGCGCATTAAGCGAAAGTTGTTTTCGGTGTTTTGTACCGCTTCGTAAACACCGTAAGTATATCGGCCAAATACCCTCAACTGCTCTTCAAACTTGTCAACAGCGACGTCATCCATGTAATGGCTACGTCCTTCGTGTACATATTTATTGCACTTTCCGTCAACATGACCACGCAAGTCTATGGTGCGCATACAGGGTTTGGCTAGGCGTTTCACTTCCATTTTGATGAGGAAGCGCTTTTCTTTCGGCACATCAGATGCAGTTTGAAGCAATACCTGGTTAAACTCAGGCTCATTAACCATGGGCTTTAGCTGTTCAATAATATCAGCATATTGCTTTAAATCTTGACTCATGAATGCGCAACTTTGTTGTTTAGTATCATTATTTTAGTTGTTATCGGCAAATCAGCAAAACTCATTAACCCGTAAAATCGTTATACTTTTGTACCAGTTTTACTGGAGGAGAACTGACCTTAGGTTTGTGCTTAATTCACCGTTGTTAAGTGTTAGAATACTCTTTTTAAGCAATGGATAAAACTGGAATATGGCAAAACGTAAAACTGCTTACGTGTGTTCTGACTGCGGTGCAGAGTTCCCTCGCTGGCAAGGTCAATGTTCAGAGTGTAAAGCGTGGAATACGATAAGTGAGTTTGTGGTTGCAAGTGCCAAAAGTGTCGCACGCCAAACCACGTCAGGCTATGCTGGGCAAACCGCTGCCAAAATTGAGACATTAAATGCAATAGATCTCGAATCACTACCGCGTTTCTCGTCAACATTTAAAGAGCTAGATAGAGTGTTAGGGGGCGGAATAGTCCCTGGGGCAGCTATGTTAATTGGTGGATCGCCAGGAGCGGGTAAGAGTACGCTTCTGCTTCAAGTAATGTGTCAGATGGCAAAAAGTGAAACCGCGCTTTATGTCACGGGGGAAGAGTCGCTTCAGCAAGTCGCCATGCGAGCAAAGCGCTTAAATCTACCTGACGACAAGCTGATGATGTTAGCCGAAACAAACGTGGAAACTATCTGCGATTTAGCCCTTACGAAAAAGCCTAAAATTATGGTTATCGACTCTATTCAGGTGATGCACGTGTCAGACGTTCAGTCTGCGCCAGGCAGTGTGTCGCAAGTACGAGAAAGCGCGGCGTATTTAACACGCTTTGCCAAGCAAAATCATATTGCTATGTTCATTGTTGGCCATGTAACAAAAGACGGTAACTTGGCGGGTCCGAAAGTTCTTGAGCACTGTATCGACAGCTCTATGATGCTGGAAGGAGAAAGTGATGGTCGCTACCGTACGCTTCGAAGTCATAAAAACCGCTTTGGTGCGGTAAATGAGCTCGGCGTGTTTGCCATGACAGAAAAAGGCCTTAAAGAGGTAAGCAACCCATCGGCCATATTCTTAAGTCGAGGTGACAATGAAACGCCAGGGTCTAGCGTTATGGTTATCTGGGAGGGCACCCGCCCGTTACTTGTAGAAATTCAGGCGTTGGTAGACTATTCACAGATGTCGAACCCAAGGCGAATCGCTGTAGGGTTGGATCAGAACCGTTTGTCGATGCTGCTCGCGGTTTTGCATCGCCATGGCAATGTGCAAATGAACGATCAAGACGTTTTTGTCAACGTGGTAGGCGGTGTAAGAGTATCAGAGACCAGTGCAGACTTAGCCTTATTATTGGCCATGATTTCAAGCTTTAGAAATCGCTCGCTGCCCAGAGATTTAATTGTATTCGGCGAAGTCGGGCTAGCCGGCGAGATTCGCCCGGTTCCTAACGGAACGGAACGCATTATCGAAGCAGCGAAACATGGTTTTAAGCGGGCGATCGTGCCAAAAGCCAATGCGCCTAAGCAAGCCATTAATGGTATGAAAGTGGTGCCGGTAGCGCGCTTATCTGAGGCGTTAGACGCGCTTGAGTAATGCGAAAGGCTCAACATTTAAGTAAAGTGTTGACGGTGCCTGTTAAATTGAAAGGCCTATTAAATGGGCCTTTCCTGCATTAAACGAGTGAAACGCGTTTTTTAAAGGTTAATGTGGCGCCTGATAAACCGCATCAACTAATGCATTCAGGTCTTTCTCTTCAATACTGGCGTCGTCGCTGTTTAAAGTAATTAAACGACGAAGGGCGCTAATGCTGTCTACATCCATTCGCTCAACTTTACAGCCTAATGAAACCCGTTCTTTTCTACTGTCGGCATGACGATACAACTGCGAAATAGAAAGGGTTATTACAGGACTGTCTTCATTTGCTTGGAAGGTAGCAGTGTAAGGGTCGTGACTGTCAAAAGGTAAGTGTGACAACGCCGTTTCGGTAGCTTGAAGTTTAATGCCTTGAAGCGATACGTCGCTGACTACCACATCAATACTAACGTCATTGTGTGCCAGTGTGCCATTTACATTCAGTGACACCCGTTGAAATTGGCGCTTATCCGTCATTTTTCAAATACCCAGTTATCATTAACGCTGTTATATCAGTCCGCGTAGATAATTGCCCACTGAGTGGGTAATGACCTATGCGGACTGGTATTAGTATTGGCTAATTTGCGTGGGTTCGCAATGAAAAGCGAACAAATAAAAAAGCCGCTATCAGCGATAGCGGCTTTAGGCGTAAAGCAGAGATACAGATCTTACATCTCTGAATTTGTTTTATTTAGACATACGCTTATATTTAAGGCGGTGCGGTTCAACCACATCTTGTCCAAATTCTTGCTTCAACCAGCTTTCGTAGTCTGAGTAGTTACCTTCGAAGAAGTTGATGTTACCTTCATCGCGGTAATCCATAATGTGTGTTGCTACACGGTCTAGGAACCAACGGTCGTGCGAGATAACCATGGCACAGCCTGGGAACTCCAACAGCGCGTTTTCCAAGGCGCGAAGTGTTTCTACGTCTAGGTCGTTGGTTGGCTCATCCAGTAGCAATACGTTACCGCCTGCTTTAAGCAGTTTCGCAAGGTGAACACGGTTACGCTCACCACCTGACAAGTCTTTGATGAACTTCTGCTGGTCGGTGCCTTTAAAGTTAAAACGGCTGCAGTAGGCGCGGCTGTTAATTTCAAAGTTACCAATGCGAATAATGTCTTGTTCGTCAGAAATTTCTTTCCACACGGTGTTGTTTTCGTTCATGTGGTCGCGGAACTGTTCTACCGCAGCAATTTGAACGGTTTCACCTAAATCGATGGTGCCTGAATCAGGTTTCTCAGCACCAGTAAGCATTCTGAACAAGGTTGATTTACCCGCGCCGTTAGGGCCAACGATACCTACAATGGCACCCTTTGGTACTTTAAACGTTAAGTCGTCGATAAGCACGCGATCGCCATACGACTTTTTAAGGTTGCTTACTTCAATAACCTTGTCACCTAAGCGTTCACCTGGTGGAATGAAAAGCTCATTGGTTTCATTACGCTTTTGGTAATCGCTGGTAGATAGTTCTTCAAAGCGGGCCATACGAGCTTTACTTTTAGCATGACGACCTTTCGGGTTTGAGCGTACCCACTCAAGTTCCTGTTTCATGCTCTTCATACGTGCCGTTTCGGTACGCTCTTCTTGCTCAAGTCGGTTTTCTTTTTGCTCCAACCAAGAAGAGTAGTTACCTTCCCACGGAATACCTTCACCACGGTCAAGTTCTAAAATCCAACCTGCAACGTTATCAAGGAAGTATCTATCGTGGGTAATAGCGACTACCGTACCTTCATAATCGTGAAGGAAACGCTCTAGCCATGCGACTGATTCTGCGTCTAAGTGGTTAGTGGGTTCGTCTAGAAGCAACATTTCAGGCTTTTCTAGAAGTAGGCGGCACAGCGCTACACGGCGGCGTTCACCACCAGATAGTTTGCTAACGTCCGCATCCCACGCTGGAAGGCGAAGGGCATCAGCAGCACGCTCTAATGCATTTTCTAAGTTGTGGCCATCTTTGGCTTGAATAATAGCTTCTAACTCGCCCTGCTCTTTAGCAAGGGCGTCAAAATCAGCGTCTGCTTCTGCATAAGCTGCATATACTTCATCTAGGCGAGTTAATGCGTGTTTAACGTCGGCGACGGCTTCTTCTATATTGCCGCGAACATCTTTTGTTTCATCAAGCTGAGGCTCTTGTGGAAGGTAGCCCACTTTTAAGCCCGGTTGAGGACGCGCTTCACCTTCGATGTCGGTATCTACGCCGGCCATAATGCGAAGTAAGGTAGATTTACCTGCACCGTTTAGACCTAGCACACCAATTTTGGCGCCTGGGAAAAAGCTAAGTGAGATATTTTTTAGAATGTGTCTATTAGGTGGGACGATTTTGCCCACGCGATGCATACTGTAAACGTATTGCGCCATGCTCTATCCTCGCTGAATAAGCGGTGAAAAATAAAAAAGTGATTGTGGTCTATTCTACTCGTAACAGGGTAGTTTGTGCCAGTTACTTACGCTTAGTGTATTTGTGCTTGGCGATATTTTAATCACTCATGCCAAAAAGATCGATTTATGCATCGGTTGGCGAGTTGATTTAAGGTAAACTTGTTTTTATAAGCATGAGTAAACATGGGCTTTAGGGTGAGCTAGCAAACAGCAATAAAGAACCCAAAGCGATAGACTCAACACTATTCATATCTCTGAACAGGTAATTATGATGACCGCTATGAGTAAACGCACATACAGTCTGGAAGAGCTTGCCAAACATGTAAGTGGGGAAGTGCAGGGCGATGGAAACATTACTATCTCTGCAGTAGGTACGTTATCCGGTGCAGCATCGCACCAAATTTCGTTTCTAACAAATCCTAAATACAAGCCGCAGTTAAAAGATACTCAGGCTGGTGCGGTAATTCTGCACAAAAACTTAAAAGATGATAGCCCAGTTCCAGCGTTGGTTGTGGCAAACCCTCATGCAGCGTTCGCCCTTATCGCTCAGTTGTTTGATACTACTCCAGCGGTAGCGACAGGTATTGCTGAGACAGCGGTTATTGCGCCATCTGCCCGCATCGGCAGTGATGTATCGCTAGGCCACAATGTAATCATTGAAGAGAACGTGGTTTTAGGCGATAGAGTTACTGTAGGCGCGAATACGGTTATTCGTAGAGGTACCCATATTGGTGAAGGCTGCACCATTCACCCGAACGTAACTATCTATCATGACGTTGTGATTGGTAAGCGCGTGACAATTCATAGCCAAACAGTTATTGGTGCGGCAGGCTTTGGTTACGCAAATGATAAAGGCGTTTGGATCCCTATTCCACAAACAGGGTCGGTTCGCATTGGTGACGACAGTCAGATTGGCGCAAGCAGCAGCATTGACCGCGGCGCCATGGAAGATACGATTTTAGGCACTAACGTTATTATCGATAACCAAGTACAAATTGGCCACAACTGTATTATTGGTGATCACTCTTGTATTTGCGGCGCTACAGGTATTGCTGGTAGCTGTCATATCGGCAAGCACGTTATTATCGGTGGTGGAGTGGGCATTAATGGCCACATTAGCATTTGCGATAATGTTCAGGTGACTGGCTATACCATGATTGTTCAAGATATCACTGAACCGGGTGTTTATTCTTCTGGCCAGCCAGCACAAACCAACCGTGACTGGCGCAAAAATGCGGTTCGCCTTGCCAAAATTGGTAGTTTATTTGACCGTGTTAAAGCCCTGGAAAAACAGGTCTGATCTCGCGCTGGCGCAGGTATTTCGTTAAACCTGCGCCAATTATATTAATTTGGTCACAAAGCGGTATACAAGCCCCCGAAAATGACTAGAATATGGCTCGAATTTGAGCAATCAGTGCGTAACGCCATATAAAAACCGCAGTTAAGGAGCCCCCATGTTTTCTCGCGAAATGAATATAGCCGACTTCGATCCTGAATTAGCCGATGCAATGTCTAAAGAGGTTGAGCGTCAAGAACATCACATAGAGCTAATTGCCTCTGAGAACTACTGTAGCCCACGTGTAATGGAAGCACAGGGTTCGCAGCTTACTAACAAGTACGCGGAAGGCTACCCAGGCAAGCGTTACTACGGTGGTTGTGAGCACGTAGACGTTGTTGAACAACTTGCTATCGATCGTGCAAAAGCACTATTTGGTGCAGACTACGCGAACGTTCAACCGCACGCTGGTTCACAAGCTAACTCTGCCGTATTCATGGCACTACTTGACGCAGGCGATACGGTATTGGGAATGAGCCTTTCTGAAGGTGGTCACCTTACTCACGGTTCACACGTAAACTTCTCTGGTAAAACCTACAATGCTGTTCAGTATGGTCTGAACAAAGAAACCGGTGAAATCGATTACGCTCAGGTTGAGGCACTTGCTAAAGAGCACAAGCCGAAAATGATTATCGGTGGTTTCTCTGCGTATTCTGGCATTGTTGATTGGGCAAAATTCCGTGAAATCGCTGATAGCGTTGGCGCTTACTTGCTCGTAGATATGGCGCACGTAGCAGGACTTGTAGCAGCGGGCGTTTATCCAAACCCGCTTCCTCACGCTCACGTGGTAACAACGACTACTCATAAAACCCTTGCTGGCCCACGTAGTGGTTTAATCCTTTCTTCATGCGGCGATGAAGCGATTTACAAAAAGCTAAACAGCTCTGTATTCCCAGGCAACCAAGGTGGCCCTCTTTGCCACGTGATCGCAGCTAAAGCGGTTGCATTCAAAGAAGCACTACAGCCAGAATTTAAAGTGTATCAGCAGCAGGTTGTTGCAAATGCGAAAGCTATGGTTTCTGTAATGCAAGAGCGCGGTTATAACATCGTTTCTGGCGGTACTGACAACCACTTGTTCCTTCTTGACCTTATCGACAAGGACATTACCGGTAAAGATGCTGACGCAGCACTTGGTGCCGCAAATATTACGGTAAACAAAAACTCAGTGCCAAATGACCCGCGTTCACCGTTTGTAACCAGTGGTCTTCGTATTGGTAGCCCAGCGATTACTCGCCGTGGTTTCAAAGAAGAACAAGCTAAGCAAGTTGCAACATGGATTTGCGACATTCTAGATAACATGGGCGATGAGTCTGTTATCAAACGTGTTCAAGACGAAGTGGTTGCACTTTGCGCACAATTCCCTGTTTATAAATAAATAGGTTTGTGTTTTATTGCGTACTTTGGTACTAATGCTGGACTAACTAGTCTAGGTTTAATTTAGATACCTAAGTACGCAATATTTAAGGATTATTCATGTTTTGCCCGTTTTGTTCAGAACAAGAAACAAAAGTCATTGATTCTCGTTTGGTTGCAGAAGGGCAACAGGTGCGTAGACGCCGTGAATGTATGGTGTGTCACGAGCGCTTCACGACCTTTGAAAGTGCTGAGCTCGTGATGCCTCGCGTTATTAAACGCGATGGTTCTCGTGAACCGTTTAACGAAGATAAACTTCGTGCAGGCTTGCAACGCGCACTCGAAAAGCGCCCTGTGAGCACAGAAAAAGTTGAACAATGTATCCTCTCACTTAAGTCACAGTTGCGCGCAACCGGTGAACGTGAAGTGAGCAGTGAACTGCTCGGCAACCTAATTATGAAAGCCCTCAAAGAACTCGATAAAGTTGCTTATGTCCGGTTCGCCTCCGTTTATCGCTCTTTCGAAGATATTCGTGAATTCGGAGAAGAGATTGCGCGATTAGGAGATTAAGTCGGCGACCTCTCAAACATCAGGCACTTAGGGCTACAACAGGAATCCAAGTGAACCACGATACGGTTAAAAACGATTATTTTTGGATGGCAAAAGCCATTCAGCTTGCCCAACAAGGGCGTTTTACCACTTCTCCTAACCCTCGCGTAGGCTGTGTAATTGTTGACGAAAACAATCAATTGCTTGGTCAGGGATATCACATTCAAGCTGGTACACCCCATGCCGAAGTGCATGCATTAAGACAAGCATCTAACGCACGTCCGCAAGGCGCAAAGGGCGCGACGGCATACGTTACACTTGAACCTTGTAGTCATTTTGGTCGCACACCGCCTTGCGCTGTTGCCTTGGTAGAAGCAAAGGTAGCGCGTGTTGTTATTGCTATGACCGACCCGAATCCAAACGTATGCGGTAACGGTATTAGCATTCTGCAGGAAGCAGGCATCGAAGTGGTAAGCGAAGTGATGGCTGCTGAGGCCGCAGCGCTAAACCCTGGGTTTATTAAACGCATGCTTACCGGTAGGCCCTTTGTTCGCGTGAAATTAGGTATTAGCCTAGATGGAAAAATAGCCCTTCAAAATGGGGTAAGTCAGTGGATTACTGGTGCAGAAGCAAGGCGGGATGTGCAACAGTATCGTGCACAAAGTTGCGTAGTATTGACGGGTTCGGGTACGGTACAAGCTGATAATCCTAGCCTCTTAGTTCGTGAAAAAGAGGCTCAGTTTGAAAAGTATCCACTAGATCATATCCGCCAGCCAGCACGTGTGGTTGTAGATAGCAAAAGTAAGCTTAGTAGAGACTACACACTTTTTAACGACGGCAATATTACGATCACGGCGACGTCACAGGCTCACCCAGACACCGCTACTCAGCACTATCTCCAACTGGACGAAAAAGACGGTAAACTCAATTTACATTCACTTATGTCAGCACTAGGCGATAAGCAATATAATGAAGTGTGGGTGGAAGCAGGCCCAGGCCTTGCCGGTGCATTATTGCAAGAAGGGCTGGTGGATGAACTTATTTGCTACCAAGCGCCTAAGCTTTTAGGTGATAAGGGAGTCAGTATGGTTAATTTACCCGCGTTCACGTCGCTAAATGAATGTATTTCGCTTTCGCTTATTGAAAATCGTCAAGTGGGTAACGATATTAAGCTTATCTTCCGTCCTGATGTTAGCAACACCCGTGGTTAACGCGATTAAAGAGGAACTTTATGTTTACAGGAATTATTCAAGCGCTAGGTACAATCAAGAAGCTTGATAACCGTGGCAACGATATTCGACTTACCGTTTCATCGCCTACGCTTGATATGTCTGATGTCGCACTCGGCGACAGTATTGCGACCAATGGTGTTTGTTTAACAGTTACTGATATGGGCCCCGATTATTATTGTGCAGATGTGTCGGCAGAGACCATCAAATTAACGGGCTTTGCACATTACAGCGCAGGCTCTACGGTGAATCTTGAGAAAGCGATGCGTCCAAGCGACCGTTTAGGTGGTCATATCGTTTCTGGTCACGTTGATGGTGTAGGCGAGGTTACACAAATCATTAAGCACTCAGACTACGTAGAGTTCTGGGTAAAAGCGCCAGAAGCCTTGGCTAAATATATTGCGCATAAAGGTAGTATCACCGTTGATGGTATCAGCTTAACTGTTAACGAAGTTAATGGCGCAGAATTTATGCTTTGGATCATTCCTCATACATTGCAAGAAACCATTATGGGGAGCTATAAGGTGGGCACAGCGGTGAACTTAGAGGTTGATGTTATTGCGCGCTATTTAGAGCGATTGATGTTGGGCGACAAAGCCGCCGAGCCAAAAAGCAAAGGCATTGACATGGCATTTCTTGCCGAGAACGGATTTTTAAGAAAATAACCCTACAAGAAGCACACAACATGGCATTTAACACTACACAAGAAATTATTGAAGACATTCGCCAAGGTAAAATGGTTATCTTGATGGATGACGAAGACAGGGAAAATGAAGGCGATTTGATAATGGCGGCAGAGCATGTGACGCCTGAAGCCATTAACTTTATGGTAACCCACGCTCGCGGTTTAGTGTGTTTACCAATGACGCAAGAGCGCTGTCGCACCCTGAATCTTCCGCTTATGGTGGATAAAAACGAAGCACAGTTTTCTACCAACTTCACTGTGTCTATTGAAGCGGCAACCGGCGTGACTACAGGCATTTCGGCGGCAGATCGCGCAACAACCATTAAAGCTGCTGTAGCGAAAGATGCGAAAGCGACAGACATTGTACAGCCGGGTCATATTTTTCCGCTAATTGCTAAAGACGGTGGCGTGTTAAACCGCGCAGGTCACACTGAAGCTGGTGTAGATTTACCGCGTTTGGCAGGGTTAGAGCCTGCTGGGGTTATTGTAGAAATCCTCAATGAAGACGGCACGATGGCCCGTCGTCCAGAACTAGAAAAGTTTGCTGAAAAACATAATCTTAAAATCGGCACCATTGCTGATTTAATTGAATATCGCAATCTCAACGAAACCACCATTCAAAAGGTCGCTCAATGCAATATGCCAACCGAGTATGGTGACTTCGAGCTTCACACGTTTAAAGACAGCATCGACAACCAACTTCATTTCGCACTTAAAAAAGGCGAAATTAAAGAAGATGAGCCGACACTTGTACGTGTACACCTTCACAATACGTTTAGTGATCTTCTTGGGTCTACCCGCGGTATTCATCGCTCGATGACGCTTGCAGATGGCATGCGCAAAATTTCAGAAGACGGTGGCGTATTGGTGCTATTAGGTAAAGAAGAGCATATTGAAAGTCAGGTACGCCGCTTTGCCGCAGAAGACCGAGGCGAGCGCCCGACTGGCGCTGACTGGCAGGGGTCGTCACGCACTATTGGTGTAGGCAGTCAAATTCTAGCATCAATGGGCGTACACAAAATGCGTCTTCTTAGTAAGCCAATTAAATATCACGCACTTTCAGGTTACGGCCTTGAAGTAGTGGAGTACGTGCACGACTAGTACTTAGCTGTAGGGCGGAGCTAAAGTGGAGAGGGTTTGCGACGAGCACTCCCTTCCCACATTGAGTCAAGCTAACGTACCCGTTTACGAATAGTTGAAGTTAAAGAAACAATCGATTTAGTTTGGGCGCAGTTGTGGTATACTTCGCGCCGTTTTTTCTCGAGGAATGAATCCATGCAGGTAATTGAAGGTAATATCAGAGCAACCGGTAAGAAATTTGCTATCGTTGTATCACGCTTTAATAGCTTTGTAGTTGAAAGCTTACTTGAAGGTGCACTAGATACACTAGAGCGTCACGGTGAAGTGAGTGATGACGATATCACGTTAGTACGTGTACCTGGTGCTTACGAGTTACCTGTAGTAGCTAAGAAATTAGCTGAGAAAAAGTCATTTGACGCCATCATCGCACTAGGTGCGGTTATTCGTGGTGGTACACCACACTTTGATTTTGTAGCAGGCGAATGCAACAAAGGTCTTGCGCAAGTTTCTCTTGAATACGGTGTACCCGTATCATTTGGCGTAATTACAACAGATTCAATTGAACAGGCTATCGAGCGTTCAGGAACCAAAGCGGGCAACAAAGGTGCAGAAGCTGCACTTGGTGCGCTGGAAATGGTTAACGTTATCGATGCTGTTGAAAAGCTTTAAGGTAAACATTAAGTGAAAGTTTCAGCTCGTCGTAAAGCCCGTGAACTCGCTCTGCAAGGCGTGTATTCATGGCAAATGAGTCACAACGATATTCAGCAGGTTGAACTGGCGCTAGCCACCAGTAACGACATGCAAAAGGTAGATATGGCGTATTTCCAAGCTCTGCTTCGCGGTGTTGCACACAACGCAAGTAATCTTGATGCGATCATCAAGCCTTACCTTGGCCGTTTGCCTGAAGAGTTAGACGCTATTGAAAAAGCAATCTTGCGCATTGCGACGCTGGAACTGACCGAGCGCATTGACGTCCCTTACCGCGTAATTATTAATGAGGCGATTGAGCTTGCTAAAGCATTTGGTGCTGAAGAAAGTCACAAGTTCATTAATGGTGCACTGGATAAAGCAGTGCGCACATTGCGCAAAGACGAGCGCGACTAACCTTACCGTGGCGGCATGGACTGCCGCTAAAAGGGTTTAAAAATTACCGTGAAAGAATTTGATCTTATCGGCCGCTACTTTTCAAACAGCGGCCACAAACGCAAAGACGTTGTTATTGGTATTGGTGATGACTGTGCTGTAACAACGGTTCCTGAAAACCAACAGCTTGCCGTTACCACAGATACCCTGGTTGCAGGTGTGCACTTTTTGAAAGACGCACCGGCGAAGTCTGTTGCGTATAAAACAGTGGCGGTAAACTTAAGCGACCTTGCCGCAATGGGCGCAGAGCCAGCGTGGATTAGCTTATCACTGTCATTACCGGAAGTGGACGAAGCTTGGCTAGATGACTTTGTTTCGGGCCTTTATGAGCTAACTCAGTACTATTCTGTACAGCTTATCGGTGGCGATACGGTTAAAGGCCCAATGGCGTTCACGATTACAGCTCAAGGCTTTATACCGCCGGGTTCTGAGCTAACGCGTAGCGGCGCTAAGCCGGGTGATTGGCTTTATGTCACAGGAACGCTTGGTGACGCGGGTGCAGGTTTAGACATCCTGCAAAATAAGCTGAGTGTAAGTGGTGAAGCGAAAGACGTATTGGTAAATCGTCATTACTTCCCAACTCCTCGCGTAGCGGTGGGCACAGCTATCCGACGTATTGCAACGTCGTGCATTGATATCTCTGATGGTTTAATTTCAGATTTAGGTCATATTTTAAAAGCGTCAAATTGCGGTGCAAATGTTCATGTAGAGCGTTTACCGTTGTCACGAGCATTAACAAGCGCGGTTACACCTGAGCAAGCTATCGAATACGCGCTGTCTGCAGGCGATGACTATGAGCTTATTTTCACTGTAAGTGAAGAGCAGCGCGGAAGTCTTGAAACCTCGTTGGCAAGCACAAACGTGAAAGCCACATGTATTGGCCAATTAACCGGTCATAACGGCACACTTTCATTGCTCAAAGACAACGAAAAGTACACACCTGTTAATGTGTCAGGTTACGAGCACGCCTTTTAGGCGGCCTATTTGTCCGACAAAAGCAATAAAAAGGAAAAAGCATGCAGGCTGAGTTTCGCGCTAGAGTGAGTATGAAAAATCCAGTGCATTTTCTCGCACTAGGCTTTGGCAGTGGACTTATTCCTTTCATGCCGGGAACCTTTGGCTCACTTGCTGCGTTGCCCCTACTTATTGCGTGTAGCCAGATTTCCCTAATTTCCTTTATCGCGCTTACGCTGATATTCTCAGTTGTAGGAATTTACCTGTGCGGTAAAACGGCTGACGATATGCAGGTTCACGATCACGGCTCTATAGTGTGGGATGAAATAGCGGGCATGTTTGTGACCTTTCTGTTTGTACCTATTTCAGCGTCTTCTTTGCTTGTAGGCTTTGTTCTATTCAGGCTTTTCGATATCTTAAAGCCTTGGCCAATAGGTATTATCGATAAGCGTTTACACGGCGGTACAGGCATTATGCTTGACGATCTAATCGCTGGCGCCATGGCATGCGGTTGTCTACATTTACTAATAGCGTTTTGGCCTGCCGCATTGGCTTTGTTTTAATTCATTACGAATATTCGCCGCCATTTTGTTAAACTTACCTCAAAGGAAAGCCAGTTGACGGTGAGCAAACTATTTACGAAAAAGCCCGCAAAATAGCGGGCTTTTTAATGTCTTAGTGGTGATTTTAAAGCTTAATTAGTTAGCGCTTAAACTGCTAGCCGCTGCAATAATACCTTCGGCGTCAAGGCCGTGCTCTTTGTACATTTCCTGCTGAGTGCCTTGTAATATAAAGCTATCAGGGAGACCCAACATCTTCACTGCCTTAAGAACACCATTTTGCTGCAAGTGTTCAAGCACCGCACTGCCAGCTCCCCCCATAATACAACCGTCTTCTAGCGTGATAAGAGCGCTGTGTTCACTGGCTGCTTTTAATACTGCGTCGCCGTCTAACGGCTTAATGAAACGCATGTCGATAACGGTAGCGTCAATCGCCTCTGCAGCTTCAAGCGCGTAGGGCAGTAGGCAGCCAAAGTTTAAAATGGCGATACTTTCAGACTTGCCTTTTGATGATTCTCGACACGTACGAGATTTACCAATCTCAAGCTCTGTCATAGCTTCGTCAGGCGTGACACCCATGCCAGCACCGCGAGGGTAACGAACAGCAGCTGGTTTTTGTAGCTTGTGACCCGTGTAGAGCATTTGACGACATTCATTTTCATCTGAAGGAGCCATAACCACAATATTCGGAATACAGCGAAGGAAAGCGATATCAAACGCCCCCTGGTGAGTAGGGCCATCTGCGCCAACAATACCGGCTCTATCAATGGCAAACAATACGGGTAAGTCTTGAATCGCCACATCGTGAATGAGCTGGTCGTAGGCGCGCTGCAGGAACGACGAATAAATAGCAACAACCGCATTCATACCGTCTTTGGCAAGGCCTGCGCCAAAGGTCACCGCGTGCTGTTCAGCGATCGCAACATCGAAATACTGCTCTGGAAAACGCTGAGAAAACTCAACCATGCCTGAACCTTCGCGCATTGCTGGCGTTACCGCCATTAGCTTAGGGTCTTGTGCCGCCATATCACACAGCCATTTCCCAAAGATTGCAGAGTAGGTAGGAGCTGAAGGCTTAGATTTTGGCAAAGCGTTGTCAGCCGGATTGAATTTTGGTACCGCGTGGAACTTGATAGGGTCTTCTTCAGCAACCGCGTAACCTTTACCTTTCTTGGTGACTACGTGAAGTAGCTGCGGGCCGTCAAACTTGCGCATATTGCGTAGCGTATCGACAACACCATTTACGTCGTGGCCATCGATAGGGCCAATGTAGTTAAAGCCAAGCTCTTCAAATATCGTGCCCGGGACAACCATGCCTTTAATGTGTTCTTCTGCACGGCTGGCAAACTCCTTAATAGGAGGTACATTGCTTAGCAGCTTTTTGCCGCCATCGCGTATAGAGTTGAAAAAGTTGCCTGTAAGCAAGCGAGCTAAGTGACTGTTCAACGCACCTACGTTTTCAGAAATAGACATTTCGTTGTCGTTAAGTACAACTACCATGTCTTTCTTGATATCACCAGCGTGATTAAGGGCTTCAAACGCCATACCAGCGGTCATAGCACCGTCGCCAATTACCGCTACAACCTTTCTGTTTTTGCCTTCTTTTTCGGCAGCCACAGCCATGCCCAGCCCTGCACTAATCGATGTAGACGAATGACCAACTGCAAAGGTGTCGTAGTCGCTCTCAGGCGGCCATGGGAAAGGGTGCAGACCATTCTTTTGGCGAATGGTACTCATGCGCTCTGCACGACCTGTAAGGATTTTGTGCGGATAAGCTTGGTGACCTACATCCCACAGCAGTCGATCGAAGGGGGTGTCGTACACATAGTGCAAAGCGACGGTCAGTTCCACTGTGCCTAAACCAGATGCAAAGTGCCCACTGGTTTGGCTTACGCTGTTAAGTAAGTACTCACGCAACTCATCGGCGAGCTCGCGTAATTTGTCTTGGGGCAACTGCCTCAATTTATCGGGTGTTTGCGCAAGCGCAAGCGTTGGGTAATGTTGGAGATCTAAACTCATGTACTTATTATCTTTTTCAACATGGCGCGTGGCTAATGGTCGCGTTTTACCAAAAGCTCGCTAAACGCAATTAAACTGTCAGTATTGTAGGGTAAACGCGCCAATGCTTGAAGTGCATTATCGTGAAGCATTTCTAATTCTTGTTTAGCGCCTGTAATACCAAGTTTGGCTGGAAAGGTATTTTTCCCTAACGCTTCGTCTGACCCCGCGGGCTTACCTAATTTTTCGCTACTGCCTTCCACATCTAAAATATCGTCTTGAACTTGGAAAGCTAGCCCAATATCCGCGGCATAAGCCATTAAGTCAATTTTAGTTTGAGGCAGTAAGCCTTCACTAACAATGGCGACCATTTCAACACAGGCTTTTAACAATGCACCGGTTTTCAATCTATGCAGCTGTTTTAGTTCTTCTAGCGAGATGGTTTTGCCGGTGCTGGCTAAATCGATAGCTTGCCCACCGCACATACCTATGTAACCCGCACTTTTCGCAAGTACAGACAGTAACTGGCTACGCTTTGTTTCAGCATACGTGCTTAATGGCGCATCAGCTAACACTGTAAATGCAAGTGCCTGCAGCGCATCGCCAGCTAAAATAGCGGTAGCCTCATCAAAGGCGATATGGCAGGTTGGCATACCGCGGCGCAAGTCGTCGTCGTCCATGGCTGGTAAATCGTCGTGGACTAACGAGTAGGCATGCACACATTCAATGGCCATACTAATAGCCATTTGGTCTTTTTTGGGCACGTCTAGGGTGTTACCTACTACTTGAACAAGTAGTGGCCGCATCCGTTTACCGCCAGCAAGTAAGGCGTGACGCATTGCGTCTTTTAAGCGCGGCGCGTAATCGGGTAATTCGTCAATTAATGTAAGAAGAGATGCATCAGTTTGCTGTTTAACTTGCTGATGCAAAGCAGAAAAATTCATAGATTGCCTGTTAGTTAAAAATGAACGATTTATGGCTGTTCACTTTCAGGAAGAGGGTGGAGCGTTTCTTCGCCTTGTTCACTGAGCAGTATCTTTACTTTTTGCTCGGCGTTTTCAAGAGATTGTTGGCCTTGGCGGGAAAGTGCTATACCGCGCTCAAATTTTTCTAGTGCTTTATTAAGAGGCAGATCACCGCTTTCCATTTCGTTAACGATAGCTTCTAGTTCTGATAAAGTTTCTTCAAAAGACGCTGATGCTTTTTCTGTCGTCATAAAAACACTCAATATAGTGGCCAAAATACGTATACCGCGCACATTAACCGAGGGTTGCACAAGGGTCAAATGGTTTGTCCGTATATCGCCTATATCACAGTAACATAGCTTTTTTTTCATCCAGTTCAAAAGGCAACATACAAGCAAATTGTGCTATATTCGATGCAGGGTTCACTAACCTTTCAGAAGTAACCGTGTTATTTACTGTGAAGGAAAAAGTAAGGAGCTGAAAAAGCGCTAGGTATTTTAGTTTAGAAAAAAGACAAAGCTGCGCTTTTGCATAGAACCTACTTCATAATAAACAAATAAATGTGATATTTTTCAATAATGTCGTTTTAGTATTTCTATCTTTTGCCGATAGGGTATTTGTACACTAACAGCACTGACTGCGCATAAATGGGGAAGAGTGAGTGGATTTAGCAACCGTCATAGGTATGTTGGGCGCCATTGGTTTCATAGTGATGGCTATGATTCTGGGCGGCAGCTTGGGCATGTTCATCGACGTGCAATCAATACTTATTGTATTCGGGGGAACACTATTTGTTGTCCTATCTCAGTTTACGTTGGGCCAATTCTTCAGTGCGGGTAAAGTTGCTGGCAAAGCATTCATGTTCAAAATCGAAACGCCTGAAGAGCTTATCGAAAAGATTGTTGAAATGGCAGACGCTGCACGAAAAGGCGGATTTCTGGCATTAGAAGAAGCGGAAATTTCAAATGAGTTCATGCAAAAGGGTGTGGACATGCTGGTGGACGGTCACGACATTGAAGTGGTGAGAGAAACGTTAGCTAAAGATATTTCTATGACAACGGAAAGGCATGAGTTCGGCGCTTCTATATTTAAAGGAATGGGTGACGTAGCACCAGCGATGGGTATGATTGGTACTTTGATCGGTCTGGTTGCCATGCTTTCAAACATGGATGACCCTAAAGCCATCGGCCCTGCCATGGCGGTAGCGCTATTAACCACGCTTTATGGTGCCTTTTTTGCCAACGTCGTGTGTTTGCCAATTGCCTTTAAACTGGCGGTAAGAGCTGGAGAAGAGAAGTTAAACCAGAGTCTTGTTCTTGACGGTATTGTGGGTATTGCCGACGGCCAGAACCCACGTGTTATCGAAGGGGTATTAAAGAACTACCTTGCGGCGAGTAAACGCGGAAGCGCAGAGGAAGAGTAATGGCCGAAGAAGAATGCCCAAAATGTCCCCCCGAGGGACTTCCAGCCTGGATGGTAACCTTCGCAGACTTAATGTCATTGCTTATGTGCTTCTTTGTACTGCTACTTTCGTTTTCGGAAATGGACGTACTGAAGTTTAAACAAATTGCAGGCTCTATGAAGTTTGCCTTTGGTGTGCAAAATAAAATTGAAGTAAAAGATATTCCAAAGGGTACCAGTGTTATTGCAATGGAGTTTCGTCCTGGCAAGCCTGACCCTACGCCTATTGAGTCCATTCAGCAGCAAACTAACGAAATGACCCAGCAAATGCTGGAATTTCAGGCTGGTAATGAGGATTCTGCCGGCGGAAGGCAGAAGCAGCGCGGCGAGCAGCGTGGCGGACAATCTCAACAAACTGCTACAGAATCGTCTTCATCGGCTGAACAAAGCACCGATCAGTCGCAAATGGCTGAACTGATGAAAAAAGTAGCTCAGCAGCTCGAAAAACAAATTCTAGATGGTTCGGTGGAAATGGAATCGTTGGGTCAGCAGTTAACCATTCGAATCCGTGAAAACGGTTCCTTTTCGGCGGGCTCGGCCTTTTTGCAGCCCCAATTCCAACCGGTGTTGAGAAAAATAGGTACGCTGTTGGCGGATGTGCCTGGAGAAATCGAAATTTCAGGGCACAGTGATGGCCAGCATATTGCTAATGAACTCTATCGTTCTAATTGGGACTTGTCAGCGCAGCGCGCTGTCGCGGTCGCAGAAGCCATGCGTACCGCGCCAGGGTTTGACGAAAGTCGTATGTCGGTAGTGGGTAAGGCAGATACCGATCCAATTGTAGAAAATGCCACTACACCTTCAGACCGAGCGCAAAATCGTCGCGTTGAAATTAATATTAATCAGGGTAAGCCAATGCTGTCTAAGCCTATATCAGTTGTAGATGAGTAGTGCTTTGACCTAGTGTCAGCTTCAAACAAGAAAGCGGCGCCAAAAGGGCGCCGCTTTTTTTGTCACTACTATCGATAATTAGCGTTGTTAAACACGAGCCAAATCAAGTCTGTAATGAGGCTTTGAAATCACAAGTTGAACGGTACTGATTGTTCTTTCTAAAAAACCACCTTCACAATATTTCAGGTAGTAGGTCCACATTCGCATAAAACGCTCGTCATAACCGTCGTTTAAAAGCTCATCTTTTGCAGAAATAAATGCTTCATACCAATGGTTCAATGTTTTCGCATAGTCAATCCCGATGTCGTGTAAGTCACGAATCATCATATTAGTGTACTTTTTCAGGTGAGCGTTAAGCTGGTGCTGAGAAGGTAAAAATCCCCCCGGAAAGATATATTTCTGAATAAAGTCGACACTATTTGAATAGCTGTCGTAACGTCTGTCATCAATGGTTATTGACTGAAGCAGCATTAGGCCGTCGTCTTTTAAAAGTGACGAGCATTTCTCAAAGAAATTTCCTAAAAATTGTTTGCCTACAGCTTCAATCATCTCGATAGACACGAGCTTATCGTACTTGCCTTCAAGTAGGCGATAATCCTTTTTCAGCAAAGTGATTTTGCTTTCAAGTTCTTCTCGGGCAATCCATTCTTTTGCCCATGCATGCTGCTCTTCTGAAATGGTAGTGGTCGTTACGCGGCAACCATAATGCTTAGCAGCATAGACGGCTAGCCCGCCCCAGCCCGTGCCAATCTCTAGAAGATGATCGGTTTCGCTAAGCTGTAACTTGTCGCAAATGGCTTTGAGCTTGTAATTTTGTGCATCATTGAGAGTTGCATTCGGATCTGGGTATATGGCTGACGAATACATCATTGTTGGGTCAAGGAAGCGGGTATAAAGCTTATTACCCAGATCGTAATGCGCCTCGATATTTTTCTTGGCTTGGTCCTTTGTATTTCGACGTGCAAAGTGTTGAATCTTGTTGATGGGCATAGTCACCCATTTAAATTTATTCTCCCATTCGTCAAGGGTAGATAAATTCCTAGCAAACACTCTTACCACGGCTGTTACGTCGTCACTGTCCCATAACCCATCCATGAATGCTTCTCCGGCGCCCACACTTCCGCCAAGCAGTAAGCGTCGATAGGCTTGTACATCCTTGATATTTACCGTTGCACGCAAATCGCTTTCGTCTGTGCCGAAACGCGCAACGACATCGCCGTTTTCTTGAATGGTTAGACTGCCAAAAGGCAGTTGTTTTAAGCATTGTAGGAATAGAGTTCTACACGCTTTATCTACAAAGGAGACCTCTGAGGTGGTCAGTAGTACAGATTCACCAAAAGACATTGTTATTGTTCCTGACTTTTTTCTGGGTGTGTATACAGTGGCGTTCGTTTAAGCAATAGTTTAAGCGCGTGCCAATAAATTCCAGCCACAGTTTTTATTGTCATACTGGGTATACGTTTAAGTGCCGCAGATAGATTCGCATTATCTAAAGTAAATTTAGTCAAATTAATCCCTGCACTGAACTCTTTGTCGTCTCTTACACAATCCATCGCAAGTGACAGTCTAGTCGACGGCTGCGATATCGACCATTTGTAGGTCATATCCATTGGATTAAACGGGGAAACATGAAAAGCTTTTGGCGTATCGTCTTGAGTATCTAGATTTACAAGGTAGTGATGACGCTCATTCCACGGCGTATTACTTACTTCGGCAAGCATATGTGTATACTTACCTTCGGCATTGCGTAGGTAATAGAAATTCACCGGGCTGAAATACAGCCCCCACATACGCAGTTGTCCCAGCATAAAGACATCGCCTTGAAGCGTCTTCCCTCCGTTTAACTCTGTCATTCTGTCTATTACTGCCTGACCTAGAGGTAAAGAGGGATCACCTAAATAGTCTTCACGCTTGAAACGCACTCTAGCCTTGTCGTATGCAGAGAAGCGTTTTAACGTACTGGACAAGGTTTCGAGTTCGTTGCTCTCAAGCTTTAGCCAAAATAAATAAATGTCATAGTCAAATTTATGCTGAGTAGGCTTAAACCGTTGGTGATAAACCTTACCCTTGTAGATGGCACTTTCTATCACAGGGCTTCACCAAAGCGAGAACAAACATCAAGTGCGCTAGTTACGCCGTCTTCATGAAAACCGTTATACCAGTAGGCTCCACAAAAATGTAAGTTGTCTACGCCACAAATTTCATTTCTTCTTGCTTGGGCGTTGACCATGCTGGCACTGTATTGCGGATGTGCGTACTGATAGCTTCGAAGAATACTCTTTTGGTCTATTTCCGCAGTATTATTTAACGTTACACAGTAGGTGCTTTGTGCTTCAAGGCGTTGAAGAATATTCATGTTATAAGTGACAGAAGCGGGGCGGGCTTCCTCACTTGCGTCTTCTTTTAAGCTGTAATTCCAACTCGCCCAAGCTAATTTTCTTTTAGGCAGCTGTGAAATATCTTTGTGCATCACCACGTCGTTTTCTGCGTAAGGGATATTTCCAAGGATATCTCGATGCAGCGAAGTCGGTGAGTGAATCATTTTTAACGCTTGGTCACTGTGGCACGCAAATACCACATGATCATACATCGCAGCCTTGCCTGAAGAGTCGGTAACCTGCCACTTATCATCGCTTTTCGCTACCGACAGAACGGCCGTCGATAGTTTTATCTTAGACTCAAATGGTGCGATTAAAGGCGGAATGTATTGGCTTGACCCACCTTTAATTGTGTACCACTGAGGACGGTCGGTAATATTGAGCAAGCCATGGTTGTTGAAAAACTGCAAAAAGAACGTGAGTGGAAACTTTCTCGTTTGCTCTAAGCTGCTGGACCAAATTGCGGCGCACATAGGCAAGATATAATAACGTGCAAAGTCATCGCTGAGTTTTAATTCTCTAATGACGTCTTCTAACGTAAGTGAAGAAGTATTACGGTTTTCTGCGACCATCGCTTTACACGCTTTGTTAAACGTCAATATATCTTTCACGATGCGCCAAAATTTAGGCCTCAAAATATTACGCCGCTGTGCAAATAAACTGTTTAAGTTATTGCCGTTGTATTCGAGGTTTGCCTTTTTACTCATTACAGAGAAGCTCATCTCTGTTGGTTGATACCCAACATTTAACTGATTAATGAGCTTTATAAAATTAGGGTAGGTCCAATCATTAAAAACGATAAAGCCTGTATCGATATGGTAAGTTTCCCCATTGTCGCTTATTTTCTTCGTTGCAGTATGACCACCTATATAGTCATTTGCTTCGTACACTGTGATGTCGTGCTGCCTATTTAGAAGGTGCGCGCAGGTCAAACCAGAAATACCTGTGCCAATGATGGCAATCTTATTGTTCATTCATCTTCTCTTATTGTTTTTCTCTCATTGCCAACGACAATCGCTTTTGCAGTGGGGTTGGCAGTATATGCATAAAGCGCAGAATAAAACCAAAGAACCGAGGGAAGAAAACTGTTTGTTTGTTGCCCTCTATTCCTTTAAGCATAGCGTCAGCGGCTTCTTCAGCGCTAATTTTCATTGGCATTTCAAAATCGTTTTTATCTGTGAGGGGCGTTTCTACAAATCCAGGAGACACCGCTTGCACTTTCACGCCTTTGTGGTGAAGGTCTACTTCTAATGATTTTGTAAAATAATGTAGGGCAGCTTTGCTCGCACCGTACGCTTGCGTTCGCGTAAAAGGAAGTAGGCGAGCCATGCTGTCAACAATCACAAGCTTGTCGCCTTGCTTAAGTCGTGGAAGAAGAGCGTCTACACAATGAACAACGCCAAAGAAATTAGGTTCGAATACGCGGCGAAACATGTCTGGCTCGAAGTTGTCGATATCTACATATTCGCAGGTACCAGCGTTGAGTACAGCAATGTCAAACTTAACCGTTGCTAGCGCCCGTCGAGTATCGTCAAGATCAGTGACATCGAACTGGCATGCGCTAATATTATTGTACTTACTGAGCTCGTTGAGTGTGTCTTCATTTCGACCACAGGCAATCACTTGATAACCGCTGTTTGCAGCCTTTATTGCTAATGCTTTACCAATACCCGATGTGGCGCCAGTAATTAGAATACTTTTCACTTTGCTAGCTTCCCTTTAATTTTTTTTACGACAAAACCTAGGATGGGTACGTGCTCATAGACCATTTCGCCCAAGTCGTAATAATCTTTGTGGTAAATAATGCTGTCATCGCTGACACCAAGTTGCGTGGTGCCATCTAGCGTAATTTGCTTATCACTATCTTTCAGCGTAAGGGTCATCGTCCAGTTTGCGATATGGGTAACCTTTGAATGACTTGATGGATGCTCTTTTGAGCCATTGGGCGAGCAAGTAAAAATGTCCGCAATGTCGAACTTACAGCTTTCGGCTTGCGTCAATAAGTTAGAAAAATAGCGTTTTACTTCATCAATGCCATGGTGTGTAGTGATTGGGTCGATAAACAGTATGTCGTCGGCATAGATATGTTCTATGTCGTCTGGAGAAATTTGACATATGTCTGTGTAAATTTTACAAAAGCGTCCAATGACGTCCATGGCCTTTCCTTAACTCATAATTCAAAATCAGATTTGCATATCGGTAATGTCGACGCTTAAAAAAATTCGCGGTTATTTTCACGTTCAAATTGCAAGTCTCTGATATGAAATCTGTTAATGTTTTATTTAAAAACTAAATTACATTAATCGTCGTGCTAAAGATCATGTTTTTCCATTTATATGTGAAAAATTTTCCCATTCGATCCTAATTGTTCTCACTTGCGTAATTATTTTCGTGTTTTCGGAAGTGCTGAGTATGAGTGTAGAACGTTTTCCTTTATTTCCTTTATCTGCGCACCTTTTGCCGGAAGGTAGAATGGCATTGCGCATTTTTGAGCCACGATACGTGCGAATGGTTAAGCAGGCATGTGCTGAAAATAAAGGCTTTGTGATGTGTATGCTTAATGCTAACGGTGACAAAAATTTGAATGAGCATATTCATAAAATAGGTACTTATGCGCAGGTTGTTGACTTCGACATGCTCGATGATGGGTTGCTTGGCATAAAGGTTGCTGGTTCTCATTTAGTTGAGGTAAGTAGCATAGAAGTTGAAAAAGATGGTCTTCGTACCGGTAGTTGCAAGGTGTTAGAACCTTGGCAGTGCGATTTGGCTCCTCAACAAATAGCGCCTATGGACGAGCGACTTAAAGAAATATTTGGAAATTACGAAGAGTTGGCATCGCTTTATGAATCACCAAAGTTTGATTGCCCTAATTGGGTATTAAATCGGTGGTTAGAATTATTGCCAGTAGACGGCTCGCAAAAACAGCACTTTTTAGCGCAAAGAGAATGCACCAGTTTACTGAACTATCTCTCTGCACTAATCGCTTAGTCGTTGAGTCGGATAAAGACATTACAAATTCGTAATCCAATATTAGCGATTTTCGCAAACGTTTTAAGTCATAACGCCGTAGAATGATACAACCAAAACGGAAAAGCGGACGAATCTTATGTTAGTTGGAATTCCTTTGGAACAAAGTAACAGCACAATCAAGCCTAAAGAGTGTGCAACTGAAATGTCTGATTACCTTGTCGCGGTTGCAGACACCCGATGCAAGCGTTCATTTGCGAGAGTGTTTAACTACTTCGCGCCTCGGCTGCGTTCTTATGCACTGAAACAGATGGGTAATGAGGCACTGGCCATGGAACTGGTACAAGATACTATGTCGAATGTATGGCAGAAAGCGCACCTGTTCAATGCAGAAAAAGGTTCTCCGTCAACGTGGATTTTCACAATCGCACGCAACATTCGCTTTGATATGCTTCGAAAGCTGCAGAATAGAAAAGAGGATGTTTGTTCTGACGATCTATGGCCGGTTTTATGCGAACAAACAGCCGATGCAAACGAGGCGCCACTTGACGAACAAGTTACTTTAGAGCAGATTGGCTATTTGTTCGAATCACTACCTGTAAAACAGAAAGCAGTGGTTGAAGCTATCTATATTGATGGCAAGTCACAACAAGAAGTCGCCGATGAGCTTTCAATTCCATTAGGTACAGTAAAGTCGCGGACACGTTTGGCACTTCAACGATTAAAGGTCATGTTAAACGATAATGATTAGGTTTCACCCAAGTGCCCAGCAACTTAAAGATTTTGTTGAGGGCACATTGTCACCTGCTATATCACTGATGGTCTCTGCACATTGTGACATGTGTGAGAAATGTCAGCGTTTTGTTGAAATTGAAACGGAAAGTCTTGCTGCTCAAATGGTTTCGAACGCCAATTCATCGGCAAGCGACAGAGCTGAAATGTCACTTCAGTTTGGTGACATGCTATCCCAAATTACGCAGCTCCCATCATCGAAACAAAATAATGCTTTGATGGAACAGCCCACAGCGTATCGTGAGCCCGTAAAGAGGCGGGCGGCCTTGCAGGCGCAGGCAAGCGCAAATACCATCGAGTTAGATGGAAGGGTATTCACTTTACCCAGAACACTTCACCGCTACATCGATAAGACAGGTAACTGGTCAAGTTTGGTCGGGAAGCTGTGGCAGGCGCCAGTTGACCTTGGAAACCAAGGTGTAGCTAATTTTATCTTTATGGGAAGTGGTGGTAGTGTACCTGAGCACACGCACCGTGGAACGGAATATACATTAGTCATTGATGGTGAGTTCAGTGATGGGCTAAGTCGTTATGATACCGGCGACTTTATTTTCATGGATGGTGATAAAACGCACACGCCAAAATCCGAAGGTAAAGAAGGCTGCCTTGTATTTAGCATTGTCGATCAGCCATTGCACTTTACTTCGGGCCTTGCAAGATTGTTAAACCCTTTTAGTCACTTGTTTTTCCGCTAGTAATCTATCAAGCGAACGCAGTCAATATGTGACATCCAGATACAAAAAAACGCACAAATGTGCGTTTTTTTATTGGTTGCATAAAGCTCTAGCAAAACAGAATAGCCAAATCTAGCTAATAAATTCGCTGTCAGGGTAGTTAAGCTTTAGTGTCTTCATCGCATTGTTACGCAATTCATCTAGGCCAAGCTGCTCATAACTTGAAACCATAATTTCGAGTGCTTGTTGCACTTGAGTGGTATTCGGGAAGTGCTCTATAACATAGCGACCACGGTTTGCTGCAGCGACATAAGCCTGGCGTCTCATGTAGAAACGTGCAATAGCGATTTCATAGCGAGCCAAGCGGTCTTTAATATGAACCATGCGCTGTTTCGCATCTGCGGCATATTTGCTATCTGGATATTGTTGAATCAGTCTGCGGAAATCTTCAAACGCAGCACGAGACTTCGACGGGTCTCTATCCGTACGGTCAATATTCATTAACTCTTGGAAAAGGTTGCTATCTGATTCCATGTTAGTTAATCCACGCATGTAATACGCGTAATCAACATCTGAATGGTTTGGATTCAGACGAATAAATCTGTCGATAGTGGCAAGCGTTTCTTCGTTTTTACCTGACTTATAATAGCTATAAATAAGGTCTAGCTGTACCTGATGGGATAGGGGACCGAACGGGTAGCGCGAATCTAGCGCGCTTAACGTTTGTGCTGCAGCGCTGAAGTTACCTACTTCCATGCTCTGCTTTGCTCTGTCGTACAGTTGCTGCGCACCCATGTTAGCTAATACGGCTTTTTCTTCATTATCTGAAGAGCTACATCCTGCGACAGATACCATAGCACCCAATAAAACGGGGGCCAGTAGACGAAATGATTTCATAATAATTCTATTTTCCTGCTAAACAGTTTTAATACTTCGCTGTCTAAGCTCATGTGTTAAACAACAACACTTTAATTGCATTCTAACGTACTAACGATGAGAAAAACCATACAAAAACGTAAACAAGGCAGTGTACAGCGTGAATACTTGTTATAATACCCTTTTTTAGACGTAATCAATGGTGTTATGACACAGTCGCCGAACACAATACAATTAGAAGCTTCAACGGAAGCTGCGCATTTTGGTTTACGGTTAGATCAGGTTTTGGCTGATTTGTTCCCTGAATATTCTCGTTCTAAGCTAAAAACTTGGATCCAAGATGGGAATGTTGCTGTAAACGGTGAAGTAATCACCGTGCCTCGCCACAAAATGCAAATGGATGAACTTGTTACTGTACAGGCCGAAATGGATGTACAAGTAACGAGCGAAGCGCAAGACATCGCGTTAAACATTGTTTATGAAGATGAACACATCCTAGTCATAAACAAACCAGCAGATTTGGTTGTGCATCCAGGTGCAGGGAACCCAAGCGGTACCGTGCTAAATGCCTTGTTAAATCATTGTCCAGAGATAGACAAAGTTCCACGTGCGGGCATTGTCCATCGCCTTGACAAAGACACGACGGGGTTAATGGTAGTAGCAAAAACAATTCCTGCTCAAACGCATCTTGTTGACCAACTTCAACGTCGGGAAATGAGTCGTGAATACGAAGCCGTTGCCTTAGGTACGATGGTCGCTGGTGGTATTGTAGATGCGCCTATTGGTAGACACGCAACAAAACGTACGCATATGGCAGTACGTGAAATGGGCAAACCAGCGGTCACTCATTTTCGTGTTATCGAAAAATTTCGCGCATACACGCACCTGCGTTTGAAGCTTGAAACTGGCCGTACGCACCAAATCCGCGTACACATGGCCCACATTAAGCATCCTTTGCTTGGCGACCAAGTTTATGGCGGGCGTCCTCGTCTTCCTAAAGGGGCGTCAGAAGAATTTATCGCTGCGCTTCGCGGATTCCAACGTCAGGCGTTGCACGCCGCACAGCTCTCGCTGTTTCACCCTGAAACTGAAGAGTGGATGACGTGGAAAGCTCCCCTACCTCAAGATATGCAGGACTTGCTTAAAGCCGTGAAAAAGGACACCGCGGACAATCCACAAGATATGCTTTAATGAGTAAGGCGAACTTATGACATTGTCAGCTGCGAATTCACCTATTTCATCCACGCTGGATTTGATTACGCCAGCGTGGTCATGTCCCGCAAATGTTGTTGCATACACAACGACAAGAATGGGAGGTACAAGCATAGGTGATTTTGCAGGTTTGAACGTTGGCGCCCACGTGGGGGACGACCTCCTACTAGTGAAAGCCAATAGAAGCCTAATTCCACATAGTGAAAAGATCACATGGTTGGAGCAAGTGCACAGCAACCGCGTGGTGTCATTGCCGAGCGCAGATACCACCGCTGATGCGTCGTATTCTTCTTCAACATCGCATTTTTGTGCGGTAATGACCGCAGACTGCGTGCCCATTTTATTGTGTGATGAAAGCGGTCAAGAAGTGGCGGCAGTACATGCTGGTTGGAAAGGTCTCGATACTAACATTATCGGAAGTGCAGTTTCACACTTTGGCAGCGACGCAAAAAAACTCATCGCTTGGGTTGGTCCTGCAATCAGCGGGCCCTGCTACGAAGTTGATGCACAGTTGGCGAGTAAGTTTCGCCATATAGACGGTGCCATTGCCAATAGCTCTAATAGAGGGAAGTACTTATTAGATCTACCTCTAGTGGCACAGGTGCAATTGCAGCAAGCTGGCGTTGAGAGTATTACACAAAGTAACTTGTGTACTTACACTGACGAACAGCGTTTTTACTCTCATCGAAGAGCTACGCATCAAAACAAGCGCACGACTGGGCGTATAGTTAGCGTAATAGGCCTGCTTTAAATTGTTTCGAAAAAAGGCGGCAGTTTTAGTCTGATCACACAGTTGCGCTAGATCAAACTTCATACATTATTTGTTATCTTTTTGGCTAACTTTTTAATCTCATACTTGAATCGCAATTGAGCAGCCTACATAACTAGAACATAAAGAATACCATTCCGCATAGATCATTACCCACTCAGCGAGAGTTAAAATGTTCGTAATTGCGGCGTGTTACCGCAGGTATAGTTGTTCATTAATTAGGTTGAAATTATGAGACTAGATAGATTTACCAGTAAATTTCAGCTCGCAATATCCGATGCTCAATCACTCGCATTGGGGCGAGATCATCAATACATTGAACCTGTCCATTTAATGACTGCCATGCTAAATCAGCAAGGCGGGTCAGTACGCCCTTTGCTTGACCAAGCAAACATCAATGTAAATGCGCTACGCTCAGCACTGAGCCAAGCTATTGAGCGCCTACCTCGTATTGAAGGCATTGGGGGAGATGTTCAATTAAGTAAAGACAGCGGCATTTTGCTAAATCTTTGTGACAAGATAGCGCAGCAGCGAAAAGACGAATACATCACTTCAGAAATCTTTGTTCTAGCGGCGCTACAAGATAAAGGGCGCTTGGGGGAAATCCTCAAAAGCCTGAATATCACTAAAGAAGCTATTGAAAGCGCAATAGACGACATGCGTGGTGGTCAGAAGGTCACGGATCCTAATGCTGAAGATGTACGTCAGGCGCTTGAAAAATACACGACAGATTTAACCGAGCGAGCAGAACAAGGCAAGCTCGACCCGGTCATCGGTCGAGATGATGAGATTCGCCGAACTGTTCAAGTACTGCAGCGTCGAACCAAAAACAACCCAGTACTCATTGGTGAGCCGGGTGTGGGTAAAACGGCTATTGTTGAAGGGTTGGCTCAGCGCATCATTAATGGCGAAGTGCCTGAGGGCTTAAAGAACAAGCGTGTTCTTGCCCTTGATATGGGCGCGTTAGTGGCGGGAGCTAAATATCGCGGTGAGTTTGAAGAACGCCTTAAAGCAGTGCTTAATGAGCTGGCTAAAGAAGAAGGCCGCGTGATCTTATTCGTTGACGAACTGCACACCATGGTAGGTGCAGGGAAGGGCGATGGAGCGATGGATGCAGGTAATATGCTTAAACCTGCGTTAGCCCGTGGTGAACTTCACTGCGTTGGTGCTACAACACTGGATGAATATCGTCAGTACATTGAAAAAGACGCAGCACTTGAACGTCGTTTCCAAAAGGTATTAGTTGAAGAACCAAGCGTTGAAGACACTATTGCTATTCTGCGTGGCTTAAAAGAGCGCTATGAGCTCCATCACTCGGTAGATATTACTGATCCCGCTATCGTTGCAGCGGCAAGTTTGTCGCATCGTTATATTAGCGACCGCCAATTGCCAGACAAAGCCATTGATCTTATAGACGAGGCTGCGTCTAGCATTCGATTGCAAATAGACTCCAAGCCCGAAGAGATGGATCGTCTGGAGCGTCGTATCATCCAGCTAAAATTGGAAGAGCAAGCTCTGGCCAAAGAAACAGATGATGCGAGTCATAAGCGACTTGAGATGATTGAGCTAGAGCGTGAGCAAGCGGAAACCAAGTACGCAGAGCTTGAGAAAGTGTGGCTGGATGAGAAAGACGCCATGCAGGGCACTCAAACCATTAAAGGGGAGCTTGAGCAGGCTAAACTTGACTTGGAGATAGCGCGACGTGCATCTGATTTGAATCGTATGTCGGAACTTCAGTACGGCCGTATTCCAGAGCTTGAAGCAAAGTTAGAGCAAGCGGCTGAAAACGAAACTCGCGAGACGACGTTACTTAAAAATAAAGTGACGGACGTTGAAATTGCAGATGTGCTTTCGCGATGGACGGGTATACCTGTAGCGCGAATGCTTGAGGGCGAGCGTGAGAAGTTGTTGCGTATGGAAGACGTACTTCACAAACGGGTTGTTGGACAAGAAGAAGCGGTTGAAGCTGTTTCAAACGCAATTCGCCGTTCACGTGCTGGGCTTGCGGATCCAAATCGACCTATTGGCTCATTCTTATTTTTAGGGCCAACTGGCGTGGGCAAAACTGAGCTCTGCAAAGCCTTGGCAGGCTTTATGTTCGATACTGAAGATGCCATGGTGCGTATTGATATGTCAGAGTTTATGGAAAAACACTCGGTAGCACGCTTAGTGGGTGCACCTCCTGGCTATGTTGGCTACGAGGAAGGTGGCTACTTAACCGAAGCGGTGCGTCGCAAGCCATACTCGGTCATTTTGTTGGACGAGGTTGAAAAGGCACATCCAGATGTATTCAATATTCTGCTTCAAGTATTGGATGACGGCCGGTTGACTGACGGACAAGGACGTACTGTAGATTTTAAAAATATCGTTGTGATCATGACGTCCAACTTAGGTTCAGATATCATTCAAGATAAGCACAACGAAAGTCAGTATGACGATATGAAAGCGTCGGTAATGAGTGTTGTAGGGCAACACTTCAGACCGGAGTTCATCAACCGCGTAGATGATATTGTGGTATTCCATCCATTAGGGAAGGAGCAAATTAAATCTATTGCTAAAATTCAGCTTGCCTCGCTTCGTGCTAGGCTCGCAGAAAAAGGATATAAGCTTACTTTGTCTGCCGCGGCTATGGATAAATTGGCCGACGCGGGCTTCGACCCAGTGTTTGGCGCACGTCCGCTTAAGCGAGCGATACAAGTGCAGGTGGAAAATCCACTCGCGCATCAATTACTCGCTGGCGAATTAATACCGGAATCAACCATTCGTATTGATGCAGATGACAGCGGACTTTTCGTTGTCAGCAATTAAAACCAAAAGGCACTGGAGACAGTGCCTTTTTTATTGGCAGTAGATTCCGCGAAAGACCATTAATCGGCAGCTCCATAACAAAAAACGATTTACTAAAAAGCCACTGGTCGAAGAGCGACAGATTACGCTTTCTTGTTTAATGAATTTTCCTAATACAGCTAATTAATTTTCTTGATTTAATAATGATAACGATTATCATTAACTTATTGTTGAGAGGGTTAAGAGGTTGCGATGCAGTTATATAATTCAAACGAAGCGGTAGTTTCTGCGCGCTCAATGCCCCGAGATATAGCTAAGCTTTGTGCGCATTTCATATTATGCATGATTGTGAGCGCAGTCGGTGCCATAGGTACTGGTTTTGCCGTATTTGCATTGAGTGTAAATCAAGCGACATTCTCGCCTGCAGATACTATTATGTCTGCACTTACTGTGTTTTCTCTGTCTTTGTGTTTAAGTTGGTTTTCGCAAAGTTGGGGTAAGACACTTCAATCAATATCATTACTTTCACTTATCGTGTTAGCAACAAGTAGCCTTTTATTATTTTTCTATTGAGCGATTTATGCTCAATATTCTTCATCTCATTACACAATTAACATTCAAAAAGTAAACCTCTGATTATGCGAATTTAGGAAAAAGTTAATATTCTAAACTCGGTTTATCCTCTAAGCACGAACGAATACATTATCCGCCCGTTAACGACATGTTAAATAGTTTCAGCTATTAGGACGAATAATGAAAACAAACAACAAATACACCCTACGCTTATCTGCTTGTGCATTAGCGCTAATTCTTAACCCTTCTCACGGCATAGAGTTGTTCAACGGGAAGGTCGGTAACGAACACGTTAAGGTTAGTGTTGGAGGTTATGCCAAAGTAGATGTCAGGCATGTTGAAGGGGATATTGCTTATCAGGATTATTGGATTGGTAATTTTCCTGGCGGGGAAGCAATAGAGACGTCACATACCGGATTCAATGTAGGAGAGTCACGCTTGAATATGGGCGTATCTATAGGGGAGGTGAGTACTTTTATAGAAGTCGATATGTATGGCGGAGGGGGCAACGAAGCGGTAAGTAACTCTACTAACTTGCGATTACGTCACTTCTTCATCACCTATAAGAACTGGAGTGCGGGGCAAAACTGGAGCACCTTTATGCCGCTTCACGTTATTCCTGAGTCGTTAGATTTTGGTGGTCCTCATGTAGGAGAAGTGTTTGCAAGGCAAGTTCAGGTTAGATACACCTCAGGAAACTGGCAATTTGCCATCGAAAGCCCAGAGACCATTGGGGATGGTGATACCGACGCACCTGCCAATGCCGTAGGGCTTACAGGTGTAGCCGCTGACCCTGATGAGTCTACACCCGACTTTGTTGTGCGATACAATTTAGATAGTCAATATGGGCAATATGCTTTCGGCTCTGTAATACGACTTGTCGATCAAGGAGGGGTTGAAGAAGTTACAGCAGCAGTAAATATCGCAGGCAAAATACCACTTTTTGCAAAAGATGATCTACGTTTTCAATTAACCGCGGGTAAGCCCGGTCGGTATGCTGCGGCCGGCATGACTGCTGATGTTGTTGAGGATCCTGCAACTCAAACATTGGAAACGGAAAGTACGCTGGCTTATACCGTAGCTTATCGCCATTTTTGGACCGAATCCCTCCGCAGCACTGTATTTTATGGAGCAGCTAAAACAGATATTTTGGGGCGCAAACGTTCGCACTGGGCGGTGAATGTTATTGATACGGTAGCGCCGCGCCTTGATGTTGGCCTAGAGTTTGGTGCTTATTCTATCAATGATGACAACATAGACAGCATTGACTCGAATTACATCCAAGCGTCAGCTAAGTTCGCGTTTTAAGATCGCTTCAATTATGTTTAGCGCCATGTTTTTGATGTAAACTGAGATTACTTCAATGTTTATCAATAAAAATAGGCGCTTCTATTGCTAAATGCCTCTTGAAGGTAGTTGACCAGCAGCTTTAGCTTTTTGTCAGGCTGACGCGAACGAGGATAAACGGCATAAATACCCATAGTCTTAGTTACGTACTCGGCAAGTAGAGGCGAAAGCGCCCCATCTTCGATATCTTCATGCACTAATGCCTTGGGAAGAAATGCTACACCCACACCTGCAATAGCGGCTTGCCTTAACGCATCCAAGTTATTTGACTGTATTCGCCCGCCAATTTGAACGTTATGAAGCTCTCCTTCAATATGAAACGGCCAGAAGTCTGGGCCAGTGCTATCGTACTTGTAAATTAAACAATTATGTTCAGTTAAGTCGTCAGGATGATTTGGGCGGCTTTTGTTTTTAAGATATGTGAGGCTTGCGCATACTATCCATTTTGAATCTATAAGGCGTTTAGCAATAAGAGAGGAGTCCTCAAGATGTGCTGTACGAATGGCGAGATCGTAACCTTCTTCAATGATATTGGTAACGCGATTGGTAATTGCAAGCTCTACATCCACCTCTTCGTGTAAATTGCAAAACTCGGCAATTGCGCGATTTAAGACCAGTTTTGCCGATACATTGGGCATAGTAATTCGGATTTTTCCACGCACTTCATCACTGTAACCACTGACGGCATCTTCTGCGTCTTGAATGGCTAAATTGGCGATTCTCGCCTTATTGTACAGTGTTCTTCCTGCATCAGTTAAATTGAGCTTTCGTGTAGAGCGGTAAAGCAATTGAACGTTCAAATCTGACTCTAATCGTGCGATACGCTTACTTACTACAGAATTAGTTAGGTTGAGTTTTTGAGCGACCTTTGAAAAAGAGCCTTCATCAACTACGTTCACAAAAAGGATAATATCGTCTGCTTTTGCCACTATTAGTCCAAAAATGGAAATAAACTTTGTCTTTAATGCATATATATCAACACGTGAGAAATTAGTACAGTCGCATACCTAAATTTTAACCCTGCATTAACATCGATTTTCTAACGTTAGAAACTCGAATAATTAACTAATTATAATAAGAGGAAAACTCATGAATGAGATAACCCTTGGATTATTAGCATTGCTACCTATAACGCTTTCAGCAGTGCTGCTATTGGGTTTACAGTGGTCTGCGAAAAGAGCAATGCCAGTTGTATTAGCAAGTACAGCACTTATGGCACTTTTAGCATGGGATATGTCGGCAGTACGGGTGGGCGCTTCAATTCTACAAGGCTTAGTGATTACAGTATCTGTTTTGTGGATTGTATTTGGTGCAATTTTTCTGCTCAACACATTGAAATATACTGCAGCAATTGATGTTATCCGCCAGGGTTTCACCAACATTTCACCTGATAGAAGAGTCCAGGCAATAATCATTGCTTGGTGCTTCGGAACTTTTATTGAAGGTGCTTCTGGTTTTGGCACGCCGGCCGCTATAGCGGCTCCTTTGCTTGTTGCCATCGGTTTTCCAGCATTGGCTGCCGTACTTATTGGTATGATGATCCAAAGCACCCCCGTCTCTTTTGGCGCAGTGGGAACGCCTATAGTTATTGGTGTAAACAAAGGCTTAGACGGCCAAGCGATCAGTCAGACTTTGCAGGCTCAAGGCTGGCAATGGGAGCAGTTTATTCAACTAATCACCTCTGAAGTGGCAATTATCCACGGAATTATTGGCTCATTTATGCCAGTTTTAATGGCTGTAATGCTCACTCGCTTTTTTGGCTCCAACAAGTCTTGGCGCGAAGGGTTACAAATTCTACCTTTCGCCTTATTCGCAGGCGTCAGCTTTACCATTCCTTACGTATTTACCGGCATTGTATTAGGCCCTGAATTTCCTTCGTTGATTGGAGGATTGGTGAGCTTGGCAGTGGTTGTTACTGCAGCTAAAAATGGTTTCTTGATGCCTAAAACAACATGGGATTTCCCGCCGAAAGCGTCATGGGACAAAGGTTGGCTGGGTAATTTGGAAATAAAAGCAGACGACATAACGTCACAAAAGGCCATGCATTGGGTTACGGCTTGGGTCCCTTATTTAGTTGTTGCACTTTTGCTCGTTATATCCAGAGTGTTTCCAACAATAAAAGAATTTACTACGTCGCTGACACTCTCATTTGACAACATACTGGGTGAAACGGGTGTAAGTGCATCAATCAGTCCGCTATATCTTCCTGGTGGGTTGTTGTTAATAGGTGCATTGGTTGCAGTAATCATTCAAAGTAAAAAGGTATCCAAGGGAGAAGTGTTGTTTAAGGCTTTCAATGATTCCAGCAAAACGTTGCTAAGTGCTGGTTTTGTATTGATGTTCACAATTCCTATGGTTAGGCTTTTTATAAATTCAGGTGTGAATGGCGCCGACATCGTCAGTATGCCGATAGCTGGCGCGCAATTGTTCGCCAATATGTTTGGCGAAGCTTTCCCATTAATTAGCCCTACCATTGGTGCATTAGGTGCATTTATCGCAGGCTCGAATACAGTATCAAATATGATGTTCAGCCAGTTTCAGTTCGAAGCAGCACTAAGCCTTCAATTGCCACCTGCACTAATTATCGCAGCGCAAGCCGTTGGGGCGGCTGCCGGAAATATGATTGCAATACACAATGTTGTAGCTGCGTCGGCAACAGTAGGATTAATGGGGCAAGAGGGAGCTACTTTAAGAAAGACTGTTATCCCAACTATATATTACGTTGCATTTGCAGGTATTTTAGTATGGTTGGGGGTTTATGTGTTTGACGTCGGCGGTCCATTAGTCGGCACAAACTAATTTTTAATACGCATTGCACTGTTCTAAGGAGTTATACATGCAAACAACCCCAATTATTGACGCTTTTAAACGCGTACTCGGGGAAAGCAATCTTGCCGTAGGAACGCGCCAAACTGAGCACTATCGCAAGGGGTGGCGGTCAGGCGAGGGCGAAGCATTGGCTGTACTTTTTCCACATACGCTAATGCAATATTGGGAAGTGCTAAAGGTTTGCGTTGAATATAACTGCATCATTATTATGCAGGCCGCGAAAACCGGCTTGACCGAAGGCTCAACGCCAAGTGGAAGCGACTACGATAGACCAGTGGTGGTTATAAATACGTTAGCAATGGACGATATTGTTCTGGTTAACGACGGAACGCAAGTATTGAGCTTTCCGGGAGCAACACTGTTCAAACTTGAAAAGGCGCTAAAGCCACTCGGGCGTGCGCCTCACTCTGTAATTGGTTCGTCATGCCTAGGTGCGTCTATTGTCGGTGGTGTTGCAAACAACTCAGGTGGGGCACTTGTCAAAAGGGGACCTGCCTATACTGAGTTATCGCTGTTCGCTCAGGTGGATAAAAGCGGAGAGCTAAAGCTTGTTAATCACCTAGGGATAGATTTAGGCGACACGCCAGAAGAAATTATCGGAAACCTTTCTTCTGGCAACTTTCCAAAATCTCTACCTGAAACCAGTATGAAAGCGTCGGCAAGTGATTATGAACACATCGTTAGAGACGTAAATGCTGATACGCCGAGCCGCTTTAATGCCGATCCAACACGGCTTTACGAAGCCAGTGGATGCGCAGGTAAAATTGCTGTTTTCGCGGTGCGCTTAGACACATTCGAAGTGCCTAATAAAGAACAAACGTTTTATATCGGTACGAATGATGCCTCTGTACTTACTCGTATTCGCAGAGACATACTGACTCAATGTAAAAACGTTCCTGAGGTGGGTGAATATCTTCATAGAGAAATGTTCGATATTGCAGATGTTTACGGAAAAGATACCATCATAAGTATTCAGCGTTTGGGAACTGACTCGCTACCTAAAATGTTTGCACTCAAAGGGCGGGTGGATGCCGTGCTCAACAAGTTACCTCTGCTTCCTCCTTACCTAAGCGATAGATTGATGCAGTTCGGTAGTAAGTTCTTTTCTGACCAAATACCTTCGAGTATTAGAACTTACCGCGACAAGTACGAGCATCATCTAATCCTTAAAATGAGCGATGGTGGCATCGAAGAGGTTAAAACGCTTTTGGCCAAGCTGTTTAACGAAGAGAAGCTAGATGGTGACTTCATTACTTGTAATGAAGAAGAAGCGTCTAAGGCGTTTTTATTACGTTTTGCTGCAGCTGGCGCCGCGGTTCGCTATCAAACGTTACACCATAAGCAAGTAGGAGACATCTTAGCATTGGACATCGCATTGCGCCGCAATGATGATTTATGGGTCGAGAACCTGCCTGAGCACATCGCCAAACACGTTGAAAAGTCACTTTATTATGGACATTTCTTCTGCCATGTCTTCCATCAAGATTACATACTTAAAAAAGGCAGCGACGCCAAAAAAGTAAAAGCAGATATGTTGGCACTATTAGACAGTCGTGGCGCTAAGTATCCGGCTGAACACAATGTAGGTCATTTGTATAAAGCCGAAAGTAACTTGCAGAAATTTTACAAAGACTTAGATCCAACCAATACGTTTAACCCTGGTATTGGCAAAATGGAAAAGCACAAACGCAATTGTTCGTGCTGCCTATAGCTGCATGCGAAGAGAGCCTTATAGGCTCTCTAATAGCGTTCTTGCTTGAGGACGCTTAAAGAAAGGGCGTTCCACTTTTACTGCATATTCTAACTCTTTTTTCGCCTCTTCAATTCTATTAAGCTTGGCTAGCGTGTAGCCCAGATGATAGCGAATATTTGGGTCGTTGGCGTCTCTGGCGAACGCATCCCTCAGCATTTTAAGGCTGCCTTCATAGTCTCCTTGTAGCGCTTTGATGTGACCGTAAGTATCCAATATTTTTGCTGAGTTTGGTTGAAGCTCGTAGGCCTGACGTGCATAGTTTTTTGCAGTGACTAGCGATTCCTCGATATGCATGATCGCTAGACGATTGTAAGCCTCAGCAGGGTTGAGTAAGTTTGGTTGCTCAACAAGCTCCTTGTAAAGCGCTATCGACTCATCGAACTCTTGAATGAAGAATAAGTATTGCGCCAACAGGTTTTTTGCCAGCAGATTGTTTTCATTCTCGCTCACCAGTTTTCTTGCCGTATTCAAGAATACATCGACAAACTGATCGTTCAGTGCGTAGTTGTAAATGGCAACAAAAGCCTGTGCAAAAGTAGTGTCTACATCTAACGCTTTTTCAAACTCTTTGATAGCACGTTCACTGTTTCCCTTATTTGCTGCCAATCGGCCTTTCAAGAAATAATAAACCGGATTTTGTTGTTGGTTTGCGGGAATGGTTGTTAGCAATGATTGCGCTTTGTCGTTGTTTTGCATGTCGAGCAGTAGGCTCACATAGCGCAACGAGACAAACGTACTTGTATTCGCTATTTCATACGCTCGGGCCATAGCGTCTAAGGCGTTTTCATCATTATCAATACTTCGAGCCTGATCAGCATATGCGATAAGCTTACCGGCATCGTCATTGATAAAATTCCTCACAATACTTAGCGTTTTTTCTGCATCGGCACGTTGACCTGCTTCTAACTGAAGCGCTGCTTTTCGAAGGAGATAATCGGCGTTGTCGAAATCGTCTTTGATTAAGAGGTCTAAGTGATAGAGCGCATTTTTTGTGTCGCCTTGTTGTTGATACAAAGATGAAACGCGCTCTCTCGCTCCAGTATTTGAAGGCGTGAGCGTCAATATATCGAGATAAATTTGCTTAGCTTCTTCTAGATTTCCTGCTTTGCTTAAATTGAACGCTTTCAGCATCAGCGTTTCATTATGTTGGGGAGACAGAGCAAGTAACTCTTCTACTAGCAGGTTAGATTTATCGACATTTCCTAAACGGCTTTCCGTGGCTGCTAAATTGAATTTCGCAGGGAAAAGCGTCGGGTTTTGCGCTAGCGCTTTTTCTATGTTGATCTTGGCTTCTTCTAATCGACCCTGTCTAATCAATATACCGGCTTTAAGATTGAAAACTTCTGCTTCGTTTGGAAACAATGCGCTTAGTAAGTCAGCGCCTTTTAATGCATTCTTAAACTGCTGAGCTTGTAAATTCATCAATGAATAAGTGAAAAGAAAGCCGGCATTATCCTTGTAGGTAGGTAAGTTATTTTCAAGAATCGATAGCGCTTCATCTTGCTTACCTCTGGCAGCCATTAATTTAATCTTAAATAGCTGGAGCTTGTTTTCATTCGGGTATTTATATTCAAGATTTTGCAAAAGTCGCTCGGCTTTAAAGGCTTTGTTTTGGCGAATAAATAAGTCACCTAAAAGCAGTGCTGAGTCTGGGTCTTCCATTAACGCATCCTGATGACGTTCAAGCAGGGCAAGGGCCTGTTTATCTTGTTGAGTCGCCATGTAAACTTGGCTCAACATCAATACCGCCTGTAAGTCATCAGGCTCTTGTTGCAGATAAGCGTTAAAATCTTTCGCGGCTGTCTCCATGTTGTTATTAAAGAAGTTAGTTAAACCACTTATGTAAAGCAACATGGGCTGTGAGGTAATAAGCTCAGGATCCAGTTGAGCCATGAAGTCGTTAAGTTCTTTTAGTTTTTCGTTATCGATAGCTTGCTGGTTGTCTCTGCTTTGTAACCAGCTATTAAGTAAAATGGCGAGCGGATCATTGGGTGTATCTTGGATTATTTCATCTACGAACAGTTTTGCCGTGTCGTAATCTTTCGCTTCTAAATACAAATCAACAAGATTCCGTAATGCAATGGGATCGTCTCGATTAAAAGTCAGCGCTTTCTGTAAGTGTGCGGTTGCAGCTTCTGTATCACCCTGTCGGTATGCGAGTTGCCCCTTCAATCGCCATGTTATTGCATTTTCTGGTTCTAACGACATAGCTTTATTGATAAGCGAGGTCGCTTTGGATAAATCTTCATTTTGAAGAGCTATGGAGGCTAAGCCATTTATTGCAGGTACAAAATTAGGCGTGCGTGAAACAATTGTATTGTAATCACGTAGGGCACACGACTCGTCTTGCAGTCTAATACACGCAGTTGCACGTATCATCAGCCACTCGCGCTCTGCATCACCTGACAGTTTGTTTAGATCAGAGAAGTCTACAATTTCTTGGTACCTGTTCAAAAACAACCAAGTGTTGCCGAGAGGCTCTGCCAGAAGGTTGATATCTGCACCCATTTCCAACGCTTCTACAAACTCCATTTCTGCTGCAGTTAAGTAGCCATTAATAAGCAGTATTTCGCCCATTAGGATTTTTGCAGCAAGGTTTTCAGGATCTTTTTGTAAGCTGTTTTTAAGGTGGATATAGGCTTCGTCGTATTCGTTTTGATTAAACGCGGTCAGTGCTTTTTCGTAGTCTTCTGACGTAGAAGCAAAACTGTTAAAAGCGATTAATGATGAGGCAACTGCAGAGACAATAGCGCGTTGTACAACACGCTTTTTATTATTAAAAAAATCCATATATACCTTCGAAACTTAGCCTAGCCGCTGGCTTAAAAATAGCATAAAAAAAGGTGGCCTAAGCCACCTTCTAAAGATACGTGTTTTCTATGCGTTTTTAAACAATTAAACGCTGCGCTTACGTCTGTATAGAATAAGACCCAAACCTAGGCTCATTAGTGCTAGGGCACCTGGTTCGCTTACTTGTGTTGGGGGTTGAGTGGTTTTTTCTTCTAAACCAACGGTAAGTGAAGAAAGTTTAAAACCTACGTTGTTAAAAGAACCGCTTGCGCTCTGGTCGAAAACAGTATTGTAGGCGCCAACAAGCCAATACTTAGCGGCGGTCAGGTTCTTTGTGAATGAAGATTCGAAATAGTTTTCTGAATTTTTTGTATTGCTAATGTTGAAATGGCCAAGTGCGCCATCAATCACAGTCTCACTTACATCTGACCACGTAAAGTTACTAGTGCCGGTAAATAAAGCGTTAGCTTTGTCATAGTCGAGGCCTGCAACTGTGACATCGTTTTGCTCGCCTCCATCGTAGTAATTTGCAGAGAAAGTACCACCAGTTAAGACGACCTCTTTATCAAACGACAAAAGGACCATGTCAAAGTCTCTAAAGCCATAGTCAGGTCTATTATCTATAGAATGATTCTCACTATAATCTACGCCGAAGTATTCAATATCATCAGCATTTGTTATACCAAAGCCATATGCCTCAGTTCCAGAAATACAATTTCTATTCCTATTAATTTTGCAATTAGTGTAATCTTTTAATGAGGCTTCTCTAACCGTGTCATCCTCGGTGCCCTCGTGCCACGTATTATCTCGTTCATTGTACCAGACTGAATGACTACCGGTATCACTCCATGCAGAAACAGAAACTTTTACGTTAATGCCGTCAATCAGAATACCTTGAGAAGCATCTGTACTAGTAAAGATGTTGGTAGTACGGGTATTCCCTGTGCCGTCAACGAGCGTGTAAATGGCTTCTTCTAACGCTCCATCGCTAGCATATATGTTTGCACTAAGCGGCAGGAATAAAAGGGGGATACTTAAAAACTGTTTCAATTTCATTTTTGGACCACAAATACTATGAAAACACTGCATTCATCTCTAGCATTTAGTGTGCCAGTTTTTATATTGCTGAATTTTAAAGGATATTTTGAGGTGTGTTCGGTCTTAGTAAAAAAAACTGACAGGTTATACCACCTGTCAGTGATCTAAAGTCTAATTTTGTTAAATAAGTTTTTTACGGCGCCACATGACGAAGAATGAGCAGGCCATGAGTAGGCCGATAGTTCCAGGCTCAGACACTTCGGTGGTATCTGGTGTACCCGCTGTTTCTGAAATAGAGAAACCGATATTGGCAAGTTTAAACGCGTCGTTACCTATTCTTCCGTCTGTTTCACCAAATACAGTGTTGTACGCTCCCACCAACCAATATTGGGCCGACTCAGTGAACGTAAAGTCTGCGCGGTGATCTAAATATTCACAACTTTCGATGTCAAACGATGCTGAGGTTAGTGCATCTGCAACAATATCACTCCACGTGTTAACGCCAGAGGTTAGTTTAGCCGTATTACCAAGCGCTGCTACAGACACCTGACTATCGCTGCTGCTGTGTAGCCAAGAAAAGCTAGCGCCGGTAAGCGTTACCGCAGAATCAAAAGACAGCAAAACAAAATCGTAATCTCGTTCTACGTTTGTAAACCTATAATATTCAGAGTTGTCGCTACCACTAGAGAAGTAATTTAAGTTATCAATGGCGTGGTCGGAATAACCTTTATAATTCGCTTCATCATTATTCGTTACACCATAAGCCCATTTATCAGATATTTTCTCTAGCTTCGCGCCGACTACGGTTTCGCCAGTAATTCCCTGCGTATCAGAAAAGGCAGACATGTTTATATTTAGCCCGTCTATTTGAACGATGGAATCATTTGTCGGGGTGTTCTGGGTTACTTTATTATCTACCAAGTCATAATTGTATTCACCTAGCGGTGAATTGCATACTTTGCTTTGTTCTGATGTTTGACTTGACGAGCCGCAGTGTGAATAACTCTGCTTGGTATAATAATAGGTGGCATATGCTGAATTAGCACTCAACGTGGATAGCAAAGCCGTAGAGACTAGTAATACAGATTTCAAAGAAAAGTGTTTTGGAAGTAATAGCATAATTGCTTTCCTATAAAAGAAGCGCTTTTCGCTTCTAGTACATACTAAGATAACGTTGCACCTCTCTATTGGCGCACACTTAGTAAGTACCTAATTTCAACATGGACTTGTATGATATATGAACGGTGAGCTATTTAAGGTATGTAACCGTATACCTAGTTATTAGATGTTTGTTTAATCGTGAGCATACGCGGCCTGAATAAATAGAAGCCAAGCGCCGGCATCGTGGTAGGAGTACGTGTAATCAATGCAAAACTAATAACGTTTTGCAACGGCGTTATGTAAAGGAACGAGGCAGCCTTTTTACTTTGCTATGCGTTCCTGCATATCTATGAAATAATTAGTGCAATTGTATATGTAGAAGTATGAGGACATATGTCTGATCAAAAACGTAAAGGGATATACTTACTTCCCAACTTATTAACAACAGCAGGGTTGTTTTCGGGTTTCTTTGCTGTGGTTTCGTCAATGAACGGCAGGTTCGAAGCCGCGGCAGTGGCTATCTTTGTTGCTATGATTTTTGATGGCTTAGATGGGCGTGTGGCAAGAATGACGAACACGCAAAGCGACTTTGGTGCTGAGTATGACTCAATGGCAGATATGGTTTCATTTGGAATGGCACCTGCACTTGTTGCTTATAATTGGGGGTTAACTGAGCTGGGCAAGTTAGGCTGGTTAGCGGCCTTTATATATGTAGCGGGTGCAGCTCTTCGTTTAGCTCGCTTCAATACGCAAGTTGGAATTGCTGATAAGCGTTTCTTCCAAGGCCTTGCCAGCCCAGCAGCTGCTGCGGTTGTTTCTGGGCTTGTTTGGGTAGGCGTGGAATATGATGCTGTGGGTACAGACTATGGTTTTATAGTTGCTGCGGTGACCGGTTTAGCTGGTTTACTAATGGTTAGCAACTTTAAATATAACTCCTTTAAAGAAGTAAACTGGCATGGAAAGGTGCCTTTTGTTGGACTTCTTATTGTGCTGTTAATATTTGTTGTTGTAGCAACAGAACCCGCTTTAGTACTGTTCCTTGTTTTTGCACTATATGCGTTAGCTGGACCTATCAATACGTTTCGTACCGTTGAGAAAGTAACGTTAGACGATGTAGTGGGCGATCATGAAGAAGATGCAGACTTTAATGCCGATAAAAAGAAAACCAATGAAAGTGTAGACAATAAGTAGGAATGATTTCGTAGCAATATTCAGATGTCTTCGCTCAATAATAAAGAGGATATGCCTTTTTGAGCTGATAGAATAAGGAAATTAAGCTTAAACGCATGCTTAATGTACTAATAGGTTAAAAAGCGACCGAACGGTCGCTTTTTTTATATTTATTTAAAAAAGGGTGTTGACGATGCTACAGGAATGCGTAGAATGCGCGCCTCCTCAACAGGGAACAGCAAAACGCTAACAACTGATGAGGATGTCAAAAACCAAGTTTAAAAATAAATAAACAAAAGTTGTTGACAAAAAAAAGATGCGCTGTAAGATACGCATCCGCTTCGGGAGAGGCAGCTAGCAAAAGCTAGTAACGTTCTTTAAAAATTTAGACAAGACAATCTGTGTGGGCACTCGTTAAGAGTGTCACAACGACGATTCATATTTCGATATATTTAATTGAAGAGTTTGATCATGGCTCAGATTGAACGCTGGCGGCAGGCCTAACACATGCAAGTCGAACGGTAACATTTCTAGCTTGCTAGAAGATGACGAGTGGCGGACGGGTGAGTAATGCTTGGGAACTTGCCTTTGCGAGGGGGATAACAGTTGGAAACGACTGCTAATACCGCATAATGTCTTCGGACCAAACGGGGCTTCGGCTCC